>CALRLO020000044.1:0-30667 GCA_943368755.1 Synechococcus sp. UW140 | reverse complement strand
ACCGGGATGGTGGCACCTGTCATGCTGGTGGCGGTGGCGTTCACCACCACATCAAACGGACCGTCCACCGCATCCAGGCCCGCGCCGCGCACCACGGTGTGGTGGCGCTGCGCCCAGTCGGCATGGCGCGCAGCCAGGGCCACGGCCTTGTCGGCGGTGCGGTTGACCACCAGCAGCTCGGCCGGGCTCTCGGCCAGCAGCGGCCCCAGCACGCCGGCCGCGCCGCCACCGGCGCCCACCACCAGCACCCGCGCGCCCCGCAACGCCACGCCGGCATTGCGCTGGATGTCGTTGACCAGCCCGATGCCATCGGTGTTGTCGGCGTGGACACCATCAGCGTCGAAGCGCAGGGTGTTGCAGGCCTGGGCCAGTTCGGCCCGTTCGCTGCGGTGCTGTGCGTAGGCATAGGCCTCGAACTTGAAGGGCACGGTCACGTTGGCCCCGCGCAGTCCGTCGCGGCGCGCTGCGTCCACGCCGGCTGCGAAGCCATCCACGGGCAGTTCGAGGCGGCCATAGGTCAGTGCCTGGCCGGTGAGTTCGGCAAAACGCGCGTGGATGCGCGGAGACTTGCTGTGGGCAACCGGGTTGCCAATAACGACATACGTATCCATGGTCAGGGCCTGTTCACACTGTTTTTCCCAGTGCGAATGGGGTGAAAACAGCGCCAATCAAGGCGCGCGACGACGGCCAGACTGGGCGTCTGGCCTAGGAGTTCAACGACGAGTGGGGCTGTTTTCACCCCATTCCCTTCGGGTTGCGGCCAAAAAGGCCATGCGCGGCGTTGCGAAGCCTTGCCGGGGGGATACCCCGGCTGCGTTTCGCGCCTTGCGCATGGCCTTTTTGATCCGCAACGCATCTTGGAAAAACAGTGTGAACAGGCCCTAGCGGGACATCTGTGTTTGCAGGGTGGCATCGCGCGTGAAGCGAAAACGCGAAACCACCACGATCTGGTCGGCCTGGGCGCGCATGGCGGGCGTGAAGCGGCCATAGGTCATGCTCTTGACGATGGCCTCGGCCCGGCGGTCCAGCAAGCCCTGGCCCGAAGTCTCGACGATTTCGGTCGCCAGCACCCGGCCATCGAAATTGACGGTGATCACCATGGTGAGTTCGCCATAGAGCTTTCGACCAGCCGACTCGGGAAAGTTGGCGGTGCCACGGTCTTCGATGCGCCGGCGCAAGGCGTCGTAGTAGACCGCGTACACCGCTTCGCGCGTGGCGGGGCTGATGTAGCGCTTCTTGGGCCTTGCGTTCTCTTCGTTGATGCGCTTTTCGATCTCGGCCAGCACCTTGACCAGCGCGCGGCGTTTCTGCTCGCGCTCGTCCACCTCTTGCGGCGCCTGGGGCGACAGCGGGTCGTTGAGCGGGTAGTTGGCGAGCTGCTGGCGGATCTGTGCGAGCATGCGGCTCTGCTGTTCCTTGAGCGCCTCGACACGGCGCTGCTCCTCTTCCATCTGCTCGGCAATGCGCAGTTCGGACGACGGTGGCAGCGGCGAGGTGGCGCGCCCACGCTCGGACTCGCCGCCACCGGCCAGGCGGGCCTGGGCGATGGCCTGGGCCAGCTCGGGCCGCTCCTCGCTGCGCGCATTGACGAGGATGACCTCCAGCGGCGTGTCCTTGAACACGCGGTTGAAGGCCTCGGGGCTCACGAAGCGGATGGTGAGCAGGGCCGCGTGCACGGCCACCGAGATGCCCAGCGCAAGCTGCAGCGTGCTGAGCGCGGGCAGGAATTTCACGGCTGCGGATTATCCGGGGCACCCGCAGGGCCGGCATCGGGGTTTGCCGCAGCGTCGTCGCCCGTGTCCATGTCCACCGCAATGGACAGCGGCGCGGCCAGGTCTTCCTCGTCGTCCTCGCCCCCCTCTTCGCCTGCGACCACCGCCTCGGCCGGGGAGTCGAGCCGTTCGGTCACGGTGCCGCCTATTTCGAGCGTGATCAGGTCCATAGCGCCCAGGCGCACACGCACATGGGCACCGCGCGGCAAGCCCTCTGCGCCCAGCACCTGCAGCACCAGCGGCAGGTGGTCGGCACGCACCAGGTTGTCCTTGATCACGCTGGCGGTCAGCTCGGTGGTGCCGGTCTGCTGCAGGTGTTTGAGCGTCCAGTAGCGCTCCATGCCACCCTGGAACTGGTTGTAGGCGGTGTAGGCCGCATCGAAAGCGCTCACCACCGCCATCAGGGCCGTGTCCTTGGGTTTGAAGGGCGCCACCAGCGCGGCGGTCTTGCCGTGGCGTGCGCAGGCAATGATCTGCCACTGGTTCACCAGGTCGGTGTAGCGGCGCAGCGGTGAGGTGCTCCAGGCGTAGGCCTTGACGCCAATGCCCGCGTGGGGCAAGGCCTTGGTCCCCATGCGCACCTTCATGCCCGGCGCCAGGCTGGCCTGGCTGCGGTAGATGCCGGGCACGCCACACTCGGCCAGCCACTGGCCCCAGGTGCTGTTGGCCACGATCATGGCCTCGGCCACCATGAGGTCCAGCGGCGCACCGCGCGAGCGGGTGCCGATGACCACGGTCTCCTCGCCCTGGGGCTCGTCGCCTGTCACACCCTCCAGCCTGAAGCTGTAGTCGGGCCGGTTGAAGTTCTCGGGTTTGCCGCGCACCACCTCGCGCTGCGCCTTGAGGTGGCGCGCCAGGCGCCAGCAGAAGGCCAGTTCAGGGCGCAGGGCCAGCAGCCCATCGGGCGCCGGCGTGGCGTCGGCACCATCCAGCCACTCGGCCGTGATGATGTGGTCCAGCTTGTCGTGGCGCAGGTTGTGTGCAATGGGCACGCGCTCCAGCCGGGTTTCGCTGGCGCGCACCTCCAGCGTGGCCTCGTCGTACTGCACATACAGCGACACCGCCGGGCAGTCGCGCCCGGCTTCGAGCGTGTAGGCCTGCACCACGGCGTCGGGCAGCATGGTGATCTTGTGGCCCGGCATGTAGACGGTGGACAGGCGCGTGCGTGCCACGGCGTCGAGCGCGTCATCCGGCGCCAGCGCCAGGCCCGGCGCCGCGATGTGTATGCCCAGTGTGACCGTGCCGCTGCCCAGGCCCTGAACCGACAGCGCGTCGTCGATTTCGGTGGTGGCGGAGTCGTCGATGGAGAAAGCCGAAACCGTGGCCGTGGGCAGGTCAGCCGAGACCGGCGGCGCCTGCAGGGCCGGAAATCCCGTGCCCCTGGGGAAGAAGTCGAACAGGAAACGCTGCCAGTGGAACTGGTAGGCGTTGCTGATGGCCCCGGAGCGCTCCAGCAGCGCGAGTGGCGCCGTGTGGCTCAGGCGTGCGGCCTCGACCACGGCCTTGTACTCGGGGCCGTTCTTGTCGGGCTTGAAGAGGATGCGGTAGAGCTGCTCGCGCACCGGCTCGGGGCAGCGGCCGGCGGCCAGCTCGGCGGCCCAGGCCTCGATCTGCGCCTGGACCTGCTTTTTCTTTTCGATGGCGGCCAGCGCCTGCTGCACGATCTCGGCGGGTGCCTTGCGAAAACGCCCCTTGCCGGCGCGGCGGAAGTAGTGCGGCACCTCGGCCAGCCTGAGCAGCGCGGCGACCTGCTGCTCCACGCTGGGCGGATCGCTGAAGTAGTCGCGGGCGAGGTCGGCGAATCCGAACTCCTCTTCGGGCGCGAATTCCCAGGCCAGGTCGGGCTCGATGCCGGCAGCCATTTGCTGGGCGACCGGCATCAGCACGGCCGGCGCAGGCCTGTCGAACTTGAGCAGGCTGTTGGCGGCCTTGACCTTGACGCGTTTGCCCGACTCCAGCTCCACCTGCAGCGAGCTTTCGGCCTCGGACATCACGCGGCCGGTCATGAACTTGCCGGCCTCTTCGAACAGTACAAACAAGAGTTGCTTTCTTCAGGGGATTCAGGGCGCCAGTTTACCGGGCGGTGTGGGCCTGCACGCCGGTCCTTCGGCCCTCACGGCGGATACGCAAAAGCGCAAGTGACTGCAAACTTACGGCGGAACCGCCACGTTGCGACCGTGCTCCAGACGTATCAGGTACAGGCCGCTGGCAATGATGATGGCCGCGCCGGCCATCGTGTGGGCGGTTGGCAGGGTCTGCCACAGCACCCAGTCCAGGCCCAGGCCCCAGGCCAGGGCGCTGTACTCGAACGGTGCGACCGCCGAGGCCTGGCCGTGGCGGAAGGCTTCGGTGATGGCCAGTTGTCCCAGAAAACCGGTGGCTGCCAGGGCCAGCAGCAGGCCCAGATGCTCGTCACGCACCGGCACCCAGCCTGGCAACGCCAGCACACCGGCACCCACCGACATCATGGCCGTGCTCCAGAACACCAGGCTGGCGCTGGAATCGGTGCGCGAGAGCAGCCGGCCCGCGATGGCAGACACCGCGTAGCAGGCCGCCGCCACCAGCACCGCCAGCGCGCCCCAGGTGAAAAAGGCGTCAGCACTGGGCCGCAGCGCCACCACCACACCCACCATGCCCACGCCGATGGCGATCCAGTGCACCCGTTGCACCTTCTCCTTGAGCACCGGCACCGACAGCGCGGTGATCAGAAGCGGAGCGATGAAGAACAGCGTGTAGGCCTCGGCCAGCGGCAGGTCGCGCAGGCCGTAGGTGAACATGGTGAGCATGAGCACGCCGATGACCCCACGCAGCAGGTGCAGCGGCCAGCGCACCTGGAACAGCGTGCGTCCGTCGCCGCGCCAGGCCACGTACACCACCACCAGCGGCAGCGCACACAGGCCGCGCAGCGCCGCCACCTGCATGGACGGGTAGGCGCCTGCCAGCAGCTTGAGCACGGTGTCCATGAGGGAAAAGAACCCCACCGCCAGCAGCATCGCGACGATGCTGCGCAGGTTGCCCGATGCCGGCATCAGACCACCCGTTCCAGTATCAGTACGGCGAAGAAGGCGAGAGCAGCCAGCACCGTCCATTTGACGATGACCAGGCCATACTGGCGGAAACGCGCCTGGCCGGTGCCGATGTAGAACGCGAAACAGACCACCGCCGCACACAGCAGCAGCATGACCAGCCAGCGGAAGATCAGCATGGGGGGCCGCAGCGCCGGGCCGCCCCAAGCAAGGCCGAGCCCCCCCGGGGGGCAGCGGTAGGCGAAGCGATGAGCGTGGGGGCCATGCTCACCATGCCGCAACGGGCTCGGCAAAGCCCCTTGGCGCCTTGGCGGCCTGCTCGAAGCTCACGATCTCGTAGGCGTCGGGACGCGAGAGCAGCTCGCGCAGCAGCAGGTTGTTGAGCGCGTGGCCCGAGCGGTAGGCGCTGTAGGCCGCAAGCAGCGGCTTGCCCACGATGTACAGGTCGCCAATGGCGTCGAGGATCTTGTGCTTGACGAACTCGTCCTGGTAGCGCAGGCCGTCGGCGTTGAGCACCTTGACGTCGTCCATGACGATGGCGTTGTCCAGACCGCCACCGAGGGCCAGGCCGTTGGCGCGCATCATCTCCACGTCACGCGTGAAACCGAAGGTGCGCGCCCGCGCGATCTCGCGTGCGTACTGGCCACTGCCGAAGTCGAACTCCACGCGCTGACCGGTGGCGTTCACCGCCGGGTGGTCGAACTCGATCTCGAAGCTGAGCTTGTAGCCGTGGTAAGGGTCCAGCCGGGCCCATTTGGCGTTCTTGCCCTCGCCCTGGCGGATTTCCACCGGCTGCAACACACGGATGAACCGCTTGGGTGCATCCTGCAGCGCGATGCCCGCGCTCTGCAGCAGGTAGACGAAAGAGGCGGCGGACCCGTCCAGGATGGGCACTTCCTCGGCCGTGATGTCCACGTAGAGGTTGTCCAGCCCCAGGCCGGCGCAGGCGCTCATCAGGTGCTCGATGGTGTGCACCGTGGCCCCCTGGGCCGAGATGGTGGACGCCAGACGGGTATCGCTGACCGAGGCGGCGGACACCGGAATGTCCACCGGCTCGGGCAGATCGACACGCCTGAACACGATGCCGGTGTCAGGTGCGGCCGGGCGCAGGGTCAGCTCCACGCGCTGTCCGCTGTGCAGGCCCACACCCACGGCGCGGGTCAGGGATTTGAGGGTTCTTTGCTGCAACACCCGGCGATTTTACGTTTTTGCCCTGTTTCCCGCCTTGCACGACGCCTATGGCCGTCATAGCGACCGGGTCACCCGCCGGGAACGCGGCGGAGCCGGCTTTGCCGGTCCGCTCGCGTTGCCCCTTGAGGGGGTGACGCGCCCCCAGGCGCGGCGCGGGGGTGGGCTGATCAGTCCGCCTGCTTGCGCAGGAAGGCAGGGATTTCGAAGTCGTCCATGCCGCCCGAGGACAGCGCATCCACCTTGGCCGCGGCCTGGGTGCGGTTGGTGCGCCAGACGCTGGGCACGCTCATGCTGCCGTAGTCGTTGCCAGCTGCCGCGCCCACGCCGGGGCCGCCCACCGCGTTGTTGACCGTGGGCACATTGAAGGGCACGTTGTCGGTGCCGGTGCGCAGCACCTGCAGCGGCGGCGCGGTGCGACGTGCGGCGCCCTGGCGGGACAGGCCGGTGGCCACCACGGTGACGCGGATGGCGTCGCCCAGGCTGTCGTCGTAGGCGGTGCCGTAGATGATGTGTGCGTCTTCCGAGGCAAAGGCACGGATGGTGGTCATGGCCAGCTTGGATTCGCTCAGCTTCAGCGAGCCCTTGGAGGCCGAGATCAGCACCAGCACGCCCTTGGCACCCGACAGGTCGATGCCTTCGAGCAGCGGGCAGGCCACGGCCTGCTCGGCGGCGATGCGGGCACGGTCCGGGCCGCTGGCCAGGGCCGTTCCCATCATGGCCTTGCCGGGCTCGCCCATCACGGTGCGCACGTCCTCGAAGTCGACGTTCACGTGACCGGGCACGTTGATGATCTCGGCGATGCCGCCGACCGCGTTCTTCAGCACGTCGTTGGCGTGGGCAAAGGCTTCGTCCTGCGTGATGTCATCGCCCAGCACCTCCTGCAGCTTCTCGTTGAGCACCACGATCAGCGAGTCGACGTTGGCTTCCAGCTCGGCCAGGCCGGCGTCCGCGTTGCTCATGCGGCGCCCGCCTTCCCAGTCGAACGGCTTGGTGACAACGCCCACGGTCAGGATGCCCATTTCCTTGGCCACGCGCGCGATAACGGGCGCGGCACCGGTTCCGGTGCCACCGCCCATGCCTGCGGTGATGAACAGCATGTGCGAGCCGGCGATGGCTTCGCGGATGTCGGCCTCGGCCTGCTCGGCGGCGTCGCGCCCCTTGTCGGGCTTGCTGCCGGCGCCCAGGCCGGTGGTGCCGAGCTGGATCACGCGGTGGGCGGCACTGCGCGACAGGGCCTGGGCATCGGTGTTGGCGCAGACGAACTCCACGCCCTGGACGCCGCAGTCGATCATGTGCTCGACCGCGTTGCCGCCGCCGCCACCAACGCCAATCACCTTGATCTGCGTGCCCTGGTTGAACTCTTCAACCTCAATCATTTCGATGCTCATGTGTTTCTCCTGTAATGCCGTTGAATTCGTCTGGATGTGGTGATCGGTGTTCAGCCGGGCGGCCCCGTTTCTCCTCGTCGCCATCGACATCGGGGTGGGGCCAGGGCGCAGTACTGCGTGTTCATTCAGAACGTCCCCATGAACCAGTCCTTGACACGGCCAAGCGCGCCTTGCACCGAGCCGGCCTTCTGGGCCACCTTGTGGCCGCGCAGGCGGGCCAGGCGGGCCTCTTCGAGCAGGCCCATCACGGTGGAGGCACGCGGCTGCGCGACCATGTCGGACAGCGCACTGTGGTACTTGGGCACGCCGCGGCGCACGGGCTTGAGGAAGATGTCCTCGCCCAGCTCCACCATGCCCGGCATGACGGCGCTGCCGCCGGTAATGACCACGCCGGAGGACAGCACCTCTTCGAAGCCCGATTCGCGCATGCTCTGCTGCACCAGCGCAAAGATCTCTTCCACGCGCGGCTCGATCACGCCGGCCAGGGCCTGGCGGCTGAGCAGGCGCGGGCCACGGTCGCCCAGGCCCGGCACCTCGACCTGCTGGTCGGGGTCGGCCAGCAGCTGCTTGGCGCACCCGCTCTCGACCTTGATGTCCTCAGCGTCTTTGGTGGGCGTGCGCAGCGCCATCGCGATGTCGCTGGTGATCAGGTCGCCCGCGATCGGGATCACCGCCGTGTGGCGGATCGCACCACCCGCGAAAATGGCCACATCGGTGGTGCCGGCGCCGATGTCCACCAGCGCCACACCCAGTTCTTTCTCGTCGTCGGTCAGCACCGCCTGGCTGGAGGCCAGCGGGTTGAGCATGAGCTGATCGACCTCCAGGCCGCAGCGGCGCACGCACTTGATGATTTTCTCGGCCGCGCTCTGCGCGCCGGTGGCGATGTGGACCTTGGCTTCCAGGCGGATGCCGCTCATGCCGATCGGTTCCTTGACCTCCTGGCCGTCGATCACGAACTCCTGCGGCTCGACCAGCAGCAGGCGCTGGTCGGTGGAGATGTTGATGGCCTTGGCGGTCTCGATCACGCGGGCCACGTCGGCGGGCATGACCTCGCGATCCTTGATGGCCACCATGCCGCTGGAGTTGATGCCGCGGATGTGGCTGCCGGTGATGCCGGTGTAGACCCGTGCGATGCGGCAGTCGGCCATCAGCTCGGCCTCTTTGAGCGCCTGCTGGATGCTCTGCACCGTGGCGTCGATGTTGACCACAACGCCGCGCTTGAGGCCGTGGCTGGGCGCCACGCCCAGGCCCGCGAGCTTGAGAATGCCGCCCTGCTGGACCTCGGCCACCACCACCATGATTTTGGAGGTGCCGATGTCCAGACCGACGACCAGATCCTTGTATTCCTTGGCCATGTTGTTGCCCGATTACCTTTTGTTGCCTGTTGCCTGACCCGCTTCCACCGTGCCCACGCCGCGCAGCTTCACCGCGTAGCCGTTGGGGTAGCGCAGGTCCGCCGATTCGAGTTCACGCCCATAGCGCCCCGCCAGCTGCGGCAGCGTGTCGACAAAACGCCGCACCCGCACCAGCACCGCCTCCGGTTCGCCACGCCCCAGCTCCACCGGAGCGCCGTTGTCCAGTTCCAGCCGCCAGCCCCCACGCGGGCTCAGTTCCAGCCGCTGCAGCGCCAGCTGCTGGCGCGCCAGCAGCGGCACCACATCGCGGTACATGGCCAGCACCTGCGCGGCCTGATCGTCAGGGCCGGCCAGTTCCACCAGCGTGTCTGCGTCGGCATCGTCGGGGTTGGCCTCGAACACGTCGCCGCGCTCACTCAGCAGGCGTCCTTCGCCGGCTTCGCCCCACCAGGCGGCGGCGCGGTGTTCGCTCAGCGTCACCTTGAGGCGGTTGGGGAATTCGCGCTGCACCACCGCATGACGCACCCAGGGCACCGCCTCGAAGAGGCGTTTGACCTCTTTCAGGTCCACCGTGAGGAAGGAGCCGACGATGCGCTGCGAGAGCTGGGTGCGCAGCGTGACCACGTTCTGGTGTGCCACGTCGCCCTGCACGCGGATGGCGGCCACGCTCCAGCCCGGGTGGCGCGCCAGCCACACGATCAGGCTGGTGATGCCCATGAGCACGAAGAGCGCGGCCAGCCCCATCGTGGCCAGCTGCATCAGGCGCACGTCTTGGGGCAGGTCGGAGCGGGTGTTCATGGCCGGTGGGTTCAGGTGTGGTTCAGGCGTTGTCCAGCGCTGCGCGGCGCAGCACATCCACACACAGGGTTTCGTAGTCCAGACCGGCGGCACGCGCCGACATGGGAACCAGCGAATGCCCGGTCATGCCGGGGGAGGTGTTGATTTCCAGCAGGTAGGGTTTGCGGGTCCTGGCGTCGATCATCACGTCGGCACGGCCCCAGCCACGGCAGCCCAGGGTGCGGAAGGACTTGAGCACCAGCGCCTGGATGGCGGCCTCCTCGCCTTCGGGCAGGCCGCAGGGCACGAGGTACTGGGTGTCGTCGGTGAAGTACTTGTTCTGGTAGTCGTAGTTGCCGTCGGGTGCCACGATGCGGATCACCGGCAGCGCCTGGGCATCCGCACCGGTACCCAGCACCGGGCAGGTGACTTCGTCGCCGGCAATGAACTGCTCGCACAGCACCAGCGGGTCGTGCTGCGCGGCGAGCGCATAGGCCTGGGCGCACTGGGCGGCATTGGTCACCTTGGTCAGGCCGATGGTCGAGCCTTCACGTGCGGGCTTGACGATCATGGGCGAGCCCAGGGCCCGAAAGGCGGCCTCGGTCTCCGCGGCGCTGGCCACCTCGCGCCACTGCGGTGTGGGCAGGCCCTCGGCCAGCCAGATGCGTTTGGTCATGACCTTGTCCATGGCCACGCTGGAAGCCAGCACGCCGGAGCCGGTGTAGGGGATGCCCAGCAGCTCCAGCGCACCCTGCACCGTGCCGTCTTCACCAAAGCGGCCATGCAGCGCGATGAAACAGCGGGCGAAGCCCTCGCGCCTGAGTTCGGCCAGGTCGCGCTCGGCCGGGTCGAACGCATGGGCGTCCACACCTTTGGCGCGCAGCGCCTTGAGCACGCCCGTGCCCGACATCAGCGAGACCTCGCGTTCTGCCGAGCGCCCGCCCATCAGTACGGCCACTTTGCCCAGTGCGGCCACGTCCGTCATGCCTGTCCTCCGATTTCCACCACTTTGGCGGGCACCCCGCCGATCGAACCTGCTCCCATGCAGAGCACCACGTCACCGTCGCGCGCCATGGTCAGGATGGCCTGCGGCATGGCTGCGATGTCGTCCACAAACACCGGCTCGACCTGCCCGGCCACGCGGATGGCACGCGCCAGCGAGCGGCCGTCCGCCGCCACGATGGGGGCCTCGCCAGCGGCGTAGACCTCGGCCAGCAGCACCGCATCGGCGGCAGCGATCACCTTCACGAAATCCTCGAAACAGTCGCGCGTGCGGGTGTAACGGTGCGGCTGAAACGACAGCACCAGGCGTCTGCCCGGAAACGCGCCGCGTGCCGCCGCCAGGGTGGCGGCCATTTCCACCGGGTGGTGACCGTAGTCGTCGATCACGGTGAAGCGGCCACCATCGGACGACTTCACCTCGCCGTAGCGCTGGAAGCGCCGGCCCACGCCCTTGAAACCGGCCAGCGCGCGCTGCACCGCTTCGTCGGGAACGCCCAGTTCCACCGCCACCGCGATGGCCGCCAGCGCGTTGCGCACGTTGTGTTCGCCGGCCAGGTTGAGCACGATGTCCAGATCGGGCAGCACCACGCCGTTGCGCCGCTGCACCGTGAAATGCATCTGCCCCGCCACCGCGCGCACGTTGACGGCGCGCACCTCGGCGTCTTCGTTGAAGCCGTAGCTGGTCACCGGGCAGGACACCTGGGGCACGATCTCGCGGATGGCCGCGTCGTCGGTGCACAGGATGGCCACGCCGTAGAAAGGCATGCGGTGCAGGAAGTCGACAAAGGCCTGCTTGAGCCGGCCGAAATCGTGGCCGTAAGTCTCCATGTGGTCGGCGTCGATGTTGGTGACAACGGCCATGATGGGCAGCAGGTTCAGGAAGGAGGCGTCGGATTCGTCGGCCTCGACCACGATGTGGTCGCCCTGCCCCAGCCGTGCGTTGGCGCCGGCGCTGTTCAGGCGTCCACCGATCACGAAGGTCGGGTCCAGGCCGGCCTCGGCCAGCACGCTGGCCACCAGGCTGGTGGTAGTGGTCTTGCCGTGGGTGCCGGCGATGGCGATGCCTTGCTTCAGGCGCATCAGCTCGGCCAGCATCAGGGCACGCGGCACCACGGGAATCTTTTTCTCGCGCGCTGCGATCACCTCGGGGTTGTCGGCCTGCACCGCGGTGGAGGTGACCACCGCATCGGCGCCGGCCACGTTGGCGGTCGCATGGCCCACGTAGGTGGCAATGCCCAGGCTGGCCAGGCGGCGCAGCGTGGCGCTGTCAGACAGGTCGGACCCCGAGACGGTGTAGCCCAGGTTGCGCAACACTTCGGCGATGCCGCTCATGCCTGAGCCGCCGATGCCGACAAAATGTATGTGACGCACGGCGTGTTTCATGCGGCGTCTCCTCCGGTCAGTTCTTCACACGCACCTACCACCTCGCGGGTGGCGGTGGTCTTTTCCAAGGTCTTGGCCTTCGCGGCCTTGTCCAGCAGCTGCGCCCGGTCCAGCCCGTCCAGCAGCCGCGCCAGGCTCTCGGGGGTGAGTTCGCCCTGCGGCATCAGCCAACCCGCGCCCGCATCCACCAGGAAACGTGCGTTGGTGGTCTGGTGGTCGTCCACGGCCGCGGGGAAGGGTACGAACACGGCGGCCGCGCCCACGGCGGCGATTTCCGTCACGGTGCTCGCGCCGGCACGGCAGACGATCACGTCGGCCTCGGCGAAGGCGCTGGCGGTGTCCTCGATGAAGGGCGTCAGCGTGGCCTCCACGCCCGCGGCCGCGTAGTTGGCGCGCAGCGCGTCGATCTGCCTGGCGCCGCTCTGGTGCGTGACCACCGGGCGCTGATCGGCCGGCAGCTGCGCCAGCGCCTGCGGCACCACCTCGTTGAGCGCACGCGCGCCCAGGCTGCCGCCCACCACCAGCAGCTTCAGCGGCCCGGAGCGGCCCGCGAAACGCACGGCTGGCGCGGCCTGCTGCGTGAAGGCCACACGCAGCGGGTTTCCCACCCATATGCCTTTCGGCATGGCCTTGGGGAATGCGGTGAACACACGGTCGGCCACACCGGCCAGCACCTTGTTGGCCATGCCGGCCACGGAATTCTGTTCGTGCAGCACCAGCGGCTTGCCCAGCAGCGTGGCCATCATGCCGCCCGGAAAGGTGATGTAGCCGCCCAGGCCCACCACCACATCAGGCTTGACGCGGCGCACCACCTGGAGGCTCTGCCAGAACGCGCGCAGCAGGCGCAGCGGCAGCAGCGCGAGCGTGACGGCGCCCTTGCCGCGCACACCACCAAACGCCACCGCCTCGAACGGGATACCCCGCGGCGGCACCAGCTCGGCCTCCATGCTGGCCGGCGCGCCCAGCCAGTGAACGCGCCAGCCGCGCTCGCGCAGGGCTTCGGCCACGGCCAGTCCGGGAAAGATGTGTCCTCCCGTGCCACCCGCCATGATCAGTGCACATTTCGTCATGGCCGTCCTCCCCGCATCAGCACGCGGTTCTCGTGGTCGATGCGCAGCACCACCGCGAGCGCGACGAGGTTCATCAGGATGGCCGAGCCGCCGTAGCTCATCAGCGGCAGCGTGAGGCCCTTGGTGGGCAACGCGCCCAGGTTCACGCCGATGTTGATGAAGGCCTGGAAGCCGATCCACAGCCCCACACCCTGCGCCACCAGGCCCGCAAACACCTGGTCAAGCGCGATGGCCTGGCGGCCGATGTGCATGATGCGACGGGTCAGCCACATGAACAGGCCGATCAGCGTGAGCACACCCACCAGGCCGAACTCCTCGCCGATGACGGCGAGCAGGAAGTCGGTGTGGGCCTCGGGCAGCCAATGCAGCTTCTCGACGCTGCCGCCCAGACCGACGCCGAAGATCTCGCCGCGACCGATGGCGATCAGTGCGTGCGACAGCTGGTAGCCCTTGCCCAGCGCGTGTTCCTCGCTCCAGGGGTCAAGGTAGGCAAAGATGCGCTCGCGCCGCCATTCGCTCATCAGGATCATGAGCGCGAAGGCCGCCACCACCACGGCCGCGATCAGGAAGAACATGCGAGCGTTGACGCCGCCCAGGAACAGGATGCCCATGGCAATCACCACGATCACCATGAAGGCACCCATGTCGGGCTCGGCCAGCAGCAGCACGCCCACCACGCCCACCGCCACGGCCATGGGGGTGACGGCGCGGAAGAATTCTTCCTTGACCTCCATCTTGCGCACCATGTAGCTGGCGGCGTAGAGCAGCACGGCAAACTTGCCAAGCTCGGACGGCTGGAAGTTCATGAAGCCCAGCGGAATCCAGCGCCGTGCACCGTTGACGCCTTTGCCGATGAACGGGATCAGCACCACCACCAGCAGCACCAGCGCGGCACCGAACAGCCAGGGCGCGAGCTTTTCCCAGGTGCGCACCGGCAGCTGGAACACCACCCCGGCCGCGATCAGGCCGATCACCATGGACAGGCCGTGGCGCACCACGAAGTGCGTCTGCTCGTAGCGGGCAAAACGCGGGTTGTCGGGCAGCGCGATGGAGGCGGAGAACACCATCACCAGACCCCAGGCCAGCAGCGCCACGGCCACCCAGATCAACGGCTGGTCCACCCCCGACAGGCGGGCCGGGGCAATGCCGCCACCCACATGCGCACGGCTCTGCACCCGCACCGGCAGCTCGCCCACCTCGGCCTCACCGCGGCGGCGGCCGAACCAGCCGCTCAGGGTCTGCGCGAGACTCATTCGATGTCCCCCCCGGCCGCAAGGGCGACTTCGCGCACCGCCGTCACGAAGACCTCGGCACGGTGGTTGTAGTTGCGGAACATGTCCAGGCTGGCGCAGGCCGGCGACAGCAGCACGGCGTCACCGCTCTGGGCCAGTTCGGCACAGCGGCGCACGGCGTCTTCCAGCGAAGGGGCGTCGTGTTGCGGCACACCACTGCTGGCAACGGCCTCGCGTATGGCCGGTGCATCGCGCCCGATCAGCACCACGGCGCGCACGTGGCGCGCCACGGCCGCTGCCAGCGGCGTGAAATCCTGCCCCTTGCCATCACCACCCAGAATGACCACGAGGCGCCGCTCGGCCCCCAGGCCTTCGATGGCGGCCAGCGTGGCACCGACGTTGGTGCCCTTGCTATCGTCGAAGTATTCGACCCCGTTCACGATGCCCACCGGCTCCACGCGGTGCGGTTCGCCCCGGTACTCACGCAGACCGTGCAGCATGGGCGCCAGCGGCGCGCCGGTGGCGGTGGCGAGGGCGAGCGCGGCCAGCGCGTTGCTGGCGTTGTGGCGGCCGCGGATACGCAGCGCCTCGGCCGGCATCAGCCGCTGCATGTAGACCTCCTCCTCGAAGAGCTCGCCGCGTTTGGGTTTGCGGGTCTCATCGAGTGCCTGCGCCCGCACCAGCCAGGTCATGCCGTTGACGGTTTCCAGGCCCCAGTCGCCGGCGCGGGTAGGCACATCCGTGCCGAAGCTGGCGTGCTCGCGCGCAGGCAATGTGCGCGTGCGGTTGCCTTCGCGCTGCACCACGGGCTGCGGGGTCAGCGCGCTCACGCGCTCGTCCTGGCGGTTCAGCAGCATCAGACCGGTCTGACCGAAGATGCGCGCCTTGTCGGCCGCGTAGGCGTCCATGCCGCCGTGCCAGTCGAGGTGGTCTTGCGTGAGGTTGAGCACGGTGGCGGCCAGCGGCTCGAAGTCGCGCACGCCGTGCAGCTGGAAACTGGAGAGCTCGAGCACCCACACCTCGGGCAGCGCGTCGGCGTCCAGGCACTCGGCCAGCTTGTCCAGCATGGCAGGGGCGATGTTGCCGGCGACGGCCACCTTCAGGCCCGCACGCTCCAGCAGCAGGCCGGTCAGCGAGGTGACCGTGGTCTTGCCGTTGGTGCCCGTCACGCCCAGGAGTTTCGGCGCGTAGCCGTCAATCTCGCGCAGGGCCTGGGTGAACAGGTCCAGCTCGCCCAGCACCGGAATGCCCACGGCCTGCGCAGCCTCGGCCAGGCCACTCCATTGCGCCGGTGGCAGGCCGGGGCTGCGCGCCACCAGCGCGTAGTTCTGGCCGTCGAGCAAGGCGGCATCCAGCGCGCCCTGCAGCAGCCGCGCGGCCGGCACGGCGGCGCGCAAGGCCTCGGCCTGCGGCGGCGCCTCGCGCGTGTCCACCACCGTCACGCTGGCTCCCACGCGCGCGCACCAGCGCGCCATCGCCAGGCCGGAGTCACCCAGGCCCAGCACCAGCACGTGGCGGTCTTGCAGGTAGGCGCGAACAGTCTGGGTCATCGTTTCAACGCAGCTTCAGGGTTGAAAGACCCACCAGGCACAACAGCATGGTGATGATCCAGAAGCGCACCACGACCTGGGTTTCCTTCCAGCCCGATTTCTCGAAGTGGTGGTGCAGCGGTGCCATCTTGAGCAGGCGCCGGCCTTCGCCGTAGCGGCGCTTGGTGTACTTGAACCAGGTGACCTGCAGCATCACCGACACCGCCTCGGCCACAAAGATGCCGCCCATGATGGCCAGCACGATTTCCTGGCGCACGATGACGGCAATGGTGCCCAGGGCGCCACCCAGAGCGAGCGCGCCGACGTCACCCATGAAGACCTGTGCCGGGTGGGTGTTGAACCACAGGAAAGCCAGGCCGGCACCGGCCATGGCGGCGCAGAAGATCAGCAGTTCGCCCGCACCCGAGATGTGCGGCAGGAACAGGTAGCCCGAGTAGTCGGCACGTCCGGTCACGTAGGCGAACACACCCAGGGCAGAGCCCACCATCACCACCGGCATGATGGCCAGGCCGTCCAGGCCATCGGTCAGGTTGACCGCGTTGCTGGAGCCGACGATGACCAGGTAGGTCAGGATGACGAAGCCGAACACGCCCAGCGGGTAGCTCACCTCCTTGAAGAAGGGCACGAGCAGACCGGCCTTGGGGGGCAGGTCGACGCTGAAGCCGGAACTGACCCAGTTGAAGAACAGTTCGATCACGCGGGTGTTGGAGCTCTCGGAGATGCTGAACAGCAGGTAGAGCGCTGCGATCAGACCGATGACCGATTGCCAGAAGTACTTCTCGCGCGAGCGCATGCCCTCGGGGTCCTTGTGGACCACCTTGCGCCAGTCGTCCGCCCAGCCTATGGCACCGAATCCCAACGTGACCAGCAGCACGATCCAGACGAAGCGGTTGGACAGGTCGAACCACAGCAGCGTGGCCACCGCGATGGCGAACAGGATCAGCACGCCGCCCATGGTGGGCGTACCGCTCTTGCTCAGGTGGGTCTGCATCGCGTACTCGCGGATGGGCTGGCCGATCTTGAGTGCGGCCAGGCGGCGGATGAACCACGGGCCGGCCACCAGCCCCAGCAGCAGCGCGGTGACCGCCGCCATCACGGCGCGGAAGGTGATGTACTGGAACACCCTCAGAAAACTGAAGGCATCGGGCGACAGGGTCTGCAGCCACATGGCCAGGCTAAGCAGCATGGGAATCTCCTCCTGGGGAAGGCGTGCCGCCGGCCTGCAGGGCGGCAACGACGCGTTCCATGCGCATGAAGCGCGAACCCTTGACCAGCACGCTGCCGGCCTGGAGGGCCAGCCCTTGCGCTTCCCCGATCAGGGCGTCGAAATCGTTGAAATGGCGCGCCGGGGCCTGGGCCACCTGCGCGAACTGTTCGCCCGTGCACAGCACGTGGTCGATGCCACGCGACTGCGCGTAGGCCAGCACCTCGGCATGAAAGGCCGGGCCCTGGTTGCCCACCTCGCCCATGTCGCCCAGCACCAGCACTCGCGGCCCCGGGAGCTCGGACAGCACGGCGATGGCGGCGCGCACCGAATCGGGGTTGGCGTTGTAGGTGTCGTCCACCAGCACCACGTCGCGCCCGGCCAGCGTGAGCGGCACGGTGCGAGAACGGCCCTTGACCGGCTCGAATGCCGCCAGCCCCTGGGCGATGGCTGCCAGTGGCACGCCAGCGGCAACAGCACAGGCAGCGGCGGCCAGCGCGTTGCGCAGGTTGTGGCGCCCGGCAATGTGCAACTCGGTGCGCAGGCCACCCAGAGGTGTGCGGGCCTCAAGCTGCCAGGCCACACCGCTCCAGCGCCCCTGGCCGTACACATCGGCGTGCACATCGTGGTCGCTGAAGGTCAGCACCTGGCGGCCAGCGGCCAGCCTGCGCCACAGCGCGGTGTGGTCGTCGTCCGACGGGAACACGGCGGTGCCCTGCGCGCCCAGCGCTTCGAACACGGTGGCGTTCTCGCGCGCCACGGCCTCCACGCTGGCCATGAACTCCTGGTGCTCACGCTGGGCGTTGTTGACCAGTGCCACCGTGGGCGCGGCCATGCGGGCCAGCCCGGCGATCTCGCCCGGGTGGTTCATGCCCAGCTCCACCACCGCAAGGCGGTGAGCGGCGTTCAGGCGCAGCAGCGTCAGCGGAACGCCGACATCGTTGTTGAAGTTGCCCTCGGTGGAGAAGGCCGCATCACCCGCCGCGGCGCGCAGGATGGAGGCGACCATCTGCGTCACGGTGGTCTTGCCGTTGCTGCCGGTCACGGCGATCAATGGCAGGTCGAACTGTTCGCGCCAGGCGGCGGCCAGCTGGCCCAGGCCCGAGCGGGCATCGGGCACCTCCACACCGGGCAGACCGGCACCCTCGAGGCCTCGCTCAGCCAGTGCGAGCACGGCGCCGGCGGCTTGGGCCTGCGGCAGGAAATCGTGGGCGTCGAAGCGCTCGCCGCGCAACGCCACGAACAGGTCGCCTGCGCGCAGGCTGCGGGTGTCGCTGTGCACCCGTTGTGCAGCCAAGGCCACCGGGTCACCCACCACGCGGGCGCCGGGCAAGGCGGTCAGCAGCTGGCCCCAGGTCTTCATGCCCTGCCCTCCCGCTGTGCCAGTGCGGCGGCAGCTTGCTCGACATCGGAGAACGGCAGCTTGCGCCCCTGTATCTCCTGGTAGTCCTCGTGGCCCTTGCCGGCGATGAGCACCACGTCGCTGGCGGCGGCTGCGGCCACCACCCCGGCGATGGCGCGCGCACGGTCGGGTTCGACGCGCACGGCGGCCGCATGGCGCAGGCCGGCAACCATCTGGCGCAGGATGGCCAGCGGGTCTTCGCTGCGCGGGTTGTCGCTGGTGAGGCAGACCGCGTCGGCCTCGCACTCGGCCACGGCGGCCATCAGCGGTCGCTTGGTGGCGTCGCGATCGCCGCCACAGCCCACCACACCATGCAGCCGGCCACCGCGTGCGCGTGCCAGGGGTTGCAGCGCGCGCAGGGCCTGCTCGAGCGCATCGGGCGTGTGGGCGTAGTCGACCAGCACCAGCGGCTGGTCGGCGCGCGGTGCGGCCGCACTCTGCATGCGGCCCGGCACCGGCGTCAGTGCGGCGCAGGCGGCCACGGCATCGGCCAGCGGGACGCCCAGGGCACGGGCCGATGCCACCACGCCCAGCAGGTTGCTGAGGTTGTATTCGCCCACCAGTGGCAGCTCCACCGCCGCCGTGGTGGCGGGGCCTTCGGCCAGCGCGAAGCGCATGCCGGTGGGGGTGGTTGTGTGTTCGGCCACACGCAGGCGGGCACCCGCGTCGTGGCGGGAGACGGTCCACAGATCCAGACCGGCACGGTCGCGCAGCTCAGTGGCCAGTGCAGCGCCCTGGGCATCGTCGATGTTGACCACCGCAGTGCGCAGGCCGGCCCAGTCGAACAGCGCGCGTTTGGCGGCCCAGTAGCTGGACATGTCGCCGTGGTAGTCCAGGTGGTCCTGGGTGAAATTGGTGAAGGCTGCGACCGCAATGCGGCAGCCATTGAGCCGGCCTTCGACCAGGCCGATGGACGAGGCCTCGATGGCGCAGGCCCGCACACCATCGGCCACGAAGCGGCGCAACCCGGCCTGCAGGCTGATGGGGTCGGGGGTGGTGAGGCCGGTCACGGTCCAGTCGGCGGTGCCGGGGCGACCCATGCCCAGCGTGCCGACCAGCGCACAGGGCCGGCCCGCGGCGTTGAGCAGCTGGGCCAGCCACCAGGCACTGGAGGTCTTGCCGTTGGTGCCGGTGAAGGCCACCAGCTCCAGCGTCTCGCTGGGGCGTGCGTGAAAGAGCGACGCGATCTCGCCGCTGAGCGCCTTGAGGCCCGGCACGGCGGCGATGCGCGTGTCGTCGAAACCGAACGGCTCCACCCCCTCGCGCTCCACCAGGCAGGCCGATGCGCCGCTGGCCAGCGCCTGCAGCACGAAGCGGCGGCCATCGGTGGCAGCGCCGGGCCAGGCGATGAACCCCTCACCCGCCAGCACCTGGCGGCTGTCGGCGCGCAACGCCGTGCAGCCCTGGCCCTGGAGCCAGGCGGCAGCGGCGGGGGCGTCGTGCAGCACGCGCATCAGAAAGACTCCTCCACCACGTCGGCCACGATCTGTGGCTTGACGCTCATGTCGGGCTGCACACCCAGGATGCGCAGGGTCTGCTGCACCGTGTCGCTGAACACGGGTGCGGCCACCAGGCCGCCGTAGTACTGGCCATCGGTGGGTTCGTCGATCATCACGGCCACCACGATGCGCGGCGCCTCGACAGGTGCCAGCCCGACGAAGAAGCTGCGGTACTTCTTGGCCGCGTAGCCCTTGCCTTCCTGCTTGCGCGCGGTGCCCGACTTGCCACCGACCGAATAGCCCATGGTCTGGGCCCGGGTGCCGGTGCCACCGGGGCTGGTGGCCATGTGCAGCATCTCGCGCACGGCGCTGGTGTTCCTGGCGGTGAACACGCGCACGCCGGCCACGGGCTGGTCGCTCTTTTGCAGCGTCACCGGGATCAGCTCACCGTCGCGGGCGAAGACGCTGTAGGCCTGCGCGAGCTGGAACAGCGAAGCCGACAGGCCGTAGCCGTAGCTCATGGTGGCCTGTTCGATGGGACGCCAGGTCTTGTAGGCGCGCAGACGCCCGCTGACCGCACCGGGGAAAGGCAGCAGCGGTTTCTGGCCGAAACCGGCCTGGGTGTAGGCCTCCCAGATCTCGCGCGGCTGCATCTGCATGGCCATCTTGACCGTGCCCACGTTGCTGGATTTCTGGATCACCTGGGCCACGGTCAGCACGTTGTTGGGGTGTGCGTCGCCGATGGTGGCGCCACCGATGGTGATGCGGCCGGGCGCGGTCTGTATCGGCGTATCGGGACGCACCATGCCCTTGTCCAGCGCCAGCGTGGCGATGAAGGGCTTCATGGTGGAGCCGGGTTCGAAGCTGTCCGTCAATGCGCGGTTGCGCAGCTGCTCGCCGCTCAGGTTGAGCCGGCGGTTGGGGTTGTAGCTGGGGTAGTTGGCCAGGGCCAGCACTTCGCCGGTCTGGGTGTCGAGCACCACCACGCTGCCGGCACGCGCCTTGTGTTTCTGAACCGCTTCGCGCAGCTTCTCGTAGGCGAAGAACTGCACCTTGCTGTCGATGGACAGCTGCAGGTCCTTGCCGTCCACGGGAGGTACCACGTCGCGCACGTCCTCGACCACGCGGCCCAGCCGGTCCTTGATGACACGGCGCGAGCCGGCCTTGCCGGACAGCGCCTTGTTGAAGGCCAGTTCGACCCCCTCCTGCCCGACATCCTCGACGTTGGTGAAGCCCACCACGTGTGCGGCTGCCTCGCCCTCGGGGTACTGGCGCTTGTATTCCTTGCGCAGGTACAGACCCTTGATGCCCAGCGCCTGCACCTGAAGCGCCACCGGCTCGTCCACCTGGCGCTTGACCCAGACAAAGGTCTTGTCCTCCTGCGACAGGCGTTTTTTCAGGTCGGCCAGCGGAATTTCGAGCAGCTTGGCGGCCTCGCGCAGGCCGGGGTGGTTGCGGTCCACGTCCTCGGGAATGGCCCAGACACTCTGTGCCACGACGCTGGTGGCCAGGATGAGACCGTTGCGGTCCAGCACGCGGCCACGGTTGGCCGGCAGCTCCAACGTGCGGGCGAAACGCACCTCACCCTGGCGCTGGAAGAATTCGTTGCCAAACACCTGCACATACGCAGCACGACCCGCCAGCCCCACGAATGCCACGGCGAGGCCGGCCACGATGAGCTTGCTGCGCCAGACCGGCGTCTTGCTGGCCAGCAAGGGGCTGGAACTGTAGGCGATACCTTTGGTCATGGTTGCACCCCCACGCTCCCCGCTGCGCGCGGTTCGCTGCCCCCCGAGGGGGTGTGAGCTTGCTTGGGGCGGCCCGGCGCTGCGCTCATGGCTTGACCTCCAGCGGCGGCGCGCTCACGTACTCGGTGATGGCGGGATTGACCGGGCGCATCTGCAACTGGCGGGTGGCAATCTGCTGCACGCGTGCGGGGGTGGCCTGGGCGCGTTTTTGCACCATGAGCTGTTCGTGGTCCGCATCGAGCCGGTGCGCGCGCGAGGTGGCCCGGTCCAGCTCGGTGTAGAGGCGGCGCGACTCGTACTGCACGTGCACCAGGTAGAAGGCACTGACCAGCACGGCGAACAGCACCACCAGATTGAGCCGGATCATTTGAAGACCCCCACGCTTGCCACTTCGTGAGCTTCGCTGCCCCCCGAGGGGATGTGAGCTTGTTTGGGGCGGCCCTGCACAGCGCTCATGCCGAGACCTCCGTGCGCTCGGCCACGCGCATCACGGCGCTGCGCGCACGCGGATTGGCCTCGACCTCGGCGGCACTGGGCATCACACGCTCGAGTGCCTTGAGTGGCAGCGCCTTGGGCGCGGCAAACAGCGCACGGCGGTCCACCACCTCGCGCGACTGGGCGGCGATGAACTGCTTGACCATGCGGTCTTCGAGCGAGTGAAAGGAGATGACCACGAGGCGGCCGCCGGGACGAAGGACCTTCAGGGCAGCCGCGAGCGCTTGTTGCAGCTCTTCAAGCTCGGCGTTGATGAAAATCCGAAGAGCCTGAAATGTGCGCGTTGCAGGGTCCTTGCCCGGCTCGCGGGTTTTGACCGCGCCAGCCACGATTTCGGCCAGCTCGGCGGTGGTTCGAACAGGGCCCCGTTCCTGTCGGCGACGATCAATCGCCTTTGCAATCGATTGAGCAAACCGTTCTTCGCCGTATTCACGTATCACCTCCGCCAAAATTTTGGTATCTGCCGTCGCCAGCCAGTCGGCCACGCTCTGCCCGCGCGTGGTGTCCATGCGCATGTCCAGCGGGCCGTCGTGGCGGAAAGAGAAGCCCCGCGCCGGGTCGTCGATCTGGGGCGAACTCACGCCCAGGTCCATGAGCAGGCCGTCGGCACTGGCCGGCGGCAGTTCGTGCAGGTGCGCAAAGCCCTGGTGCCGCACCGCCACACGCGCATCGGCGGCCGCGAGCGCCTGCGCCTCGGCGATGGCCTGGGGGTCCTTGTCGAACACGGTGAGCCGCCCCTGCGGCGACAGGCGCGAGAGGATCAGCCGCGAATGGCCGCCGCGCCCGAAGGTGGCATCGATGTAGTGACCGTCCGGTTGCAACCGAAGCGCGTCGACCGCTTCGTTCAACAGGACGGTGCAGTGGGTCCATGGGCCTTGCACCGTCCATCCTCAGAAAGAAAAGTCCTTGAAGACGTCAGGCATGTCACCCTGCATGGCCTCGGCCTCCTGGGCGGCATAAGTGGCCGCATCCCAGAGTTCGAAGTGGTTGCCCATGCCCAGCAGCACGGCATCCTTGCTCAGGCAGGCTGCCGCGCGCAGCTCGGGCGAGATCAGCACCCGGCCGGTGCCGTCCATCTCGGCGTCCATGGCATTGCCCAGGAAGATGCGCTTCCACCACTGGGCCGACATGGGCAGCGCGGCAATGCGCTCGCGGAATTTTTCCCATTCGCTGCGGGGGAAAATCATGAGGCAGCCGTGCGGGTGTTTGGTGATGGTGATCTGGCCGCCTGCCGTTGCGCTCAGGACGTCGCGGTGCCGGGTCGGCACAGAGAGCCGACCTTTGGCATCGAGACTGAGAGAGGAGGCGCCTTGGAACACGGTGGGACCTAAAAACTACACTTTTCACCACAAATTTGCACTAAATCCCACTGTAGCAGGAAATATCCCGCATGCGCAGGGGTTGATGCACATTTTTTCAATGAAATCAAGCACTTAGCGCCAGTTTTGGACGCAATTTGACACACAAAAGTGCAGCAAAATGAAGCACTTAGCGCCGGCTGTGAAAGTGATGCTTGAATAAAAAAGCGGCCATGAAGGCCGCGGCAGCCCACACGACCGGGCGTCAGGAGGGGCGACCGTCCACGTCGGTCAGCCAGTTGGACAATGCCTCGGCCACCGCCGCCGGCTGCTCCATGGGCGCCATGTGCCCGGCGTTCTCGACCACCACCAGCTCGCCCGGCCCCAGCAGCGCCTGCATCGCTTCGTGCTGGGCCACCGGTGCCCAGCTGTCCTGCCGGCCACAGAGCACCAGTGTGGGCATGTCCATCTCACTCGCCACCCCGCTCAGCACCTCGCGGGCGTCGGGGCGCGCCAGCAAGGCGGCGATCTGGGCCTCGAACACGTCGGCGCTGCGGCGCTCGAACATGGCCACGATGGCTTCGATCAGGTCGGAGTCGCGCAGCCGCTCCGGGTGGACCATGCCCTGGACCCACGACTGGGCCATGGCGCGCACGCCCTGCTCACGCGCCACCGCCAGCAAGGCGTGGCGTTTGCGTGCCTCTTCTTCGCCCGCCTCACCGTCGGCACGCGGCAGGTAGCCGGTATCCAGCAAGGCCAGCCCCCGAACGCGCCGGGGCGCACGCCGCAACACCTCCACGGCCACCCTCGCCCCCATGGAATGCCCGGCGAGCGCGAAAACCGGCGGCGCCTCCCGAAGCAGGCGCTCGGCCATGGCCCCGAGGCTGCGGGCATCGCCATGGTCCGCCACCAGCAAGGCGCGTGGCCGCGCCAGGTGGGGCCAGGTGGGTGTCCACACCGCGTGGTCACACATCAGGCCAGGCACCAGGACCAGGGGCAGTGCGGCAACATCAGAGGGTGTAGGGGGCGACGGGGGCATGGGCGCACGGAGAACGTGAAGGGCACTGCCGTATAGTCTTTCACAGTTTGCCTCCTCCTCACGCCATGCCCCCCACTCCCGCGCCCGGCCCGATACCCGACCACGGTCTGGACCTGCATGCCGAACCCGGACACCTGATACGCCGGGCCCACCAGCTCGCGGTGTCCGTGTTCCATGACACCCACGGCCGCCAGGTGACGCCTGTGCAATATGCGCTGCTGCGTGCGCTGCAGGACAACCCCGGCATCGACCAGGTGACGCTGGCGCAGGAGGTGGCACTGGACACCTCCACCACCGCCGACATTGCGGCGCGGCTCGAAAGCAAGGGCTGGATCGTGCGCGAACTGATGCCCCGGCGCCAGCGCAGCCTGCACCTCACGCCCGTGGGCCGCGCGGTGCTGGACGACATGCTGCCCCGCGTGGTGCCCATGTACCGCGAACTGCTGGGCTCGCTGGAGCCGGCCGAGCAGACCGAGCTGCTGCGGCTGTTGCGCAAGCTGGTCCACCTCAACGAGTCCAAGGGTTAACCCTGATCTTTACCCCTTTTCGTTCGATCTCTCATTCAGTATCATGAACGTCATTCAGCATGCTGAATGAATAACGGAGACCCCACATGAGCTTTCTGACCAACACCTGGTATGTGGCCTGCACGTCCGACGAGATCGACGCCAAACCGCTGGGCCGCACCATCTGCAACCACCGCATCGTGTTCTACCGGGGACTGGGCAACCAGGTCGCAGCGGTGGAAGACTTCTGCCCTCACCGCGGTGCGCCGCTGTCGCTGGGCACGGTTTGCGAAGGCAAACTGGTCTGCGGCTACCACGGCCTGGAAATGGGCTGCGACGGCAAGACCATCGCGATGCCCGGTCAGCGTGTCGGCGGCTTTCCGGCCATCCAGGCCTTCCCGGTGGTGGAGCGCTATGGTTTCATCTGGGTCTGGCCCGGCGACAAGGACAAGGCCGATCCGGCGCTCATCCCTCATCTGGAGTGGTACGACAACCCGGAATGGGCGTATGGCGGTGGGCTGTACCACATCAAGGCCAACTACCAGCTGATGATCGACAACCTGATGGACCTGACGCACGAGACCTACGTGCACGCCAGCAGCATCGGGCAAAAGGAGATCGACGAGACGCCCTGCAAGACCACGGCCGACGGCGACCGCGTGACCACCAGCCGCTTCATGGAGAACATCCCGGCGCCACCGTTCTGGAAGGCCGCGCTGCGTGGCAACCACCTGGCCGACGACGTGCCGGTGGACCGCTGGCAGATCTGCCGCTTCTCGCCTCCCAGCCACGTGATGATCGAGGTGGGTGTGGCGCATGCCGGCCATGGCGGCTACGACGCGCCACCCGAACACAAGGTCTACAGCGTGGTGGTGGACTTCATCACCCCCGAGACCGATACCAGCATGCACTACTTCTGGGGCATGGCGCGCAAGTTCAACCCGACCGACAAGGCCTTGACCGCCCAGATCCGCGAGGGTCAGGGCAAGATCTTCTCGGAGGACCTGGAGATGCTGGAGCAGCAGCAGCGCAACATCAGCCAGTTCCCCGAGCGCAAGCTGCTCAAGCTCAACATCGACGCCGGCGGCGTGCAGTCGCGCAAGGTGATCGAGCGCCTGCTCGCTGCCGAGCAGACGGCCTCGGCCTGACTCAGAGGATGTAGCGCGAGAGGTCCTCGTTGCGGCTGAGCTCGCCCAGCCGCGCGTCCACATAGGCCGCGTCCACCGTCACGCTCTGGCCTTCGAGCCGGGCGGCATCGAAGCTGACTTCGTCGAGCAGGTGCTCCATCACCGTGGCTAGGCGGCGCGCGCCGATGTTCTCGGTGCGCTCGTTGACGTCGAAGGCGATCTGCGCCAGGCGCGTGATGCCCTCGGGCGTGAACGACAGCGTCACGCCCTCGGTGGCCAGCAGCGCCTGGTACTGGCGCGTGAGGCTGGCATGGGTCTGGGTGAGGATGGCGTCGAAGTCCTGCACCGAGAGCGACTGCAGCTCGACGCGGATGGGAAAGCGCCCCTGCAGTTCGGGAATCAGGTCGCTGGGCTTGGCGAGGTGGAAGGCACCGCTGGCGATGAACAGCATGTGATCGGTCTTGACAGCGCCGTACTTGGTGGACACGGTCGTTCCCTCCACCAGCGGCAGCAGATCGCGCTGCACGCCCTGGCGCGACACCTCGGCCCCGCTGCTCTCACCGCCCCCACCTGAGCGAGAGGCCACCTTGTCGATCTCGTCGATGAAGACGATGCCGTTCTGCTCGGCGCTGCTGATGGCCTGCTGGCGGATCTCGTCCTCGTTGACCAGCTTGGCCGCCTCCTCGTCAATCAGCAGGCGGCGCGCCTCGGCGATCTTGAGCTTGCGGGTCTTGCGTTTGCCCTGACCGAGCTGGCCGAACAGGCCCTTGAGCTGCTCGGCCATCTCCTCCATGCCGGCCGGGCCCATCACCTGCAGCGGCGGCTGGACATCGGCCACGTCGATCTCGATGTCCTTGTCGTCAAGCTGCCCTTCGCGCAGTTTCTTGCGGAACACCTGGCGGGTGGTGTTGCCACTGTCGCCATCGCCGCTTCCGGGCAGCAGCGCATCCAGCAGCCGGTCTTCGGCGGCGTCTTCGGCGCGGGTGCGCTGGCGGCGCATCTCCACCTCGCGGGTCATCTTCACCGCCGCATCCACCAGGTCGCGCACGATGCTGTCCACGTCCTTGCCCACGTACCCCACCTCGGTGAACTTGGTGGCCTCCACCTTGATGAACGGTGCATCGGCCAGTTTGGCCAGGCGGCGGGCGATCTCGGTCTTGCCCACCCCGGTGGGCCCGATCATCAGGATGTTCTTGGGCGTGATCTCCGGGCGCAGCTTGGGTTCGACCTGCTGGCGGCGCCAGCGGTTGCGCAGCGCAATGGCCACGGCCCGTTTGGCGCCGTGCTGGCCGATGATGTGGTTGTCGAGCTCGGAGACGATTTCCTGCGGGGTCATGCTGCTCACGACAGCACCTCGATGGTGTGGTTCATGTTGGTGTAGATGCACAGCTCGCCCGCGACCTTGAGCGATTCGCGCACGACCTGTTCAGCGCTCAGTTCGGTGTGGTCCACCAGCGCCTTGGCAGCGGCCTGGGCGTAAGCGCCGCCCGAGCCGATGGCCACAATGCCGTGCTCGGGCTCCAGCACGTCGCCGTTGCCGGTGATGATGAGGCTGGCGGTCCTGTCGGCCACGGCCAGCATGGCCTCCAGCCGGCGCAGCACGCGGTCGGTGCGCCAGTCGCGTGTCAGCTCGATGGCGGCGCGCACCAGATGACCCTGGTGTTTTTCCAGCTTGGCCTCGAAGCGCTCAAATAGGGTGAAGGCGTCGGCGGTGGCGCCAGCAAAGCCCGCGAGCACCTGATCGCGGTAGAGCTTGCGCACTTTTCGGGCGGTGCCCTTGACCACGATGTTGCCCAGGGTCACCTGACCGTCGCCGCCGATGGCGACCTGCACGCCCTGGGGCGTGGTGCGGCGTACGCACACGATGGTGGTGCCGTGAAACGATTCCATGCTTGAGATTCCTGCAAACGCGCGCCAGCCTGTCGCTGGCGCCAGAGCCGGGATTATCCGCCTCAGTCGGTACGCACCCGCAACTGCAGGGTTTCGTCCACGCCCACCACATGCAGCGAGAGGGCCAGCAGCCGGTGCAGCCGCTCCAGCACCGCGCGGCGGCCACGCCCCTGCAGCGCCTTGCCCCACTGCAACAGGGCACCCGCCGCCACCAGATCCACATGCTGCAGGCCCGCACAGTCGATGCGCAGCAACTCGCCCGCACCCGCCTGCGCCTCGAGCGTGGCCAGCACCGCGGAAGGGTCGCCACGCAGCTGGCCGCTGAGCGGCAGCGCCATGGCCTGGGTGGGCACGTCGCCATCCGGCGGCCAGCGGTCGTGCAGCTCGTTGGTGCTGCGAGGTACAGCCCAGTCGGGCGGGGTCACGCCATACGTCACGCAGTAGTCCAGTGCTGTCAGGTCGAACTCGTCCTGGTGGCCCAGCAGGCGCAGAACCGCCAGGCGCAGCTTCCACCAGACCGCATGGTTCTCGCGCCGGCCCGATGGCGTGCTGGCCTGCAGCCGGCGGCGCAGGTGCTGGTGCCCGGCCCAGCACAACAGACCGGGGGTTTCGGCGCAGGCCTCCAGCACCTCCAGCAGCTGGCTGGCCGTTTCGGGGTTGGTGGCACTGAGGGCCGACCAGTCAAGGGCATGGGCTGCCGCGGGTGACGCGAGGTGGGCCTTGAGCGCGGCCACCGCACGGCTGTCGAGCTGGCTGGGGCAGACCCAGGCGGGCGGCCAATCACCCTCGGAAACAGCCACCGGGGCCGGCTCGGTCAGCGGTCCCCAGGTGATGCCGGGCGGGCTGCCGGATTCGGCTTCCCAGGCCGCTCGGCTGGCCTCGAAATCGGCCTGTCGGCCGGTCAGGCGGTAGAAGTCCAGCAGCACCGAGCGGGCCAACTGGCGGTTGTCACCGGCGCCGGCCTGGCTCACGGCATCCTTGAGCAGGCGCTCGGTCTGCACCAGGTCGTGGTTGATGAAATGCACCGCCGCGGCCTCCAGAGCCGGCACCGCGTGGCAGATCTCGCGCGCCAGCCCTGCCCAGCCGGTGGGCGTGGTGGTGTCGAGGGTGGTGCGCGGCGCCTGGCTCTCGCCCAGCGAGGACAGGTCGTCTCCGAAGGTGACAGGCAACGAGGTGGGGCCACCGACCGAGCCTGCACGGTGCTTGAGCGGCCGCGAAATCACGGGCCACTGCGCCTCCTCGGCTGGCTGCGTGGGCAGCGGAGCCCCCTGAACCGTGCCGCTCCATTCGGAGGTGGTGTCAAAGGCCTGGGCCTGCAGGTGGGCTGGAACCGGCGACTCGCCACCCGGTCGAGCGGCAGGTGCCTGCAGCCGCTCGGGCGCGCGTTCCTCACCAGGCTTGTGCTGCCACCAGTGGGTGGACATCTGCGCCTCGATCTCGTCGATCTTGCGCTTGGTCATCTCGCGGCCATCGCCCTTGGCGGGGTGGCTGCTCTGGAAGAAGGACGGTCGGGCCTCGCGGTCCCGCGCACCCTGCTCACGCCGGCGGATGGCACGCAGCATGTCGAACTCGCGCTTGCGCACGAAGTCGTTGCGCTTCTTGCGCTCTATCGCTTCCTTGAGGGCCTGCTTGTCGCTCAGGCCACCGGCTGAAGGCCCCCCATCGCTGTCCGGCCAGGCCGAGGCCGGGCGGCGCACCAGACGCGCCACCTTGGCAAGGAAGCCGTCCGGTTCATCGGTGGCCATGGGCAGTTGCTGGTGGTTCGGCCTGGGGCGCTGGTGGGACGGCTCAGTCGCCGAACATCTTCTGCTTGAGCTCGCGGCGCTGCTGGGCCTCGAGCGAGAGGCTGGCGGTGGGACGCGCCAGCAGACGGCCGACACCGATGGCCTCGCCGGTCTCGTCGCAGTAGCCATAGTCGCCAGCATCGATGCGGACGATGGCCTGCTCGATCTTCTTGAGCAGCTTGCGCTCGCGGTCGCGGGTGCGCAGCTCCAGCGCGTGCTCTTCTTCAATGGTGGCACGGTCGGCCGGATCGGGCACCACCACGGTGTCTTCACGCAGGTGTTCGGTGGTCTCGCCCGCGTTGGCCAGCATGTCGGCCTTGAGTTGCGAGAGCTTGCGGCGGAAGTAGGCCAGCTGTACATCGTTCATGTACTCGCTGTCGGGCATGGCGAGCACGTCTTCGTCGGACAGGGCTTCCAGCGGCTTGTTCTTCCAGTTGTTGGCCAACTTGGGGTCCTTGCGGGCAGGGGAGTGCACGGGATGGTTCATGACACGCTCGGTCGTAGGGGAGAAAGTCGCCTTGGCGGCGTCTGGGGCATGGGTGGGCAACGCGGGCGGCTGGACCATCGGGTGCGCCGATGCCTTGGCCGATGAGCGCCGACCCACGGGGGCCGAAGGGGCAGGTGCACGCGGCTGCGCGGGCGCGGCCTGGGGCACGGTTGGGGTTGGGACCGGCGCCGCCTTGGCGGCTGCCTTGGCCGTTGCCGGCCGGGCTGCGGTCTTGGTGGGAGCCTTGGCAGCAGCTGCCTTGGCCACGGGTTGGGCGGCCTTGGCCGGCGCCTGGGCCGCCTTGGCTGCGGGTTTCGCTGAGGCTTTGACCGCTGGTTTGGCAACGGGTTTGACCGCAGCCTTTGCAGCCGGCTTGACCACGGGCTTGGCCGATGTGGCGGCCTTGGTCTTCACGGCGGGTTTGGCCACCGGCTGTTTGGCCTTGGCAGGCGCGGCGGCCTTCTTGGCGGGCACTTTCACCGCGGGCTTCACAGGTTTGGCC
>CALRLO020000043.1:0-34885 GCA_943368755.1 Synechococcus sp. UW140 | reverse complement strand
AGATGCACACACCCCGGAGAAGTACATGGATCTGCGCAAACTCAAAACACTGATCGATCTGGTCTCGGAATCCAACGTGTCCGAACTGGAGATCACCGAGGCCGAAGGCAAGGTGCGCATCGTCAAGAGCGCGCCGGTGGTGGCCGCCGCTCCCGCCGTGACCGTGGCCGCGCCCGTGCTGGCCGCAGCGCCTGCGGCCGTCGCCGTGGCCGAGCCGGTGGTTGCCGTGCCCGCCGCCGCCCCGGCTGTCACCGGCCACATCGTCAAGTCGCCCATGGTCGGCACCTTCTACCGTGCCTCCAGCCCGGGTGCCGCCTCTTTTGTCGAGGTGGGCAGCCAGGTCAAGGAAGGCGATGCCCTGTGCATCGTCGAAGCCATGAAGATACTCAACGAGATCGAGGCCGACAAGTCCGGCACCATCACCCAGATCCTGGTCGACAACGGCCAGGCGGTCGAGTACGGCCAGCCGCTGTTCGTCATCGAGTGAACCGGGCGGGCCACTTCCCATGTTCAAGAAGATACTGATCGCCAACCGGGGTGAGATCGCCCTGCGGGTGCAGCGCGCCTGCCGTGAAATGGGCATCAAGGCCGTGATGGTCTATTCCGAGGCCGACCGCGACGCCAAGTACGTGAAGCTGGCCGACGAAGCGGTGTGCATCGGCCCGGCCCCGTCCGCCCAGAGCTACCTCAACATGCCGGCCATCATCTCGGCCGCCGAGGTGACCGATGCCGAGGCCATCCACCCCGGCTACGGTTTCCTGAGCGAGAACGCCGACTTTGCCGAGCGGGTCGAGAAAAGCGGCTTCACCTTCATCGGCCCCACGCCCGACTCCATCCGCCTGATGGGGGACAAGGTCTCGGCCAAGCAGGCCATGATCCGTGCTGGTGTGCCCACCGTCCCCGGCTCCGATGGCGCACTGCCCGACGACCCGGCCTATATCAAGAAGACCGCCAAGGCCATCGGCTACCCGGTCATCATCAAGGCGGCCGGCGGCGGCGGCGGGCGCGGCATGCGCGTGGTCCACACCGAGGCGGCCCTGCTGCACGCGGTGCAGACCACCAAGGCCGAGGCGGGCGCCGCTTTCGGCAACCCGGCGGTCTACATGGAGAAGTTCCTCCAGAACCCGCGCCACATCGAGATCCAGGTGCTGGCCGACCAGCACCGCAACGCCGTCTACCTGGGCGAGCGCGACTGCTCCATGCAGCGCCGCCACCAGAAAGTTATCGAGGAAGCGCCGGCGCCGGGCATCCCGCGCCGCCTGATCGAGAAGATCGGCGAGCGCTGCGCGGCCGCCTGCAAGAAGATCGGCTACCGCGGGGCCGGCACTTTCGAGTTCCTGTACGAGAACGGCGAGTTCTACTTCATCGAGATGAACACCCGCGTGCAGGTGGAGCACCCGGTGACCGAGCTCATCACCGGCATCGACATCGTGCGCACCCAGATCGCGGTGGCGGCCGGCGAGAAGCTGCCCTTCACCCAGCGTCAGATCGAGCTGCGCGGGCACGCCATCGAGTGCCGGGTGAACGCCGAAGACCCCTACAAGTTCACGCCCTCGCCGGGCCGCATCACCACCTGGCACCCGCCGGGCGGGCCGGGCGTGCGTGTCGACTCGCACATCTACAGCAACTACTTCGTGCCGCCCAACTACGACTCCATGGTCGGCAAGATCATCGTCCACGGCGACACCCGCGAGCAGGCCCTGGCCCGCATGCGCACCGCGCTGATCGAGACGGCGGTCGAAGGCATCCTGACCAACATCCCGCTGCACCGCGAGCTGATGGTGGACGCCAACTTCGTGGCCGGTGGCACCAACATCCACTACCTCGAAGAGTGGCTGTCGCAACGCAAGCGCTGAGTCCATGTTCGAACTGACCCTGCTGGCGCCCGAGGACCGCATCGAGGTCCTGGGCGAGGCGCTGGACGCGCTCGACGCGCTTTCGGTCTCGGTCGAGGATGCCGACGCCCAGACCCCGGCCGAGCAGGCCCTGTTCGGCGAGCCCGACATGCCCCCGCCCAAGGCGGGCTGGCAGCGCTCGCGGGTGGTGGCCCTGTTCTCCGACGAGGCCCAGGCCCGCGAGGCGGCCACGCTGCTGGCCGCGCAGGATTTCTTCGAGGGCTGCGAGGTGCTGGCGGTCACGGTGGTGCCCGATCAGGACTGGGTGCGCCTGACCCAGTCCCAGTTCGACCCGGTCGAGATCACCCCCACGTTCTGGATCGTGCCCAGCTGGCACGAGCCGCCGGCCCAGGCCGAGCAGGTCATACGGCTGGACCCGGGCCTGGCCTTCGGCACCGGCACCCACCCCACCACCCGCATGTGCCTGCGCTGGCTGGCCAGCCGACGGCTCGATGCGCGGCGCGTGCTGGACTACGGTTGTGGCTCGGGCATTCTGGCCATCGGTGCGGCCAAGGTGGGCGCGGGCGAGATCGTGGCGGTGGACATCGACCCCGCGGCGGTCGAATCGACCCGTCTCAATGCGGCCAACAACCACGTCACCCTGACCCCTGGGCTGCCCGACGTTGCCCAGGGCGTGTTCAACGTGGTGCTGGCCAACATTCTGGCCACGCCGCTCAAGGTGCTGGCACCTCTGCTCTGTGCCCATGTGGCGGCGGGTGGGCACCTGGTGCTCGCGGGCATCCTTTCGCGCCAGCGCGACGAACTCACGGAAGCCTACGCTCCCTGGCTGGCACTGTCGGTGGCCGATGAGGAAGACGGCTGGGTGCTGATGACGGCCCACAGGCCGGCCTGAAGACGGACCCGGACCCCTAGAATCCGGGGCCATGAGTTTCGTCACCCGCTGCCCCGCCTGCACCACCCAGTTCCGGGTGGTGGCCGATCAGCTCAAGATCTCCGAAGGCTGGGTGCGCTGCGGCCATTGCGCCGAGGTGTTCGACGCCACGCTCGACCTGTCACCTTGGCCGCCTGTCGCTGCGCCCGCTTTCCCTTCCGTTTCCTCACCCGAACACCCACCCGAACCACTGCCGGAGCCAGAGGCTGAGCCGGTGGACGTACTGGCCGACGAGCCGGTCGGGGCCCCCGCAGAGGAACCGGCCCCCGCCCCTGTGGCCGAAGCCTGGCCCGAACCCGAACCCGAACCCGAACCCGAACCCGAGCCCGAGCCCGAGCCCGAGCCCGAGCCCGAGCCCGAGCCCGAGCCCGAGCCCGTTGCGGCGGCCGAAGCCGAGGCCGAAACCGGCGATGTGTCCTTCATGCGCCAGGCCCGCCGTCGCGCATTCTGGGGACGTCCCGGCGTGCGTTGGGCCCTGGCGCTGTCGTCGCTTGTGCTGGTGCTGTTGCTGGCCTTGCAGTGGGTGCTGCACGAGCGCCACCGGATTGCCGCGCTGCGGCCCGATTTCAAACCGGTGCTCGAAACCCTGTGTCGGCCGCTGGGTTGCCGGGTCGAGCCGCTGCGCTGGATCGACGCGCTCGCGATAGACAGTTCCACGCTGGTGCAACGTGGCGCCGGGCGTTACGGTTTCGAGGTGGTGATCAAGAACGCCTCTCTCTTCGAGCTGGCCGTTCCGGCGCTGGAGCTGACGCTGACCGACGCCCGTGACCAGCTGCTGCTGCGCCGCGTGGTGCTGCCCGACGAGTGGAGCGACCAGCCGGGTACGCTTCCGGCACAGGACAGCCGCACGCTCAAGCTGGATCTGCGGGTCGATGCGGACACCGCCCGCCTGATGGCCGGCTACCGCACCGTGGCTTTCTATCCCTGAACCGGGTCAGATCAGAACGGCCAGGCGCCGTAGTGCGCCTCGAACAGCGTGCGGATCTCGGCCAGCGTGGGCTTGTGGTTCTGGCAACCGCGCGTGGCGATCTTGATGGCGCCCAGCACGCTGCCCAGTCGGGCACCGGCCACGATGGGCAGGCCCCACCCCAGCGCCAGCAGCAGGCCGGCGCGGTAGGCGTCGCCACAGCCGGTCGGGTCCTGCAGCGCCTGTGCCGGCACAGGGGCGATGTCGGTTCGCACCCCGTTTTCGTATACCCATGAACCTTCACCGCCGCGGGTGACGATCAGCGTTTTCACACGCTGGGCCAGCACGTCCAGCGCCAGGCCGGTCTTGTCGCTGATCAGTTCGGCTTCGTAGTCGTTGCACACCAGCACGGGTGCGCGGTCGATCAGGGCCAGCAGCTCCTCGCCGGTGTGCAGAAGGATGTTCTGGCCGGGATCGAAGATGAAGGGCAGACCGGCGTCGGCCATCTGCTGCACGTGCACTGCCATCGCGTCCTTGGCGTCCGGGCCCACGAGACCGCAGTTCACGGCACCGGCCTGGGCCAGCGGAATCTGCGCCGACAGCGCCATCGCGCCCGGGTGGAAGCCCGCGAGCTGGTTGTTGGACAGGTCGGTGACGATGAAACACTGCGCGGTGTAGCTGTCCGTCGCTTCCACCAGGCAACGGTCGTCGATGCCAAGGCGGGCGTAGTGGTCGCGGTAGGGGCCGAAGTCGTTGCCCACCATGCCCATGGGCACGGGGTCGCCACCCACCAGCTTGAGGTTGTAGGCGATGTTGCCCGCGCAGCCGCCGTATTCGCGCCGCATCTTCGGCGAGAGGAAGGACAGGTTGATCTTGTGGATCTGGTCCGGCAGGATGTGGTCGGTGAACTGGCCTTCGAACACCATGATGGTGTCGTAGGCCATGGAAGCGGCAATCGCGGCGCGGGCGGTCATGGGCAGATCCTGACGGTCAAAAACGGCGGGCAGCTTACCACGCCGTGTGTGTGCGACAGCCGACCGTCGGGCCGCCCCAAGGCCGGTCAGCCCCCTCGGGGGGCAGCGTTCCTCGCGCAGCGGGAGAGCGTGGGGGCTGTTTCAAACCCCGTACGGAACCCAGACGTTTTTCACCTGTATCGCCTGGTTGAGAAACTCGCGCCCTTCAGCGCGTGCATCGAACCAGTCCATGGGCGCGGGTGTCCACACGCGCTTGAGGTTGGAGACCGAGGCGGCCTCCACCCGTTTCGCCAGCTCGCCGGCCCCGCAGGGCCACCAGAGCGCGTCCACGTCGGCGTGTGAGGCCAGGGTATCGGCCAGCACGGCGGCGTCGCCGGTCACGAGGTTGACCACACCGCCGGGCACGTCCGACGTGTCGAGCAGGGCATAGAGTTCGGCGGCGATGGTGGGCAGCGTGCGCGAGGGCACGGCCACCACGCGGTTGCCCATGGCGATGGCCGGCGCCACCAGCGACAGCAGGCCCAGCAGCGGCGCATCATCCGGTGCGACGATACCGATGGTGCCCATGGCCTCGTGCAGGGCCATCACCACGGTGCGCGATGGGGGCTGGTGCACCGTGCCTTCGTGCTTGTCGGCCCAGGCGGCGTAGGCGAACAGGCGCATCACGCTGGCTTCCACCTCGCGTGCGGCCGCCTCGGGGCTCATCACGCCGGCCAGGCATTGCTCGAAGCGCGTGGACTGCGCGGCCAGGTTCTCGGCCAGGTAATACAGCACCTGGGCGCGGCCGTGGGCGGTCTGCTTCTCCCAGGCGCTGGCGTTGCGTGCGGCTTCCACCGCATTGCGGATGTCCTTGCGGTTGCCCTCGGGCACCACGCCCAGCAGGCGGTCGCCGGCCCCTATAGCGGTAATGCGGCGGCTGTAGCCGCTGTCGGGGCGCACCTGCTGACCACCGATGTAGAGCTTGGGCGTGCGGTCCACGCCGCCCTCCTCGACGGCGTGTGCGGTGGCTGCGGCGACGGCCACGGGCGCGGGTACCGGCGGCGCAGCCAGGTACTCGCGCAGGCCTTCGCGGCCGCCCTCGCGGCCGTACCCCGATTCGCGGTAGCCGCCGAAACCGCACCCGGCGTCAAACTGGTTGGCGGTGTTGACCCAGACCACGCCGGCCTTCAGGCGCGGCGCCACCTCCAGCGCGAGGCCTATGGACTCGCTCCAGACATTGGCGGCCAGGCCGTAGCGGGTGTGGTTGGCCAGTTCCACCGCTTCGTTGGGTGTGCGAAAGGTCTGCACCGTGAGCACGGGGCCGAACACCTCCTGCAGCACGATCTCGCTGGCCGTGTCCACGCCGGTGACCAGGGTGGGCGGGTAGAAGTTGCCGCCCGGGTTTTCGGTGGCACAGGTCTGCCAGACCTCGGCGCCCTCGGCGCGTGCGCGTTCCACGAAACCGCTGACGCGGCTCCACTGCTCGCGGCTCACCAGCGCGCCCATGTCCATGGACTTGTCCAGCGGGTCGCCCACGCGGATGCTGGCCATGCGGGCCTTGAGCTTGGCCACGAAACGGTCGGCCGTGCCCTCGTGCACCAGCAGGCGCGAGCCCGCGCAGCAGACCTGGCCCTGGTTGAACCAGATGCTGTCCACCAGGCCCTCCACCGCCGCGTCGAGGTCGGCGTCGGCGAACACGATGAAAGGCGACTTGCCCCCCAGCTCCAGGCTCAGCTTCTTGCCCGAGCCGGCGGTGGCGGTGCGTATCGCACGGCCCACCTCGGTGGAGCCGGTGAAGGCGATCTTGGCGACGGCCGGGTGTTCCACGATGGCTTGCCCCACGGCACCGTCGCCGGTGACGATGTTGACGACACCGGGCGGCAGGCCCACCTCGTCGCAGATCTGAGCGAACAGCAGCGCTGTCAACGGCGTCTGCTCGGCCGGCTTGAACACCACGGTGTTGCCACAGGCCAGCGCGGGCGCGATCTTCCAGGCCAGCATCAGCAGCGGGAAGTTCCACGGCACGATCTGGCCGACCACGCCCAGCGGCGCGTGATCAGGAAACTCGCTGGCGAGCAGCTGGGCCCAGCCGGCGTGGTGGTAGAAGTGGCGTACCGCCAGCGGCACGTCGATGTCGCGCGTTTCGCGGATGGTCTTGCCGTTGTCCAGCGTTTCCAGCACGGCGAACAGGCGGGCGTGTTTCTGCAGCGCGCGGGCGAGTGCGTACAGGTGGCGGGCGCGGCCATGGCCACCGAGCGCAGCCCAGGCGGGCTGGGCCTGGGTGGCGGCGTCGACCGCACCCTGCACCTGCTCGGGCGTGGCCTGCGCGATGGCGGCCAGCACCTGGCCGTTGGCCGGGTTGATGCTGTCGAAGTGGGCGCTGCCGTCCACGAAGCGGCCGCCGATGAAGTGGCCGAAGCGCCGGCCTTTGGCCTGCAGCCAGGCCTGGGCCTGCTCGGCCGATTCGGGGGAGGGGCCGTAGTCCATGGTCTGGAGAATGTCAGAGATGGTGGGCATAAGAATACGGTGCGTCGAGCGCAGGGGCTCAGTCCGGGAACCCCGTGGAGCCGGCTTTGCCGGTCCGCCGGGGTTGTCCCCTTGAGGGGGTGAAGCACCGAAGGTGCGGCGCGGGGGTGGGCAGGTTCATGGCATGGCGTGCCGGTGGGCCGCGCTGTAGTGGCCGGTGACGTGGTGTTCGAGCTGGCGCTCGATGTCGGTCAGCAGGCTGGAAGCGCCGAAGCGGAACAGGTCGGGCGTGAGCCAGCGGTTGCCCAGCTCCTCCTTGATGAGGGCCAGGTAGTTGAGCGCGGTCTTGGCGTTGCTGATACCGCCCGCCGGCTTGTAGCCGACCGTGTGACCGGTTTCCTCGTGGAACTCGCGGATGGCTCGCACCATGACCAGCGAAACGTCCAGCGTGGCGTTTACGCCTTCCTTGCCGGTGGAGGTCTTGATGAAATCGGCGCCGGCCATCATGCAGATCCAGGAGGCGCGCGCCACGTTCTCCAGCGTCTGCAGCTCGCCCGTGGCCAGGATCGCTTTCAGATGCGCATCGCCGCAGGCTTCGCGAAAGGCTTTGACCTCGTCGTACAACGCCTGCCAGTCGTGCGTGAGGCCGTGGCGGCGGCTGATGACGATGTCGACTTCGGTGGCGCCAGCGGCCACCGAGAGTTCGATCTCGCGCAGCTTGGTTTCCATGGGGGTGAGACCGGCCGGAAAACCGGTGGACACCACGGCCACAGGGATGCCGCTGCCGTCCAGTTGCGCCACGGCGGGCGCCACCATCTCGTGGTAGACACAGACGGCACCCACACGAAGGGTATCGAGGCCCAGCGCGGCCATGAGGTCGGCACGCAGCGGGCGGCGCGCCTTGGCGCACAGGCGGTGCACGCGGCCCGGTGTGTCGTCACCCGAGAGCGTGGTCAGGTCCATGCACTGGATGGCTTTGACCAGCCACGCGGCCTGGAAATCCTTCTTGACCGAGCGGCGCGCGGCCAGGCTGGCCGTGCGGCGTGCGACGCCAGGCTGGTTCACGCGCACGGCCAGCACGCGGGCGAGGTCCAGCGCGGTGCCGGGGTTGAGGCGCTCTGCGCTCATAAGACATTCACTCCGTGTTCAAGCGGCGGCAAGCCCAGGTGGGCCGCCAGGGTCTGGCCCAGGTCGGCAAAGCTGTCGCGCACACCCAGGTTGCGCGGCGCCACGCCAGGGCCGAAGTAGAGCTGCGGCACGTGCTCGCGGGTGTGGTCGCTGCCGGGGCGGGTGGGGTCGCAGCCGTGGTCAGCGCTGATCACGCACAGGTCGCCCGGGCGCAGCGCGGCCAGCAGGCCGGGCAGACGGGCGTCAAAGGCCACCAGCGCGTCGGCGTAGCCGGGCACGTCGCGGCGGTGGCCGTAGTTCTGGTCGAAGTCGACGAAGTTGGTGAACACCAGCGAGCCTTCGGGCGCGGTGTGCACCTGGGTCATCAGCGCGTCGAACATGGCGTGGTTGTCCACCGCCTTGATCTCCTGCGTCATGCCCCGGTGGGCGAAGATGTCGCCGATCTTGCCGAGCGCGATGACTTCGCGACCTTGCGCCTTGGCCACATCGAGCAGCGTGCGGCCCGGCGGCTCGACGGCGATGTCCTTGCGGTGCGGCGTGCGCACGTAGCGGCCGGATTCACCCGACGCATGCTCCAGAAAAGGCCGCGCGATCACGCGGGCGATGTTGAGTGGCTTGAGCCGCACGAAAGCGGCCTGGCAGATGGCGTAGAGGCGGTCCAGCCCGAATTCGGTTTCGTGCACCGCCACCTGGAACACCGAATCGGCCGAGGTGTAGACGATGGGCCAGCCGGTGCGGCGGTGTTCGTCGCCGTAGCGGTTGATGATCTCGGTGCCTGAGGCGTGGCAGTTGCCCAGTACGCCGTCCAGGCCGCATTCGTCCATCCAGGCGCGCAGGAAGTCATCGGGGAAGCAGGGCACGGTATGGGGGAAGGTGCCCCAGTCGAAGGGCACGGGCACGCCCGCCATCTCCCAGTGGCCGCTGGGGGTGTCCTTGCCGGCCGAGGCCTCGCGGGCGGCGGCGTAGGCGCCGGTGAAACCGTCGCGCCGGTTCAGGCCCTCGGGCCAGTCGCCGCCGGCGAGCACGCACGAGGCGCCCAGACCCAGCTGTTCCAGGTGCGGCAGCACCAGCGGGCGGCCCTGAGAAGCCGCCCATTCGGCGATGTGGCCCAGCGTGCTGGCGCCGGCATCGCCATAACGCGGCGCGTCGGGCGTGGCACCCACGCCCAGGGAATCCATCACCAGAATGAAGGCGCGTGTCATGGCGTGTTCTCGTCCAGGTGTTCCACCAGCACCGGGCGGGGCGCGGGCGGCGCATCGTCGATGCGGATCAGCGACAGCAGCCGTTGCGCCGCGTGTCCGGCTGCAGCGTCATCCGCTGCATGCACGGTGGCCAGCGGCTGCCCGGCTTCCACCCGCTGGCCGTCGGGCACCACATGGGTGAGGCCGACGCGGTGGTCGATGGCGTCGCTGGCCTTGCGCCGGCCACCGCCGAGTTCGATGATCAGCACGCCGATGTCGCGCGTGGCCATGCCACCCACGTAGCCGGCACGTGGCGCGGGCACCGGGCGTAACACCGGGGCGGGTACCAGGTGCTGGTCCAGGCGTTCGACAAAATCGGCGGGGCCTCCCAGGCCCTGCACCATGCGCGCAAAACGTTCCAGCGCGGCGCCGCTGGCCAGCACCGCGTCAACCTGGGCGAACGCGGCCTCGGTGCTGTGGGCCAGCCGGCCCAGCAGCAGCATCTCGGCACACAGTGCGCGCGTCACCGCGAGCAGGCGGGGCTCCTGGCGCTGTCCGCTCAGGAAGTCGACCGCCTCGCGCATCTCCAGCGCATTGCCCACGTGGTCGCCCAGCACCTGGTTCATGTCGGTGATCCAGGCGCGTGTGGGCAGGCCGGCACCGTTGGCCACCTGCACCAGCGAGCGGGCCAGGTCACGCGCCATGGCGGGCGAGTCGGCAAAGGCGCCGTTGCCCACCTTCACGTCCATGGCCAGGCCGTGCAGTCCGGCGGCGAGTTTCTTGGAGAGGATGCTGGCCGTGATCAGCGGGATGGATTCCACCGTGGCCGTGACGTCGCGTATGCCGTACAGCCGGCGGTCGGCGGGTGCGATGTCGCTGGTCTGGCCGATGATGGCGCAGCCCGCCTGTTGCACCACCCGGCGCAGCAGCGCCACGTCGGGCGCGGTGCGGTAGCCGGGGATGCTGTCGAACTTGTCCAGCGTTCCGCCGGTGTGGCCCAGGCCACGGCCCGAGATCATGGGCACGAAGCCGCCGCACGCCGCGACGATGGGGCCCAGCATGAGGCTGACCTTGTCGCCCACACCGCCGGTGGAGTGCTTGTCGAGCGCGGGGCCGCCGAGTTCGTCGGCGTCCCAGCGCAGCACCTCGCCCGAATCGCGCATGGCCTGCGTGAGCGCCACCGCCTCGTCGCGCGACATGCCGCGCTGGAAGACGGCCATGGCCATGGCGGCGCACTGGCCCTCGCTCCAGCTGCCGTCGGTGAGGCCACGCACGAACTCGTGCACGTGTGCGGCCGACAGCGTGCCGCCGTCGCGTTTGATGCGGATGATTTCCTGCGCCAGCATCATCGTTTTCAGGGTTGCACGCGCACGCGTGCGCCAGCCACCGGTGCAATCTGCTGGCGGGCCTGGATGTACTGCTCCAGCGCGTCCACGTCCATGATGCCGGTGACGGGCTGGCGGCCTTCCTTGAGCGTGACGAAGTTGTCGCCACCCGTGGCCAGGAAGCTGTTGACGGTGACGCGGTAGTTCGCGGTGGGCTGCAGCGGCTGACCGCCCAGCGTGACGCTGCCGGGCACCACGCGCTGACCCACCGGGCGCTTGGCGTCCCAGGTGTAGCTGAAGCCCTCCGACACCTGCAGCATGCGCGCACGCGGCTGGTTGATCCACTGCTGCTCCAGCACGCGCAGGATCTGCTCGCCGGTCAGCGTCATGGTGACCAGGTTGTTGTAGAACGGCTGGACGGCGAAGATGTCTTCGTACTTGACGACACCGTCCTTCAGGGCTGCGCGAACGCCACCGGCGTTCATCAGCGCGATCTGTGCGCCGCCCTTGTCGGCCGCTCGGGTGGCGGCCAGCTGCGCGTCGGCGATCACGAGGCCGATGGGCATCTCGCCGCTGGGCGACTCATCGCGCGTGAGCGGTACGCTGGCGCGGCCCACCACACGCTGGGCCAGCGGAGCGGCGAGTTTTTCGTAGGCGGCGATCAGCTGGGTCTGCGCGGCGTCCTTGGCAAAGGTGTCGGTGCGCACGATCAGGTTGTCGGCCTTGGCCTCGACGATGTCGCGTGTCTTGGGGTCGAGCACGAGGTCGATCTCGGAGATCACGGTGCCGTACTTGTCGGCGCTGGTGACCAGGCGGTTGTCGATGCGGCAGTTGTAGGCGCGGTGCGTGTGGCCACTCACGACCACGTCCACCGCCTTGTCGAACTTCTTCACGATGTCGACGATGGGGCCCGAGATGCCGGGGCATTCGTTGTAGTCGCCGCTGGGTATGCCGCCCTCGTGCAGCAGCACGACGATGGCTTCAACCCCCTTGCCGCGCAGCTCGGGCACCAGCTTGTTGACGGTTTCGGCTTCGTCGTCAAAGCGCAGACCCGCCACACCGGCAGGTACGACGATGGTGGGGGTGTCCTTGAGCGTCAGGCCGATGAAGGCCACCGGAATACCCTGGAATCGTTTGATGTAGTAAGGCGGCAGCAGTGTCTTGCCGGTATTGGTGTCCACCGTGCTGGCAGCCAGGTATTTGAAGCTGGCACCCTTGAATGGCGCAGGGCCCTTGCAGCCATCCTTGGGGTGGCAGCCACCGGCCTGCAGGCGCAGCAGCTCCACCGCGCCGCGGTCGAATTCGTGGTTGCCCACGGCCGCCACCTCCAGCCCCATCAGACCCAGCGACTCGACGGTGGGCTCGTCGTTGAACAGCGCCGACAGCAGCGGTGTGGCGCCCACCAGGTCGCCAGCGGCCACGAAGATGTGGTTGGGGTTCTTGGCGCGGATCTGTGCCACCGCGGTGGCCAGGTGCTCGGAGCCGCCGGCCGGCACGTTGATGGTCTTGGTTGCGTCCTTGGGGTCGCGGATGCGGATGCCACCCGATGGCGGCTTCAGGTTGCCATGGAAATCGTTGATGGCCAGCAGCTTGACCGGCACCGGACCGGTGGGCGTGGGCTCGAGGGCGGCACAGCCGGCCAGCAGGGCGGCAGCCAGACCGAGGGCGGCGATTCGGAACGAGGGACGGCGCATGACAGGCTCCTAGAGTTGGCTTAGTACATCGGCAAGAAAACCGCTGGCCATGTCGCCCGCATGGCGGGCCTGTTCCAGCGTGTGGGCATGGCTCAGACGCTCGTCGGAGAGCCCTGCGCCCATGTTGGTCAGCAGCGAGAACGCCAGCACCTTCAGGCCAGCGTGGCGCGCGATGATGGTTTCGGGCACGGTGCTCATGCCCACGGCATGCGCGCCCAGGAGGCGGAACAGCCGGATCTCGGCCGGTGTCTCGAACTGCGGACCCACGCACCACAGGTACACGCCTTCGTGCAGCGTGACGCCGCGTTCGCTGGCAACGGCCTGCGCGCGGGCGCGCAGAGCGGGGTCGTAGGCGTCGCTCATGGCCACGAAACGCTCCGAGCCGGCTTCGCCGATCAGGGGCGAGCGCTGCGGAAAGTTGATGTGGTCGCTGATCAGCATCAGGCTGCCCACACCCAGGGCCGGGTCCAGGCTGCCGGCCGCGTTGGTCAGCACCAGGGTCTCGCAGCCCAGGGCCTGCAGCGTGCGCAGCGGGTGTTTCATGCCGTCCACCAGGCCGGTCTCGTAGACGTGCTTGCGCCCCGACATCACCGCCACCGGTGTGCCACCCACGTGGCCCAGCACCAGCTCGCCGCTGTGGCCGGCCACGGTGGCCTGCGGGAAACCGTCCAGCGCGCTGTAGGGGATGCGGATCGCGTCTTGCACCGCCGTGGCCAGCTGGCCCCAGCCAGAGCCCAGCACCACCGCCACGCGGGGACGTGCCTGCGGCGCGTGGGCGCGTACCTGTTCCAGGGTCTTGTCGATGCTCATGGTGTGGTGATCAGGTGGTCGGGGCCGAAGCTGTGGGGCAGCAGCTGGTCCAGCGTCAGGATGCCCTGCAGCTGCGTGGTGTTGCCGATCAGGATGGGTGTGTCGGGGCCGGCGAATTCGCGCAGCTTCTGGCGGCAGCCACCACAGGGCGTCACCCACTCGGGGCTGTCGCCCACCACGGCCACCGCCACGGCACGCCGGCCACCGGCCAGCACCAGGGCGCTGAGTGCACCGGCTTCGGCGCACACGCCTTGCGGGTAGGCGGCGTTCTCCACGTTGCAGCCTGGGTGAATCTGCCCGTGCTCGTCGAGCACGGCGGCGCCGACCAGGAAGCGCGAGTAGGGCGCGTAGGCCCGCAGGCGCGCCTCGCGGGCGGCCTTCAGCAGGCGCTCGCGCAGGTCGGGTGTGAGGAAGTCGAGGCTCATGGTCGGTTCAGCGTTCTTTGAGGTAAGGCAGGCCCAGCGCCTTGGGCGCAGTGGCTCGGCCGATGAAGCCGGCCAGCAGCACCACCGTCAGCACGTAGGGCAGGGCCTGGACGATCTGCACCGGTACCTCGCCAATGACTGGCAGCGACACGCCCTGCAGGCGGATCGCCACGGCGTCCAGGAAACCGAACAGCAGGCAGGCCCAGAAGGCGCCCACCGGGTGCCACTTGCCGAAGATCATGGCTGCCAGCGCCATGAAGCCGCGCCCGGCCGTCATGTGGGGCACGAACAGTGCGCCCTGGGCCAGCACCAGGTAGCAGCCCGCGAGGCCACACAGCAGGCCATTGAGCGTGAGCGCGGCGTAGCGCAGGCGCAGCACCGAGACGCCGGCCGCGTCCACCATCGCGGGGTTTTCGCCCACCGCGCGCAGACGCAGGCCGAAGCGGGTGCGGTAGAGCAGCCACCACACCAGCGGCACGGCCACCAGCGCCAGGTAGACCAGCGCGTTGTGGCTCAGCAGCCCGACACCCAGCAGCGGCCCGACAACGGGGATGCCCTGCAGCGCTGCTGCCGCACCCGGCCACAGCGCCTGCAGGCGCACGCCGTCGCCTACCGGGGGCGTCTGGCCACCCTGCGAGAACCAGGCGGTGGCCAGCACCACCGTGAGGCCGGCCGCGATGATGTTGATCGCCATGCCCGAGACCACCTGGTCGCCCGAATGGCTCACGCAGGCAAAACCGTGCAGCCACGACAGCACCACCGCCACGGCAATGCCGGCACCCAGGGCCAGAGCGGCAGAACCGGACCAGACCCCGACACTGGCCGCGATGCAGGCCGCGAACAGCATCTTGCCCTCGAGGCTCAGGTCGATCACGCCCGAGCGCTCGGCCAGCAGACCGGCCAGCGCACACAGCATCAGCGGCGTGGCCACGCGCAGCGTGGACGCCAGCATGGAGGCGATCAGCACCTCATCCATGGCGGGCCTCCGTGGCAACAGGTGCCGCGGCGCGCGGCGCCAACCAGGCCAGCGTGCGGGCCAGCCAGGGGGCTGCCACGTAGGCCATGGCACCCGAGAACAGCACGATGAACCCCTGCAGCATCACCACCATGTCGCGGGTGAAACCCTGCACCTCGAAGGCCACCTCGGCACCGCCCTGGAACAGCGCGCCGAACAGCAGGCTGGCCAGCACGATCCCGGCCGGGTGGTTGCGGCCCATCAGGGCCACGGCAATGCCGGTGAAGCCCGCGCCTCCCACGAAATCGAGCAGCAGCCGGCCGTTCACGCCCGCGATCTCGTTCATGCCCACCAGGCCCGCGAGTGCGCCCGACAGGCCCATGGCCACCAGCACCTGCGTGCGCGGCGCGATGCCCGCGTAGGCGGCCGCGCCAGGGCTGGAGCCGGTGGCGCGCAGCCGGTAACCGGCACGGGTGTGCCACAGGAACAGGTAGACCCCGACGGCGGCGGCCAGCGCCAGCAGCAGGCTCAGGTTCAGCGGCGATGAAGGCCACTCGATGCCCAGCCAGGCCAGCGCCTCGTGCATGCGCGGCAGCTGCGCCGATCCGGCGAAGGCCTCGCTCTCCACCGACTGGCTGCCAGCGGGGCGCAGGTGGTTGACCAGCAGGTAGACCAGCAGCGTACTGGCGAGAAAGTTGAACATGATGGTGGTGATGACCACGTGGCTGCCGCGCCAGGCTTGCAGGTAGCCCGGCACCAACGCCCAGACCATGCCGAACAGCAGACCACCCAGCAACATGGCCGGCAGCACCAGCCAGGCACTCAGGTGGGGCGAGAGCCACAGCGCCACCAGACCCACGCCCAGGCCGCCGAGCACGGCCTGGCCCTCGCCGCCGATGTTGAACAGCCCGCCGTGGAAGGCCACGGCCACCGCGAGCCCGGTGCAGATGAAGGTGGTGGTGTAGTACAGCGTGTAGCTGAAGGAGCGTGCGTTGCCGAAGGCGCCGTTCACCAGCACCTGCAGCACCTCCCAGGGGCTCTGGCCGATGGCGGCGATCACCACCGCGGCCGCAGCCAGCGCAATCAGCAGGTTGAGCAGCGGCAGCAGCACCAGGTCGGCCCAGCGCGGCAGGGCGGGAGTGGCCGCGCTCATGAGGGGTCTCCGGAAGTCGTCATCAGCACACCCAGCTGGGTTTCGGTGCAGTCGTTGATGGGCAGCTCGCCGGTCACGCGGCCGTGGTTCATCACCAGCACGCGGTCGGCCAGCGCGAGGATTTCGTCGAGCTCGCTGGAGACCAGCAGCACCGCGCAGCCCTCGTCGCGCAGGCGGCGCAGCTGGCCGTGAATGAATTCGATGGCGCCAATGTCCACGCCGCGTGTGGGCTGGCCCACCAGCAGCACGCGCGGCGCCTGGCCGAGCTCGCGAGCCAGTACCAGCTTTTGCTGGTTGCCGCCCGAAAACTTGCTGCTCCTGAGCCGGTGGTTGCGCGGGCGCACGTCGAAGCGCTCCATCAGGGCGGTGGTGGCGGCGCGCATGGCGTTGCCACGCATGAAGCCGTGGCGGCTGTAGGCCGGCTGGTGCTCGTGGCCCAGCACGGCAGATTCCCAGGCCTCGAAGGCCATCACCATGGCGCGGCCGTGGCGGTCTTCCGGCACATGGGCCAGACCCAGCTGGCGCGCGGTACGCGGGTCCAGCCAGCGCTCAGGTCCGAAGGTGCGACCGCCCAGGCCCAGCGTTCCGGCCTGTGGCGCACGCAGGCCCGAGAGCAGGTCCAGCAGCTCGCTCTGGCCGTTGCCGGCCACACCGGCCACGCCCACGATCTCGCCCGCGCGCAGCTCCAGGTCCATGCCGGCGAGCCGCGTCACGCCCTGGGTGTCGCGCAGCGTGAGGTCCTGCGCCGTCAGGCGCACCTCGCCGCCGCTGGCCGATGCGGCGGCGGTGCGGCCCAGTTGCACCTTGCGGCCCACCATGGCCTGGGCCAGGCTTTCGATGCTGGCCGAAGCGATGTCGCTCTCGTGCACCACCTCGCCCGCGCGCATCACGGTCACGCGGTCGCACACGCGCATGACTTCCTTGAGCTTGTGGGTGATCAGGATCACGGTGGTGCCACCGGCGCGCAGCGTGTCCAGCACCTCGAAGAGCTGCTCGGTCTCCTGCGGCGTGAGCACGGCGGTGGGCTCGTCGAGGATGAGGATGCGCGCGCCGCGGTACAGCGCCTTGAGGATCTCCAGGCGCTGGCAGTCGCCAACGCTCAGGTCCTGCACCAGCGCGTCCAGGTCCACCCGCAGGCCGGTGGCCTTCATGAGTGAGTCCAGGCCCGCGCGCACCGTGGCGGCGGCGCGGTTCAGCAGCGCGTGGGGTTCGGCGCCCAGCATCACGTTGTCGAGCGCGCTGAGGTTGTCCACCAGCATGAAGTGCTGGTGAACCATGCCGATGCCCTGGGCAATCGCCTGGTGGGCGTCGCGGATGTCCACCTCCCGGCCGTTGACCGCAATGGCTCCGCTGTCGGCCTGGTAGAAGCCGTACAGGATGGACATCAGCGTGCTCTTGCCCGCGCCGTTCTCGCCCACCAGGCCGTGGATGCTGCCGGGCGCGACGCTGAAGCTGACGTCGCGGTTGGCCTGTACCGCACCAAACCGTTTGTGGATGTGGCTCATCCGCACGGCCGGCGGGGCGTCTGGGGAGGCGGTGTTCATGCGTGCAGGACCTGCGCGGTGGACTCACGCAGCATCAGTTGGGGGGCCAGCACCACCTCGCGCGTGCGCGCGCCGGGGTGGGCAATGCGCTCGATCAGCACCGAGGCGGCGCGTTCGCCGAGTTCGCGAATGGGGTAGCCCACGCTGCTGAGCGCAGGGTGGAGGTAGGGGCCGAGGTCTATGCCGTCAAAGCCGATGATGGACAGGTCGCGCGGCACGGTCATGCCGCGTTCGGCTGCGGCCCGCAGGGCGCCGACGGCGAACAGGTCGTTGCTGGCGAACAGCGCACTGATGCCGCCTTTCTCGAGCATCTGGTGCGCGAGGCGGTAGCCGTCCGCGATGCCGAAGTCACCTTCCAGCAGCCACTCGGCCCGGGGCTGGATGCCGGCCTCCGTCAGGGCCTGATGCCAGCCGGCCACGCGTGCGCGGCTGACCTCGAAACGGGCCGGCCCCGCCAGGCAGGCGATACGCCGGTGTCCCAGCGACAGCAGGTGCTCCACGGCAAGCCGGGCGCCGGCGGTGTTGTCCACGCGCACCAGGTCGTTGTGGTGACCGGGCAAGGCACGTTCCACCACCACGGCGGGTGTGCGCACGTTGGCGAGCGCCTGTTCCAGTTCACTGGCCTCGCCCGTGGCCACCGCCAGCAGCAGACCATCCACGCGGCGCTGCAGCAGCGTCTGAACGTAGTGGGTCTGGCGCTGCAGGTCGTCGTCGCAGTTGCAGAGGAAGACGGCATAGCCCGCGCGGCGGCAGCGGTCCTCTATGCCGCGCGTGAGCTCGGAGAAGTAGGGGTTGACGATGTTGGGCACCAGCACGCCCAGCATGCGGGTCTGGTTGGTCTTGAGCGCACGGGCGAGCGCGCTGGGCACGTAGCCGAGATCGGCCACGGCCTGCTCCACCCGGCCCCGTGCGGCATCGCTCACACGCCGCGTGCCATTGAGGACGTGCGACACCGTGGCGAAGGAAACCCCCGCCCGTGCCGCGACATCTTTGATGGTGCTCAAAAGACGAATCCGTCAGTGCGCCCGTCCCGCCAGCCGGGGTGCCGCGGATCCGGCTCCGCCGGTCCGCTGGCACGCCCCCTGGGGGGAAGCGGCGTCAGCCGCATCGGGGGGGTCAGTACTTGCAGGCGTTGTCGGCCATGTAGTCGGCGACCTTGACCTTGCCGGAAACGATGGCGGCGCGGGCGTCGTCCACCGCCTTGCGCATGGCCGGCGTCACCATCTTCTCGTTGTGCTGGTCGATGGCCACGTCCACGCCACCTTCCTTGAGGCCCAGCACCGACAGGCCGGCCTTGTGGCCTTTGGCCACGTTGTAGACGGCCACGTCCACGCGCTTGAGCATGGAGGTCAGCATGGTGCCCGGCTGCAGGTGGTTCTGGTTGCTGTCCACACCGATGGCGAGCTTGCCCGAATCCTTGGCGGCCTGGTACACACCGATGCCGGTGCCGCCGGCTGCGGCGAACACCACGTCGGCGCCCTTGGCGAACTGCGCCTTGGCCAGTTCGGCGCCACGGCCCGGGTCGCTCCAGGCGGCGCCGGTGGTGCCGGTCATGTTGGCGAACACCTCGGTCTTGGGGTTGGCGAACTTCGCACCCTGCTCGTAGCCACACTGGAACTTGCGGATCAGCGGGATGTCCATGCCACCCACGAAGCCCACCTTGCCGGTCTTGCTGGCCATGGTGGCCATCAGGCCCACCAGGAAGCTGCCCTCCTGCTCCTTGAACACCACCGACTGCACGTTGGGCTGGTTCACCACCATGTCGATGATGGCGAAGTTGAGCTTGGGGAATTCCTTGGCGATTTTTTCCACGCCGCTGGCCTGGCTGAAGCCGATCGCGATGATGGGGTTGGCACCACGCTCGGCCATGCGGCGCAGCGCCTGTTCGCGCTGGGTCTCGTTGGCGATTTCGAATTCGAGGTAGTTCTTGCCGGTCTCCTTCTTCCAGCGCTCGATGCCGTTGTAGGCGGCCTCGTTGAAGGATTTGTCGAACTTGCCGCCCATGTCATAGACGACGGCAGGTTGTGCGTGGGCCTGTGTGGTGGCTGCGAGCGCCAGGGCCAGCAGGCCCAAGGAGGTGGAGAGCTTCATGTTGTTCCCGTTCGGTTGGAGGTTGAACCAGAGAATTCGTTGAAAACCGCAACTTCCGACAGTACGTAAACGTTTACGTACTGTAGAAGGCGCGATCATAATGGACGAGTCACAGGCGACGGTAGGCGTTTTTCCCTAGGTGTTGCCGACCCCGGAGGACCGATTGACCACACCAGAAACCACCACGCCCGCAGACGCCTGGCGGGCTTTGCCCAAGGTGCTCTTGCACGAGCACCTGGACGGAGGCCTGCGGCCCCAGACCTTGCTAGAACTGTGCCAGGCACAGGGTCTGACACCACCGGTGGCCGACGCCGACGCCCTGGGGCGCTGGATGGCCGCCAATGCCCATTCCGGCAGTCTGGAGCGCTACCTGCAGGGCTTTTCGTGGACCGTGCAGGCCATGGCCTCGGTGGCGGCCTGCGAACGCGTGGCCTTCGAGGCCGCCGAGGACGCACGGCTGGATGGCTGCGTGCTGGCCGAGTTCCGCATGGCCCCGCTGCTGCTGGAGCCACTGGGCCTGGCGCCCGAGGCCGTGCTGGAGTCGCTGCTGGCCGGGCTGCGCCGCAGCGCGCTGCCCAGTGGCCTGATCGTGTGTGCCATGCGCACCGACGACCCGGCCCAGAGCGTGCGCGCCGCACAACTCGCGGCGCGCTACCGCGACCACGGCGTGGTGGGTTTCGATCTGGCCGGCGCCGAGCGGGGGTTTCCGCCCACGCCCCATGCACAGGCCTACCGGGTGGCGCGCGATGCGGGCCTGGGCCTGACCTGCCACGCGGGTGAAGCCGACAGCGGCGAACGCGTGCTGGAGGCGGCCGAGGTCGGTGCCACGCGCATCGGCCACGGGGTGCATGTGATGGACCTGCCCGGGTGGCCGGCCGCACCGCACTGGCGCGAGCGTGCCCGCGAACGGGATCTGCATTTCGAGGTCTGCCCGTCGAGCAACGTGCACACCGGCGTGGTGGCGCACCTGGGTGAACATCCCATTGCAGCCATGCTGCGCGAGGGACTCAACGTGTCCTGTTCCACCGACAACCGCCTCATGTCGGCGGTGACGCTCAGTGGCGAACTCGCGGCACTGGAAGCGGAACTGGGCATGACGCGCGCCGAGATCGGGCGCCTGATGCTCAACGGCGCACGCGCGTCTTTCCTGGCGTCCACGGTTCGCGATGCGGCGGCATCGCGCATCGCGCAGGCCTACGGGTTGGCCTGACGCGCATGAAAAAGGCCCGGTGTTTCCACCGGGCCTGTCTGCTTTCAGCGTGACCTGGTATCAGGGCTTGCTGGAAGTCGGGAAGGGCCATGCGGCCTGCGGGTTCAGCGTGGTCTGCGCAGCAGGCGCAGGGGCAGGCTTGGCAGCAGGTTTTTTCGCAGCAGGCTTCTTGGCGGCCGGCTTTTTGGCAGCGGCTGCTTTCTTTGCCGGCGCTTTCTTCGCGGCGGCCTTTTTCGCAGGCGCTTTCTTCGCAGCGGCTTTCTTCGCCGGCGCTTTCTTCACGGCGGCTTTTTTGGCCGGTGCCGCTTTCTTGGCAGGCGCCTTCTTCACGGCGGCTTTTTTGGCCGGTGCCGCTTTCTTCGCCGGAGCCTTCTTCACCGCCGCTTTTTTCACGGCCGGCTTCTTGGCCGGTGCCGCTTTCTTGGCGGGTGCCTTCTTCACGGCAGCCTTTTTGGCCGGTGCGGCTTTCTTCGCCGGGGCCTTCTTCACCGCGGCTTTTTTAGCCGGGGCTTTCTTGGGAGCGGCTTTCTTTGCCGCAGCTTTTTTCGCAGTTGCCATTTTGTTCTCCTTGATCAAGTTGCATGGTGCGCCCGAAGCCGCAGGAGTGGGCTCGGACGATTCAGCGGGTTGGGAGCCGGTGGATGCATGCCACTTGGTGGTCCCAGCGCGTTGAATGGGGAGACAAAACCCGGCGACTGCGACACCGCAGTGAATGGGCTGGGTTTTGAAAAGCTTGGCCGCATGGTGCGAAGGTCGGTCCGGTCAATCCCAGGAGAGGGCGCCGCCCGACTGGTACTCGATCACGCGGGTTTCGAAGAAGTTGCGTTCCTTCTTGAGGTCGATCATCTCGCTCATCCAGGGGAACGGGTTCTCTTCGTTGGGGAACAGGGCTTCCAGGCCGATCTGCGTGGCGCGCCGGTTGGCGATGTAGCGCAGGTAGCCCTTGAACATGGAGGCATTGAGGCCCAGCACGCCGCGCGGCATGGTGTCCTCGGCGTAGCGGTACTCGAGCTCGACGGCCTTTTCAAACAGCGCCTTGATCTCGGCCTTGAACTCGGGCGTCCACAGGTGCGGGTTCTCGAGCTTGAGCTGGTTGATCAGGTCGATGCCGAAGTTGCAGTGCATGGACTCGTCACGCAGGATGTACTGGTACTGCTCGGCGGCACCGGTCATCTTGTTCTGGCGGCCCAGCGCCAGGATCTGCGTGAAGCCGACGTAGAAGAACAGGCCTTCCATCAGGCAGGCAAAGACGATCAGCGACTTGAGCAGCGTCTGGTCGTTCTCGGGCGTGCCGGTCTTGAAGTCAGGGTTCATGATCGCGTCGATGAACGGGATCAGGAACTCGTCCTTGTCGCGGATGGACTGGACTTCGTTGTAGGCGTTGAAGATCTCGGACTCGTCCAGGCCCAGCGACTCCACGATGTACTGGTAGGCGTGGGTGTGGATGGCTTCTTCAAAGGCCTGGCGCAGCAGGAACTGGCGGCACTCGGGCGCCGTGATGTGGCGGTAGGTGCCCAGCACGATGTTGTTGGCGGCCAGCGAGTCGGCGGTGACGAAGAAGCCGAGGTTGCGCTTGATGATGCGCCGCTCGTCTTCGCTCAGGCCGTTGGGGTCTTTCCAGAGCGCGATGTCGCGGCTCATGTTGACCTCTTGCGGCATCCAGTGGTTGGCGCAGGTGGCCAGGTACTTTTCCCAGGCCCACTTGTACTTGAAGGGCACCAGCTGGTTGACGTCGGTCTGGCCGTTGATGATGCGCTTGTCGGCGGCGTTGACACGGCGTGCGGCACCGGAGGCCGAGGACTGCGTCGTGGGTGCGACCGGTGCGGCGGCAGCGGGAGCCGACGGCGTGTGGGTGGCGAGAGACGGTGACGACAGTGAAGAAGGGACACCACCGGCCGGCAGGTCCGGCGGCAGGTTTTGTCGTTGCGGTGAGGGCTTGACTTCGTCGTCCCAGGTCAGCATAGCTATGTCCAAGTGTTCGGATTATCAAAGCACCGAATGGAAAAGGAAAGTACCTTGACCATTCGATGCATTCATTTGTTGTGCATGTGCATCGAAAACGTGCGTCATCGATGCGTGTGTGCGCCGTTTATTGGCAGGCCTCGCAACCCGGATCGTCGATCGCGCAGAACTTGATGTCGGTCGCGGCCTCGACGGCGGGCTCGGCTTGTGCGGCTGCAACCGGTGCGGCCTGCAGGCCACCTTGACCACCCATGGGCACGGCGTTGAGCTGGCCGGCGCGTCCGGTGGATTTCTCCACGTGGGTGGCGCTCATGGTGCGCAGGTAGTAAGTGGTCTTGAGACCGCGCAGCCATGCGAGCTTGTAGGTGTCATCGAGCTTCTTGCCCGATGCGCCCGCCATGTAGATGTTCAGGCTCTGCGCCTGATCGATCCATTTCTGGCGGCGAGCAGCGGCTTCGACCAGCCACTGCGTGTCGACCTCGAACGCGGTGGCGTACAGCGCCTTCACATCTTGCGGCACGCGGTCGATGGGGCGCAGCGAGCCGTCGAAGTGTTTGAGGTCCATCACCATCACGTCGTCCCACAGGCCCAGGCGCTTGAGGTCCTTGACCAGGTAGCCGTTGATGACGGTGAACTCACCGGACAGGTTGGACTTGACCGAGAGGTTGCCGAAGCAGGGCTCGATGGAGGCGTCCACGCCGATGATGTTGGAGATGGTGGCCGTGGGTGCGATGGCGATGCAGTTGGAGTTGCGCATGCCGTCGGCCGCAATCTTCTTGCGCAGCGCGTCCCAGTCCAGGGTGGCGGAGCGGTCGCACTCGACGTAGCCGCCGCGCTGCTGGGCCAGCAGTTCCAGCGAGTCCAGCGGCAGGATGCCCTTGTCCCACAACGAGCCCTTGTAGCTGGAGTACTTGCCGCGCTCCTTGGCGAGTTCGGTCGAGGCCCAGTAGGCGTGGTAGCAGACGGCTTCCATGGAGCGGTCGGCGAACTCGACCGCTTCCTGGCTGGCGTAGGGCACGCGGAGCTGGTAGAGCGCATCCTGGAAACCCATGATGCCCAAGCCCACCGGGCGGTGGCGCAGGTTGGAGTCGCGTGCCTTCTTGACCGCGTAGTAGTTGATGTCGATCACGTTGTCCAGCATGCGCATGGCCGTGGTCACGGTGCGCTTGAGCTTTTCGTGATCGATCTGGCCGTCCTTCAGGTGCTGGGCCAGGTTGACCGAGCCCAGGTTGCAGACCGCGGTTTCGGTGTCGCTGGTGTTGAGCGTGATCTCGGTGCACAGGTTGGACGAGTGCACCACGCCGGCGTGCTGCTGGGGCGAGCGCACGTTGCAGGCGTCCTTGAAGGTGATCCAGGGGTGGCCGGTCTCGAACAGCATCGAGAGCATCTTGCGCCACATGTCGCTGGCCGGCACCTTGCGGTAGGGCTTGATCTCGCCACGGGCCGCCTTTTCTTCGTAGGCGACATAGGCCTTCTCGAAGTCGGCGCCGAACTTGTCGTGCAGGTCGGGCACGCTGTTGGGGCTGAACAGGCTCCACTCGCCTTTTTCCATCACGCGCTTCATGAACAGGTCGGGAATCCAGTTCGCCGTGTTCATGTCGTGGGTGCGGCGGCGGTCGTCGCCGGTGTTCTTGCGCAGCTCCAGGAATTCTTCGATGTCCAGGTGCCAGGTTTCCAGGTAGGTGCAGACCGCGCCCTTGCGCTTGCCGCCCTGGTTCACGGCCACGGCCGTGTCGTTCACCACTTTGAGGAACGGCACCACGCCTTGGGACTCGCCGTTGGTGCCCTTGATGTGGCTGCCCAGTGCGCGCACGCGGGTCCAGTCGTTGCCCAGGCCGCCGGCAAACTTGGACAGCAGGGCGTTTTCCTTGATGGACTCGTAGATGCCGTCGAGGTCGTCTGGAACGGTGGTCAGGTAGCAGCTGGAGAGCTGCGAGCGCAGCGTGCCGCTGTTGAACAGCGTGGGGGTGGACGACATGAAGTCGAACGAGGACAGGATCTCGTAGAACTCGATGGCGCGGGCTTCGCGGTCGATCTCGTTGAGTGCCAGACCCATGGCCACGCGCATGAAGAAGGCCTGCGGCAGCTCGATGCGGGTCTTGCGCACATGCAGGAAGTAGCGGTCGTACAGGGTCTGCAGGCCCAGGTAGTCGAACTGCAGGTCGCGTTCGGCCTTGAGGGCGGCGCCCAGACGGGCCAGGTCGAAGTTCAGCAGCTCGTCGCTGAGCAGCTCGTTCTCGACGCCCTTCTTGATGAAGTGCGGGAAGTAGTCGGCGTAGCGGGTGGCCATGTCGGCCTGCAGCACCTCTTCGCCCAGCACCTCTTTCACGATGGTGTGCAACAGCAGGCGTGCGGTGGCGTAGGTGTAGTCGGGATCTTTCTCGATCAGGGTGCGGGCAGCCAGGATGGCGGCCTTGTAGACCTCTTCGATGGGCACGCCGTCGTACAGGTTGCGCAGGGTTTCGGCCACGATGGGCTCAGCCTTGACGTCGGCGCCGAGGTTGGCGCAGGCGTTGGCGATCAGCTGCTGCAGGCGGCCGGTGTCGAGCGCGACGCGCTGGCCACGGTCGAGCACATGGAGCTGAGGTGCGGCCGGCTGGGCCGGCGTGGACTGCTGGGCGCGTTCCTGCGCACGGCGTTCGCGGTAGAGCACGTAGGCACGGGCCACTTCGTGGTGACCGCCGCGCATCAGGCCCAGCTCGACGTGGTCCTGCACGTCTTCAATATGGAAGGTGCCGCCACCCGGGCGCGAGCGCATCAGTGCGCGCATCACCGACTGGGTCAGCTCGTCCACGGTCTCGCGAACGCTGGCCGACGCGGCACCTTGTGTGCCGTGCACCGCCAGGAAGGCCTTCATCAGGGCCACCGCGATCTTGTTGGGCTCGAACGGCACCACGGCACCGTTGCGGCGGATGATCTGGTAGTTGGACAAGGCGCTGGGCGATGCGGCACGGGCACCGGAGTCCGTGCCACTCTGGCCGGATACGGTGCCTACGGGGTGCAGGGTCGAAGTGCTTTGCATGAATTCCTCGGTTTGTTATGGCGCGCGCCGCCAGGGCTGACAAGGGGCACGCGAAGGGTTGTCGGGCGGCTTGATTCGTTGAAAACCGAAAGGGACCGGGGACACTATATCTAGTGTGTGGGTTCATTTCAAGCCACTACAGGTAGTGTAAATCCAAATACCCCATGGGCCGGCTTCCACAGAGGGAAAAGGGCCGTTGCGAGACCCTGGAAAAACACCTCGCGCTGCGCCAATCAGGGGCGTGATGGCCCCATGGTTGGCCGTTTGTGCGCGACTTTGGCGCGGCAAGCCGCGTGCGGCTTGACTTTGAGGTTGCGAGTGCCCGGCGCCTCAGCGGTCCGCGTCGCGGCGGGCCGCTGCAACAGCTTCGGGAAAACACCGATCGGGCCAGGACAGCCGCTGTTGCAAATCCGCCCAATCGAAACCAGGGCCGGGGTCCAGCTTGCGGCCCGGTGCAATGTGCTCATGCCCCGCCAGGTGGGTGATGGGGTAGAGGTCGGCGATGGCAGCGCACAGCCTTGCGAGGCTGGCATATTGCGCCGCCTCGAAGGTGTCACCTTCCAGGCCTTCGAGTTCGATGCCGATGGAGAAGTCGTTGCAGTTGTCGCGGCCCAGCCAGCGTGAGGCGCCGGCGTGCCAGGCGCGTTCGCCGGCGGCCACGAACTGCACCACCTCGCCGTCGCGCCGCACGAAGAAGTGCGAGGAGACTTCCAGCCCCCGCAGTCGCTCGAAGTAGGGGTGGGCGTCGCAGTCGAGCCGATTGGTGAACAGCGCCTCGACCTCAGTGCCCCCGTAAATGCCGGGCGGCAGGCTGATGGAGTGCACCACGATCAGGCTGACGCTGGTGCCCTCGGGGCGTGGTCCGAAGTTGGGCGATGCCACGGGCCGCGCGTGGCTCCACCACCCCTCGGCCCACGCCGCCTCCGGCTCACTCCTCATGGTCGCTGCCACTGGAAGGTGTGGGGATGTTCAGGCGCTGGATGCGGTAGCGGATCTGGCGCAGGTTGAGGCCCAGGCGCGAGGCCGCCAGGGTGCGGTTGTAGTGCGTCTCCTTGAGCACCCGCAGCAGGACCTCGCGCTCCTGCTGGTCCAGATAGGCCTGGAGGTCGGTCGGGAGTACGGGCTCGGGTCCGCTCACAGCCTCGCTCAAAGGCGGGCTGTCCACTGGCGCTGTCGGGTATGCCGACGCGTCCTCGCGCAACGGGTCGCACAGGTCTTCGGGTTCGAGGATTTCGCCACTGCCCAGCGCCAGCGCGCGGTGCAGCAGGTTTTCCAGCTCGCGCACGTTGCCGGGCAGGGGATGGGTCTGCAGCCACTGCAGCGCACGCTCGGACAGCCGCGGCGGCGGGTGGCCGCCATCCGCACTGAGGCGCTCCAGCAGCGTGCGGGTCAGCGCGGGCAGGTCTTCGCGCCGCTCACGCAGCGCGGGCATGCGGATCTCGATGACGTGGATGCGGTAGAAGAGGTCCTGGCGAAAGCGTCCGGCACGGACTTCCGTGGCGAGGTCCTTGTGGGTGGCGCTGACCAGCCGCACGTCGACCGGCTCCTCCTGAACCGCACCCAGTGCGCGAACGTGCCGTTCCTGGATCACGCGCAGCAGCTTGGCCTGCATGGACAGGGGCAGATCGCCGATCTCGTCGAGGAACAGCGTGCCGCCGCGCGCCGCCTGGAAGTAGCCGTCGCGGTCCTGCGTGGCACCGGTGTAGGCGCCCTTGCGCACGCCGAAAAACTCGGCCTCGATCAGGTTCTCGGGGATCGCGCCGCAGTTCACCGCAATGAAGGGGCCGCTGGCGCGGTGGCTGCAATCGTGCACCGCGCGCGCCACGAGTTCCTTGCCGGTGCCGGACTCACCCTGAAGCAGCACCGGTGCCATGCTGCGCGCCACACGCTCGATGCGCTGCTTGACCTGGACCATGCAGGCGGATTCACCGACGATGCGCGCCAGCGAGCCGTTGAAAGCGGGCCCCACACTGGCGGCCGCGATGCTGGCGGGCCCCTGGCCCGCGCCGCCATGGCTGCTCACCGCCGAAGCCACCACGTTGCGGAACTGCTTGAGGTCCACCGGTTTGGTGAGGTAGTCAAACGCGCCACACTTGAGCGCCTCGACCGCGTTTTCCGGCGAACCGTAGGCGGTGATGACGATGGTCTTTTCGGGGCGCTGCCGCGCGCTGAGTTCGCGCAGCAGCTCCAGCCCCTGGCCATCGGGCAGCCGCATGTCGGTGATCACGGCGTGGTAGCGGCCGGCCTGCAGCAGCTCGCGCGCCTGGCGCAGGTCGCTGGCGGCCTCGACCTGGTACCCCTCGCGCAGCAGCGTGAGTTCGTAGAGGGTGCGCAGGTCCGGCTCGTCGTCAACCACCAGCACGGCATAGGAGGATTTGGTTGCGGCCATGGAAGGAGCGTCTTTCAGGTGGTCGTCGCACGCGACAGCGTCGGCAGCCGGGGCATGAGGACGTAGAACTCGTTGCCGTCGCGGGCGTCCAGCGGTGTGCGCCGGTACCCGATCTGGGCGCCGTAACGCTCGCACAGTTCGCGGCTGATGTACAGCCCCAGGCCACTCGAGCGGCTTTCGGACGAGAAGAAAGGTTCGAACAGGTGGCGCCGCACGCCGCTGTCCAGCGGCGGGCCATCACTCCACACGCTCATGCGGACCTGGTGAAGGCCCTCGGCATGGGTGAGCACGCAGATGGATGCCGGGGAGCCGCTCGCGTAACGCAAGGCGTTTTCCAGCAGATTGACCAGCAGGCGGCGCAGGTGCTCCAGGTCGAAATGCACCTGGGTCTGCGGGCAATGCGTGCGCACCTCCACCATGTGGTGGCAGCCATGGGGCTCCAGCCATTCGTGTACCAGTTGCTGAACCGTGACGTCCAGCGGCACAGTCTGCTGCGTCACCCACTCGTTGCGCACATCCAGCCGCGCGACATTGAGCACATCGTCCACGATACGGGCCAGGCGCTGGGCGTTCTGTCCGATCATGCCGACCAGCCGCCGCTGTGACGGCGCCGCAAGCTCTTCGCCCAGCAGGGCGTTGGCCTGCGAGATCGCAGCCAGCGGGTTGCGGATCTCGTGAGCCACTGCGGCGGACATGCGGCCCATGGCGGCCAGTTTCTCGGTGCGCACACGGGCTTCCACCTCGCGAACGTCTTCCAGGAAAACCACGCACAGGCCACCTTCGAGCGCGCCGTCGGGTGCGCTCAGGTGGGTGCGTGCCAACAGCTCGCGCACGCCCCCATGGGCCTGTGTCAGGCGCAGTTCGGCTTCCTGGGGCGCTTGTCGGGTGAAGGTCTGGCGCACCAGCTGCTGCAGCTGTGGCCAGGCGGTGCTGGCCGGCAGTCGCAGCGTGTCGGTGGAGCGCGCATCGGGGCCGTCGTCCTGCAGCATGGCCTGGGCAGCGGGGTTGACATGGCGTGCACGCCCTTGCGCATCCAGCACCAGCACGCCCTCGCTGAGTCCTTCGATGATGAGCGCATTGACCTGGGCCTGCGCGCGTGCCGCCTGCTGACTGCTATGCGACATGGCTTCCTCGCGCGCGAGCCTCAGGGTCAGCTGGTGTGCCAGCAGCGCGACGAGAAACAGGCCCGTGCCCGTGAGGCCGCTCTGCAGGTAGCGGGCGGTGGGGTCCACCAGCGTGGCCTGCGCCTGCCACCAGGTCTCGGCCAGCAGGTACAGCGTGGCTGCCGCGGCCGTGCCCAGCGCCAGGCGCAGCGAGCCGAGGATGGAGGCCAGCAGCACCGGCAGCACGAACAGGGGCGTGTAGTGCAGACCGCCTGGCTGAAACAGCTGCAGCAGGGCGAACACGCCCACATCGGGCATCAGGATGACCAGCCAGCGCCAGTTGGCATCGCGTGGTGGCCGTTCAGGGCGCCACCAGAGGGCGCCCAGGGTCAGCAGCAGGTAGGCAGCGCACCAGGTCAGCAGCCAGGGCGGGGTGTTGCCCATGGCCAGCAGGGCCGTCTGAAGCAGGAGCAGCACCGCTGCCACCAGGACACGGGCGCCCATGAAAGCGTTCCACAGGCGTGCGAACGAGGCCGCCGAGGTGGTGGCCGCAGCCGCATCCGCGCTGGCTGCTGCCAGCAGCCAGGGGCGGCGTTCAAGGGCGGTGGGGGCCCACACCATGGCAGTCAGCCTTCCGCCAGCCGCCGGTGCTCCGAGCCGCAATAGGCGCCGTTGCGGCCCTGCACCGCATCGGCGGCTGGGACGTGCAAGCCGCAATGCACACATGAAAGCATGTGTGCCGGTTGCGGCGGGGCGGCGGGCGAAGGGGGGCGGGGCGGGGTCTCGGTCTCGCGCGTGGGGCGCCGGTTGTTGCGCCAGACGCCGACCGCGATCAGGATCACCAGCAGGACGAGCAGGTACTTCATGGGCGGTGCAGAACGACTTCGAGCACGAAACGCGAACCGACGTAGCCCAGCAGCAGCAGGCCCGCGCCCAGGTAGAGCATGCGCGCGGCGATGCGCCCGCGCCAGCCCAGCCGCCAGCGGCCCCACAGCAGCACGGCCAGCGTGAGCCACGACAGAACCGAGAACACGGTCTTGTGGTTCCAGACCCAGCCGCCCTGCAGGTGGTCGGCGAACCAGGCGCCAGCCACCAGCGTGGCACTCAGCAGCACGAAGCCGGCCGCCACGAAGCGGAAGGTGAGGCGTTCCAGCGCCAGCAGCGGCAGGGGTTCGTCGGTGGGGGTGGCCTGGCGCATCGCCGCTTCGGCACGCCGAAGCAGCCAGGCGTGCACGACCGCCGCGGCCAGCAGGCCATAGGAGGCAATGCCCAGGGCCCAGTGCAGGGGCAGCCAGGGCGAGCGCAACGTGGTGTGGGGCTGGCCCGGGAACCACCACGCCAGCAGCACGGTTGCCGTGCCCAGCAGGGCGAGCGACCAGCGGGCCTTGAGTTGCGGGTACACCAGCCGCTCGATGGCGTAGACCGTGAGCACCAGCCAGGCGGTGACGGACAGCGCCGGCGCGAAGCCGAACCGCGGGGGCTCGCCCAGCAGGCTGTCGACCAGCGCGGCGCCGTGCAGCAGCCAGGCCAGCGCCAGCAGGGCGCGCACGGCGGTTTCGCGCAGCCGCGTATGGCCCAGAGCCAGCGCGGCATATCCCAGCGCAGCGCCCAGGGAGAGGGCCGTGTTCCACCAGGGGGCGGCAGCTAAAATCATGGACACAGTTTAACGGGCTTCACACGGCCCGCCCGCGCCTGCGGCGCCCTTGCTCTCTCCCCATCATGGCTTCCGCCCTCTCCGAAAAACTCTCGCGTCTGGTCAAGGAAATGCGTGGCCAGGCCCGCATCACCGAGAGCAACGTCACCGACATGCTGCGCGAGGTGCGCATGGCGCTGCTCGAAGCCGACGTGGCGCTGCCCGTGGTGCGCGACTTTGTGGCCCGCGTGAAGGAGAAGGCGCTGGGGGCCGAGGTGGTGGGTTCGCTCACACCTGGTCAGGCACTGGTGGGCATCGTCAACCGCGAGCTGGCCGCCACCATGGGCCAAGGCGTGGCCGACATCGACCTCGCGGTGCAACCCCCCGCCGTGATCCTGATGGCCGGTCTGCAGGGTGCTGGCAAGACCACCACCACCGCCAAGCTGGCCAAACACCTGATCGAGAAGCGCAAGAAGAAGGTGCTGACCGTCTCGGGCGACGTCTACCGCCCGGCCGCCATCCAGCAGCTCAAGACCGTGACGGGCCAGGCGGGCGCCGAGTGGTTCCCGAGCACGCCCGAGCAGAAACCGGTGGATATCGCCCGCGCTGCGCTGGACCACGCCCGCCGCCACCATTTCGATGTGCTGCTGGTCGACACCGCTGGCCGACTGGCCATCGACGAGGCGCTGATGCGCGAGATCCGCGAATTGCACGCCGAACTCAAGCCGGTGGAGACGCTGTTCGTGGTCGATGCCATGCAGGGCCAGGACGCGATCAACACCGCGAAGGCATTCAAGGAGGCGCTGCCCCTGACCGGCATCGTGCTGACCAAGATGGACGGCGACTCGCGCGGTGGTGCTGCACTGTCGGTGCGCGCGGTCACGGGTGCGCCCATCAAGTTCGCCGGTGTGTCCGAGAAGATCGATGGGCTGGAGGTGTTCGATGCCGAGCGCCATGCGGGCCGTGTGCTGGGCATGGGCGACATCGTTGCGCTGGTGGAGCAGGTCACGGCGAACGTGGACCTGGCGGCGGCGCAGAAACTCGCGGCCAAGGTCAAGAGCGGCGACGGTTTCGACCTTGATGACTTCCTGGAGCAGATCCGCCAGATGAAGAAGATGGGCGGCCTGTCCAACCTGCTCGACAAGTTGCCTACGCAGCTCGCCGCCAAGGCCGGTGAGGCCGACCTCACCCGAGCCGAGAAGGACATCAAGCGCAAGGAAGGCATCATCTGCAGCATGACGCCGCAGGAGCGTCGCAAGCCCGAGATCATCAAGGCCACCCGCAAGCGCCGCATCGCCGCCGGTGCCGGTGTGCAGGTTCAGGAGGTGAACCGCCTGCTCAAGGAGTTCGAGCAGATGCAGGGCATGATGAAGAAGATGAAGGGTGGCGGCCTCATGAAGATGATGAAGCGCATGGGCGGCATGAAAGGCATGCCGCGCCTCCCAGGCATGTGAGTATGGGCCCCACGCTCCCCCACTGCTTGTGGGTCGCTGCCCCCCGAGGGGGCTGACCTGCCTTTGGGCGGCCCGGCGGCAGGCCGCTTCCCTTCTCAGGCTGGTTTGTTGGCCTGTATGGCCTTCGCCAGTTTTTTGCCCAGCTCCACGCCCCACTGGTCGTAGGCGTGTATGCCCCAGATGGCGGCCTGGCAGAACACCTTGTGTTCGTAGGCCGCCACCAGCGCACCCAGCGTGCGCGGCGTCAGCGTCTTCATCCATAGGATGTGGCTGGGCGCGTTGCCCGGGTGGGCGCGGTGCGGTGCCAGGCGTTGCGCCTCGGCGCGGTCCACGCCGTCAGCCAGCATCTCGTTCAGTGTCTCTTCCTGGCTGCGGCCATAGGCCAGCGCCGTCGCCTGAGCCAGCAGGTTGCTGTTGGTGACGGCGTGGTGCTCCTCGGCATACGGGAAGGTGAGGGTTTCGTCTTCCAGGCCGATGAATTCCACCGGCACCGTGTGCATGCCCTGGTGCAGCAGCTGGAAGTAGGCGTGTTGCCCGTCCATGCCCAGGCCGCCCCAGACGATGGGGCCGGTGCCCACCGCCGTGGCACTGCCGTCGATGTGTGTGCGTTTGCCGTTGGACTCCATGTCCATCTGCTGGATGAAACGCGTGAAGTCGCTCAGCTGGGCGCTGTAGTTGGCGATCAGCAGGTTGCGTGCACCCAGGAAGTTGCGGTTCCAGATGCCGGTCAGCGCCAGCCGCAGCGGCAGGTTCTCGGCGGCCGGAGCGCTCAGGAAGTGGCGGTCCATGGCGTGTGCGCCGGCCAGGAACTCGCGGAAGGCCGGAGCGCCCACCGAAATGGCGAGTGGCAGGCCAATCGCCGACCACACCGAGTAGCGACCACCCACCCAGTCCCAGAAGCCGAAGATGCGGTCGTCGGTGTGGCCCTGCGCGCGGGCGAGCGCGGGGTTGGCGGTGACGGCGGCCAGGTGCAAGCCCAGCGATTCGCGCGGACAGCCGCCGTCGCCCAGCCAGCGCAGGGCGCTTTCGGCCAGGGCCATGGTCTCCTGCGTCGTGAAGGTCTTGGACTGCACGATGAACAGGGTGTTTGCGGGCTGCAGGTGGCGCAGCACCGAGTGCAGCGACCAGGTGTCGGGGTTGGACGCAAAGTGCACCCGCAGCCGTGTGCCGCTCAGGTGCCCCAGGGCTTCGCAGGTCATGCGCGGGCCCAGGTCGGAGCCGCCGATGCCGACGTTCACGATGTCGGTGATGGGGCCGCCGGTGAAGCCGCGCAGGCCGGCGCGCACCTCTTCGGCGAAAGTGAGGAAACGTTCGCGTTCGGTGCGCACCTGGGCGGATATGGCATCGCCCCATGGGGCTTCGGCCCAGTCGGCACCGCGCAGGGCCACATGCAGCACCGCGCGCCGCTCGGTGGCGTTGATGGGCTCGCCTGCGAACATGGCGCGGGTCTGTCCGACCACGTCGCTTTCGGTGGCCAGGTCCAGCAGCCCCTGCCAGACGGCCGGGGTGAGTCGCTGGCGGCTGCTGTCCAGTGTGAGGCCGGCCGCCTCGATCCGGCTCAAGGCGGGTGCAGCCCGCAGGTCGCGCAGGTGGGGTACGCCCTGGTCGGCCAGTGTTTGCAGGTGCCGCCAGGCGGCGCGGTTCTGAGGTGGGACAAATGTGTTCATGCCCGGGCGGCGATGGTAAGGGCTTCGCGTGCGAGGCGGGTGATGGTGGCCCAATCACCGCGCGCCACCGCGTCTGCCGGGGTGAGCCAGGAGCCGCCTACCATGGCCACGTTGGGCTGTTGCAGGAAGCTCAGCAGGTTGTCGGGACTGACGCCGCCGGTGGGACAGAAACGCATGTCGGCCAGCGGGCCGCCCAGGGCCTTGAGCATGGCCAGCCCGCCGGCCTGCGCGGCCGGGAACAGCTTGAGCAGGGTGTAGCCGGCGTCGCGCGCGGCCATCACCTCGCCGGGTGTCATCACGCCGGGCACGAAGGGCAGCGCAGCGGCCTGCACGGCGGCCAGCAACGCGGGCGTCATGCCCGGCGAGAGCGCGAAACGCGAGCCGGCATCCACCACCTGGGGCACCTCGGACGCGCGGGTCACGGTGCCGGCACCCACACACATGGTGGGCACCGCGCGAGCGACGGCTTCGATGGCAGCCAGCGCCGCGCTGTGGCGCAGCGTGATTTCCATCACGTCGATCCCACCTGCGAGCAGGGCCTCGGCCATGGGCACGGCCTGCTGCGGATCGGTGATCACCACCACGGGCACGACGCGGGAACGGAAAGCGGGCAGGGCGGCTGCGGTCATGGTGGGGGTCATCCGAAGAGGGGCGAGGCACCGGCCTCGGCACGGCCGGCGTTGCGGCGGAACAGCGCGAACAGGTCGCGGCCCACGCCGCTGTGTTCCAGAGACAGGTCGGGGGCGGTCACGGTGCGGGCGGCGAGTTCGTGGTCGGGCACTTCCAGCACCAGGCGCCCAGCCTCGCAGTCGAGGTCGATGATGTCACCGTCGCGCACGCGGGCGATTGCGCCACCGTCCAGCGCCTCCGGACTCAGGTGGATGGCGGCAGGGACCTTGCCCGAGGCGCCGGACATGCGGCCGTCGGTGACCAGCGCCACCTTGAAGCCTTTGTCCTGCAACACGCCCAGGCCGGGCGTCAGCTTGTGCAGTTCCGGCATGCCGTTGGCGCGCGGACCCTGGAAGC
>CALRLO020000042.1:0-36023 GCA_943368755.1 Synechococcus sp. UW140 | reverse complement strand
GCCACCGGCCGTCGGCGCACCGGTGCTGGCCTGGGCCATCACTTGCACCGGCTCGGCAACGGCCCCGGCAGCGGGCTCGGCCGGTGTGGTGCCCGATTCACCCTCCAGTTCCCAGAGGTCCACCTCCTCGTCGCGCACACGGTCCAGGCCCGGTCGGCCCACCATGCGGACCGGCGCGGACAGGGCGGCCGGTGCGGCAGGCCGGGGCACCAGGGCCGACGGCTCGGTGGCAGGACCTGGCAGGACTGAGGTTTGGGGCAGAGGGTTGGCTTTCATGGGATGGTTGTCTCGGTTGGGTGGCAACAGGCGGCCCGCAAGGACGGGACGGTAGACAGCGGCCGATCATGGACAGCCGGGCGCGCTCCCGCATCCCCAATTCATGTGAGTCGCTTGGGTAGACTTGCTGTTACAAAAGCGGGGTCGGGTGACCTGCCCCCGCAGCCGCCCCTGTGTTTCCCGTCCCAAGGCCAGAGATGTTGTCCGTACTGGTTGTCGAAGACGAGCCCGTGACCCAGCGCTATTTCTGCCAGTGCGTCACCGAGGCTCCCGAGCTGGAACTGGCAGGCGACGCCTCGACCGTGGCGGAAGCGTGCGCCTGGCTGGACCGGCGCCCCGACGGGCCGGACGTGCTGCTGGTCGACCTCGGCCTGCCCGACGGCTCCGGCCTGGAGGTGATACGGCACGCCCGGGCCCGCTTTCCCGCCTGCGACGTGCTGGTGATCTCCATGTTCGGCGACGAGGAAAGCGTGCTGGCCAGCATCGAGGCCGGCGCGGTGGGCTACATCCACAAGGACGAGCGACCCGAGGACATTGCCGACACCATCCGCCAAGTGCATGCGGGCGCCTCGCCCATCTCGCCCATGGTGGCGCGGCGGGTGCTGCAGCGGTTTCGCGGCCTGGGGCCTGCGCCGCTGGCGGCGCCCGAGCCGCGGGCGAAACCGGCGCCGGGTGCGGAACTGCAGGTGCCGCTCTCGGCGCGCGAGCAATCCGTGCTGGAGCTGATCGCCCGGGGCTTCTCCTATGTGGAGATCGCCCGCCTGCAATCCATCAGCGTGCACACGGTGCAGACGCACATCAAGAACCTCTACCAGAAGCTGGCGGTGCACTCGCGCAGCGAGGCGGTGTTCGAGGCGTCGCGCATGGGCCTGCTCAAACAGTTTGAAACCCCCTGAACCCGGTCATGCCGGCATGAGGGTGCTTCTGACCGCGAAACGGAGCCTGCTGGCGCTGCTGGCCTGGCTGCTGCTGGCGGCGGTGGCGCACGCGGAGGTGGTGGAGCTGGAGCGGGCCTGGGTGGTGGTTCGCCCCGAGGGCCAGACCACGGCACCCGACCTGCCAGCCCTGGAGCCGCTGCCCTATCACTGGGACCGCATCCACAAGGGGCAGGCCGGCGTGGCGGAGTTCGAGCTGCACTTCTCGACGCCATCGGCCTCCACGGTCGACCCCTGGGGCATCTACTTTCCCCGCATCGGCAACACCGCCGACATCTGGCTCAACGGCACCCTGCTGGCCAGCCTGGGCGATACCGCCGCACCCAACACGGCCGACTACTCCAAGGGCCCGCAGTACGTGACGGTGCCGCCCCAGCTGCTGATGTCGGAGAACCTGCTGCGCATCGTGGTGCACGCCGATGGTGGGCGCCGGGGTGGCCTGGCCCGCCCGGTGCTGGGTCCGCAGAGCGAGGTCTTGCCGATGTACCTGGAAAACCACTGGACGCGTGTGGGTGCCTCGGTGGTGATCGCGGTCTTCAGCGTGCTGGTGGGTGGCATGGCGCTCGCGCTATGGGTCACGCAGCGCGACTGGCAGCACGGTGGGCGACGCGACGCCATCTACCTGTCGGCCGCGCTGGCCGAGTTCTGCTGGGCGCTGCGCGTGGGTGACGTGCTGATAGAACGCCCGCCGCTGGACTGGCCGCTGTGGGGCGTGGTGGTGACCGCCGCGTTCGCCGGCTGGATCTGCGGCATCGCCTGGTTCTGCCACAGCGTGGCGGGCTGGCACAGGCATCGGTCATCGCGCTGGATGCAGGCTGGGCTGTGGGTGCTGCTGGGCAGTTCCGTCGCCGCGTCGGCGGCTTCACTCACGCTGCAGCAGCCGCTGTGGCTCACCCTGTGGCTGGGCACGGCCAACCTGGTGTTCACAGCCTACGCGCTGGTCTACCTCTGGCAGGCCCTGCGGCACCGCCAGGACCACCTGCGCCTGGTGGTGGGTCTGGCCGGTGGCCTCAACGTGGCCGTGGGCGTGCGCGACTGGCTCGCCATACGGCTGGCAGGCGGGCTGGAAGTCAACACCTGGCTGCGCTACTCGGCGGTGCTGTTCGGCCTGGCTCTCGCGGTCATCGTGATCGTGCGCTTCCGGGCCGAGAGCGGCCGCGCGCGCGACCTCACCCACAGCCTGGTGCAACGTATCGCCCAGAAGGAGCAGGAGCTGGCGCTGAGCTACTCGCGCCTGGAGCGGCTGGCGCGCGAACAGGCCACCGCCAGCGAGCGCGCCCGCATCCTGCGAGACATGCACGACGGCGTGGGCATGCACCTGAGCACCGCGATCCGGTTGCTGCGCTCCGATTCGGCCGACCGGGCCGAACTGCTGCGCACGCTGACCGATTCCATGGACCAGCTCAAGCTCTCCATTGATGCCCTGCAGTGCAGCCCCGGCGACGTGGGCGCCCTGCTGGCCGCGCTGCGCTACCGGCTGGAGCCGCGCCTGAACGCCGGAGGCCTCAAGCTGCAATGGGTGGTGGAGGAACTGCCCCACCTGCCCTGGCTGGACACCCAGGGCACCCGCAACCTGCAGTTCATGCTGTTCGAGGCCATCTCCAACGCCCTGCAGCACGCGCACGCCTCGCTGCTCACGGTGTCGGCGCGCGCTCAGGAAGACGCGGTGCACATCGAAATCGCCGACGACGGCCAGGGTTTCGACACCACCCGCGCCTCCACCCGAGGCCTGCAGGCCATGCGCGAGCGCGCCGCCGCCATCCACGTGCCCCTGCACCTGAGCAGCGGCACCGGCGGCACGCGGGTGGAGGTGGTGCTGCCGCTGCGGCGCTGATGTGGCTGCTCGGGCCGACCGGGTCGATCGGGTGACCAACCTATTGAAATATCACGCCCGGTGCTCCAGCCGGCAGTAGCAGTACACGAACTGCTGCTCACTGCCCCACGGGGTGACATGGGTGCTGACGGTGTGGTCCAGCAGCCGGAAGTGAGCCCCGAACGCGCCATGCAAACCCTCAGCGTCGTACCGCTGCACCGGCAGCCCGCTGCATTGCTGCGGCCCACCGGGACCAAACGTGCCAACGATGCAGTGTCCGCCTGGCCTGAGCGCTCGCATCACCTGCTGCACGTAGGCCTCCCGGTCTTGGGTGGCGGTCAGGAAATGGAACACCGCCCGGTCGTGCCACACGTCCACGGAGTGGGACTTGAAGGGGTGCCGCAGCACGTCTGCTGCCAGCCAGGTGACCTGCCCGGCACGGCCTGCAAGCCGGCCCCTTGCCACCTCCAGGGCCGTCTCGGAGAGGTCGAGCACGGCCACGTCGCGATACCCCGCGTCCAGCAGGTCGTCGACCAGGGTGGACTCGCCACCCCCTACATCCAGGATCGCGGCAGACAGCGGCACCCCGGTCCGCTCGATATAACCCAGTGACTCCACCAGATGCGGCGCATACCAGCTCACCGCATCCGAGGCCTTGGTGCCGTACACCTGCTCCCAATGGGTCTTGTCCGTCATGTCGTCTCCGCTTGGCGCTTCGGGCAGGGAGGGTAACCCACCTGAGACAACGCGAGACAAGAAAAAACCCGCTGTGCCTATGCGGCAAGCGGGTTTTCTGTGACGATGCGAGATCGTCTGAAGTGTTCATTTGGGGTGGCTGATGGGACTCGAACCCACGACAACCAGGATCACAACCTGGGACTCTACCAACTGAGCTACAGCCACCGCAGAAGACCGCGATTATAGCCTGACTTTGCAGACCATCAGGCGCCGGCGCGCTTGGGCTTGGGAACGCGGATTTCGGCCTTGAAGCGGGACTTGAGGTACTCGACGTACGCCTGCCCTTCGGCGCCGTTCCAGAGCTGGCTCAGCTCGGCGATTTCGCGCTGGGCCAGTTCGGGCGGGGGCGCGGGGCGCTCCACCACACGGTTGATCCTGGCCACGGCATAGCCCTGGGCACCGAGGTCGATGCCGGTCCAGGCGGGAGCGCTGGCGAGGTCGGTGCTGAGCACCGCCTGCAGCATGGCGGCGTTGAGGCCCTCGGGCTTGTCGCGCGAGACCACGGTGGCAGCGGGCAGCTTGGCGGATGCGGCGTCCTGGCGCCAGGCGGCCAGTCTCGCTTCGCCTTCGGCCTTGGCCAGGGCTGCGGCACGCTCGGCCATGAGGCGCTCGCGCACGTCGGCGGCCACCTCGGTCAGGGGGCGCACCTGCGCGGGCGTGTGGCGCACGATGCGCGCGGCCGTCAGCTGGTTGGAGGCGGTTTCCACCGCTTCGGTGTTGCGCTTGTTCTGCACGGAGTCGCTGGAGAACAGCGCGTCTAGCAGCTTGGCGTTGGACAGCGGGCCGGCCTGGCCATTGCGCGGCAGGCCTTTGACGGTCTGCACCTGCAGCTTGAGGCGTTCGGCGGCCGGAGCCAGGTTTTCCGCCTGTTCGTAGACCAGGTTGCTGAACTGCTCGGCCGCTTCGGCGTAGTGCTTCTGGGCCTGCTGCTTGCGCAGCTCGCCTTCGAGCTGCGCGCGCATGGCGTCGAAGGGTTTGGTGTCGGGTTTCTTGATGTCGGTGACCTGGATGATGTGGAAGCCGAATTCGGTTTCCACCACGTCGGAGAGCTGGTTCTTCTCGAGCTTGAAGGCCACGTCTTCGAAAGGCTTGACCATGGCGCCACGTGCGAAGAAGTCGAGATCGCCGCCTTTGGCTGCGGAGCCGGGGTCCTGCGATTCGGCTCGGGCCACCTCGGCAAACTGGCCGGGGTTGGCCACCAGCTTGTCGTGCAGGGCCTTGGCCTTGGCCTGGACTTTGGCCTTGTCGTCGGCGCTGGCGCCGGCGGGCACGGTCAGCAGGATGTGGCGCGCGCGGCGCTCCTCACCACCGGCGAGGCGCTCGGCGTTCTGCTGGTAGTAGGCGCGCAGGTCGGCCTCGCTGATGGTGAGGCCCTTGGCTACGGCGGCCATGTCCAGCACGAGGTACTCGACGTCAGCCTGTTCGGGCGCTTCGAACAGCGGCTTGTTGGCGTCGTAGTAGGCCTGCACGTCGGCGTCAGTGAGCTTGACCTGCGAGCGGAAATCGGCCGGAGCGAAGCGCACCAGCTGGATCTCGCGGCGTTCAAAGAAGCGGTCGGCAACGGACTTGGCCAGCGCGGGCGGCACGAAGCCGGAGGCGACCACACCCTGCGCCACCTGGCGGCTGGAGAGGTCGGCACGCACACTGGCCTCGAACTGTTCGGGCGTCATGCCCTGGGCGCCCACCAGCTGGCGGTAGGCGTCCATGTCGAGCGAGCCGTCGGGCTTGCGCAGCGAGGCGATGGCTTCGCTGCGCTGCAGTTCACGCGCCAGGCGCTGGTTGCTCGTGGTGAGGTGCAGCTTCTGCGCGGCCACACCCATCACGCGGTCGCGCACCATGCGTTCAAGCGTGGCGTAGCGGGCGTCTTCGGAGTCGAGCAGGGAGCGGTCCATGGTGGGCATGGAAGCCAGCAGGCGGTCGCTTTCCTGGCGGTGCACGGCGTCCCATTCCTGGCGGGTGATGTCCTGGCCTGCAACCCGGGCCACCACCTCGCCGCCTTCGTTGAAGCGGCTGTAGCCCTCGATGCCGAAGAGCACGAACGAGGGAATGATCAGGATCATCAAGAAACCCATCAGGTATTTCTTGTGATTGCGGATGGAATCGAACATGCGTGGACCTGCGCTGATTCAACAAAAAAGGCGAACCGGGGTTCGCCTTTGTTCGGGGTGGTGGGTGCTGACGGTCTCGAACCGCCGACCTACTCCGTGTAAGAGAGCCGCTCTACCAACTGAGCTAAGCACCCCACCGGAAACACGTGACCGGGTTCAGTTCAGGGCGTCTTTCAACGCTTTGCCCGGACGGAACTTCGGCACCTTGGCGGACTTGATTTTAATCGCAGCGCCGGTGCGGGGGTTGCGGCCGGTACGGGCCGGGCGTTTGGTCACGGCAAACGAGCCGAAACCGACCAGCGAAACGGTACCGCCTTTTTTCAGGGTGGTGCGCACAGCGCCCAGGGTGGCGTCCAGTGCGCGTGCAGCGGCAGCCTTGGAGATGTCGGCCTGGTTGGCGATGTGTTCGACCAGTTCAGTTTTGTTCACAAGAAGCCCCTCATCAAATTGGTTCGGTTGAATGTTCGGCAGGCGGGGCCGGTTCGCTGGCGTGCGCTCGCGGACCTGGCCTCTGAAAAGCGCGCCGCCACGGGCCTTGGGGCGGTGGCGGCGTTCTGCAATTACACCTACGGGAAATGTCCACTGTCAATACGCCGTGGTGCCGAAACACCCCCCGACGTTTTGCAGAGCGCGCATTCTAGACGGATTCGCGGGCGCTTCCCCGAGCGTTTCAGGCCCTGAGCGCCTGTTCGATGGCGCGGCCCACGTCGGCGGTGCGTGCGGTGCCCCCCAGATCGGGTGTGCGTGGGCCACCGCTGCCAGGCTCCAGCACGGCCTCGATGGCGGCCAGGATGGCGTCGTGGGCGGCCTTGTGGCCCAGGAAGTCCAGCATCATCGCGCCACACCAGATCTGGCCAATGGGGTTGGCAATGCCTTTGCCGGCGATATCAGGGGCCGAGCCGTGCACGGGCTCGAACAGCGAAGGTGATGTGCGGTCGGGGTTGAGGTTGGCGCTGGGTGCGATGCCTATGGTGCCGGTGCAGGCAGGTCCGAGGTCGGAGAGGATGTCGCCAAACAGGTTGCTGGCGACCACCACGTCGAAGAAGTCGGGCCGTTGCACGAAGTGGGCGGTCAGGATGTCGATGTGGAATTTGTCGACGTTGATGCCTGGGTAGGACTTGGCCATTTCGGCCACGCGCTCGTCCCAGTAGGGCATGGTGATGGCGATGCCATTGCTCTTGGTGGCACTGGTCAGGTGCTTCTTGGGGCGCGACTGCGCGAGCTCGAAGGCGAACTTGAGCACGCGGTCCACGCCGTGGCGCGACATCACGGTTTCCTGCATCACGATCTCGCGCGGCGTGCCCGCATACATGCGCCCGCCGATGCTGGAGTATTCGCCCTCGGTGTTTTCGCGCACGATGTACATGTCGATCTCGCCGGCCTGGCGCGGGCTGCCGTCGCGCCGCACCACGGGCGCGATCACACCCGGCATGAGGCGCGCGGGGCGCAGGTTGATGTACTGGTCGAACTCGCGGCGAAACAGCAGCAGAGAGCCCCACAGCGACACGTGGTCGGCGATCTTCTCGGGCCAGCCCACCGCACCGAAATAGATGGCATCGTGTCCGCCGATCTGCTCCTTCCAGTTGTCGGGCAGCATCTGGCCGTGTTTCTCGTAGTAGTCCCAGCTCGAGAAATCGAAGTGGTCGAACTGCAGGGCTATGCCGAAGCGGTCCGCTGCGGCCTGCACCACGCGCAGGCCCTCGGGCATGACCTCTTTGCCAATGCCGTCTCCGGCGATGACGGCGATGCGTTTCTTGCTCATGGTTTCATCCTCGGGTGGTTTCGGTTTCAAAAAAAGACTGGGCTTCGGCCAGCAGCGTGTCGGGCGCTTCTTCGGCGATGTAGTGGCCACACGGCAGCGCGCGGCCACCGACCGCCAGGGCGCGTTCGCGCCACAGTGCCAGCACGTCGAAATGGCGACCCACGGCACCATGTTCGCCCCACAGCACGCGCAGGGGCTGGGTCAGCAGGCGGTGGGCAGCCACGTCGGCGCGGTCGTGGTCCAGGTCGATGCCGGCGCTGGCGCGGTAGTCGGCACAGATGGCTCCCGCGCTGCCCGGCAAGGCAATGGCCCGTTCGTATTCGGCCAGGGCTTCGGGGGCAAACGCGGCCAGGCCCGCATGGCGGTTGCCCATCACCGAGCGCAGGTAGCGCACAGGGTCGGATTCGATCAGGGCCTCGGGCAGCGGCGGCGGCTGGATCAGGAAGAACCAGTGCCAGTAGGCGCGGGCAAAGGCGTCGCCGGTCTGCTCGTACATGGCCAGCGTGGGCGCGATGTCCAGCAGCATCAGGCGCTCCACGGCCTGCGGGTGGTCGGCCGCGAGGCGGTGTGCCACGCGCGCGCCGCGGTCGTGTGCCAGCACCTGGAAACGTTCGTGCCCGAGCGACCGCATCACGGCCAGCGCGTCCAGCGCCATCTCGCGTTTGGTGTAGGCCTCGGGCAGTGGCTCGGGGCGCCCCGAATCGCCATAGCCGCGCAGGTCCATCAGCACCACATGAAAGCGCTTGGCCAGGTCGGGCGCCACCCGGTGCCACATGACCTGGGTCTGCGGGTGGCCGTGCAGCAGCAGCAAAGGCCGGCCCTGGCCGGCGTGGCGCACGGCGAGTGGCACGCCATCGCGTGACACCGACAGGGTCTGGAAATCGTTCAGCATGGGCGGCATTCTGGGGCCCGGACCCAGCCCAATCAATCAATAATCAGGCAATTGATTGTGTCTCATCAGGAAATAAATGAACCGCGACGATCTGGAGCTTGTTCTGGCCATACGGGGCACCGGCAGCCTGTCGGGCGCGGCGCGCCAGCTTGGGCTGGAGCCGCCGGCCGTGACCAAACGCCTGGCCGGGCTCGAGACACGCCTGGGGCTGCGGCTGTTCGAGCGCACCACACGCCGGGTTCACCCCACCGCCGAGGGCGAGACGGTGTGCCGCCACGCGCGCGAGCTGCTGCAGGGCTTCGAGTCGCTCGAGCACACGCTGCGCGAGCGCCAGCAAGAACCCAGCGGCCAGCTCCGGCTGGCATCGAGCTTCGGCTTTGGCCGCCTGTGGCTGGGCCCAGCCCTGGCAGATTTCCAGGCCCGCCACCCTCGCCTGCTGTGCGAGCTGACCCTGACCGAACGCCTGCCCGACCTGGTGCGCGAGGAATACGACGGCGCGGTGTGGCTGTGGTCGGTGCGCGGCGGCACCACCACACAATGGACCACACGCCGGCTCGCCCGCAACCGCCGGGTGCTGGTGGCCTCACCCGACTACCTGGCGCGGCATGGTGAACCCGCAAGCCTGGAAGCGCTGGCGGAGCACGCGTGCCTGGTGGTGGCCGAGAACACCGGCCAGGGCGGCCAGCGCCACGACGTGTGGACCCTGCAGCGCGAACGAGACCGCCAGCCCACCCGGGTTGCCGTGCGAGGGCCGCTGCAAAGCAACTCGGGCGAGCTGGTGCGCGACTGGTGCCTGGCCGGCCACGGCATCATGCTGCGCAGCCTGTGGGATGTGGCGCCGCAGTTGCACAGTGGCACGTTGTGCCGCGTGCTGCCCGCCTGGCACATGGCCGATGCCGACGTGCACTGGCTCGCGCCCTGGCAGCCCAGCACGCCTCGCCGTCTGAGGCTGCTGATCGATTTTCTGGCCGAGCGCTGGCGCGACGCGCCCTGGAACCGGGCCGCTTAGAGTCCGGCCAGCACCCGCTTACCGCCCTGCCCGCACCACCAGCGCCACACCAAACGCCGTGAGCGCGGTGCCAAGCACCGTGGTGAGCGTGATGGGCTCGGCAAACAGCACCCAGGCAATGAGTGCGGTGGTGGGCGGCACCAGGTACAGCAGGCTGGTGACCGAGGTGGCCGCGCCGCGCTGGATCAGCAGGTACAGCAGCGAACTGCCCCCCAGCGTGAGACCCAGCACCGACCAGGCCATGGCGCCGGTGAGTTCGGCGTTCCAGTGCATGCCTTCCGTCTCCAGCCATGCGAACGGCAACGTGACCACGAGCGCGGCCGCGAGCTGCACGACGTTGGCCGTGCGCACGTCGCACGGGGCCACGAAACGTTTCTGGTACAGCGTGCCTATGGTGATGGCCAGCAGCGCCATCACGGCGAACGAGAGGTTGAACCAGGTGGCCTGGTCACCCGGGCCGCCGGCGCCGAACTTGCGCGAGACCACCAGCATCAGGCCAGCAAAACCCAGCAGCAGGCCCACCCACTGGCGGCGGTTGACGTTGCCGCCCGTGCCCGAGAGCCAGACGGCCGTCAGCACCGGCTGCAGGCCCACGATCAGCGCCGACAGGCCCGAACCCATGCCGGCCTTCACCGCCGCCCACACGCCACCGAGGTAGAGCGCGTGCATCAGGATGCCGGTGACGCCCAGGTGAAGCCACTGTGTGCGGTCGCGCGGCCAGGCCACACGGGCCAGCCAGATCCAGGGCAGGAAACAGGCGATGGACAGGGCGTAGCGCACCGCCAGGAACTTGAACGGCGGTGCATGGGGCATGCCATAGCGAGCGACGATGAAACCCGTGCTCCAGATCAGCACGAACACCCAGGGCATGGCGCGCAGCCAGCCATTGCCCTCGGTGTGGTTGCCCACGCTCATCGGGCGCGGGCCCGGATTTCCGGAATGGCCTTTTGCAGGTAATAGACCATGGACCAGACCGTGAGCACGGCGGCGATCCAGATCAGCCAGGTGCCCCACACCCGCGTGTCGATGACGCCGAACAGCCGGCCGTCGTAGAGCAGGAAGGGAATGGCGATCATCTGCACCATGGTCTTGAGCTTGCCCACCATGTGCACCGCCACGCTCTTGGTGGCACCGATGATGGCCATCCACTCGCGCAGCGACGAGATGGCGATCTCCCGGCCGATGATGATGAGCGCGACAAACACGTCGGCACGCCCCATGTGAACCAGCGCCAGCACGCAGGCGCAGACCAGGAACTTGTCGGCCACGGGGTCGAGGAAGGCCCCGAAAGCCGAGGTCTGGTTGAGCTTTCGCGCCAGATAGCCGTCGGCCCAGTCGGTCAGCGCGAAGACCACGAACAGCACGGTGGCAATCAGGTTGGCGTCGGCCACCGGGAGGCTGCCCACGTAGAACACCCCCACGATCAGCGGGATGGCCACGATGCGCGCCCAGGTCAGCAGGGTGGGGAGGTTGAAGAACATGGTGGGTGATTATCAGTGCAACGCGCGGTAGATGGCTTCGGCCAGCTCGCGCGATATGCCTTCCACGGTGGTCATGTCCTCCACGCTGGCCGAGGCTACACCCCGCACGCCGCCAAACCGCTGGATCAGCCGTGCCCGCTTCTTAGGGCCCACGCCCGGTATGTCTTCGAGCTGGCTGCCACCCGTACGCACCTTGGCGCGCTGCGCCCGCATGCCGGTGATGGCGAAGCGGTGGGCCTCGTCGCGGATCTGGGCCACCAGCATCAGCGCGGCCGAGTCCTTGCCGAGGTAGACCTTCTCGCGGCCGTCGGCGAACACCAGTTCTTCCAGGCCGACCTTGCGGCCCTCGCCTTTTTCCACACCGACCAGCAGGCCCAGGTCCAGGCCGAGCTGCTCGAACACCTCGCGCGCCGCGCTGATCTGGCCTTTGCCGCCGTCCACCAGCACCAGGTCGGGCAGGCGCTGGCCCGCCACGGTGACGCTGCTGGCACCGCCGGCCTCGCGCACCGCCTCGGCCAGCTTGGCGTAGCGGCGGGTCAGCACCTGGCGCATGGCGGCGTAGTCGTCGCCAGGGGTGATGCCGTCGATGTTGAAGCGCCGGTACTGGCTGCCCTGCATCTTGTGCCCCTCGAACACCACACACGAGGCCTGGGTCGATTCGCCGGCGGTGTGCGAGATGTCGAAACACTCGATGCGCAGCGTGTCCAGGGTTTCACCCTCCAGCCCGAGTGCGTCGGCCAGCGCACGGGTGCGCGCCTGCTGCGAACCCTCTTCCGCCAGCAGCCGCGCCAGCTGCAGCGCGGCGTTGGTCTGCGCCATCTCCAGCCAGACTCGGCGCTGCTCGCGCGGCTGGTGCACGGTGTGCAGCTTCACGCCGCTCTGCTCGGTGAGGGCGTCCACCAGTTCGGCACGCACCACATGCCCCAGCACCAGCGTGGGCGGCGGCGGGGTGTCTATGTAGTGCTGCGCGATGAAGGCCTCCAGCACCTGCTGCTCGATGGGCAGTGCATCGCCTTCCACCGCGGCCAGCGCATCGGCATCGTCCACATGGGCCGGGAAATACGCCCGGTCGCCCAGGTGGCGGCCGCCGCGCACCATGGCCAGGTTCACGCAGGCCTTGCCACCCTGGACCTTCACGGCCAGGATGTCCACATCCATGTCGCTGCCGGTCTCCATGGCCTGCTGGTGCAGCACCTTGGAGAGCGCCGAGACCTGGTTGCGGATCTCGGCCGCCTGCTCGAACTCCAGCGCGTCGGCGTGTTTCATCATGCGAGCCTGCAGCTCGTCGAGCAGGGTCTGCGTCTCGCCGCTGAGGAACTCGCCCGCATGGCGCACGTCCTCGGCGTACTGCTCGCGCGAAACCTGTTCCACGCAGGGGCCCGAACAGCGCTTGATCTGGTACAGCAGGCAAGGCCGCGTGCGGTTCTTGAACACGGTGTCTTCGCAGGTCCGCAGACGAAAAACCTTCTGCAGCAGCTGAATGGATTCCTTCACTGCCCAGGCACTCGGATACGGCCCGAAGTACTGGTGCCGCTTGTCCACCGAACCCCGGTAGTAGCTCATGCGCGGAAAGGGCCCGCCACTCAGACGCAGATAGGGGTAGCTCTTGTCGTCCCGGAACAGGATGTTGAAGCGCGGATTCTGGGTCTTGATGAGGTTGTTTTCCAGCAGCAGCGCCTCGGCCTCGGAGCGCACCACGGTGGTGTCCATGCGCACGATCTTGCTGACCATGTGGCCGATGCGTGTGCCGTCGTGGTTTTTCTGGAAGTAGCTGCTGACCCGCTTTTTCAGGTTGCGCGCCTTGCCCACGTAGAGCAGCGCGCCGGTGGCGTCGAAGTAGCGGTAGACCCCGGGCAGCGCGGGCAGCGCGGCCACCTGCGCCAGCAGTTCGCTGCTGTGCGTGGGCTTGTCGGCGTCGGGCGTGGCATCTGTCATGGGCGCTATTGTGGACAATGCGCGCCATGCCTTCACCACTCTGGGATGTTTTCTGCACCGTGGTCGACAACCACGGCGACCTCGGTGTCTGCTGGCGACTCTCTCGACAGTTGGCCGGGCGCGGTCACCGCGTGCGCCTGTGGGTGGACGATTTGTCGGCGCTGGCCTGGATGGCGCCCGAAGGCGCGGCCGGTGTCGAGGTCCGCGCCTGGCGCGGCGAACCGCCAAACCACCTGCCCCCCGGTGACGTTCTGGTCGAAGCCTTCGGCTGCGACATCCCGCCGGCCTGGGTGCTGGCCGTGGCACCACACCCCGGCCCCTGGATCAACCTGGAATACCTGAGCGCCGAGGCCTATGTGGAACGCATGCACCGCCTGCCCTCGCCGGTGCTCAGTGGGCCGCTGGCGGGGCGCACCAAGCATTTTTTCTACCCCGGTTTCACGCCGGCCACGGGCGGGCTGCTGCGCGAACCCGGGCTGGCTGCGCGGCAGCAGGCCTTTGACCGCCACACCTGGCTGGGCACCCACACCCCGGGCTGGTCGGGCGAACGCGTCTACAGCCTGTTCTGCTACGAACCCGCCGGGCTGGCGGCCTGGCTGGACCACCTGCGCCAGCCCGGCCAGCCCCCCACCCGGCTGCTGGTGGCCCCGGGCCGGCCGGCCGCCGCCGTGCGCCATCACCTGGGCGATGCGGAGCGGCACGGACCGCTGCACATCACCTGGCGACCGCTGTGCGACCAGGCCGGGTTCGACGAGGTGTTGTGGGCCAGCGATGCCAACTGGGTGCGCGGCGAGGATTCGCTGGTGCGTGCCCTGTGGGCCGGCAAACCGCTGGTCTGGCACATCTACCCGCAAGACGACGGCGCCCACCACGCCAAGCTGCACGCCTTTCTGGACTGGTTGCAGGCGCCGCCGGCCCAACGCGAATTCCACCGCTTCTGGAACGCCGACAGCCCCACCGCCCTGCCCCCGCTCCATCCGCCGGATTGGGCTCAGACATCGGCCGCCGCCCTCCAGCGCCTGCTGGCGCAACCCGACCTGCTGACGCAGCTGTTGGCCTACCTGCGCACCCTGGCCGGTGGCTGAGCGCCGCCGTCTTCCATGGCGGGCGCCACCCGCAGGAAAGCGTTGCGCAGCAGCCCCACGGCCGGCAGCTCGGGCACGGCCTCGCGGGGCGTGAGCAACACCACGGTGCTGGAGGGAAACGCTGGCACGATGCGCACCTGGCGCAGGGCCGCCGCCTGCTGGCGGAACGCGCCTATGGGCACCACCGCCAGCAAAGGCGCATGGGCCACCAGCCCCATGGCGATGTGGAACGACTCGGTTTCTATGCGCGCGGCCGGCGGCACCAGGCCGGCGGCCAGGAAGGCCCGGTCAAAAGCCTTGCGGCTGGCGCTCTCTTGCGGCATCAGCACCCAGTGCTGCGCCTGCAGCTCGGCCAGCGCCACCTGCCGGCGGTGCACCAGCGGGTGGTCGCCCGCAGCCACCACCACGGTGGACTGATTCCACAGCGGCGTGACGCTGAAACGCTCTAGCGCCTGGGGCGTGATGTCACCGCCCAGCACACCGATCACGGCATCCACCTCGCTCTCATGCAGCAGCCGCACCAGCTGCTCCACCGTGCCCAGCCGCAGCGACAGACGGGGCAGCTGGCCCGCCAGCGACAGATCCTGCACCACCCGGCACAAGGCGTTGAGCCCCACCAGGGGCAACAAGCCGACCCGGACCAGGGGCAGCTCGGGGGCCGTCTCGACCGCGCTGGCGGTGGCGTCCACTGCGCCCAGGGCCACCCGCAGCCGGTCCAGCACGTGGGCCCCTGGCTCGCTCAGCTGCCCGCCCCGCGCGTTGCGCGCCACCAGTGGCTGGCCCAGCGCCTCCTCCAGCTCGTGCAGCAGCTTGGTGGCCCCGGGCTGGCTGATGCCCAGGCCTTGCGCCGCCGCGCTGAGCGAGCCGTGGCGCTCGATCATGTCCAGCAGTCGGAGGTGGCGGATCTTCAGGCGCTCGACACGCTGGCGCAGCGGCGGCATTGGCATTTCATTTCGTGATGTCTCCATAGCACTTCTGTATTTGTTCTTGATGGTTTCGCAGTTTAGATTCACACCCGCATCGGCACCAACCACACACACCATCAGGAGACAACCCCATGCGCCCGTTCAAACCCTTGGCCTGGCTCGGCCTGTGCCTGCTGGGCACCCTGCTGGCCCAGCCCGCCGCCGCCCAGCCCTATCCCAGCCGCCCGGTGAAAATCGTCGTGCCCTTCGCGGCCGGCGGTGGGCCCGACATCGAAACCCGCCGCCTGGCCACGAAACTGACCGCCACGCTGGGCGGGCCCATCGTGGTGGAAAACCGCGTGGGCGCGGCGGGCATCCTGGCGGCCGAAGTGGTCACGCAGGCCGCGCCCGACGGCTACACCGTCCTCGCCGGCTCGGTGTCCCAGGTGGTGCAGAAGGTGCTGCGCCCCGCCGCCCAGTTCGACCCGCTGACCACCTTCATCCCGGTGACGCAGACCAGCAGCTCGCCGACCGTGCTGCTGGTGCCGGCCGACTCGCCCATCCAGTCGGCCAAGGAGCTGGAGGCGCTGATCAAAAGCCAGCCCGGCCAGCTCAACTACGGCTCCGGCGGCATTGGTACTGCGGCACACCTGGCGGGCGCCACCTTCGCCAGCCAGCTCAAGCTCAACGCCGTGCACGTGCCCTACCGCGGCTCGGTGGAGCTGATGCCGGCGCTGCTGGGAAAACAGATCCAGTTCGCCTTTCCGATCGCCGGCACCGCAGTGCCCCACGTGAAGTCGGGCAAGGCGCGCGCGCTGGCCGTGACGGGCGCGAAACGCCTGGCCTCGCTGCCCGACGTGCCGACCCTCAAAGAGATCTACAACGACGACCTGCTGGTGCAGGAAGCCTGGGGTGGCCTCTGGGTGCCCGCCGGCACGCCGCCGGCCGTGGTCCAGCAACTTTTTGTGGCCACCCGCCTGGCCTTCCAGGATCCCGAACTGCGTGCGCACTACCAGGGCACGGGCTCGGAAGTCGAACTGTCCGACTCACCCGCCGCCTTCCTGGGCTTCATGAAGGCCGAGACGGCCAAGTGGGCACGCGTGATCCAGATCGCCGGCGTCAAAGCCGAATGAGGACAGGCTGAACCATGGGCATGAACGCACTCGACGGCATCAAGGTGCTGGACCTGTCCCACGTGATCGCGGGGCCAACGGCGTCGCACTACCTCGCGCTCGAAGGGGCCGAGGTGATCAAGGTCGAGCCGCCCGCGCGTGGCGACGTGCTGCGCAACGGCCGGCCCGGCCAGGCGCTGGACACCGGGGTTTCGGTGGGTTTCGCGGCCATCAACGGCGGCAAACAATCGCTGGCCATCGACCTGAAGCGCCCCGAGGCCCAGCCGATCATCCGCGCCCTGGTGGCGCAATGCGACGTCTTCATTGAAAACTACCGCCCCGGCGCCGCGGCCCGCCTGGGCCTGGACCACGCCAGCGTGGCGCGGTTGCGGCCAGACATCGTCTATGCGTCGATCTCCGGTTTTGGCCAGCGCGGCGAATGGGCCGACCGCCCGGCCTACGACCACGTGGTGCAGTCCGCCATGGGCATGAGCTGCCTGCAGGGCGACGCCACGCAGGAGCCGATGAAGGTGGGTTTTCCGGTGGTGGACACCGCCACCGGCATGGTCGCGGCACAGGCCATCGTCACCGCCCTGCTGCGGCGCTTTCGCACCGGGCGCGGCGCCCACCTCGACATCTCGATGTCGCAGGCCGCGCTGCAGCTGATGTGGCCCGAGGTCGCCAAGGTTGACCACAGCGGCGAGGATTCGCCGCGTGTGGGCAACCGGGGCTTCACCGGCAGCCCGGGCGCCGCCACCTTCGAATGTGCGGACGGCTGGCTGTCCACCGCCGCCAACACGCCACCGCAGTTCCGCGCACTGTGTCAGGTGCTGGGCCTGCACGCCGTGCCGGACGACCCCGCCCTGATCGCCCAGGACGCCTCGGCCGCCAGCGGCTTCGTGGTGGCCCGGGACGAGGGGCGGCTGCACGACCTGCTGGCCGCCGCCATGCGCACGCGCCACAAGGCCGAGCTGGAAACCGCCCTCACTGCCCAGGGCGTGCCGTGTGCCACCCTGCGCACCCTGGCCGAGGCCCTGGCCACCGTGACCCGCGGGGACCGCATGACGCTGCCGCTGCGCCAGACCCGCTACCCCGGCGGCACGGTGCGCGACTTCGCCAGCGGCTGCCTGGCCGACGGCGATGCCGGCCAGCCGCTGGCGCCCGCACCCAGGCTGGGTCAGCACACCGCCGCCATCCTGGGTGGCCTGGGCGTTTCACCGGACGACATGGCGCGGCTGCAGGGGCTGGGTGTGATCCGGGTCGATCAGGGGCAGAGCGGGAATCTTGGGTAAAATACCGGGTTTTGCGAAGGGCCCCGGCCCGCCTCGCCGCCGACAGCGCCGCATCGGGTGGACGCTTGCCTCAGCGGCTCCCCCCAGGTTCAACCCCCCAGATTCAACATGAAAATCGCTCAAGAAATCCGCGCCGGCAACGTCATCATGCACGGCAAGGACCCGATGATCGTCCTGCGCACCGAATACGCCCGTGGCGGCCGTGGCGCGGCCACCGTCCGCATGAAGCTCAAGGGCCTGCTTGGCAACATCGGCACCGAAGTCGTGTTCAAGGCCGACGACAAGATGGACCAGATCATCCTGGACCACAAGGAGTGCACCTACTCCTACTTCGCCGACCCGATGTACGTCTTCATGGACACCGAGTACAACCAGTACGAAGTGGAAGCCGAAAACATGGGCGATGCCCTGAGCTACCTTGAGGACGGCATGGCCGTTGAAGTGGTGTTCTACGACGGCAAGGCCATCTCGGTGGAACTGCCCACCAGCGTGGTCCGTGAAATCACCTGGACCGAACCCGCCGTCAAGGGCGACACCTCGGGCAAGGTGCTCAAGCCCGCCAAGATCGCCACCGGCTTCGAAGTGCCCGTGCCGCTGTTTGTGGACCAGGGTGACAAGATCGAGATCGACACCCGCACCGGCGAATACCGCAAACGTGTGTAATCACACGGCCCACTGAAAAGGCTCCCACGGGAGCCTTTTTTTCGCCCCACCACCACCCGCCAGCACCATGGAACTCATCGCCCGCATCGCAGAAGTCATCGTCCCGGTCTTCTTCATCGTGGCCGTGGGGTATTTCTATGGCCGCCGCACCCGGCCCGACATGGCCACGTTCAACCGCATCGCGCTGGACGTGCTCTCTCCGCTGCTGGTGTACTCGGCGCTGGCGTCAAGCGATTTCCACCTGGGTGACCACACCGTGCTGCTGTTCGGCGGCGCGGTGCTGATCCTGGGCGGAGGCCTGCTGGCCTGGCCGCTGGCGCGCCTGGTGGGCGCGCAGCCGCGCACGCTGGTGCCGGTGGTGATGTTCAACAACTGCGGCAACATGGGCCTGCCGCTGGCGCTGCTGGCTTTCGGGCCGGCACACTTCGGTGCGGCGGTGGCACTGTTCTCCATCAGCAACCTGCTGCATTTCTCGCTGGGTGCCCGGCTCACCAGCCGTGAGGCCCGTACCCGCGAACTGCTGCTGAGCCCGCTGATGATCGCCACGGCGCTGGGTTTTGCCAGTGCGCTGCTGGACGTGCGCCCGCCCCCCATCGTGCTCTCCGGCATGAAGCTGCTGGGCGACGCCATGCTGCCCATGATGCTGTTTGCGCTCGGCGTGCGCCTCACCGGCCTCACGCGCGCCGGCCTGGGGCTGGGCCTGCTGGGTGCGGTGGCACGACCACTTACCGGCCTGGCCATCGCCATTCCACTGGCCTGGGCACTCGGCCTTGAGGGGGCCTCCAAGGGTCAGCTGTTGCTGTTCGCGGCGCTGCCGCCCGCCGTCATCCAGTACCTGCTGGCCGAGCGCTACGGGCAGGAGCCAGCCAAGGTGGCGGCGATGATCCTGCTGGGCAATGCGCTGGCGGTACTGTTCGTGCCGCTGGCGCTGGCGATAGGGTTTTAGCGACCGCGAAGCCCGCGTCGGCTGGGCTACAGTCGGTGCATGGAAACCACACAGAACCTCAACGAATCCCGCCTGGCCGACGCCTGGGCCGAACTGCAGGCGCACTCGGACAGCGGTAATCCGCTCAAGGCCGACGCCTACCGCCTCGCCTTCGCCGACCCTGAGTTCCTGCTGCGCCGCGAGACACGCGGCATACGCTTCCAGCTCGAACTGCTCAAGCCGGATCTGGAGCAGCAGATGCGGGGTGTGGAAAACACCGTGGTGGTGTTTGGCGGTGCGCGTTTTCGCGCGCCTGATGAAGCCCAGGCCCAGCTTGCAGCGGCGCAGGCCAGCGGCGATGCGACTGCACTGGCACGCGCCCAGACGCTGGTGCGCAACGCCCGCTACTACGACCAGGCCCGTGCTTTCGCCCGCCTGGTGGCCGAGTACAGCCAGCGCTGTGCCGAGCGTGACCGGCTCTACATCTGCACCGGTGGTGGACCGGGTGTGATGGAAGCGGCCAACCGGGGCGCACACGACGTGGGCGCACCCAACGTGGGCCTCAACATCGCCCTGCCGCACGAGCAGCAGGCCAACCCCTATGTGTCGCCGGAGCTGAGCTTCAAGTTCCACTACTTCGCGCTGCGCAAGATGCACTTCCTCATGCGCGCGAAGGCCCTGCTCGCCTTCCCGGGCGGCTTCGGCACGCTGGACGAGCTGTTCGAGGTGCTGACGCTGGTTCAGACCCGCAAGGCCAAGCCGGTGCCCATCCTGCTGTTCGGCACCGACTACTGGAAACGGCTGATCAACTTCGAGGTGCTGGTCGAGGAAGGCACGATCTCGCCCGAGGACCTCAAGCTGTTCCAGTACGTGGACGACCCGCAGGTCGCGTGGGACGCGATCCTGCGGTTCTACGACATGCCGAACTGAGCCCCCACGCTCCGCCGCCGCGCGGTTCGCTGCCCCCCGAGGGGTCTGGGCCACCTTGGGAGCGGCCCAGCGGCGGCCCGGCTTTTCATTTCACGAGGATTTCCACCCCCCGCCCAGGGCCTTGTAGAGCGCCAGGCGGTTGCGCGCCACTTCCACGCGGGCCGACACCACGGCCTGCTGGGCGGCGAACAGCGAGCGCTGTGCGTCCAGCGTCTCCAGCGCACTCGCCACACCCTGCTGCAGGCGCAGGTCGGACAGGCGGGCGCGTTCGCGCTCGGCGGCCTCCAGCGCCTGCTGGGCCTTGAGCTGATCGGCCAGCGCAGCCTCACCCGCGAGGGCGTCAGACACCTCGCGAAAGGCCGTCTGTATCGCCTTCTCGTACTGCGCCACGGCAATCTTCTGGCCCACCTGCGCACTCTCCAGGTTGGCCTGGTTGCGCCCGGCGTCGAAGATGGGCAGCAGCGCCTGGGGCGCGAGCGTGAAGCCCCACGAACCGTCCTTGAACAGGCCCGAGAGCGAACCGCTGGCCGTGCCCAGGCCGGCCGTCAGCGTGATGCGCGGGAAGAAAGCCGCACGCGCCGCACCGATCTGGGCGTTGGCGGCCACCAGCTGCTGCTCGGCCGAACGGATGTCGGGCCGGGCCAGCAGCACATCAGAGGGCACACCCACGGGCACGCTGGCAAAGCCGGCGAGTGCACCGGCCGCTGGCAGCTCATCGTTGGCCATGGGGCGCCCGATCAGCACCGTCAGGGCGTTGAGCGCCAGCTGACGCGCACGTTGCTGCTGCGCCAGGGTGGCGCGTGCCGATTCGGTGAGCGACTCGGCCTGGCGCAGGTCCAGCGCCGAAGCGGTTCCCCCATCGAAGCGCATGCGCGTCAGGCGCAGCGAATCTTCCCGTGTGGCCAGGGTCTGGCGCGTGAGGGCCAGTTGCAGGTCGGCCGATTGCACATCGAGCCAGGCGCTGCCAACCGCAGCCACCAGGCTGATCTGCGCGGCCTTGCGACCCTCTTCCGTGGCGAGGTATTGGGCCAGCGCGGCTTCGCGCAGGCTGGCCACACGGCCGAAGAAGTCGATCTCCCAGGCGCTGACGGCCAGGCCTACCGCGTAGGTGCTGGCGATGCCGCCATTGCCATCGGGCTGGCGGCTGCCGCTGGCCTGTAGGCCTACCGAGGGGTACACATCGGCGCGACGCACCTGGAACTGCGCACGGGCCTGCTCCATCTGGAGCGCGGCCACGCGCAGGTCGCGGTTGTTCTCCAGCGCGGCTTGCACCAGGCGGCGCAGGCCGGCGTCGCCGATGAAGTCCTGCCAGCGCAGGTCGGCCGCCTTGCCGGCCTGGGTGCCAGCCGGAGTGCCACCGTTGGAGAACTGGGTCGGGAGGTCCACCGGGGGACGCTCGTAGGTGGGCAGTTGCGAGCAGGCGGCCAGAAGGACCGCGCCGGCCAGCAGTGAGAGACGCAAAGGCTTATTCATGGTGGGTCACTCCCAGGTGCGCGGCATCGGCGGCGTGCAGGCGCCGCTGGCGGTCGCTGCCCTTGAAGAGGCCGCGCACGACAACGAAGAACAGTGGCACGAAGACGACGGCCAGCACCGTGCCGGTGAGCATGCCGCCGATCACGCCGGTGCCGATGGCACGCTGGCTCGCCGAGCCTGCACCCGAGGCGATGGCCAGGGGCAGCACGCCCATGGTGAACGCCAGCGAGGTCATGATGATGGGACGGAAACGCAGGTGCGCGGCTTCGATCGCGGCCTCGATCAGCGTGCGGCCCTGGGCCTGCAGGTCCTTGGCGAACTCGATGATCAGGATGGCGTTCTTCGCCGACAGGCCGATGATGGTGATCAGGCCCACCTGGAAGTAGACGTCGTTCGACAGCCCACGCCCCCAGGTCGCCAGCAGCACGCCCAGCACGCCCAGCGGCACCACCAGGATCACCGCCAGCGGAATCGTCCAGCTTTCGTACAGCGCGGCCAGGCAAAGGAACACCGCCAGGATGGCAAAGCCGTAGAGGATGATGGCCTGCGAACCGGCGAGCTTTTCCTCGCGCGACTGTCCGGTCCACTCGAAACCGAAACCCTGCGGCAGCTGCGCGGCGAGTTTCTCCATCTCGGCCATGGCGGCGCCGGTGCTCTGCCCCGGTGCGGCCGCGCCGCTGATGCGGATGGCGGGGTAGCCGTTGTAGCGTACCGTCTGCATGGGGCCGTTCACCCAGTGCGTGCTCGCGAAGGCCGACAGCGGCACCGCCTGCCCCTTGTTGTTGAGCACGCTCAGGCGCAGCAGGTCTTCGGGCTGCATGCGCGCGGGCGCATCGGCCTGGACCACCACGCGCTGCAGGCGCCCGGCGTTGGGAAAGTCGTTCACGTAGGACGAACCCAGCGTGGTCGAGATCGCGGCGTTGATGGCATCAAAACCCACACCCAGCGCGTTGGCGCGGTCGCGGTCGATGTCGATCTGTAGCTGTGGGGCGTCTTCCAGACCGTCCGGGCGCACCTGGCTCAGCACCTTGCTCTGCGAGGCCATGCCCAGCAGCTGGTTGCGGGCGTTCACCAGCGCCTCACGGCCCAGGCCGGCGCGGTCCTGCAGGCGGAAGCTGAAGCCCGACGAGGAGCCCAGCTCAGGGATCGGCGGCGGACTCAGCGGGTAGATGAACGCGTCGCGTATGCCCATGAGCGCACCGAAGGCGCGGCCGGCCACAGCCTCGGCACTGCTGCCAGGGCCCTTGCGTTCGTCCCAGTCCTTGAGCGTCACGAAGGCCAGGCCCGCGTTCTGACCCTGGCCGGAGAACGAGAAGCCCATCACGGCCACCATGCTCTGCACCTCGGGCTGCTTGAGGATGAAACCTTCCACCTGCTCCATCACGGAGCGCGTGCGCTCCTGCGTGGCGCCCGGGGGCAGCTGCACGTTGACGATGATGTAGCCCTGGTCCTCGCCCGGCAGGAACGAGGTGGGCAGCCGGGTGTAGAACCACGCGGCACCCGCCGCGATGGCCAGGTAGATCACCATCCAGCGCCCGGCGCGCGGCAGCAGCCGTGCCACGCCGGACTCGTAGCCCTTGGCGGTGCGGGCAAATCCCCGGTTGAACCAGCCGAAGAAACCGGTCTTGGCGTGGGCGTGGCCGGCCTGCACGGGCTTGAGCAGCGTGGCGCACAGCGCAGGCGTGAGCGACAGGGCCATGAAGGCCGAGAACGCGATGGAAGCCACCATCACCGCCGAGAACTGGCGGTAGATGTTGCCCACCGACCCGCTGAAGAAGGCCAGCGGCACGAACACCGAGATCAGCACCACGGTCACACCCACGATGGCACCCGAGATCTGCCCCATGGCCTTGCGGGTGGCCTCCAGCGGCGGCAGTCCCTCTTCGCTCATGATGCGTTCGACGTTCTCGACCACCACGATGGCGTCGTCCACCACGATGCCGATCACCAGCACCATGCCGAACATGGTCAGCACGTTGATCGAGAAACCCAGCGCCAGCAGCGTGCCCATGGTGCCCAGCAGGGCCACCGGCACCACGATGGTGGGGATCAGCGTGTAGCGCCAGTTCTGAAGGAACAGGAACATCACCAGGAACACCAGCGCCACCGCTTCAAGCAGCGTCTCGGCCACCTGCTGGATGGAGATGTTCACGAAACGCGAACTGTCGTAGGGGATGTCCCACTTCATGCCCTGCGGGAAGAAGCGCTCGATCTCCTCGAACTTGGCCCGCACCGCCGTGGCGGTGGCCAGCGCATTGCCGCTGGGCGAGAGCTGCACACCGATGCCGGTGGAGGGCTTGCCATTCAGACGGGCCGAAGTGGCGTAGGCCTGCGCCCCCAGCTCGAGGCGTGCCACGTCCTTGAGGCGCACGGTGGAGCCATCGGCGTTGGCGCGCAGCACCACGTTGCCGAAAGCCTCGACGCTGCCGAGCTGGCCGTTGACCACCACGGTGGCCGCGATCTGCTGGCCGGCCACGTTGGGCAGCGCGCCGATTTCACCACCGGCCACCTGCGCGTTCTGCGCGCGGATGGCAGCGGTCACGTCGCTGGCGCTGAGGTTGAAGCCCAGCAGCTTGGCCGGGTCCACCCACACGCGCATGGCGCGCTCGGTGCCGAACAGCTGAACCTGGCCCACGCCGGGCAGCCGCTGCAGTTCGGGCACCACGCTGCGCGAGGCGTAGTCACCCAGCGCCACGGGATCCAGCGCCGGGTCGTCCGACGACAGGATGGCGAACAGCAGGAAGTTGTTCTGCGATTTGTCGACACGCACGCCCTGCTGTGTCACGGCGGCGGGCAGTCGGGGCGTGGCGCGTGAGAGCCGGTTCTGCACGTCCACCTGCGCCAGTTCGGGGTCGGTGCCCGGCTCGAAGCTCAGCGTGATGTTGCCGGTGCCGTCGGCCTGCGCGACCGACTCCATGTAGATCAGACCGGGCGAGCCGTTCATCTCGCGCTCGATCACGGACAGCACGCTGTCCTCCAGCGTCTTGGCCGAAGCACCCGGGTAGGCGGTGGAGATGACGATGCCCGGTGGGGCCACCGGCGGGTATTGCGAGATGGGCAGCTGCGTGATGGACACGGCACCCAGCACCAGGATGAAGAGCGCGATCACCCACGCGAAGATGGGCCGCTCGATGAAGAACTTCGCCATGCGCGGTCCCTCAGTTCTTCGCGGCCGGCTGGCCGTTGGCAGAAGCTGGCGCTGCGGCCGGTGCAGGGGCCCATGGCACGGCTTTCACCGGGGCATCCGGCGGCACCATCATGAGTTTCTGGAAGCCGTCCACCATCACCTGTTCACCGGCTTTCAGGCCGTCGAGCACCACCCACTGGCCGTTCTGCTGGCCGCCCACCTTGATGGTGCGCTGCGAGCGTTTGCCTTCGGCGTCGATGATGGTCACGGTGTCGCCCTGCTGGTTGCGTGTCACCGCCTGTTGCGGCAGCGTGATGGCGCCGGTGGCCTGGGCCTGTTCGAGCCGCACGCGCACGTACAGGCCGGGCAACAGGCGACCGCCCGGGTTGGGCACCTCGGCACGCAGGGTGATCTGGCCGGTGGCGCCGTCTACGGTCAGGTCGGCAAACAGCAGCTTGCCGGCCTGCGGGTGCTCGGAGCCGTCTTCCAGCACCACGCGCACGCTGGCGGCCTTGCCATTGCGTTTGAAGCGGCCGCCCTCGATGGCCTTGGTCAGGCGCATCACGTCGCCAGCCGACTGGGTGAAGTTCACGTAGAGCGGATCGATCTGCTGGATCACGGCCAGCGCCGTGGCCTCGCCCTGCCCGACCAGCGCGCCCTCGGTGACCAGCGCGCGGCCGATGCGACCCGAGATCGGCGCGGTCACGTTAGCGTAGTCGCGGTTGATGCGGGCCGTCTGCACGGCAGCGCGGGCCAGCGCCACGTCGGCACCGGCGGCGCGCTGCGCGGCCTCGGCATTCACGAAGTCCTGCTGGCTCACGGCGCGCTCGGACAGCAACGGGCGGTAACGGTCCACCGTGGCGGTGGCCTGGGCCAGCTGGGCCTCCGCCTTCACCAGCTGCGCCTGGGCGCTGGCCAGTGCGGCGTCGTAAGGCGCCGGGTCGATGGCGAACAGGGCCTGACCGGCGCGCACGTCGCTGCCTTCATTGAACAGGCGCTTTTGCAGGATGCCAGCGGCACGTGCCCGCACCTGGGCCACGCGAGAGGCCTCCAGGCGACCCGGCAGTTCGGTGGTCAGACCCACGTCGCCAGGCTGCACCGTCACCACGCCCACCTCCATGGGAGGCATGCCACCACCGGCAGGCGCAGCCTGCCCACCCTCTTTGGCCCCACAGGCCACCAGCACCAGAACCGCCAGCGCCACACCGGACGCCCGCCAGGCGCCCACTTTCGACTTGGACATGAATTCCCCCAATGAAGCGTCCACGGGACGCTTCTGCCATTGAAAAATCGGAAACCGCGGAGTATACATACATTGCTGGATGTATATTAAAATCCCGTGAAGGCCCTACAACCCTTTGGGAGATTTTTGCCATGGTCCGACGCACCAAAGCCGACGCAGAAGCCACACGGCACCGGCTGCTGGACGCCGCCGAACAGCTGTTCCAGACCAAAGGTGTCTCGCGCACCACCCTGAACGACATCGCGCTGGCCGCCGGCGCAACGCGGGGTGCCGTCTATTGGCATTTCAAGGACAAGGCCGACCTGTTCAACGCCATGATGGAACGCGTGACCCTGCCACTGGAGCAGGCCCTGGAATCGGCAACCGCCGCCCACAAGGGCAATGCGCTGCAAGCGATGTGCCAGCCCCTGTTCTTCGCCATGCGCCAGGTGATGCAGGACCCGCACACCCGCCGGGTGTTCGAGGTCGCGACCCACATGGTCGAGTACAGCGACGACATGCTGGCGGTGCGCGAGCGCCACCTGCAGGTGCGTGGGGACTGCATGAGTCTGACCCGTGCCGGTCTGGCCGATGCCGCCCACCAGGCCGGCATCACGCTGGCGCTACCGCTGGAAGCGGCCGTGCAGGGTTTTCAGGCCCTGATTGACGGGCTGTTCGAGAACTGGCTGCTGACCCCGGACGCCTTCGAGCTCGAAGCCCTGGGCCGGGAAACCACCATGGCCTACCTGCGTGGGCTGGGCTTTCCGGCCGAGCAGGTGAACGCGTTGCGAGAAACGGTCAACCCCGCGGCGTCCTGAGCGCCAGCGCCCAGCGCGAGGCCAGCCCCACCACCGCCCCCACACCCCAGAACACGCCAGAGGCGCCGACCACCACGCCGGCGCTGCCGAACATCAGCGGCATCACCACGCTGGAGCCGTTGATGGCCATCATGCGAAAACCCAGCGCCTCGCCGTGGCGGTTGGGCGGCGTGATCTGGTGCAGCGTGCTCATGATCATGGGCTGCACCGTGCCCAGCGCCAGGCCCAGCAGCACCGACAGGAAACCCATGGCCAGCGGCGCCTGCACCAGCGGGTACAGCGCGAACAGCACAGCCGTGGCCACCATGGCCCCGGCAATCACCACCTCTTCGCGCAGGTGCGAGGCCACCAGGGGCATGAGGACGCGCACACCCGCAGCGGCCAGCGCAAACGCCCCGAGGATGGAGCCGATGACAGAGGCACTCAGGCCGTTTTCGTGGCCCAGCACCGGCACCAGGAAGGTGTGCACGTCCCAGCACGACGACAGCAGCCAGTTCAGCACCATGAGCCGGCGAAACGGCGGGTCGCGCATCAGGTCCCAGGCGCGGCCGGGTGCCGCAGCCGACGCGTCAACGTGCCCGCCGCCCGAGGGCTCTCGCCGCACCAGCGCCCAGCACACCAGCGGCAACAGCGCCATCAGCGCGAACGCGGCGCGGAAACCCGCGTGGTCGATCAGCAGACCGGCCGTGAACGGCCCGAGGAAGTTGGACACCGCCGGACCTATGGCCAGCCAGCTGAACACCTGCTTGAGTTCAGTCGGCCCCGTGGCCAGCTTGCCGGCCTGGCGCTGCAGCGCAATCATGGCGCCGCCCGTGGCTGCTCCCGTGGCAAGCGCAGCGATACACAGCACCGCAAACACGGGCCACAGCACCGCGAGCCCGGCGCCGGTGCAGGCCACCACCACCGCCAGGCCCACGGGCCGGCGCAGGCCATGGCGGTCGGCAAACCGGCCGGCCGGCAGCGCCAGAAACACCTGGCTCAGCGCAAACAGCGACAGCAGCACACCCACCGCTGCCGGCGAATACCCCTCACGCAGCGCCAAAAGCGGCGCCGCCATGCGCGTGCCGGCCATGCAGGCGTGCAGACACACCAGGGCAACAATCAGGCGCAGCAGCGAGCGCTTCACGTTTCGTCGCTGTCCGGCAGCGGCAGCAAGGCCTGCGCCCGATCGGACGGCAAGGCCTCCACCGACTTGAGGGCGCGGCCCATGGCTCGGCTGCGCACCTCGGCGTTGTCCAGCGTGTTGAGCACGGTCTGGGTCTGGGTCTTGACCTTGGCCAATACGTCCCCGAACTTCGTGAACTCGGTCTTGACGGCACCCAGCACCTGCCAGACCTCGCTGCTGCGCTTTTCCAGCGCCAGGGTGCGAAAACCCATCTGCAGCGAATTGAGCATGGCCAGCAGCGTGGTGGGGCCCGCCAGCGTGACGCGGTGCTCGCGTTGCAGCGACTCCATCAGGCCCGGTCGGCGCAACACCTCGGCATACAGACCTTCGGTGGGCAGGAACATCAGCGCGAAATCGGTGGTGTGTGGGGGCTCCAGGTATTTGTCGGCCATGCTTTTAGCTTCCAGCCGTATGCGCGCTTCAAGGGCCTTCGCTGCGGCCTCGGCCGCCACGCCGTCGGCACGCTGCTGCGCGTCGAGCAGGCGCTCGTAGTCCTCATTGGGAAACTTGGCATCGATCGGCAGCCAGCACGGCGCACCGTCGTCACCCTTGCCCGGCAGGCGGATGGCGAAATCCACCACGTTGCGGCTGCCCGGTCGGGTAGCTACCTGGGTCGCGTACTGGTCCGGCGCAAACACCTGCTCCAGCAGGGCCGACAGCTGTGCCTCGCCGAACATGCCGCGCGTCTTCACGTTGCTCAGCAGGTGTTTGAGGTCGCCCACGCCCTGCGCGAGTGTCTGCATCTCGCCCAGGCCCTTGTGCACCTGCTCCAGCCGGTCGGCCACCTGCTTGAAGCTCTCGCCCAGGCGGGCCTCCAGCGTGGCGTGCAGCTTTTCATCGACCGTGGCGCGCATCTCGTCGAGCTTGGCGGCGTTGTTCTGCTGCAGCTGGGCCAGTTGCGATTCGAGCGTGGCCCGCACCTCGGCCAAACGGCGAGCGTTGGCTTCGGACAGATCCTGCAGCTGGCGCGTGAGCGTGTCGCCCAGCGTGCCACGCAGCTGCACCAGCTGCTGGGCGAAGGCGTCGATCTGGGCGTTCTGGGTGCGCGTGGCCTCGGCGGCCTGCTGGGACAGGCTGGACTGGAAGGTGGACAGCGTCTGCAGCAGCTCCTGGCGCCCCGCGCGCGCGTTGTCCACAACATCCTGGCGAAGGGCGCGCTCCAGACGGTCCCGCGCTTCGTCCGCCGAAGGGGGCCGGCGCAGCAGCAACACCACGAGCAGCACCACAGCCAGCGCGACCAACGCCAGCAGCAAGCCTTCGAACAGGCTCATGCGCGCAGCACCTCGGGGTTCAGCGGCGTGAGCGGTTGGCCGTTGACGAGGAAAGCGATCAGGTTGTCTGCCGCCAGCGTGGCCATGGCCAGACGCGTTTTGACGGTGGCGCTGGCGATGTGCGGCGTGAGCACCACGTTGGGCACGGTCAGCAGGTCGGGGTGCACCTGCGGCTCGCCCTCGAACACATCCAGGCCGGCGGCGGCGATGGTGCGCTCGCGCAGCGCGGCGGCCAGCGCGGCGTCATCGACGATGCCGCCACGCGCGAGGTTGACCAGCGTGGCCGTGGGCTTCATCTGCCGGAGCTCGGCCGCGCCGATGGTGTGGTGCGCCTCGGGGGTGTAGGGCAGCACCAGCACGACGTGGTCGGCCTCTCGCAGCAGCGTGGCCTTGTCGACATAGCGGGCGCCACCACAGCTGGCCTCCAGCTCGGGCGAGAGGCGCGAACGGTTGTGGTAGATCACGTCCATGCCGAAACCCAGGGCGCCCCGCCGGGCAATGCCCTGGCCGATGCGGCCCATGCCGATCACGCCCAATGTGCTGCCGTGCACCTCGGCACCCGCAAACAGGTCATAGCGCCACAGCTTCCACTCGCCGGCACGCAGGAAACGTTCGCTTTCGGTCACGCGGCGCGCGGTGGCCAGCAGCAGCGCGAAGCCGAAGTCGGCGGTGGTCTCGGTCAGCACGTCGGGGGTGTTGGTGCCGAGCACGCCGCGCGCGGTGAGCGCGGCCATGTCGAAGTTGTTGTAGCCCACCGCCATGTTGGCCACGATGCGCAGGTCCGGGCAGGCCTGCAGCAACGCGTCGTCGATGCGGTTGGCGCCGACGGTGAAGGCGCCTACCTTGCCCTGCAGGCGGGTCACGAGCTCGGCGGCCGTGAGCGGCTGCTCGCCGGTGTGGGCATCGACCTCGAAGTGCTGCGCCAGACGCTCGAGCACCTCGGGAAAGGTCGGGCAGGTGACCAGGATGGCGGGTTTGCTCATGGCGTGTGTCCTATCGGAACCAGATGAAGGTGACCACAACGAACAGCGGCACCAGGATGCCCACCGACCACAGCATGTAGCCGAAGAAGCTGGGCATGGCCACACCGCGGTCTTCGGCGATGGCCTTGACCATGAGGTTGGGCGCGTTGCCGATGTAGGTGTTGGCGCCCATGAACACGGCACCCGCGGAAATGGCCGCCAGCGTGGGTGCCATCGTGGTCATGAGAACCTGGGGATCACCGCCGGCGGTGTTGAAAAACACCAGGTAGGTGGGTGCATTGTCAAGGAAAGAGCTGAGCACGCCCGTGGCCCAGAAATACATGGCCGGGTCGGGCGAGCCGTCGGGGCGGGTGACCGCGGCCACCACCGCACCAAACGGCCCGGCGGCGCCGGCCTTGAGCATGGCGATCACCGGGATGATGGTCAGGAAGATGCCGGCAAACAGCTTGGCCACCTCCTGCATGGGCGCCCAGTTGAACTGGTTGTCCAGATGCGCCTGGGTGGGTGTGAGCTTGAGCGAGAGCAGCGTGACGCCGATCAGACCGATGTCGCGCACCACGCCCGGCAGACCGACTTCGGTGCCGTAGATGTTGAACACCACGGGCGATTTCCAGAAACCGCTCAGCAGCACCAGGCCCACCACGGCGCCCAGCAGCCAGAAATTGACGGTGCCGTCGAAACCGATGCCCCGGGTGTCGGGGGTCGGGTCGGTGCGGGCCACCTCGCCGGACTGGCGGTAGAACCAGGTGTCCAGTGCGTAGAAGATGGCGAGCAGCGCGCCCAGCATGAACAGCGTTTCGGGGAAGATGTGCGCCGCCGTCCAGAAGAAGTCCACGCCTTTGAGAAAACCCAGGAACAGCGGTGGATCGCCCAGCGGGGTGAGCGACCCACCGATGTTGGAGACGATGAAGATGAAGAACACCACCACATGGGCCTTGTGCTGGCGGTTGTCGTTGGCACGCAGCAGCGGGCGAATCAGCAGCATGGACGCCCCGGTGGTGCCCATGAAGCTGGCCAGCACCGCCCCGATGGCCAGGATGGCGGTGTTGAGCCCCGGGCTGCCATGCAGGTTGCCCCGTATGTAGATGCCCCCTGAGACCGTGAACAGCGCGGTCAGCAGGATCACGAAGGGGATGTACTCGGCCAGCAGCGCATGCACCAGGCCCGCCGTGGCAGTTCCCACCCCATGGACCGCCGCGAACGGCAGCAGGAAGGCCAGCGCCCAGGCTGCGGCAATCTTGCCGAAGTGGTGGTGCCAGAACATGGGCGCCAGCAGCGGCATCAGCGCGATCGACAGCAGGATGCCGGCGAACGGGATGCCCCACAGGGGCGAGAGGGTGGCACCGTCGATGTCGGCGGCGAAGGCCAGGGCCGGTGCGGCCAGCGCCGCGCCCACGGCCCACCGATGGAGTCGGTTCATGCGGGGTCTCCGTTGTTGTTGTCGTTACACGCAGGCGGGGTCAGACGGCGAGCAGTTCCACCTCGAACAGCAGCGTGGCATTGGGCGGGATAACGCCGCCGGCGCCACGGGCGCCGTAACCCAGCTGCGGCGGGATGACCAGACGGCGCGTGCCGCCCACGGCCATGCCCTGCACGCCCTCGTCCCAGCCCTTGATGACATGGCCGGCACCCAGCGGAAAGACGAAGGGGTCGTTGCGGTCCTTGCTGGAGTCGAACTTGTCGCCGGCCTGGCCGTCGTTGTAGAGCCAGCCGGTGTAGTGAACGGTGACGCGCTTGCCAGCGGTGGCCACGGCGCCGGAGCCGGTGACGGTGTCTTCGTACTGCAGGCCTGAGGGGGTGGTGGTCAGGTTGGACATGGTGGTGTTTCCTTTGTCGTTATTCGAGCCAGGTGGTGAACTGCTCCACCGGCTCGCGGGGGGTGTGAAAGGTGTTGACGATATGGTCGGGGTCGGCGAAGCCCAGGGACAGGCCACAGACCAGCAGCTCGTTGTCGCCAGCGCCCACGTGGGGCAGGATGATGCGCGAAAAACCGTTCCAGGCCGCCTGCGGGCAGGTGTGCAGGCCATGGCCGCGCGCGGCCACCATGACGTTCTGGATGAACATGCCCATGTCCACCAGCGAGCCGCGGCCCATCACCTTGTCAACCGTGAACATCAGGCCCACCGGCGCATCGAAGAAGCGGAAGTTGCGCTGGTGCTGGGCGTGCATCTTGTCCTTGTCACCCTTGGTGATGCCCAGCAGCCCGTACAGGCCCCAGCCGTTCTCGCGGCGGCGGTCGATGTAGGGGCTGACCCACTGCGTGGGGTAGTAGTCGTATTCCTCGCGGTATTGCTCGGCCAGCGACGGATCGGCGCGCATCGCGTCGTGTGCGGCGCAGACCTTGTCGACCAGGCTGTCGCGGCTGGCGCCCTGCAGCACATAGACCTTCCAGGGCTGGGTGTTGGTGCCCGACGGCGCCCGGCTGGCCACCTGCAGCAGGTGGGCGATGGTTTCGCGGGGCACCGGCGTGGGCAGAAAAGCCCGTACCGACATGCGGCTGGTGATGGCAGCGTCCACGCTGGCGGGATCGATCACGTCAGGGTCTCCAGGGTTGTTTTGAGTTTGTCAGGCAAAGGCACCGGCCGGCGCGTGGACCGGTCCACGTAGACATGCACGAAATGGCCGCTGGCCGCGCTCAGCTCTTTGCCTAGCGCGAAAAGGCCCACCTCGTAGCGCACGCTGGACTTGCCCAGGTGCGCCACGCGCAGGCCGGCCTGCACATCCTGCGGGAAAGCCAGCGATTCGAAGTAGTTGCACTGGGTCTCGATGACCAGACCTATGACCTCGCCGGCGTGGATGTCCAGCACACCCTGCTCGATCAGCCAGCCGTTCACGGCGGTGTCGAACCAGCTGTAGTAGACGACGTTGTTGACGTGGCCGTAGACGTCGTTGTCCATCCAGCGGGTGCCAATGGTGCGAAAGACCTTGTAGGCACTGCGTGGCTGAGGCTGTGGACGGGTGGCATTCATGTCGCCCGATTGTGCCAGTGAGTGCCCCAGCGTCCGGCGTAGGCCATGGCCACGCGCCAGGTGCCCAGTTGCACCTCCAGCGTGGTTTCCATGACGCGGCCGTAGCCGCCCGCCATGCTCATGGCCAGGGGTAGGCGCCGACGCCAGGCCCAGTCGAACACCCGGCGGTCCCGCGCCTCCAGGCCGTCGTAACTCAGGGCCATTCGGCCCAGGCGGTCACCCTCATGGGGGTCGGCACCGGCCAGATAGAACACCAGACCGGGCTCGAACCGATGGTCCAGCTCATCCAGGGCATGGTCCAGCGCCTGCAGGTAGGTGTCGTCGTCGCAGCCATCGGGCAAGGCCACGTCGAGATCGCCAGCCTCCTTGCGGAACGGGAAGTTCTTCTCGCCATGCAGCGACAGGGTGAAAACGGTTGGGTCGTCGCGGAAGATGCGTGCCGTGCCGTTGCCCTGGTGCACGTCCAGATCGACGATGGCCACCCGCAGGTGACCGCGTCCGGCGGCCGCCCATTCGACCTGCATCTGCCGCGCGGCCACGGCCACGTCGTTGAACACACAGAAACCGCTGCCCTTGTCGGCATAGGCGTGGTGGGTGCCACCGGCCAGGTTGCCGGCCACGCCCTCGCCTGCCAGGGCCACACGGGCCGCTGCCACGGTGGCGCCCACCGAGCGGCGTGCGCGCTCGGCCATTGCCTCGCTCCAGGGAAACCCGATCTCGCGTTGGGCTGCGGGGCTCAGGGTGCCGAACGACACCGCATCGACATACGCGGGCGTGTGCACCCGCACCAGTTCCTCGTCGGTGGCGGCCGGCGCCTGCTGGAACCTCACGTTGGGCATTTCGCGGGCCAGGGCCTCCCGCAACGCGCCGTATTTGGCCATGGGAAACCGGTGCCCGGCGGGCAATGGAAGGATGAACTGGTCAGCGTAGAAGGCTTGCACCGGAACATTGTCGGTGCACCGCCTGGCAAGGCCTGTTTTAGGGGTTGAACCCCATTTTGTTGCATTGCAGCAAAAAGGACTTGCAATGTGCCACTCCATCCCTATAATTCGAGTCATGCTGCAGCGCAACATAGGTGCAGCCCCAGTGTCCAAACCCTTACGGAGCCCTGCCATGCTGACCGCTGAACAAATTCTCGCTGCCCACAAAGCCAACGTCGAAACCCTCTTCGGCCTGACCAACAAAGCCTTCGAAGGCGTTGAAAAGCTGGTCGAGCTGAACCTTCAGGCCACCAAGGCCGCGCTGGCCGAGTCCGCCACCAACACCCAGACGCTGCTGAGCGTCAAGGATGCGCAGGAGTTGCTGAGCTTCCAGGCCGGCCTGATGCAGCCCCTGGCGGAGAAAACCGCCGCTTACAGCCGCCACCTGTACGACATCGCCGCCGGAACCGGCGCCGAGTTCGGCAAAGTGGCCGAGGCCCAAGCTGCCGAAGCCCAGGCCAAGTTCATGGGCCTGGTGGACAACGCTGCCAAGAACGCCCCCGCCGGTTCCGAAACCGCCGTGGCCGTGATGAAGAGCGCCGTGTCCGCCGCCAACAACGCCATCGAATCCGTGCAGAAGGCCGTGAAACAGGCCACCGAAATGGCCGAGTCCAACTTCAACACGGTCACCTCCTCTGCCGTCAGCGCTGCCAAGACCACCGCCCGCAAGCGCTGATCGATCAAACCGTTTTTTCTGGTTGTCTCCTCGGATCTCTTCGAAATCGGATTTCAGGGATCCCTTCAAGCCCCACCTCGGTGGGGCTTTTTTTATGGGCGTTGCACCCCATATCCCTTGCAGGCCCTACGGGCAAGGGCTCGCGCCTAAGCTCCGGGCTTTTCGTCCCTCCCACCCCGTACCTGCAATGACCTCTCTGTTCGAACCCGTCCGGGCCGGCCGCCTGGCCTTGTCCAACCGCATCGTCATGGCGCCGCTCACGCGCAACCGCGCACCGGGCGCCCTGCCCACCACCCAGATGGTGACGTATTACACCCAACGCGCCAGTGCCGGCCTGCTGGTCACCGAAGGCACGGCCATCAGCCACCAGGGCCAGGGTTATGCCGATGTGCCTGGCATCTGGAACGACGCCCAGGTAGCCGGCTGGAAAGCCGTCACCGATGCGGTGCACGCCGCGGGCGGCAAGATCGTCACCCAGCTGTGGCATGTGGGCCGGGTGTCGCACGCCTCGCTGCAGCCGCAGGGCCAGGCGCCGGTGGCACCTTCGGCGATTGCGGCCAAGACCAAGACCTACCTGATCGACGAGAACGGCGGCCGCTTCGCCGAAACCTCGGTGCCGCGCGCGCTGGCGCTCGATGAACTCCCCGGTGTCGTGGCCGACTACCGCCAGGCGGCGCTCAACGCCATCGCCGCCGGATTTGACGGCGTGGAGGTGCACGCCGCCAACGGCTACCTGCTGGATCAGTTCCTGAAGGACGGCGCCAACCAGCGTACCGACGCCTACGGCGGCTCCATCGAGAACCGCTCGCGCCTGCTGCTGGAGGTGATGCGCACCATAGCCGACGCCATCGGCGGTGACCGCACCGGCCTGCGCCTGTCGCCCATCACACCGGCCAACGACATCGTCGACAGCAACCCGCAGCCACTGTTCGAGCACGTGGTGCGCGAGCTGGCCCCGCTGAACCTGGCCTACGTGCACGTGATCGAGGGCGCCACCGGCGGCCCGCGCGAGATCCCCGAGCGCCCGTTCGATTTCGCGGCACTGAAGGCGGCTTACCGCGCCGCTGGCGGTCAGGGCGCCTGGATGGTCAACAATGGCTACGACCGCGCACTGGCCGACCAGGCCGTGGCCGATGGCGCCGACCTGGTGGCCTTCGGCCGCCCGTTCATCGCCAACCCGGACCTGGTGCGTCGCCTGCGCGAGGCTGCGCCGCTGAACGTGCCCGATCGGGCCACCTTCTACGGTGGCGGTGCCCAGGGCTACATCGACTACCCCGCACTGGCCTGAGCGAGCGCCGCACCCTGCTCGATCAGTCCGATCACGGCCAGTGCCTGATCGGGCGGTACCGGGTTGGGTGCCCCGTGCGCGATGGCATCGCGAAGTGCGGCGTAGTAGCTGCGGTAGTCGCCTGCCGAGGGCGCCAGTGGCCAGCCTGCCTCGCCGGGCACGACACCGGCCTTGAGTGCATCTTCCTGCG
>CALRLO020000041.1:0-36946 GCA_943368755.1 Synechococcus sp. UW140 | reverse complement strand
CGTCGCCCTTGAGGTCGGGCGGCGGGTACTGCAGCGTGACCGGTTTGCCCGGCTTGTTGGGAATCAGCTTGGAGATGCCGTCGCAGAAGCCGTAGGGGAAGTCCATCACCCGGCCCACGTCGCGGATGGCGGCGCGCGCGGCCATGGTGCCGAAGGTGGCGATCTGGCTCACGGCGTCCTTGCCGTACTTGTCCTTGACGTAGTCGATGACGCGGTCGCGGTTGCCCTGGCAGAAGTCGATGTCGAAGTCGGGCATGGACACCCGCTCCGGGTTCAGGAAACGCTCGAACAGCAGGTTGTACTGCAGCGGATCGAGGTCGGTGATCTTGAGCGCGTAGGCCACCAGCGAGCCGGCACCCGAGCCACGGCCAGGCCCGACCGGGCAGCCGTTGTTCTTGGCCCAGTTGATGAAGTCGCCCACGATCAGGAAGTAGCCGGGGAACCCCATCTTGAGGATGGTGCCGATCTCGAACTCCAGCCGCTCGACATAGCGCGCACGCTGCTGCTCGCGCTTGACCGGGTCGGGGTAGAGGTGCGCCAGGCGTTCTTCCAGCCCTTCAAAGCTCACATGGCGGAAATAGGCCTCGGTGTCCATCTGCTGGCCGTTGACCAGCGGAATGGGGAAGTTGGGCAGCTGTGGCTTGCCCAGCACCAGCGTGAGGTTGCAGCGGCGCGCGATCTCCAGCGTGTTGGTGATGGCGGTTGGCACATCCGCGAACAGCTCGGCCATCTGGTCCGGGCTCTTGAAGTACTGCTCGCGCGTGAAGCGGCGCACCCGCTTGGGGTTGGCCAGTATCTCGCCCTCGGAGATGCACACGCGTGCCTCGTGGGGTTCGTAGTCGTCGGGCGACACGAACTGGACCGGGTGTGTGGCCACCACCGGCAGCCTCAGGCGTGCAGCCAGGGGTACGGTGGCGTTGACCAGGCGTTCGTCGTCCGGACGGCCGGCGCGTTGCAGCTCCAGGTAGAAGCGGTGCGTGAACACCCCCGACAGCTGCAGCGCCAGGTCGGCCGCGCGGGTGGTGTCACCGTTGAGCAGGGCCTGCCCCACCGGGCCGGCGCCTGCACCCGAGAGCAGGATCAGCCCGGCATTGAGCTCCTGCAGCCACTCCCAGCGCACCACGGCCTGATCGCGCACCACGTTGCGCGTCCAGGCCCGGGCCAGGATTTCGCACAGGTTGAGATAGCCCTCGCTGCTCTGGGCCAGCAGCAGCACGCGCGGCAGCGGCTGGGACGGCTGGCCGGGGCCGGGCATCGGTGCCTCGCCGCCCAGCCCCTGGATCAGCACCTCGGCGCCCAGCACGGGCTTGATGCCCGCTCCCCGCGCCTGTTTGTAGAACTTGATGGCGCCGAACAGGTTGCTCAGGTCGGTGATGGCCAGCGCAGGCTGGCCAAAACCGGCGGCGGTGGAGACGGCGTCATCGACACGGACGGTGCCGTCGACGACGGAAAATTCGGTATGGAGGCGAAGGTGTACGAACATGGACTTGCCATTTTAGGCAGGCCGCCGTCTCAGTCCTTGAGGATGTCCAGCACCTCGGAATGGAACTCGCGCCGGTACAGGATGAACACCACCAGCAGGGTTCCCAGCACCATCGCCAGCGGCGAGAAGAACCAGGCGATGGCGGCGAACGAGAAATAGTAGGCCCTCAGACCATCGTTGAAGGTCTCGGCCGCTGAGCCCACAAGATCTGCCGCGCGCCGCGCATAGCCTTCACGGTCATGGGCACCCTCGACAAACGTGTCAGGCGGTGGCATGGCGCCAATCACCAGCGAGACAAAGGTGTACTGCCGCAGGCACCACGAAAAACGGAAGAAGGCGTAGATGAAGATCGCCACGAGCACCACCACCTTGAACTCGAACACCACCAGCGACGTGGCCTGGGCAAACGGGATCTCGCTGACGAGTTCGGCCGCCTTGTCGGTGGTCCCCAGCAACGCGAACAGGCCCCCGATGATCAGGATGGACGTGGACGAGAAGAAGGACGGCGTGTGCGACAGGCTCTGCACGATCAGGCCATCCAGCATGCGCGGATCCCGCGCGGTGGTTTGCCGCATCCAGTAGAGCCGGTAGCGGTTGGTGGTGGCCAGCAGTGAGGGCTTGCGCTGGCCGTGGTGGCGGGCAAACCAGGCATAGCCCACCCACAAAGCAAAAAAGCAGACCAGCGCAAGCCAGTCTGCCCAGGGAAGAAGTGTCAGCAGCTTCATGGGGGCTATGTTACGGCCCCCGGCCGTGCGCCGACGCTTCAGGCGATCAGGCAGCCGAGCGGCGTGCGTCGACGCTCCAGCCGCCGGCGCCAAAGGCGGCCAGGCCCAGCAGGCCACCGACGATGGCGATGTTCTTCATGAACATCAGCTGCTGCATCATCTGCTGCTCAGCCGGCAGCGCCCAGTAGGCGTGGAAGAAGAAGGACGCCACCAGCGTGAACAGCGCCAGTGCCAGCGCGGCCCAACGGGTACCCAGGCCGAGCAGCAGCGCCAGGCCAGCGCCCACCTCGACCACGATGGCGATCACGGCACCCAGCTCAGGCAGCGGCAGACCGACCGAGCCGATGTAGCCGGCGGTGCCGGAAAAGCCGGTGATCTTGCTGATGCCGGCGGGCACGAACAGCAGGGCCAGCAGCACGCGTGCGACCAGCGACAGGGGGTTTTGCAAAGTGGCGAACATGGTTTTTCCTTTGGAAAAGTGGGTTGAACAGAAACGGGTAAACAGGGGAAATCGGATCAGGGTTCTAGATCGAACACCAGCACCTCAGCCTCTTGAGCCTGGTCGATGCGCAGAAGTTCTTCGCGTTCGATCAGAGCGGCATCACCGCCTTGCAGCAGCTGGCCGTTGACGGCCAGCGCACCGCGGACCAGGTGCACATAGGCCTTGCGAGCCGGATTCAGGCGCAGCTCGGCGGTTTCGGAGCCGTCCAGCAGACCGGCGTAGATGGACGCATCGGCGTGCAGCTTGACGGAGCCCTCGGCCGCGTCGGGCGAGGCCACGAGGCGCAGGCGGCCCCGCTTTTCGTCATCGCCAAAGCGCTTCTGCTCGTAGCTGGGCGTGACGCTACGCACATTGGGCTCGATCCAGATCTGCAGGAAATGGGTCTGCTGGTTGGGGGCGTGGTTGAACTCGCTGTGCATCACGCCAGTGCCCGCGCTCATGCGCTGCACGTCGCCAGGCGGAATGCCCTTGACGTTGCCCATGCTGTCCTTGTGCGCCAGGTTGCCTTCCAGCACGTAGCTGACGATTTCCATGTCACGGTGGCCATGGGCACCGAAGCCGGTGCCGGGCGCGATGCGGTCTTCGTTGATCACGCGCAGGTTGCCCCAGCCCATGTGGGCGGGGTCGTAGTAGCCGGCGAACGAAAACGAGTGGAAACTCTTGAGCCAGCCGTGGTCGGCGTAGCCGCGTTCCTGGGATTTGCGAAGGGTGATCATGCGGGTCTCCTTGTGGGGTTGCGCGAAGGACTCCACTGTAGGCAAGACCCCTGCCCCGCAGGCACGCCGCGTTTGATGGCTTTGTTCAGTTTTTTTGAATAACATCAGACCCATCATGCAAAACGCCCACCACGCCCTGAGCCCGGACAACCTGCACCTGGTGGACGCCGTGGCACGCACCGGCAGCATGGCCGCCGCCGCACGCGAGCTGGGCCTGGTGCCCAGCGCCCTGACCTACCGGGTGCGCCAGATCGAGGACGCGCTGGACGTGCTGCTGTTCGATCGCAGCGCGCGGCGCGCCCGCCTCACGCCCGCGGGCGAAGAACTCCTGCGCAGCGGCCGCCACCTGCTGGAAGAGCTCGACGCCCTGGCCCAGCGCGTCAAGCGGGTGGCCACCGGCTGGGAGCCTCAGCTCACCATCGCGGCCGACGTGATCATCTCGCGCACCACGCTGTTCGAGCTGTGCGAATCTTTCTACGCCCTGGGGGCCCCCACGCAGATCAAGCTGCGCCACGAAACCCTGATGGGCACCTGGGAGAGCGTGCTGGCGGGTCAGGCCGACATCGCACTGGGCGTGCCGGCCGACGTGATGCCACAAGCCGGCATACAGGTGACCGACCTCGCCAGCGTGCTGTTCGTGTTCGTGGTGGCGCCGCACCACCCGCTGGCTGCCTGCGAGACCGCCATCACCGACGACCTGCTGCTGACCCACCGAGTCATCGCCGTGGCCGACAGCACCCAGCGCGGCCAGGGCCTGAGCGTGGGCCTGCTGCCGGGGCAGGACGTGCTGACCGTGCCTACCATGCAGCACAAGATCGAGGCCCTGCTGCGCGGCCTGGGCTGCGGCTTCGTGCCGCTGCCCATGGTGCGCCCCTGGCTGGACGCCGGCCGCCTGGTGCTCAAGGACGTGGCCCGCCCCGAGCGCCTCGCCCGCATGGGCTACGCCTGGCGCGACAGCGCCACGCGGCGCGACGACACCGGCCGCGCGTTGCGCTGGTGGCTGCAGCAGCTCAAACAGGCGCGCACACGGCGCGCCCTGCTGGAAAACCACCACCACAGCTGACCCCTATGGCAAACCCTCAGCCCCACGCTGCTACATTCGGCTCAGACCCGGAACCGATCATGAACACACAAGCCCGCCATTTCGCCGTCATCGGCGCCGGTATCGCCGGCATCGCCTGCGCCCGCACACTGGTGCAGGCCGGCCACCGCGTCACCCTTTTCGAAAAAGCCCCACAGGTCGGTGGCCGCACGGCCACACACGAGACCGAGTTTGGCGGCTTCGACCACGGCGCACAGTACTTCACCGTGCGCGACCCGCGTTTCGAGCGTGTGGTGCGCGAGGCCGCTACGCTGGTGCGGCCCTGGAGCGCCACCACCGTGCGGGTGCTCGATGAGCTGGGCCACGTGCTCGACACCGCACCGCCGCCGCGTGAACCCCATTTCGTGGCAGCCCCCGGCATGGGCGCGCTGGCCGCCCATTGGGCTCGCCCGCTGGCCGACGGCACGCTGAACGCCGAAACCCTGCTGGAAACCCGAGTCACCCGCATCGAGCGCGACGCGCTGGACAACACCCGCTGGCAGCTGCGCACCGCAGGCCCCAACGACAGCCAGCACGTACACGGTGGCTTCGATGCCGTGCTGATGGCCACCCCCAGCGGCCCTGCCAACGACCTGCTGGCCGCGAGCTCGCTGGTGGCGGGCTGGCGCGAGCGCCTGCAAACCGTGACCGTGGCGCCTTGCTGGACGCTGATGGTGGCCTTCCCCCAGGCCGTGCAGCCCGGCCTCACCACGCTGGGCCCGCACTGGAACGCCGCGCGCAGTACGCACCACCGCATCAGCTGGCTGGCGCGTGAATCCAGCAAGCCCGGGCGCACGGCGGTGGAGCGCTGGACGGTGCAGGCCAACCCGGCCTGGTCGGCCGAACACCTGGAAGACGACGCCGAACGCGTCAAGGCCAAACTGATCAAGGGCTTCTCGCAGATCACCGGCATACGTGCCGAGCCCCCGCACGCCGAGGTGTTCCGCTGGCGCCAGGCGCAGACACAGCAACCGCTGGGCCAGCCCTTCCTCTGGAACGGCGAACTGGGCCTGGGCCTGTGTGGCGACTGGTGCCTGGGCCACCGGGTCGAGAACGCCTTCGTCTCGGGCCTCGAACTGGCGCTTCGCGTCGTTGCCGAAAGGCCGTGACGGCTTCTGGCTACCGGGGCAGGTTTGCTCCCTCGCCCACCGGCCCGCTGCACGCGGGCTCACTGGTGGCGGCACTCGCCAGCTGGCTCGACGCCCGTGCCCACCAGGGTCGGTGGCTGGTGCGCATCGAAGACGTGGACACACCCCGCTGCGTGCCCGGCGCCGATCACGACATCCTGCGCCAGCTGGCAGCCTGTGGCCTGCACCCGGACGAACCGGTGTGGTGGCAGTCGCAGCGTGGCGATGCCTACGCCCAGGCCTTGCAGCAGCTGGTGGATGCCGGCCACGCCTACCCTTGTGCCTGCTCACGCAAGGACATCGCCGACGCCTTGAGGGCGAATGGCACCCCACGCGCACGCCACGGCGAACTGGTCTACCCCGGCACCTGCCGGCCCTGCAATGGCGGCCTGCGCGGCAAGCCCGCACGGGCCTGGCGCCTGCAGGTGAACGCGCCAGCGGACGTCCGCTGGCACGACGCCCGCCTGGGCCCGCAGACCCAGGATGTGACCACCGAAGTGGGCGACTTCGTGCTCAGACGCGCCGATGGCCTGTGGGCCTACCAGCTTGCGGTGGTGGTGGACGACGCGGCGCAAGGCATCACCCACGTGGTGCGCGGCGAGGACCTGGCCGACAACACCGCGCGCCAGATCGTGCTGCAGCGTGCGCTGGGCCTGCGCACTCCCGCCTACCGGCACACGCCGCTGGTGCGCGATGCGCAGGGCGAGAAGCTCTCCAAGCAGAACGGCGCGCAGCCTCTGAACCTGAGCGACCCGGCACGCGCACTCAACGCTGCAGCCGCCGTGCTGGGCTTGCCGCCACAGACCGGGGACATCGATCCGGGAGGCTGGGTCGCCCCCTGGGCCGCAAAAAACTAAAATGCGGGGTTTTCCGGCCGCCGCATGTCAGACACCAAACCCCACCCCGACGAGGTGCCCTTCAAGCGCACCATCAAGAGCTACGTGCTGCGCGCGGGCCGTACCACCGCTGGCCAGGCCAAGGCCTACGAGGCCTGGGGCCCGCAGTACCTGCTGTCCTACCAGCCCGCAACGCTGGATGCCGCCGCCGCCTTCGGCCGCGTGGCACCGCTGATCCTGGAGATCGGATTCGGCATGGGCGAGGCCACCGCACACATCGCGGGGGTGCGGCCCGACGACAACTTCCTGTGCTGCGAGGTGCACGAACCCGGTGTGGGCGCGCTGCTCAAGCGCATCGGCGAACAAGGGCTGACCAACATCCGCATCCTGCGGCACGACGCCGTGGAGGTGCTGGACCACATGCTGCCCGAAGGCTCGCTCGACGGGGTGCACATCTTCTTCCCCGACCCCTGGCACAAGCTGCGCCACCACAAGCGCCGGCTGATCCAGCCTCCGCTGGTGGCCAAGCTCGCCTCCCGGCTCAAACCGGGTGGCTACCTGCACTGCGCCACCGACTGGCAACCCTATGCCGAGCAGATGCTGGCGGTGCTGGGTGCCGAGCCCGCGCTTCAGAACACCGCAGCGGACTATGCCCCCAAGCCGGACTACCGGCCGCTGACCAAGTTCGAGAACCGCGGCCTGCGTCTGGGCCACGGTGTGTGGGATCTGGTGTTCCGCCGGCGCTGAGCGCCACCGTCAGGCGCTGACCACGCGGTTGCGGCCTTCGGTCTTGGCCCGGTAGAGGCGCTCGTCCGCACGGGCCAGCAGGTCCTGCACCGATTCACCGGGGCGGTATTGCGCGGCCCCGAAACTGGCGGTCAGAGGTACCACCTCACCGCCACCGGCGACCACCGGCGCGCCGGCAATGACCACCCGCAGCCGTTCCGCGATGGCCACGGCCGCATCCAACCCGGTCTCGGGCAGGACGATCAGAAACTCCTCGCCCCCAAAACGGGCGAGCCAGTCGACCTCGTTGCGCAGCGCGGCACGGCAGGTCTGGGCCACCTGGCACAGCACCTCGTCGCCCGCCGCATGGCCCAGGCGGTCGTTGATCTGTTTGAAGTGGTCGACATCGGCAAACACCAGGGCCAGTGGCCGCCCGTAGCGCTGCGCCCGCTCCACCTCGGCCGGCAGGCGCTCATCGATGGCGCGCCGGTTCAGGCAGCCGGTGAGCGCATCGGTGCGGGAGAGCTGGTGCACCTCTTCCACCAGGCGCTCGAGTTCGGCCGTGCGCTGGGCCACCACGTCGTCGAGCCCAGCGATGTGTTCGCGCAAGCCCGCCTGCAACTTGGCGAACCCGTCGGCGAGCAGATCGATTTCATCGATGTGGCGCCGTGTCGCACGCAGGCGCGGCAGCGGCTGCATCAGGCGCTCGGCCGTGAGGTCGGACGCAAAGCGTGCCATGGCTTCCAGCGGCTGCTGCAGCTGGCGCCGCAGCAGCCATCCGGTGAGGCCGCAGACCAGCACGGTGAAACCGCCGTACCCCATCAAGGTGCGCAGCACGGTGTCGCGCATGTCAGCCAGCAGGAAACGGGAGTCACCGGCCAGCTCCAGCTGGCCCAGGGGCACACCCCCTTGAGGCGCCAGCACGGCGATGGCGTGCACCACGCCGTCGTCCACCGCATCGGCGTCCCCGGCCTCGAACACCTGGCCGGTGGTGGCGCGCAGGCGCACATGACCAATCTCGGGCCGGTCGGCAATGGCCTGCACCTGGCGCTGCACGGCCACGGGCTCGATATCCCACAGCCCGACCGCCAGCAGGGGCACGTTGGTGTGACCGATGTCCTGCACCAGCTGCTCGAAGCGTTGCTCGTGGCGGCTCATCAGGCTCCAGACCTGCACTGTGAGCACAACAACCATGCACAGCAATGCCAGCACGACGATGCGGCGGATCAGGTAACCCGCGAGCGGGCGGAAACTGGCGTGGCGCTCCATCTGGGCACAGGGAAAAATGGTTTGAACAGGCCCTACTGCAGCAACTGGGAAAAGCCGAAGTCGTAGCGGCGCAGCCGAGGGTTGTGTGCCTTGCTGTAGCGGCGGAAATCGATGCGGTCGTAGCCTTGGCCGAAACGCGACTGGAAGACCTCGGCCAGGCGGGCATCGAACAGCGCAAACATGGGGCGCTCCAGCATCAGGCCTTCGTCGCGGAAGTCGTGTCCCCTGAAGTGGTCGTGAATCATGACCATGGCCCAGGCGCCATTGATGAAGTGGCCGCCGGCCAGCGCCGCGAGCCGGCCCGAGCGGATGGCATCCATGGCCTCGGCGGAGGTGTTCACGCCGCTGAACCACATGGTGCGGCCGGGGGTGCCACCGCGTCTTTCGTGCGTGGCCATGGCGCCGAAGGCCATCAGGTCGTTGCCCGCCCAGACCAGACGGGCCTGGGGGTAACGGGTGTAGAGCACCTCTGTCTGCTCGGCCGCCTTCTCGCGCGTCCAGCCGGCGTGGACCTCCTGGTCCAGCACCACGTCGGCGGTCTCGCGCACGGCCTGCAGCATGCCTTCGTTGCGCCGCACCGACGACGGTGTGCTGCGGTCACCCGCGATCGCCAGCAGGTGCAGCTTGCCATCGGGCCCATGGGCACGTGCCGCGCGCCCCTGAGCGATCAGCGCCCGAGCGGTCAGGTAACCGGCATCCTGCGCGCGGGGCTCCAGCGAACCTATCCACTGCGGGTGTTTCTCGCGAGGCCCGCCGGTCTGTGCCAGCTGATCGTCAGACGGCTTGCTGTAGGCCATGAAGACCCGGATGCCGCTGCCATCGAACAGGCGCAGCAACTCGGGGCCGGTGCCATAGTCGTTGGAGAACACGACGTAGTCGGGTCGTTCGGCTGGAGGCCGGGCCACCAGCGTGCGGGCGATCTCGAATACGCGCAGGTGCTCGCGTTGCGCGTAGTGCACCTCCAGCGTCTGGCCCAGGCTGTTGGCCGCCGCCTGCATGGCCTGCGCCGATGCGAGCCAGAAAGCCTCGTCGGATTTGCCAGGATTGATAAACGCCACCCGTTGGGCGACCACCGGCCCAGCCATCAGCAGCGCAAGCAGAAGAATCGGAAGGCGGAGCATGTCCCTAAAGGGCTGTTCTTGTAGTCGGCACAATGCCGAACTTTACACGCATGACCTGACACCGTGACCCACGCTCCGCTCAATCGCGCCATACCCACGCTGGACGGCGTGGGGCCGAGCTGTGTGGCCCTGCCCGCCGGCAGCTGGGCCACAGTGCTGGATTTCCTGGCCGAACGGCTGCCCATCGTGAGCCGCGACGGATGGGCCAGCCGCATGGCGCGGGGCCGCGTGCTGGACGACGATGCACGGGCCGTGCCACCCGATGCCCCCTACCGCCACCCGGCACGGGTCTACTACTACCGCGAGGTGGACGCCGAGCCGCCCGTGACCGAAGAGGCCGGACTGCTGCACCACGACGAGTGGCTGGTGGTGGCCGACAAACCCCACCACATGCCGGTGGTGCCGGGTGGCCGTTATGTGTCGGGCAGCCTGCTGGTGCGGCTCAAGCAGCGGCTGGGTCTGGACACGCTGAGCCCGCTGCACCGCATCGACCGCGAGACCGCTGGCGTGGTGGTCTTCGCGGTTCAGCCGCACACCCGTGCCGCCTACCAGTCCCTGTTCCGCGAACGCGAGGTGTACAAGCGCTACGAGGCCGTGGCGCCCTGGCGGGCCGACCTTGCCCTGCCACACACCCACCGCAGCCGGCTGGCGCCGGTGCCCGGTTTCCTGACCCAGCAGGAGGTGCCGGGCGAGCCCAACAGCGAGACCCACATGACCCTGCTGGAGCAGCGCGGGGCTTGGGCCCGCTACGCACTGGAGCCCACCACGGGCCGCCGCCACCAGCTGCGCGTGCACCTGGCGGCGCTGGGCCTGCCCATACTGGGCGACCGCTTCTACCCCCGTGTTCTGCCGGCCGACGTGCCGGATGACCCGCTGCGCCCGTTGCAGCTGCTGGCACGCGGGCTGCAGTTCACCGACCCGTTCACCGGGCAGGCACGCGTGTTCGAGAGCCGCCGCCAGCTGCTGCCGCTGGCCGGTCTCACGGCGCCGTGAAGCGGCGCACCCAGAAGGCGAACACGATGCCGCCGCCGTACATCATCACGCCGTAAATGGCACCGGGCAGGCCGAGCGCATCGTTGCCGAGCACGCTGCTGCCGATCAGCAGCGCCAGCGTGGCGTTCTGCACGCCGGTCTCGATCGCCACGGTCACGCTCTGGCTGCGACTCAGCCGGGTGACCCACGCGGCGACAAAACCGCCGACCATGGCCAGCACGTTCAGTACCACGGCGAACACGGCCAGGCTGGAAAAATGCTGGACCAGCAGACCCCAGTTCTTGGCCACGGCCGCCACCACCACCAGCACGAACAGCACCGTGGCCACACGTGTGGCACGGGGCTCCCAGCGCTGCGCCAGCACCGGCTTGAAGTGGCGGGTCAGCATGCCCAGCATCACGGGCAGCCCCACGACCAGAAAGACCTGCGCCATCATGTCGCCCACGGGCACGGCCACCTCCTGTGTGGCGTCCATGAAGTGCGCCAGGGACCAGGCGGTGATCAGGGGCAGCGTGACGATGGTCAGCACGCTGGCCACGGCGGTGAAGCTCAGCGCGAGCGCCACGTCACCGCGTGCGAGGTAGGTCAGCAGGTTGGAGGTGGTGCCTGTGGGGCAGGCGGCCAGGATCATGAAGCCCACCGCGAACACACCCGTCATGCCGGAGGCCTGCAGCATCAGGTAGCACAGCACCGGCAGCAGCACGAACTGGCTGAGCACACCGACGACCAGCGCCCTGGGCTGCTGGAGGATGCGCCGGAAATCCCAGTGGGTGAGCCCCAGCCCCAGCGCATACATGATGAATGCGAGGATCAGGGGCAGCAGAACGCCAGAGACGATGTCTCCCTGCATGTGTGGATCTCCTCTCCCGTGTAGGTGGCCTCAACCCCGGCACACGATACACGAAGGAGGCGATGTCACACCCGCTCGGAAACCCAGGTCTGCACCGACTGCAGGGCGGCGTTCAGGCCGGCCGGGTTGGTGCCACCGGCCATGGCCATGTCGGGCTTGCCGCCGCCCTTGCCACCCACCTGCTGGGCCACAAAGTTGACCAGCTCGCCAGCCTTGACCTTGGCGGTGTGGTCGGCCGTCACGCCGGCGGCCAGCTGCACCTTGTCGCCGTCCACCGCCGCCAGCACGATGGCCGCGCTCTTGAGCTTGTTCTTGAGCTGGTCCAGCGTGTCGCGCAGGGTCTTGGCGTCGGCACCTTCCAGGCGGGCTGCCAGCACTTTCAGGCCTTTGACGTCCACGGCCTGGCTCACCAGCTCGTCGCCCTGGCTCGATGCCAGCTTGCCCTTGAGCGCAGCGACTTCCTTTTCCAGCGCCTTGACCTGATCGAGCACCTGGGCGATGCGCCCCTGGAGCTCGGTGGGTGCTGCCTTGAGCGCGCCGGCGGCCTGGCCCACGGCGGTTTCGAGCTGCTGCAGATAGGCCAGTGCGTTGGCGCCCGTCACGGCCTCGATGCGGCGCACGCCGGCGGCCACACCACCCTCGGCCACCACCTTGAACAGGCCGATGTCGCCGGTGCGGCCGACGTGCGTGCCACCGCAGAGTTCGCGGCTGCTGCCGATGTCGAGCACACGCACGGTCTCACCGTACTTCTCGCCGAACAGCATCATGGCGCCGCTCTTCTGGGCCGACTCGATGTCCATCAGCTGCGCCTGTGTGGCCGCATTGGCCAGGATCTCAGCGTTCACCAGCGCTTCGATGCGGCGGATCTCGTCGTCGGTGACAGGCGCGTTGTGCGCGAAGTCGAAGCGCGTGCGCTCGGCGTTGACCAGCGAGCCCTTCTGCTGCACGTGGCTGCCCAGCACCTCGCGCAGGGCCTTGTGCATCAGGTGGGTGGCGCTGTGGTTGCGCACCGTGGCGGCGCGCACGGCCGTGTCCACGGCGGCGGTCACGCGGTCACCCACGGCCAGCGTACCCTGGGCCAGCGTGCCGTGGTGGCCGAACACGTCGGCCTTGATCTTCTGGGTGTCGGCCACGTCGAAGCGGGCCGAGCCGCTGGTGAGCACGCCCTGGTCGCCCACCTGGCCACCGCTCTCGGCGTAAAACGGCGTCGTGTCGAGCACGACCACACCGTCCTGCCCGCTCTTGAGTTCGGCCACGGGCGTGCCATCCACATACAGGGCCACCACCTTCGCGGTCTCCTGCAGCGAGTCGTAGCCGGTGAAGGTGTTGCCGGCGCCGGTGTACTCCAGCGCCTTGTCCATCTTGAACTTGCCGGCGGCGCGGGCCTGGGCCTTCTGCTTTTCCATGGCCGAGCGGAAGCCCGCTTCGTCCACCGAGAGGCCCCGCTCGCGGCAGACGTCGTTGGTCAGGTCGAGCGGGAAGCCATAGGTGTCGTGCAGCTTGAAGGCCACATCCCCGGGCAGCACCTTCTCACCGCCGGACAGCGCGGCGTCGAGGATCTCCATGCCGTTTTCCAGCGTTTCGTAGAAGCGCTCTTCCTCGGCCTTGAGCACCTCGGTGATGCGCTGCTCCTGCTCCTTCAGGCGCGGGTAGGCGTCGCCCATGAGGCGCACCAGCTCGGCCACGAGCTTGTGGAAAAAGGGCTTCTTGCGGCCCAGCTTGTAGCCATGGCGGATGGCGCGGCGCACGATGCGCCGCTGCACATAGCCCCGGCCCTCGTTGCTGGGGATCACGCCATCGGACACCAGGAAGGCGGTGGCACGGATGTGGTCGGCAATCACCTTGAGCGAGGGGTTGGCCAGGTCGGCGCATCCGGTCTCGCGCGCGGCGGCCTTGATCAGCGCATCGAAGATGTCGATCTCGTAGTTGCTGTGCACGTGTTGCAGGATGGCCGCCAGGCGCTCCAGGCCCATGCCAGTGTCCACGCAGGGCGCGGGCAGCGGCGTGACCGAGCCGTCTTCGTGCATCTCGAACTGCATGAACACGTTGTTCCAGATCTCGATGAACCGGTCGCCGTCTTCGTCGGGGCTGCCCGGGGGGCCACCGGCGATGTGGTCGCCATGGTCGTAGAAGATTTCCGAGCACGGACCGCACGGGCCGGTGTCGGCCATCATCCAGAAGTTGTCGCTCTTGTAGCGGCCACCCTTGTTGTCTCCGATGCGGATCACGCGCTCAGGAGGCAGGCCGATCTCTTTCGTCCAGATGTCGTAGGCCTCGTCGTCCTCGGCGTACACGGTGGCCAGCAGACGCTCCTTGGGCAGCTTGTAGACCTCGGTCAGCAGCTCCCAGGCCCACTTCAGCGATTCGCGCTTGAAGTAGTCGCCAAAGCTCCAGTTGCCCAGCATTTCGAAGAAGGTGTGGTGCCGGGCGGTGTAGCCCACGTTCTCCAGGTCGTTGTGCTTGCCGCCGGCCCGCAGGCAGGCCTGCACCGAAGCCGCACGCACATAGGGGCGTTTGTCGGTGCCCAGGAACACGTCCTTGAACTGCACCATGCCCGAGTTGGTGAACATCAGCGTGGGGTCGTTGCCGGGCACCAGGGGGCTGGACGCGACCACCGTGTGGCCCTTGGCGGCGAAGAAATCCAGAAAACTCTTGCGGATGTCGGCAACGGTGAAGGTTTGGCTCATGGTGTGGGGGTGCAAAGAAGCAACCAGCGATTTTATCGGGCAAGCCTCTTGTGTTCCGGCGCGTCACCCACTATTATTTAACATGTTAAATAAATGCCCATGACCTCACACTTCACCCACCGCAACCTGCCCGGCCTGCTGCTGCAAGCACGCGAAGCGCTCATGGCCCAGCGCCGCCCGCACCTGCGCGAGCAGGGCCTGAGCGACCAGCAGTGGCGCGTGCTGCGCGTGCTGGACGCCCACAACGGCGAGGGGCTGGAAACCGGCCGTATCGCCCGCGAGGCCCAGTTGCTGGGCCCCAGCCTGAGCGGCGTGCTCGCCCGCATGGAGCGCGATGGTCTGGTGAGCCGCCAGCGCGACCCGGCAGACGCGCGGCGCAGCGTGGTGCTGCCCACGCCCGAGGGCCGCGCGCTGGTGCAGGCACTTTCCGCCCCCATAGAGGCGCACTACGGCCACCTGGAAGCCCACCTGGGCCGCGAGAAGCTGGCCCAGCTCTACGAGCTGCTGGACGCCCTGATCGCGCTGCACCCGGATGCGCCGCCGCCCGAGGAAACCGCATGAACCCTGCTCCGTTCAACGGCACCGTCTACGGTGTCCTGCTCAACTTCCAGGCCGAGCGCGATGCACTGGGCGAACGCATGAGCCAGCCACCCTACCTGGCGCCGCCTCGCGCACCGGTGCTCTACATCAAACCCGCCAACACCTGGAGCGCCTGCGGCGCGGCCATCGCGGTACCGGCTCACGTGCCCGAGGTCGAGATCGGCGCCAGCGTGGGCCTGGTCATGGGGCCAGCCGGCCAGCTTGCAGGCTGCGTGCTGGTGAACGACCTCAGCGTGCCCCACGAGAGCTTCTACCGCCCCCCCGTCAAGTACAAATGCCTGGACGGATTCCTGGGCGTGGGCGACACGCTCGTGTCCACAGACCCCGACACGCTCGTACTGGACGTGCGCATCAACGGCGAGACCCGCCAGCGCGTGGACTTTCGCGGCACGGTGCGCCACAGCGCTGCCCTGCTGGCCGATGTGAACGGGTTCATGACGCTGCACGCTGGCGACGTGCTGCTGCTCGGCTGCGGGCCCGGCCGGCCACTGGCGCGGGTGGGTGACCGGATTGAAATCACGGCACCGGGGTTCCCGCCGCTGGTCAACACGCTGGTGAGGGAGGAGCCCACCGCCGAGCCGCCCCAAGGCGGGCTCAGCCCCCTTGGGGGGCAGCGAGCCGCGCAGCGGCGCAGCGTGGGGGCCAGTGCACCATGAAACACACCCGAGTAGCACACAACGGCCGCGTTCACGACGCCACCGAACGCGATGGCGCACTGCAACTGGACAACGGCAGGCGCGTCGGCTTCGACGACGTGGTCTGGCTTCCTCCCCTGCGGCCCGTACCGCGCCCACGCACCGTCATCGCACTGGGTCTGAACTACGCCGACCACGCCCGGGAGCTCGCCTTCAAGCCGCCAGAGGAACCACTGGCCTTTCTCAAAGGAGAAAGCTCGCTGATCGGCCACCGTGCTCACACAGTCCGACCGGCTGGCGTGCAGTTCATGCACTACGAATGCGAACTGGCCGTGGTGATAGGCCGCACGGCCAAAAAAGTGCGACGCGACGACGCCTACGCTTTCATCGCCGGCTACACCGTGGCCAACGACTACGCCATCCGCGACCACCTCGAAAACTGGTACCGCCCCAACCTGCGGGTGAAGAACCGCGACACCGGCACGCCGCTGGGCCCCTGGCTCGTCGATGTGGCTGACGTGCCCGACCCCATGGCCTTGCGGCTGCAGACCACGGTCAACGGCCAGGTGACGCAGGCGGGCAGCACCCAGGACATGATCTTCGACGTGCCCTTTCTGATCGAGTACTTCAGCAGCTTCATGACGCTGCAACCCGGCGATCTGATCCTGACGGGCACACCCGACGGCGTGGTGGACTGCCAGCCCGGCGACACCGTCGTGACCGAGATCGAGCGCATCGGCGCGCTGACCAACACCATCACCGGAGACACCGCATGAGAATCGACCACCTGATCGACGGCCAGGCCGTCGCGGGCCGAACGTATTTCGAGACCGTCAACCCCGCCACCCAGGAGGTGCTGGCCGAGGTCGCAGCCGGGGGCGAGGCCGAGGTCAACGCCGCTGTGGCAGCCGCCAAGGCTGCGTTCCCGAAATGGGCCGGGCTGCCAGCCCCTGAACGCGCGAAGCTGATGCGCAGGCTCGCAGACCTGATCGCCAGACACGTGCCCGAGATCGCGCACACCGAAACCAGCGACACCGGCCAGGTCATCAGCCAGACCGGCAAGCAGCTGGTGCCGCGTGCGGCCGACAACTTCCACTACTTCGCCGAGATGTGCACGCGGGTGGACGGCCACACCTACCCCACACCCACGCACCTGAACTACACGCTGTTCCACCCGGTGGGCGTGTGCGCGCTCATCAGCCCGTGGAACGTGCCCTTCATGACGGCCACCTGGAAGGTCGCGCCCTGCCTCGCCTTCGGCAACACCGCCGTGCTCAAGATGAGCGAGCTTTCACCGCTGACCGCCGCGCGCCTGGGCGAACTGGCGCTGGAAGCCGGCATACCGCCCGGCGTGCTCAACCTCGTGCACGGCTACGGCCAGGAAGCCGGCGAGCCGCTGGTGGCACACCCCGACGTGCGCGCCATCAGCTTCACCGGATCCACCGCCACCGGCAACCGCATCGTCAAGAGCGCGGGCCTCAAGAAGTTCAGCATGGAGCTGGGCGGCAAGAGCCCGTTCGTGATCTTCGAGGACGCCGACCTGGACCGCGCACTCGACGCCGCCGTGTTCATGATCTTCTCCAACAACGGCGAACGCTGCACCGCCGGCAGCCGCATCCTGGTGCAGCAGAGCATCTACGCCGACTTCGCAGCAAAATTCGCTGCGCGGGCGAAGCGGATCACCGTGGGCGACCCGCTGGACGAGAAGACCATCATCGGACCGATGATTTCGCCGGCCCACCTGGCCAAGGTGCGCAGCTACATCGAACTCGGCCCGAAGGAAGGCGCCACCCTGCTGTGCGGCGGGCTGCAAGCCCCCGCGCACCTGCCGGCCCACCTGCAAAAGGGCAACTACGTGATGCCCACCGTGTTCGCCGACGTGGACAACCGCATGCGCATCGCCCAGGACGAGATCTTCGGCCCCGTGGCCTGCCTGATCCCGTTCCGCGACGAAGCCCACGCCATCGAGCTGGCCAACGACATCGCCTACGGCCTGTCCAGCTACGTCTGGACCGAGAACATCGGCAAGGCCCACCGCGTGGCCGCTGCGGTGGAGGCCGGCATGTGTTTCGTCAACAGCCAGAACGTGCGCGACCTGCGTCAGCCCTTTGGCGGCACCAAGGCCAGCGGCACCGGGCGCGAAGGCGGAACCTGGAGCTACGAGGTGTTCTGCGAACCCAAGAACGTGGCGGTGAGCCTGGGCAGCCACCACATCCCGCACTGGGGCATCTGAAGGAGACCACCATGGGCAAGCTCGCACTCGCCGCCAAGATCACCCATGTGCCCTCGATGTACCTGTCGGAGTTCCCGGGGCCCCACTTCGGCTGCCGCGACGCCGCCATCAACGGCCACAAGGAGATCGACCGCCGCTGCCGCGCACTCGGTGTGGACACCATCGTGGTGTTCGACGTGCACTGGCAGGTCAACAGCGAATACCACATCAACTGCGGCCCGCGGTTCAGCGGCACCTACACCAGCAACGAGCTGCCGCACTTCATCAAGAACATGCCCTACGCCTACCCCGGCAACCCGAAGCTGGGCCACCTGATCGGCGACATGGCCAACGAGATGGGCGTGAAGAGCCGCGCCCACAGCGACACCACGCTGGAGCTCGAGTACGGCACGCTGGTGCCCATGCGCTACATGAACAGCGACCAGCACTACCAGGTGATCAGCATCAGCGGCTGGTGCGACTGGCACGACCTGCGCGAGTCCGGCCGCTTCGGTCTGGCGGTACGCCGCGCCATCGAAGAGCGCTACGACGGCACCGTGGCCGTGTTCGCCAGCGGCTCGCTCTCGCACCACTTCGCCGACAACGGCCGTGCCCCCGAGTTCATGCACAAGGTCTACGACCCCTTCCTCGAACAGGTGGACCAGCGTGTGGTCCAGCTCTGGCAGGCCGGCGACTGGACAACCTTTCTCGGCATGCTGCCCATGTACGCTGACAAATGCTGGGGCGAAGGCGACATGCACGACACCGCCATGCTGCTGGGCCTGCTGGGATGGGACAGCTACGATGCGCCGGTGGAAATCGTCACCCCCTACTTCGGCAGCTCGGGCACGGGCCAGATCAATGCCATCTTTCCGGTCACGCCCCTGAAAGCCTGAACATGCCCCACCTTGTCATCCTCTACACCGGCAACCTGGAACCCCGGCTGCCCATGGACGTGCTGTGCCGCGACGCGGCCGACGCCATGCTGGCCGTGCGCGACGAAGACAACCGCCAGGTCTTCCCCACCGGCGGCACCCGCGTGCTGGCCTACCCGGCGCCCCACTTCGCTGTGGCCGACGGCAGCGGCGACTACGGCTTCATGTACCTCAACCTGCGCATGGCCAAGGGCCGCAGCGCCGCCACGCAGCAGCGCGCGGGCGAGGCCGTGCTGGCCGCCGTGCGCCGCCACCTCGATGCGCTGATGGCGCAGCAGCCCATAGGCGTGACGCTGCAGGTGGACGAGGGTCAGGAGGTCTTCGACACCAAACACAGCACGCTGCACCCGCTGTTCCGCAAGGCCTGAGCATGCTGGACGACACCACTATCGCGGCCCTCGCGGCCGAACTGGACCAGAGCGAACGCAACCGCGTCGCAGTCGAACATTTCTCGAAGCGTTTTCCGGGCATGACGGTTGAAGACGGCTACCGCATCGGCCGTGCCTGGGTGGCCCTGCAGATCGCGGGGGGCGCGCGGGTGATCGGCCACAAGATCGGCCTCACCAGCCGCGCCATGCAGCAGGCCAGCCAGATCACCGAACCCGACTACGGCACCCTGCTGGACCACATGCGCTACGACTGCACGCCCGGCGAAACGCTGGACATTGCCCACAACCGCTTCATCGCCCCGCGCGTGGAGGTGGAACTCGCCTTCGTGCTCAAGTCACCGCTGCGCGGCCCGGACGTGGACGTGGAACAGGTGCTGGCCGCCACCGATTACGTGACGCCGGCGATCGAGATCATCGACGCGCGCATCGAGCAGTTCGACCGCGCCACGAAAGCCATGCGCAAGGTCTACGACACCATCAGCGACAACGCGGCCAACGCCGGCATCGTGCTGGGCGCGGGTCGCGCCGACCCGCACGCCATCGACCTGCCCTGGTGCGGCGCCATCCTGCGCCAGAACGGCGTGGTGGAAGAAACCGGCCTGGCCGCCGGCGTGCAAGGCCACCCCGCCATCGGCATCGCCTGGCTGGTGCACAAGCTGAGCGCCTGGGGGGAAGGCCTTGCCGCCGGCGAGGTGGTGCTGGCCGGCTCCTTCACCCGCCCGGTGGCCGCCCGCGTGGGCGACCACTTCGAGGCCGACTACGGCCCGCTGGGCCAACTGACTTTCCGATTCACCTGAAGTCCACCCATGAACACACCCATCAACCCTTTCAAGCAGGCCATGGCCCAAGGCCGTGTGCAAATCGGCCTGTGGGCCGGCCTGGCCGACCCGTACTGCACCGAGATCGTGGCCACCGCCGGCTTCGACTGGCTGCTGCTCGACGGCGAGCATGCGCCCAACGACATCCGCTCGCTGCTGGGCCAGCTGCAGGCCGTGGCACCCCACGCCAGCCACCCCATCGTGCGGGTGCCGGTGGGCGAGGTCTCGCTGATCAAGCAGGTGCTGGACATCGGCGCGCAGACCGTGCTGGTGCCCATGGTGGACACACCCGAGCAGGCGGCGCTGATGGCACAGGCCATGCGCTACCCCCAGGCCGACGGCCAGGGCGGCATACGGGGCATGGGCGCTGCGCTGGCACGTGCCTCGCGCTGGAGCCAGCACCCGCGCTACGTTCACGAGGCCAACGCCCAGGTCTGCCTGCTGGTACAGGCCGAGACGGTGGAGGCCATGAAAAACCTCGACGCCATTGCCGCCACGCCGGGCGTGGACGGCGTGTTCATCGGACCCGCCGACCTCAGTGCCTCCATGGGCCACCCAGGCAACCCCGGTCACCCCGATGTGCAAGCCGCCATCGCCGATGGCATCGCCCGCATCCTCAAGGCCGGCAAGGCGCCGGGCATCCTGGCCACCCAGGACGCGCAGGCGCGCCACTGGCTCTCGCTGGGCGCACGCTTCGTGGCAGTGGGCATCGACGTGCTGCTGCTGGCGAACGCCGCCCGCGACCTGCGCCAGCGCTTCACCGCCTGAGCCTGGCACCGCCCGAATGGCACCACCGGCCAGCCGCCCGGTGGCCCGCCAGGGGTACCCCATCTGCGCTAAGCTGACCGGCTGAACGGCGCTGCAGCGCCCGCACACCAAGGAAGACAAGCATGGACATGAAGACCTCGCCGCTGGCCCAGCTCAAGGACCCCAGCCTGTTCAAGACCGATGCCCTGGTCAATGGCCAGTGGCTCAAGGGCGCCAGCCGCTTCGACGTGCTGGACCCCGCCACCGGCCACAAGCTGGCCGATGTGGCCAACCTGGGCCCGGCCGATGCCGCCGCAGCGATTGCCGCCGCCAACACCGCCTGGGGCGCCTGGAAAAACAAGACCGCCAAGGAACGCAGCGGCATCCTGCGCAAGTGGTACGACCTGCTGATGGCCAACCAGGAAGACCTGGGCCGCATCATGACCGCCGAGCAGGGCAAACCCTTTGCCGAAGCCAAGGGCGAAGTGGCCTACGGAGCCAGTTTCGTGGAATGGTTCGCCGAAGAGGCCAAACGCGTCAACGGCGAGACCCTGCCCCAGTTCGACAACAACCGACGCCTGCTGGTGCTCAAGCAGCCCATCGGTGTGTGCGCGGCCATCACGCCCTGGAATTTTCCGCTCGCCATGATCACCCGCAAGGTCGCGCCCGCGCTGGCGGCCGGCTGCCCGGTGGTCATCAAGCCGGCCGAGCTGACGCCGCTGACCGCGCTGGCCGCGGCCGAGCTGGCGGTGCGTGCCGGCATCCCGGCCGGCGTGCTCAACGTCATCACCGCCGATGGCGCGGGCAGCATCGCCGTGGGCAAGGTGCTGTGCGAGAGCGACGTGGTGCGCCACCTCTCCTTCACCGGATCCACCGAAGTCGGCCGCATCCTGATGGCGCAGTGCGCGCCCACGGTCAAGAAGATGTCGCTGGAGCTGGGCGGCAACGCGCCTTTCATCGTGTTCGATGACGCCGACATCGACAGCGCCGTGGAAGGTGCCATGGCCAGCAAGTACCGCAACGCCGGCCAGACCTGCGTCTGCGCCAACCGCCTCTATGTGCAAGAAGGCGTGTACGACGCCTTCGTGCAGAAGTTCGCGGCCAAGGTCAAGGCACTCAAGGTCGGCAACGGCTTCGAGGATGGCGTGGTGCAGGGCCCGCTGATCGAGGACGCCGCGGTGGAGAAGGTGGAGCGCCACGTGCAGGACGCCATCGCCAAGGGAGGTCAGGTGCTGGCCGGTGGCAAGAAACTGGGCGGCCAGTTCTTCGAACCCACCGTGGTGGCCAACGCCACCGCCGACATGCTGTGTGCCAAGGAGGAAACCTTCGGCCCGTTCGCACCGGTGTTCAAGTTCAAGACCGAGCAGGAGGCGATAGACGCGGCCAACAACACCGAGTTCGGTCTGGCCAGCTACTTCTACAGCCGCGACGTCGGCCGCATCTTCCGCGTGAGCGAAGCGCTGGAGTACGGCATGGTGGGCATCAACGTGGGCATCATCGCCACCGAGCACGTGCCCTTCGGCGGTGTGAAGCAATCCGGCCTGGGCCGCGAAGGCTCGCACCACGGCATGGACGACTACGTCGAGATCAAGTACCTGTGCGTCGGTGATGTGTTGAAGTAACCCCCCGCGCCGCCGCAGGCGGCGCGGGGGGGGACTCATCTAGGCATCATCTTGACCTCCTGGCTGTCGGCCAGGGGGCGGGGTTCGCCCAGGTGGTAGCCCTGTGCGTAGTCGATGCCGAGTTCCTTCACGCGCTGCAGGATGCCTTCGGTGGCCACGTATTCGGCGATGGTCTTGAGTCCCATCACGTGGCCGATGGCGTTGATGGCCTGCACCATGGCCAGGTCCATGGGGTCCAGCTCGATGTCCTTGACGAAACTGCCGTCGATCTTGAGAAAGTCCACCGGCAGGTTCTTGAGGTAGGCAAACGACGACAGACCGCTGCCGAAGTCGTCCAGCGCGAAGGCGCAGCCCAGCGCCTTGACCTCGTGGATGAACTCAACCACCTTGGAGAGGTTGGCCACCGCCGCCGTTTCGGTGATCTCGAAGCAGACCGCGCCCGAGGGCAGGCGCTGGCGGGTCAGTGTGGCATGCAGGGCTTCGCGAAAACGTTCGTCCGACAGCGAGGCTCCCGACAGGTTGATGCAGTAGACCCCATCCACCCCACCTTTGCGGCGCACGCGGTCCCCCACCCAGGCCAGGGTGTTGTGCACCACCCACTGGTCGATCCGTGGCATCAGCCCGTAGCGTTCAGCCGCCGGCAGGAAGGTGCCTGGCCCCACGAGCTTGCCGTCCTCGATCAGGCGCACCAGGATCTCGTAGTGGGGCATCATGCCTTCGCCGTCGTGCAGCGGCACGATGGGCTGCACGTACAGGCGCAGCCGGTCTTCGTCCAGCGCGCTCTGCAGGCGGGCCACCCACTGCATCTGACCGTGCTGTTCCAGCAGCTTGCTGTCGTCGGCCTGGTAGACATGCACGCGGTTGCGACCGCTCTCCTTGGCCGCGTAGCAGGCCGCATCGGCGGCCGACAGCACAGCGCCCAGGTCGCGCACCTCGCCCAGCAGCGGCACCAGTCCGATGGATACGCCGATCGAGAACGACTTGCCTTCCCAGGCAAAGCGGAAATCGGCGATGGCGCTGCGCACCCGCTCGCTCAGTTCCTGCGCCCGCTCCAGCGGGCACGACTGCAGGATCAGCCCGAATTCGTCGCCGCCCAGGCGTGCCAGCACGTCGGCCGCACGGAGCTGGGCACGTATCAGCTGGGCCACCTGGCGCAGGAGCTCGTCGCCGGCCACGTGGCCGCAGGTGTCGTTGACGATCTTGAACTGGTCCAGGTCGAGGTAGCAGACCACGTGCATGTTGTCGCGGTCCGTCGGGCGACCCAGCAGCTCACCCAGGCGTCGCTCGAACTCACGCCGGTTCGGAATGCCGGTCAGCGCGTCGTGACTGGCCTGGTGCGAAAGTTCGCGCGAGAGGTTGAGGGTGACGGTGACGTCGTGGAAAACCAGCACCGCGCCCATCAGGAAACCTTCGCGTGAGCGGATGGGCGCAGCCGTGTCCAGCACGGGCACCGTGCTGCCGTCACGCTGCACCAGCAACGCGTGCTCCAGCCGCGACGACACCTGCCCGGTGTGCAGCACGTTGCGCACCGGCACCGGCAGCATCTGGCCGGTTTTTTCATCACGCAGGCGGTACACCACGCCCACGCTCTGGCCCCGCGCATCGGCGGTGGCCCAGCCGGTCAGCCGCTCGGCCACCGGGTTGAGGTACTGGATCACGCCGGCCTCATCGGTGGTGATGACACCGTCGCCGATGGAAGCCAGCGTCACCTGTGCAAGGTCGCGCTCGCGGTACAGCGCCACTTCCACCTGTTTGCGCTCGCTGATGTCGCGGACCATGCCGGTGAACTGCAGGTCGTCGCCGACGCGGTTCTCGCTGACCGAGACCTCATAGAACACCCGGCCTGCTCCGGGCCGCGCAATGCGCAGCTCCAGCTTGGCGCCGACGCGGCACAGCTGTTCGGCATCGGGCACCTGGCTGCTGCCGGCGCGGCGCAGCAGCTGCTGGAACGGCAGACCAATGGCGCCCGCTGCCTGCACGCCAAACAGCTTTTCGGCCCCCGGGTTCAGACTGGTCAGCAGGCCTTCGCGGGTGAAGGTGACAATGCCGTCGCGCATGTCGCGGATCACCGCACTCGTCTGCTGGGTGGCGGACTCCAGCGCCGCGATCACCCGGTTGTAGGCCGAGGCCACCTGTCCCACCTCGGTGAAGGGCTCCACGGGTACACGCTCGGTCAGCGAGCCCGAGAGGCGGTGCGCCTCCATCGCCTCGACCAGGTCGATCAGCTCGGTTCGTGTGCCGTGCTCGGACACGTTGAGGCCCACGTGTTCGTCCTCCACCGTGACGCGCAGCGGGCCGAAACGGCCCAGCACGTTCAGGAACACCCAGGTGGCGCCAAACGCCCACAGCGCACAGACCGCCACGCCCAGCGCCTGCACACCGATCTGCTCGAAGCGGGTGTTGCCGTTGTTGAGCACGGACAGATCGCCAAAAAATCCCACCGCCAGCGTGCCCCACACGCCGGGCATCAGGTGGGCGGGGATGGCGCCCACCGCGTCGTCGATGCGCCAGCGCAGCAGCCACTCGTTGCACATCACCATGAGTCCCGCCGCGATCGCACCGATGACCCAGGCCTGCAGCGGCGAGACCGCATGGGCACCGGCGGTGATGGCCACCAGGCCCGCCAGCGCACCGTTGAGCAGGTAGTGGATTTCGCAGCGACCCTTCTGCCACCAGCCTATGGCCAGGCCGCTCAGGATGCCCGCCGCGCCGCCCAGCATGGTGTTGACCATGATGCCGGGCACCGCGTGGTTGAGCGCCAGCGTGCTGCCGCCGTTGAAGCCGAACCAGCCAAAAAACAAAATGAGCACGCCCACCATGGCCAGCGGCAGGTTGCCCGCGGGTATGTTGCGCGGCGGCTCGCCAGGCATGAAACGCCCGCTGCGCGGACCGATGATCATGATGGCCGCCAGCGACACCCAGCCACCCAGGCTGTGCACGACGGTGGAGCCGGCAAAGTCGGTGAAACCCATGGCCACCAGCCAGCCGTTGGGGCTGCCCTGCAGCGGGCCACCCCACGCCCAGTGACCAAACACCGGGTAGACCAGCAGGGACACGAAACCCGTCAGGTACAGGTAGGTGACAAAACGCATGCGCTCGGCCACCGCACCCGAGACGATGGTGGCCGAGGTGGCGCAGAACATCATCTGGAACAGCAGGAACGCCACCACCGTGGGTCGCATGTCGATCTGGTTGAACAGCCCGAAGTGGTCCTCGCCCCACCAACCGTGCGAACTGGCGCCGAACATCAGGCCGAAGCCCACCATCCAGTACACCCCTGTGGCGACCGCGAAATCCGCCACGTTCTTGACCGCCACGTTGATCGAGTTCTTGTTGCGGGTCAGCCCCGACTCCAGGCACAAAAAGCCGGACTGCATCACAAACACCAGGACAGAACAGATCAGGACCCACAACAGGTCGACGGCGGGCATATCGGTCATGGGGCGCTGGCTCCTCGGGAAAATGGCGTGGGCCCTCGGGGGGCGTTCCCCGGGCCGACACGCACCAGAACGCAATTCGCGTTCCACCTTTGGAGCGGCGTTTCTGAACCATGTTGGTGCATGAACCCACCACCGCGTGCGCACGCCCCGCCATGGTGCCTGCGTGGGCCACCTGCCACCTCCTATAATCGCGGCCACTGCGGGTGTCGTTCAATGGTAGGACTCTTGCTTCCCAAGCAAATAACGTGGGTTCGATTCCCATCACCCGCTCCACACACTCCCCCGGCCTCCCGTTGTCCACCCCTCCCGCCCAGCCGCGCAACCCCCTACACGGCCTGACGCTGGAAGCCATCCTCACGGCGCTGGTGGCCCACTACGGCTGGGCCGGTCTGGGCCAGCGCATCCCGGTGCGCTGCTTCACCCACGACCCCAGCATGTCCTCCAGCCTCAGGTTTCTGCGCAAGACACCCTGGGCGCGCGAAAAGGTCGAAGGTCTGTACCTGTTCATGCTGCGCGAGATCCGGCGCGGCTGACCCCCTCCCCGACCCGGGCGCTGCAAGCGGCGCAAAGAGGCCCCATGGCTGCAGAGGTTGTCCAGCCCGCCCACAATGGGCGCGGCCTGATTTCCCCCCAAAAAACTGGAGAATGATTTGAGCAACTACCGCATCGCCGTCCTCGTCGGCAGCCTTCGCAAGGACTCCTTCAACCACAAGCTGGCGCTGTCTCTCGCCAAGCTCGCCCCGTCGAACTTCCTGTTCGAACACGTGCGCATCGATGACCTGCCCCTCTACAACCAGGACGACGATGGCAACCCCGCACCCCAGGTGCAGCGGCTGCGGGACCACATCCAGTCGGCCCAGGGCGTGCTCTTCGTCACCCCCGAATACAACCGGTCGATTCCTGGCGTGCTCAAGAACGCGATCGACCATGCGTCGCGCCCCTGGGGCAAAAGTGTGTGGGCCGGCAAGCCCGCCGGTGTGACCGGCATTTCTGTCGGTACGGTGGGCACCGCCGTGGCGCAGCAGCACCTGCGCAACGTGCTGGGCTTCCTCGACATGCCCACCCTGGGTCAGCCCGAGGTGTTCCTGCAGGCCAAGGAAGGCCTGTTCAAGGAAGGCGGCGAGATCGGCGCCGAGGATACCCGCCAGTTCCTGCAAACCTGGGTGAACCGCTACACCGCCTGGGTGGCGCAGCACGCCTGAGGCCGGTCGCGCCCAGACGGGTCAGGCGATGGCGCCGCCAGGCACGGCAATGTCGTCGCCAGCCGTCAGGGCCATGTCCAGCAGCAGCCGCACCGCCTGCACCTGGGCCTCCAGCGGCAACACCGCCAAGGGCGGCAGGTGCACGAAGCCGCACCGGGGCGGCGCCGCCACCGAGGCGGCCCAGTGCATGAGGCCATAAAACACGTGGTTGCAGACGTAGGTACCGGCCGTCTGCGACACCGCCGCCGGCAAACCGGCACCGCGCAGTGCCGACACCGAACGCTTGAGGGGCAAGGAGCCGAAGTAGGCTGCCGGCCCGCCGGGCACCACGGGCACGTCCACCGGCTGCGCGCCGGCGTTGTCGGGAATGCGCGCATCGTCGACGTTGATGGCGATGCGTTCAACCGAGACCTCGGAGCGGTTGCCCGCGAGGCCCAGGCTGAGCACCACGTCCCACGTGCCGGTCTGTGCCATGGCCAGCAACACCTCGTTGGCCCGGCCGAACACGCAGGGCAGCTGCAGGGCCGTCACGTGCGCGCCGCCGATCACCTCGCCATCGAGCCGGCACGCCACCTCCCAGGAGGGGTTGACGGGCGCACCACCAAAAGGCTCGAAGCCGGTGAGCAGCAGGCGTTTCACTGCACGGCCCCGTAGCCGCCACCACCGGGCGTGTGGATCTCGAACACGTCGCCCGGCGCCATGTCTGCCTGGCCGATGTGGCCCAGCTCCTCCACCCGACCGTCGGCACGCACCACCCGGTTGATACCCAGGGCGCCCGGCTGGCCACCGGCCATGCCGAACGCCGGGAACACACGGCCGTTGGAGAGGATGCTGGCAGTCATGGCTTCGAGGAAACGCACGCGGCGCACACCGCCGTCGCCGCCCTTGTGGCGCCCAGCCCCGCCCGACCCCTGGCGCACGGCATAGCTTTCCAGCCGCACGGGGAAGCGGAACTCCAGAATCTCGGGATCCGTCAGGCGCGAATTGGTCATGTGCGTCTGCACGACGCTGGTGCCGTCGAAATCCTCCCCTGCACCGCTGCCGCCCGAGATGGTCTCGTAGTACTGGTGGCGCGCGTTGCCGAAGGTGAAGTTGTTCATGGTGCACTGGCTCGCGGCCATCACACCCAGCGCGCCATACAGCGCGTTGGTGATGCAGCTCGATGTCTCGACGTTGCCCGCCACCACCGAGGCCGGGGGGTTGGGGTTGAGCATGGAGCCCGGCGGGATGATCACCTTCAAGGGCTTGAGGCAGCCCGCGTTGAGCGGGATGTCGTCGTTCACCAGCGTGCGGAACACATAGAGCACGGCCGCCATGCACACCGCCGTGGGCGCATTGAAATTGTTCAGCTGTTGCGCCGAGGTGCCGGTGAAGTCGATCTCGGCGCTGCGCTGCCCGGTGTTCACGCGCACCGCCACCTGGATCTGCGCGCCGTTGTCCAGCGGCAGCGTGTAATGCCCGTCTTTCAGGCGGGTGATGACCCGGCGCACCGACTCCTCGGCGTTGTCCTGCACATGGCGCATGTAGGCCTGCACCACATCGAGCCCGAACTGGTCGACCATTTTGCGCAGCTCCTGCACGCCCTTCTCGTTGGCCGCGATCTGGGCCTTGAGATCGGCCATGTTCTGCTGCGGGTTGCGCGAGGGGTATTCCCCGCTCTGCAACAACGCCACCATCTCGGCCTCGCGCAGCACGCCACGGTCCACCAGCTTCACGTTGTTGATCTGCACGCCCTCTTCCTCGATGCGCGTGGAGAACGGTGGCATGGAGCCCGGCGTGGCGCCGCCGATGTCGGCGTGGTGGCCACGCGAACCGACGTAGAAGGTGGGCTGGCTCTCGCCCCCGACGTAGACCGGCGTGATCACCGTCACGTCGGGCAGGTGGGTGCCGCCGTGGTAGGGGTCGTTGAGTGCGTAAACATCGCCCGGCACCATGCGACCGGCGTTCTCGCGGATCACGGTCTTGATGCTCTCGCCCATGGACCCCAGGTGCACCGGCATGTGGGGTGCGTTGGCAATCAGGTTGCCCTCGGCATCGAACAGGGCGCAGGAAAAGTCGAGCCGCTCCTTGATGTTCACCGAATAGGCGGTGTTCTGCAGTTGCAGGCCCATCTGCTCGGCGATGTTCATGAAGAGGTTGTTGAACACCTCCAGCAGGACCGGGTCCACCGTGGTTCCGGCCGCGTAGGCGGTGGTGCGCGGCATGCGGCGGTCGAGCACCAGGTGGTCGAGCGCGGTGAGCACCGCCTCCCAGCCAGGCTCCACCACCGTGGTCGCGTTCTTCTCTGCAATGATGGCGGGGCCGGGCACCACGTCGCCGGGCCGCAGGTCTTCGCGCACGACCAGCGCAGCGTCGAACCACTGGCCGCCCGAGTACATGCGCACGGTCTCGCGCCGCGGCACTTCACGGGGCTCATGCGTTTCATGTCGTGGCTCGTGCGGCGCATCGCCCGGCACCACGGCCTCCACCGACACGGCCTCCACCACGAGACGCTTGCCCTGCATGAGAAAGGCAAAGCGCTGGCGGTAGGCCGCCTCGAATCCGGACTGGATGGCGGCAAGATCGCCAAAAGGCACCACCAGCGCCGCGTCGCTGCCCTCGTAGCGCACATGAACGCGCCGATGGACACGCACAGCGCCGGCGTTGACCTGCTGGCTGCCGAGTTCACCCCGTGCGGCGGCGGCCAATGCCTCCAGCGTGTCAGCCACCGTGGTGAGCGAGTCGGCCGACAGCGGGAGTTCGACCGACTGCTCGCGGATGACGTTCTGATCCGCCAGCCCCATGCCATAGGCGCTGAGCACACCGGCCAGCGGGTGCACGAACACGCGCGTCATGCCCAGCGCATCGGCCACCAGGCAGGCGTGCTGCCCACCCGCACCGCCAAAGCACTGCAGGGTGTAACGTGTCACGTCGTAGCCACGCGCCACCGATATCTTCTTGATCGCGTTGGCCATCTGCTGCACCGCGATGTTGATGAAACCCTCGGCCACCTCCTCGGGCAGGCGCCCGGTCTGTCGGGCCAGCTCACCAAACTTCGCCTGAACCGCCTCCAGGCTGAGGGATTCGTTGGCCTGAGGACCGAACACTTTGGGGAAGTACTGCGGCTGGATCTTGCCGGTCATCACGTTGGCATCGGTCACGGCCAGCGGGCCGCCACGCCGGTAACTGGCAGGCCCCGGGTTGGCACCCGCGCTCTCGGGTCCGACGCGAAAACGCGCGCCGTCGAAAGCCAGAATGGAGCCACCGCCTGCGGCCACGGTGTGGATGCTCATCATGGGCGCGCGCATGCGCACGCCAGCCACCTGCGTCTCGAACTCGCGCTCGAACTCACCGGCGAAGTGGGACACGTCGGTGGAGGTGCCGCCCATGTCGAAACCGATCACCTTCACGGCACCACCCTGGGCTGCGGAGTCGGCGAAGGCCAGTTGCGCCGTGCGCGCCATGCCCACGATGCCCCCCGCCGGGCCGGAGAGTATGGCGTCCTTGCCCTGAAAGGCATGTGCGTCGGTGAGTCCGCCCGAAGACTGCATGAAGAACAGTTTCACGCCCGGCATCTCGCTGGCGACCTGCTCCACGTAGCGCCGCAGGATCGGCGACAGGTAGGCGTCGACCACCGTGGTGTCGCCCCGGCTGACGAACTTCATCATCGGACTGGTCTGGTGCGAGGTGCTCACCTGCGTGAAACCGACCTCGCGGGCGATGCGCGCCGCAGCCGCCTCATGGGCAGTGAAGCGATAGCCGTGCATGAACACCACGGCGACGCTGCGCAAGCCGCGCGCATGGGCGGCCTGCAGATCGGCCCTGAGGGCTGACTCATGGAGTGGCTGCAGCACGTTGCCCTGGGCGCCGATGCGCTCCTGCGCCTCGATCACGTCGCTGTACAGCAACTCGGGCAACACGATGCGCCGGTCGAACAGGCGTGGCCGGTTCTGGTACGCGATGCGAAGGGCATCGCGGAATCCACGGGTGGTGACCAGCAGCGTCGGCTCGCCCTTGCGCTCCAGCAGCGCGTTCGTGGCCACGGTGGTCCCCATCTTCACGCACTCCACCTGCTCTGGCGTCACCGGCTCGCCAGCCTTGAGCCCGAGCAGATGGCGGATGCCAGCCACGGCGGCGTCCCGGTACTGCTCGGGATTCTCCGAGAGCAGCTTGTGGGTGACCAGCGTTCCGTCGGGCCGCTTGCCCACGATGTCGGTGAAGGTGCCGCCGCGGTCGATCCAGAACTGCCAGCGGCTGCCCAGGGGAGAGGTCTTGTCTTGCATGGTGGGGAACTTTAACGTTGAATGCCGCGGGTCGGCGCGTCAGCCCTGCATGTGCCTCGGGAGCCACAGCACCACATCGGGCACGAAATAGGTGATGAGCACCGCCACCATCATGAGGAAGAACAGCGGCAGCGCGGTGCGTGCAATCCAGGCGACATCACGCCGGGTGAGCCCCTGGATGACAAAGAGGTTGAAGCCGACCGGGGGCGTGATCTGGGCCATTTCGACCACCAGCACGATGAAGATGCCGAACCAGATGAGGTCGAACCCGGCGGCCTCCACCGTGGGCAGCAGCACCGCAATGGTGAGCACCACCATGGAAATGCCGTCGAGAAAGCAGCCGAGGACGATGAAGAACACCACCAGCAGCAGCATCAGCGCGAACGGCGACAGCTGCAGTGCGCCGATGAATTCGGCCAGGTGACGCGGCAGCCCGATGAAACCCATGGCCAGTGTGAGGAAGGCCGCACCCGCCAGGATCAGGCCGATCATGCAGTAGATGCGACAGGCGGACACCAGCCCGTCTTTGAAGCGGGCCCAGTTGAGAGAGCCCTCCACCTTGGCGAGCAGCAGCGCGCCACCCACGCCGAGTGCGGCGGCCTCGGTGGCCGTGGCGATGCCGCTGTAGATGCCACCGAGCACCAGACCGATCAGCGACACCACCGGGATCAGGTGGCGCGAGGCATGCAGCTTCTGCACGAAGGTGGTGGGTTCATCGGCCGCGGGAACCTTGTCCCTGTTCAGCAGCGCCCACACCATGATGTAACCCATGAACAGCGCGGCCAGCATCAACCCGGGCAGCACGCCCGCGAGAAACAGCTTGGCGATCGAGACATTGGCCGCGACGCCGTACACGATCATGATGATCGACGGGGGAATGAGCAGGCCCAGCGTGCCCGCGCCGGCCAGGGTGCCCACCGCGATGTCGTCCGGGTAGCCCCGCTTCCTGAGCTCGGGCAGGGTGATCTTTCCGATCGTGGCGCAGGTGGCGGCGGACGAGCCGGAGATGGCCGCGAAGATCGTGCAGCCGACCACATGGGTGTGCAGCAGCCGCCCCGGCAGGCGGTCCAGCCAGGGCGCAAGGCCCTTGAACATGTCGTCCGAGAGCCTGCTTCGGAAAAGGATCTCGCCCATCCACAGGAACAAGGGCAACGCGGTGAGCGTCCAGCTCGAGGTGGCACCCCAGATGGTCAGCATCATGCTGTCACCCACCGGTCGGGAAGTGAACAGCTCCATGCCGAGGTAGGCCACGCCCAGCAGCGACAGGCCGATCCACAGGCCGGAGCCAAGCAGCGCGAAGAGCAGCGCCATCAAGGCGGCAGCGATCAGAACATCCATGGCAGTTCCAAAAAACGAGGCTATTCGGTGCGTCCGGCTTCGGCACCGGATGCGATGAACGACAGGCCCCGCCAGCGCATCAGCAGGGCCTGACCGAACGCCAGCGCGAAGCCGATGCACCCGAGCACCATGCCGCTCTGCGGCATCCACAGCGGTGTGGCGTCCGCCGCGGACGACACATCGTGCGTGCTCCAGGACACCCAGGCCAGCCGAATGGCGTACCAGGTCAGCGCCAGCGCTATCACCAGCCCGAGCACAAGGCAGACCCACTCGAACCCTGCGCGCATCCGCTCAGGCAGGCGGTCGAGCACCAGCGTCACCCGGATGTGCTCGCCCTGGCGCAATGTGGACGGCAACGCGAGGAACAACGAGCAGGCGATGGCGTAGCCCGCGTAGGCATCGAGGCCTGGGATGTCCCACTGCACCTCACGCGCCACGACACCGAGCAGCACCGCGCAGAAGGCGGCCACCATCGACAGGCAGGACAGGAACAGCAGGCCCTGGTAAAAAGTCGAGACGAGTCGAGCCACCGCACGCTCCTGGTTCGGGTGAAAGGATCGGATCGGGGAAACGTGGCGGTGGAGGGCCCCCGCCACGGATGGGGGCGCCTAGCGGCTGCGGAAGGCGTTGATGATCGTCTGACCCTCGGGGCCGGCGGCCTTGATCCAGTCGGCTGTCATGACTTCGCCTATGGCGGCCAGCTCCTTCCTGATGCTGTCCGATGGCGCCGCAACCGTCATGCCCTTGGCGCCGAGTTCCTTGATGAACTCGCCATCGAGCCGCTCGCTGGTGGCCCAGCCGCGCTGCTCAGCGGCTGCAGCAGCCTTGAGCACCGCCTCCTGGGTGGGTTTGTCCAGCGCATCGAAGGCTTTCTGGCTGACCACCGTCGCATTGCGCGGCAGCCAGGCGCTCACGGGATAGAAATACTTCACCTGCTCGTGCAGCTTGCTCTCCACGCCGCTGGCGCTGGAGGTCAGGAAGTTCTGCACGCCGCCAGTGGCCAGCGCCTGGGGCAGTTCGGCGAGCTGTATGGTCACCGGCTGCGCCTTGAGCAACTGCGCGATGCGTGTGGTGGCCGGGTTGTAGGTCCGCATCTTGGTGCCCGCCAGATCGGCCGGGCTGTTCACCGGCCTGATGGAGTACAGCGACTGCCCTGGCCATGGCACCGAGAAGAGCACCTTCATGCCCTGCGAGGCCAGCAGCTTGTCCTGCACCGGCTTGGCGGCTTCGTAGAGGCGCCGCGCCGCGCTGTAGCTGGTGGCAAGGAACGGAATCGAATCCACGCCGAACAGCGGGTTCTCGTTGGCCGAGCCCGAGAGGATGAACTCGGCCGCCTGCACCTGACCGGTCTGCACCGCACGTTTGATCTCGTTGGCCTTGTAGAGCGAGCCGCCCGGGTGCAGCGTGATCTTGAGCTTGCCGCCCGTGGCCTGCTCCACCTCGTTGGCGAACTGCTGCACGTTCTGGGTCTGGAAGCTGTTGGCCGAGTAACCCGTGGGCAGGTCCCACTTGGTCTGGGCCGAGGCGGCACAGGCGAAGGCAACGGCGCAGAGGCAGAACATCATCTTTTTCATCGGTGGCTCCTGGTTCAGAAACTGGCTATCTGGTGGTTGAGAAGGTCGGTGATCAACATGGCACCGGGGGCGTGGGTGATGCAGAACTCGGGGCGGGCCTGTTCGATCGCTGCCTGCGGGGTCACGCCGCAGGCCCAGAACACGGGCATTTCATCGGGCAACACCTCGACTGCGTCGCCGTAGTCCGGCCGGGAAAGGTCTGTGATACCGATCAGGGACGGGTCTCCGATGTGCACCGGCGCTCCATGCACAGTGGGAAAGCGCGAGGTGACCTGCACCGCGCGGATCACGGCCGAGGCCCGCAGCGGTCGCATGGTGACCACCAGGGGCCCGCTGAAGGGCCCCGCCGCGTCGGTGGCAATGCTGGTGCGGTACATGGCCACGTTGCGGCCCTGCTCCACATGACGCAGGGGGAGACCGGCGTCCAGCAGCGCCTGCTCGAACGAAAAGGAACACCCGATCACGAAGGTGACAAGATCGTCGCGCCACAGCGGTTCGATGCATATGGGCTCGTCGACCAGCTCACCGTGGCGCCAGACCCGGTAGCGCGGCACATCGGTTCGGATGTCGATGTCGCTGCCGAGCGTTGGCAGCCTGAACTCGCCGGGCTCGGAGACCGCCAGCAGCGGGCATGGCTTGGGGTTTCTGTGGCAGTAGCGGAGAAAGTCGCCTGCCAGGGCTTGGGGCAGGATCACCACGTTGCCCTGCACATGTTCGTCGGCCAGGCCGCTGGTGTGCGAGGTCCAGAGACCCTGACGGATGCGTTCGCGCGCCTTCGCTGCGCTGTCGCGCGCTGCCTGGGCCCTGTCAGAAGCTGAATCCACCGCGACTCCTTGGTTGTCTGCCTGTCACCGTGATGACGTTGGGCGGATTGTGGAGCGCGGGTGTGGTCAGTTCAAGTTCAATATTTTTCGCTTAGCTCATCGATTTTCTCGATGGTACGGATCGGGACGCAGTGCGCGCCGACGGTGCACGAACCCCCCTCGCCTTGCCCATGGACTGCGCGTCGACAAAGGCCAGCGCCGACCTCACCACCGTCTCCACGGCGTCGGTGGTCGGGTCGGTTCTGTAGCTGGCGTGAATGGGCAACGGCTGCAATGCGGTGTCGCTGGCCAGCACACGCAGGTCGGGGTGGTTCTGCATACGGCGCACGGCAGCCAGCGGCAGCGTGGCCACACCGAACCCACCCTGCACCAGCTGCACCATGGCGGAGATGGACGAGATGGTGTGCACCCGGCCCGGCTCCAGGCCCGCGTGGCGGTAGAGGTCGAGAAAGGCCACATGCGGGTGCGAGCCTCGCTGGAAGGTGAGCAGCTCCAGCGCGGCCAGTTCCTCCAGGCCGTAGCGGCGCTTGCGGTGGCGCGCCGCATGGCCCACGAACACCATCTCCATCGATGGCAGGCTGCGGCTGCGCACACCATCGGCCGCAGCCGGCAGCGCAGCGAACACCAGGTCCTGAGTACCACGCTGCACCTGTTCCACGAGGATCGGGGTGGTTTCCACCGTGAGCTCCAGTGCCAGGCCCGGGTGCTCGGCCCTCAGCGCCTCGATCCAGGGAATCAGCCAGGAATGCAGCACCGACTCGATGGCGCCGATGCGCAACGAGACCGCCAGCGGCGCCCCCGAACCCATCTCGGCCTTGGCCTCGCGCTGCAGTTCCAGCAGCCGTTGCGCATAGGTGAAGAAGCGTGCGCCGGCCACCGTCAGCCGAAACTGCTTGTCGCGCCGGTCCAGCAGCAGCACCCCGAGTTCTTCCTCCAGCGCGGCGATGCGGCTGGACATGGCCGACTGGGTGAGGTAGAGCTTTTCGGCGGCGCGCGTGACGCTCTTGAGCGAGGCGACCCAGTAGAAGGCCTCCACGAACCGCAGATTCATGGGCTCATCTCCTGGGAAAACACCCTGATACCTGGCCCACTATTTGCATTTATGCTGTGACTCCTCTTCATCCAACCATTGTCCTGGAGAAACCATGAAGCACCAACTCGGTTTGATCGCCGCGGCGCTCGTCCTGAGCACCGCTGCCCACGCCCAGACCAAGTGGGATCTGCCGGCGGCCTACCCGGCCACCAACTTCCACTCGCAAAACCTCGCGCAATTCGCCGACGAGGTGGACAAGGCGACCGGCGGCAAGCTCAAGATCACGGTGCATGCCAACGCATCGCTGTTCAAGGCGCCCGAGATCAAACGGGCGGTGCAAGGTGGTCAGGCCCAGGCCGGCGAGATCCTGCTGGCCAACTTCCAGAACGAGTGGCAGCTCTTCGGTGCCGATGGCCTGCCCTTCCTGGCCACCAGCTACGACGAGTCGCGCAAGCTCTACGCGGCGCAGAAGCCGCTGCTGGAGAAAAAGCTCGCCGAGCAGGGCATGGTGCTGCTGTACGCCGTGGCCTGGCCGCCGCAGGGCCTCTACAGCAAGCGCCCCGTCAGCAGCGCCGCAGACCTCAAGGGCATGAAGTGGCGCGGCTACAGCCCGGCCACCTCCCGCATTGGCGAACTGGTGCAGGCACAGCCCGTCACGGTGCAGGCTGCCGAGCTGAGCCAGGCCCTGGCCACCGGTGTGGTGGAAGCCAACATGACTTCGGGCGCCACGGGTGTGGACAGCAAGTTCTACGAACACCTCAAGCACTATTACGACGTGCAGGCCTGGCTGCCCAAGAACGCCGTGATCGTGAACAAGCGCGCCTTCGACGCACTGGACAAACCTTCGCAGGACGCGCTGGTCAAGGCGGCCGCAGCGGCAGAGGCACGTGGCTGGACCGCATCGGCCAAGGTCAACACCGACACGCTTGCCACACTCAAGGCCAACGGCATGACGGTGGAGCCGCCCTCGGCCGCGCTCAAGGCCGACCTGCAGAAAGTCGGTGAAACCATGCTCAAGGAATGGCTGGAGAAGGCCGGACCCGAGGGCCAGGCCATGCTTGCCGCCTACCGCAAGTAAGGCTGACGACAACCGCACAGCCCGGGCCAGCCCCCGGGCTTCTTTTTTGACCTGAGGTCCCCCATGCGAAAACTTCTGGACGGCCTGTACGACGGCGCCGCCTGGCTGGCCGCGCTGTTAA
>CALRLO020000040.1:0-37187 GCA_943368755.1 Synechococcus sp. UW140 | reverse complement strand
CCAGGTGTCCATCGCCGCCGATGGCACGGTGTCGGCCCAGGTCGGTAACGAGGCCTCGCAGCTGGTGGGTCGCCTCAAGATGGTGACCCCGAACAACGAGGTCAAGCTCAAGCGTGGCCTCGATGGCCTGTATCGCAGCCCCGATGGCGGTCCGCTGCCGCAGGACGCTGATGCCCGCCTGCAGGATGGCATGCTTGAAGGCTCCAACGTGAACCCCATCGAGGCCATGGTCGGCATGATCGCCGTGGCCCGCCAGTTCGAGGCCCAGATGCGCCTGCTGCAGACGTCCGAACGCAACGACCAGACCGCCGCCCAGCTGTTGGGCCTGACGGGCTAAGGAGAACTAAATGATCAACTCGCTGCAGATCGCCAAGACCGGCATGCAGGCCCAGCAGACCCAGCTGGACGTGATTTCGCACAACCTCGCCAACGTGGCCACCTCGGGTTTCAAGCGCGGCAACGCCGTGTTCGAAGACCTGATCTACCAGAACCTGCGCCAGGTGGGGGCCAACAGCTCCGAGCAGTCGGAGCTGCCTACCGGCCTTCAGCTGGGCCTGGGCGTGCGCACCGTGGCCACGGCGCGCACCTATACCCAGGGCTCGCTGAACCAGACCAACAACGGCTTTGATGTGGCCATCAACGGTGGCGGCTTCTTCCAGATCGAGCTGCCCGACGGCACCACCGCCTACACGCGCGACGGTACCTTCCAGCTCAATGCCGAAGGCGAGATGGTCACCTCCAGCGGCTACCGCGTGCTGCCCGGCGTGACCATCCAGGACACCACCACCCGCTCGGTCACCATTGCTGCCGACGGCACCGTGACGGCCGTGGTCGGCAACAACCCGACCCCGCAGCAGGTGGGCACCATCGAGCTGGCGACCTTCATCAACCCGGCCGGCCTGGAGCCGCGCGGGCAGAACCTGTTCAGCGAGACCATCGCCTCGGGCGCGCCCACCACCGGTGCACCCAACAGCCCCGGCTTCGGCCCGGTGATGCAGGGTTTCCTGGAGCAGTCCAACGTCAACGTGGTGCAGGAGCTGGTCGCGATGATCCAGACCCAGCGCGCCTACGAGATGAACTCCAAGGCCATCAGCACCTCCGACCAGATGCTGCAGCGCCTGAACCAGTTGTGATCGCCCTTGCGAGGTCTGCCATGAACAAGCTTGCATCTCTCTCGCTGGTGCTGCCCGTGCTGGCGGGCTGCGCCAACCTGCAGCAGATACCCGAGGTCGAGGTGCGCAAGGCCGAGCCCATCCAGTGGCCCCAGCAGCGCAGTGCCTCCGCAGCCGATGCCGTGCCATCGGGCAGCCTGTTTGCCGCCGCCAGCTTTCGCCCCGGTTTCGAAGACCCGCGCGCACGCATGGTGGGCGACAGCGTGACCATACAGATCACCGAACGTCTGAGCGCCAGCCAGAGCTCCAACTCCACCGTCAACCGCAACTCCAGCCTGAGCTCCAGCGTCACGGCTTTCCCCTTCCTGGGGGCCAGCACGCTCAACCGCCTGGGGGCAGGCGCCACCAGCAACAACGACTTCTCGGGTGAGGGCGCGACCCAGGCCACCAACACCTTCAGTGGCACCATCACCGCCACCGTGGTGGAGGTGCTGCCCAACGGCCACCTGGTGGTCGTGGGCGACAAGCAGATCGGTGTCAACCAGAACGTGGATGTGCTGCGCTTCTCGGGCACCGTGGACCCGCGCAACATCCAGCCGGGCAACCTGGTGGCGTCGACCTCCATCGCCAACGCGCGGGTCGAGTCGCGGGGCCGAGGTGCCCAGTTCGATGCGCAGACATTTGGCTGGATTTCCCGGTTCTTTTTGTCGCTTCTGCCGTTTTAAGTTTCCAGACAATGGGCCGAGGAGTCCCCTCGCATGAAACCCATACTCTCCCCCGGCAATCTGGTCCTGCTGCTGATCCTGGCGCTGATCGCGCTGGGCCTGCCGGGTCCGGCGAGCGCCATGCGCATCAAGGACGTCGCCGCCGTGCAAGGCGTGCGCAGCAACCAGCTCACAGGCTACGGCCTTGTCATCGGGCTCGATGGCACGGGTGACCAGACCACCCAGATGCCTTACACCACGCAGAGTCTGGCCAACTACCTGCAACAGATGGGCGTGACGCTGCCACCCGGTGTGCGGCTTCAGCTCAAGAACGTGGCTGCCGTGCTGGTCACGGCCCAGTTGCCGGCCTTCGCGCAGCCGGGTCAGCACATCGACGTGACCGTGTCTTCCATCGGCAACGCCAAATCGCTGCGCGGCGGTACCCTGGTGACGACGCCGCTCAAAGGCCCCGACGGGCAGATCTACGCGCTGGCCCAGGGCAACCTGCTGGTGGGCGGCGCGGGCGCCTCTGCCGGCGGCAGCAGCGTCACCATCAACCACCTGAGCGCCGGGCGCATCCCGCAGGGTGCGCAGGTCGAGCGTGCCGTGCCCACGCCGCTGCTGGTTGGCGATTCGGTTGACCTCGGTCTGAATGCCAACGATTTCCAGACCGCCAGCCGCGTGGCACAAGCCATCAACCGCGCCGTGGGAGAGGGCACGGCGCGTGCGCTGGACGGCCGACGCGTGCGCGTACGCGCGCCCCAGGATTCGGACGCGCGGGTGTCGTTCCTGGCCCGCATCGAAGACCTGTCTTTCGACGTCTCGACGCCCATCGCCAAGGTGGTGGTCAATTCGCGCACCGGCTCCATCGTGCTCAACCAGGCGGTCTCGCTGGGCCCTTGTGCGGTGGCGCACGGCAACCTGTCGGTGAGCATCAGCTCCACGCCCCAGGTCAGCCAGCCCAACCCGCTGTCGGGCGGTCAGACCGTGGTGACCGAGCAGGCCAGCATCGAGATCAGGCAGGACAAGGGCGCGCTGATCAAGCTCGACGCTGCACCGCAGCTCACCGACGTGGTCAAGGCGCTCAACGCGCTGGGCGCCACGCCGCAGGACCTCGTGGCCATCCTGCAGGCCATCAAGGCCGCCGGCGCCCTGAACGCCGAGCTGGAAGTGATATGAACATGCGCCCCCACGCTCCACCGCTGCGCGGGTCGCTGCCCCCCCGGGGGGCTGATCTCCCTTGGGGCGGCCCTGCGGGAGATCGGCCATGAGCTCGCTGTCTTCCCTCAGCGGCGCCAAGGGCCTGGCGGTCGACGGCAATGCGCTGAACGACCTCAAGCGCCTGGCCGGGCAGGACAGCGGCGCGGCACTCAAGGAAACCGCGCGCCAGTTCGAAGCGCTGTTCATGCGCGAGCTGCTGAAAAGCATGCGCGAGGCCACCATGAAGTCCGGCCTGCTCGACAGCAGCGAGGAAGACATGAGCACCGGCATGCTGGACGAGCAGCTGGCACTCAAGCTGACCGGTCTGCCCGGTGGCCTGGCCGAGATGATCGAACGACAGCTGTCCAAGCAGGTCGGCACCGCTTCGCCCACCGGCGCCACCGGCGACAAGGCCCTGCCGGCCAGCGGGGGCACCAGCACGCTGGACCGGGTGCAGGGCAGCGAGCGGCAGTCGCGCTTCGTGGAGCAGCACCGCAACGCTGCGCAGACCGTGGCGCGCGAGACCGGCATTCCGGCCAGTTTCATGATCGGCCAGGCCGGCCATGAGACCGGCTGGGGCCGCAGCGAGATCCGCACCGCCGACGGCGGCAACTCCTTCAACCTCTTCGGCATCAAGGCCACCGCCGGCTGGACCGGCAAGGTGGCCGAAATCACCACCACCGAATACGTGGATGGTGAGCCACGCAAGGTGACGGCGAAATTCCGTGCCTACAGTTCCTACGAAGACGCCTACCGCGATTACGCCCGCCTGGTGAGCCAGAGCCCGCGCTACGCCAAGGCCATGGAAAACCTGCACTCGGTACAGGGCTTCGCACAAGGCCTGCAGCAGGGCGGCTATGCCACCGATCCGCAGTACGCCGCCAAGCTGAGCCGCGCCATCAACACCACGCTGCAGCTGCAGCGCGCACAAGTATGAGCAGTCTGAACATTGCCAGCCGCGCGCTCACCACCAACCTGGCGGCGTTGCAGGTCATTGGCAACAACATCGCCAACGTCAACACGGCCGGCTATTCGCGCCAGACCATCCAGCTGACGACCACGCCGGGGCAGTTCCTGGGCAACGGCTATTTCGGCAAAGGCGTGGAGATCGCCGGGGTGTCGCGTGCCTTCGACGCCCAGCTCACGCGCGAGGCCCAGCTCACGCACTCGGTGGCTTCGGCCGATGCGGTGCGCTACCAGCGCCTGCAGCAGCTCGAATCGCTGTTCCCGCTGGGCGAGGCAAGTCTGGGCGTGTCGCTCAACAACGCGCTCAACGCCTGGAGCGCCGTGGCCTCCTCGCCAGCGGACACCACCGCCCGCACGGTGGTGATTTCGCGTGCCGAGGAACTGGCTGGCCGCCTGCGCAGCACCAGCGGCAACCTCGACGAGCTGCGCTTGTCGGCCACGCTGCAGGTGGAAGAGTCGCGCGACGCCATCAACACGCTGGCCCAACAGCTGGCCGACATCAACCGCCGCATCATCGAGGCGCAGGGCTCCAGCCGCGCGCCCAACGACCTGCTGGACCAGCGCGACCAGCTGGTCAAGGAACTCAACACCTACGTTCAGGCCACCACCGTGGAGTCCAGCAACGGCGGCCTCACCGTATTCATCGGCGGCAGCCAGCCGCTGGTGCTGGGTGCACAGGCCAGCACGCTGCAGGTGCAGAAGAACCCGCTCGACCCGCAGCGCCTGGACATGTTCATCGTGCAGGCGGGTCAGTCGTTCAAGCTCAACGAGGAGTTTCTGGCCGGTGGCGACCTCAAGGGCCTGCTCAAGTTCGTCAACGAAGACCTGCCCGACACCGTCAACAGCATCGGCCGCCTGGCGCTGTCGCTGGCCACGCAGACCAACGCCCAGCACCGCCTGGGCCTGGACCTCAATGGCAACCCGGGGGGCGATGTCTATTCTCTGTCGCCCATTCCCGTGGGCACCGGTGTGCAGTTCGATGGTGTCACGCCCGCCACGGCGTCCATCAACGCCACCGTCTCGGATCCCACTGCCTTTGTCGGGTCCGACTACGAGCTGCGTTTCGACGGCACCGACTGGGACATCCTGCGCCGCTCGGATGGCGCGGCGGTGGCCACCGGCGTGGCGCTGCCCGTCACCCTTGACGGGCTGACGCTGGACGTGACCGGCGCACCCGCCGCGGGTGACACCTACCTGATCCGCCCGTTTGCCGACGCGGCGCGCAACATCAACGTGGCCATATCCCGCCCCGAAGCCCTGGCCGCCGCGAGCCCGGTGCTGGTGACGGTGAACAACGCCAACACCGGTGGCCTCACGGTGGAGAGGCTGTCGGCCACCGCGGTGGGCCCCTACGCCACCAACACGCTGACCTACAACGCCGCCGATGGCCGTTTCGACGTCGATGGCGGCCCGGTGCAGATACCGACCGCTCCGGCCCAGTACACGCCCGGCGAGCCGCTGGATTTCGGTGGCTGGCAGATCGTGCTGCGCGGGGTGCCCAACAACGGCGATTCGCTGGAGATACGCCCCGCCACGGCCAACGAGGCGCGCCAGAGTTTTGGCAACGCCAAGGCCATGCTCAACCTGCGTGATGTCGACAGCTTTGGCGGTGTGACGCTGGGCGATGGCTACATCGGCGTGTTCTCGGGCGTGGCCAACAAGGTGCAGACCGCCAAGCTTGCGGCCGAGTTCTCCGACACCGCTGCCGCCAACGCCGAAGCCGCCCGCGCCGGCCGTATGGGTGTCAACCTGGACGAGGAAGCCGCCCGGCTGCTGCAGTTCCAGCAGGCCTACCAGGCTTCGGCCAAGTTCCTGCAGGTGGCCCAGGGTACCTTCGATATCCTGATCCAGAGTTTCAGCTGATCCCCGGGAGCAAGACATGAGCCTGTACCGCGTGGCCACGGCCAACATGTACGAACGGACCATCACGAACATCAGCCAGCGCCAGAGCGACCTGGTGAAGACGCAGGAGCAGCTGTCATCGGGCAAGCGTGTCACGCGCGCCAGCGACGACGCCGTGGCCGCCACGCTGGCCGAGCGCGCGCAGAACCGGCTGGCCCGTGTGGAGGCCGACCTCAAGGCGCTGGACGCCTCGCGCACCGCGCTCACCCAGGCCGAAAGCGCGCTGGGCGAGGCCAACGACCTGCTGCACCAGGCCCGCGAGCTGATGGTGCAGGCTGGCAACCCCACGCTCACACCCAACATCCGCGAAGACCTGGCCAAGCAGCTTGAAGGCCTTCGCGAGCAGATGCTGGCGGTGGCCAACCGGCAGGACACCTCCGGCCTCACGCTGTTCGGCGGCCTGGGCGGTTCAAGCAAGCCCTTCGTGGACGTTTACGGCCCCGGTGCCGGGGTGCAGTTCAACGGCCAGACCGGCCAGTACGCGGCCACCGAGAGCTCGCTGCCGCAGGCGGTCGACGGCAGCGCGGTATGGATGCGTGTACCCACAGGTAACGGCACCTTCTCGGTCTCGCTCAACCCCGCCAACCAAGGGCAGGTCTATTCCACCGTGGGCCGTGTCACGCCAGGCGCCACGCCCACTGGCGACGACTACCAGATCGACTTCGTGGACAACGGCAACGGCGGCTTTGACTTCACCGTCACCAACGTAACGACGGCCACCCAGGTGGTCGGGCCCACCACCTACCAGGCTGGCATGACCGTCACTTTCGAGGGGCTTGAGCTGGAACTGCAGGGGCCGCCCGCCAATGGCGACCAGATCAACATCACGGCCAGTGCGCCGGGCGACCTGTTTGCCACCATGCAGTCGGCCATCGACGCGCTGCGCTACACCGGCACGAACCAGCCGGCCCACATGGCTCAGGAGTTGGGCCGGGTGCTGGTCGAGATGGACGTGGGACTGGACCGTGTGCTCGATGTGCGTGGGCGCCTGGGCGACTGGCTCAACCGCGCCGACTCCATGCAGTCGGTGTTCGAGGACAAGTCGGTCTTCCACCAGAAAGAGAAGTCCGACCAGGAAGACCTCGACATGGTCAAGGGCATCTCGCAGTTCGAGACCCAGCAGGTAGCCCTGCAGGCGGCGCTGCAATCCTATGCACAGGTGCAACGACTCTCGCTGTTCCAGTACATTGCATGATCTGGATTCCTGGCGCGACGAGCCGGCGCCGGGCCGCCCCAAGCCGGCTCAGCCCCCACGGGGGGCAGCGATCCACACGGAGTTGGGAGCGTGGGGGCACTGATACATGTCATTGAATATCCTCGATCACCTCACGCTGTCCTACCAGCCCATCTGGGGCCGCGACCGCGAACTCGCGGCGGTGCGCCTGCGGGTGAGTCCGCTGCACCCCGAGGTGCTGGACGCCGCCCACTTCCTGCAGGTGCTGGAGGCTGAACACGTGCCCGGTGCGCCGCTGATGCTGGTGGCCTTCGAAGACCGCCGCCTGCTGGGGCAGGCGCTGTCGCTGAGCCCGCACGCCAACATCTGGCTCGAACTGCCCGACGACGGCGAGTTCACCACCGAGGCGTTGCGCCAGCAGGTGCTGGTGGCCCGCCGCATGGGCCACACCCTGCTGCAGGCCTCGCCGCTGGCGCGTGCGCTGGTGCCACCTGGCAGCAACCGGCCCAGCTGTGTGCTGAGCCTGTGGCCCGAACAGGTGGCGCAGGCCCTGCAAGCCGCTGCGGCCCGCCAGCAGGGCCAGAAGAACGTGCCCACGCCGCTGCTGCCCGGTCAGATCTACCAGCACATCGGCAGCCGCACGCTGGCCGAACACGCCCTTGATCACGCCCAGGCCTGGGGCATCTGCGGCTGGCCGGTGGACGACGTATTGCACGGCCACCGCAAGGATCCCATCACCTGCGACCCCGTGACCATCCGCCAGGTGCAGAAGGCGCTGGATGCCGACCGGCCGCTGGAGGTGGTGCAGGAACTGCTCAACGGTGACCCGGTGCTGGCCTACCGGCTGCTGCGCATGGTCAACTCGGTCGCGTTCGGTGGCATGCGCGAGGTCTCCAACCTGCGCCACGCCATCATGCTGCTGGGGCACGGTAACGTGCGCCAGTGGCTGTACGAGCAATCGCGTGCGGCAGACACCGACACCGCCATGCGCCCGGTGCGCCAGACCATGGTGTTGCGAGCACGCCTGACCGAGTACCTGATGGATCCAGGCCCCGAGATCGACCTGCGGGCCGAGATCTACACCACAGGCCTGTTCGCCGAGCTCGACGGCCTGCTGCAGGAGCCGCTGACCGAGGCGCTGGACCGCCTGCCGCTGTCAGACCGCATGCTCGATGCGCTGCTGCGCCAGTCCGGGCCCTACCAGCCTTTCCTGGAGATGGCGCGCCAGCTCGAAAACCCCGCCGCCATGGCCGACACGCCGGCCTTGAGCGAGGCCGGCGAATTCCGTCTGGAAGACGTCAACCGCGCACTCATCCGCATGCTCAACCACGTGACGCCCGGCATGTATTGAGCCCCCACGCTCCGCCGTTGCACGGGTCGCTGCCCCCCGAGGGGGCGCGGATCCAGCTTGGGGCGGCCCGGCGCTGGATCCCCCTTCGGCCACGCCCGTACACCCCGTTAATATCGGGCGCATGCACACCAGCGCCCTCGTCCTCTTCTCCGGCGGCCAGGACTCCACCACCTGCCTCGCCCACGCCCTGCAACGCTACACACGTGTCGAGACGCTGGGGTTTGACTACGGGCAGCGCCACCACGTCGAACTCGATGCCCGCATCCGGGTGCTGGCCGAGATCCGCAGCCAGTTTCCGCACTGGGCCGGTCGGCTGGGTGAAGACCACCTGCTGGACGCTTCGGTGCTGGGCAAGCTCAGCGAAACCTCGCTCACCCGCGACACGGCCTTTCGCATGGAACAGAGCGGCCTGCCCAACACCTTCGTGCCGGGGCGCAACCTGCTGTTCCTCACGCTGGCAGCGGCGCTGGCCTACCGGCGCGATTTGCAGGTCATCGTGGCCGGTGTCTGCGAGACCGACTTCTCGGGCTACCCCGACTGCCGCGACGACACCATGAAGGCCATGCAGCTCGCACTGTCGCTGGGCATGGACCGCCGCCTGCTGATCGAGACGCCCCTGATGTGGATCGACAAGGCCGACACCTGGGCCATGGCGCACGACCTGGGTGGCCAGGCCCTGGTCGACCTGATCGTGGAGCACTCCCACACCTGTTACCTGGGCGACCGCCAGCACCGGCACGTGTGGGGTTACGGCTGCGGCGATTGCCCGGCCTGCAAGCTGCGCGCCCGCGGCTGGCGGCGCTACACCTCGGCCGGCTGATACACGGCTGTCACGGTTTTTTCACACCCGGTGGGCACAGTGGGGCGGTTTTCCAACGACCCCCCCACGGAGCCCCCATGAGCGAGCTCATCCGCGACGAAGACGGTGTATCCAACCCCTCGCGCAATGCCTACATCCACGACCTGGCCCAACCCGGCCGCCGGCACCTGCTGAAGTCCGGTGCCGCGCTGGGCCTCATGGGTTTTGTGGGCGCCGGCCTCAGCGCCTGCGCCACGCCCGGCGCCCCCACCACGCCGTCGGCCGGCGGCAAGATCTCGTTCAAGCCCATCGCCATCGGCACCGGCGACAGCGTGCGCGTGCCCGATGGCTACGTGGCCGAGGTGCTGTACCGCTGGGGTGACGCCTGCGTGGCGGGCGCCCCTGCCTTCACCGGCGACGCCGACGAAGGCTGGCAGGCGCAGGAAAAGCAGGCCGGTGACAACCACGACGCCATCAACTTCTTCCCGTTCAAGGACAGCAACGGCCGCCCCCGCAGCGATGCCGGCCTGCTGGCCATGAACCACGAATACATCAACCCCGAGTACTTCTTCCCGGCCGGCAAAGGCACCAACTGGTACCAGCCCCAGAACCCCGACAACGTGAAGAAGATGCTGGCTGCACACGGTGTTTCCGTGATCGAGGTGCGCCGTGGCGCCAACGGCCAGTGGAGCGTGGTGAAAGACTCGCGTTACAACCGCCGCATCACCGGCTACACGCCCACCGAGGTCAGCGGCCCGGTGCGAGGCCACGCGGCGCTGCGCACCGCCGCCGACCCCAGCGGCACGCGGGTGCTGGGCACGCTCAACAACTGCGGTGCCGGCCAGACACCCTGGGGCACCTACATCACCTGTGAAGAGAACTTCAACGGCTACTTCGGCAGCGACGACCCGGCCTACAAGCCCACGGCGGTCCAGGCCCGTTATGGCATCAGCAAGGACGGTTTCGGCTACGGCTGGCACAAGGGCGACGCACGCTTCGATCTGGCCAAGAACCCCAACGAGACCAACCGCTTCGGCTGGATCGTCGAGATCGACCCGTTCGACCCCGCCAGCACGCCGAAGAAGCGCACCGCGCTGGGCCGCTTCAAGCACGAGAACGCCGAGTTCGTGCTCTCGCCCACGGGTCGCGCGGTGGTGTACTCGGGCGACGACGAGCGCAACGAGTACCTCTACAAGTTCGTGAGCGCGGGCCGTTACGACCCGAAGAACCCCGCCTCGGGCAAAGACCTGCTCGACGGCGGCACGCTGTACGTGGCGAAGTTCGGCGCCGACGGCAAGGGCCAGTGGCTGGCCCTGGTGCACGGCCAGAACGGCCTGACCGTGGAGAACGGTTTTGCCAGCCAGGCCGACGTGCTGCTCAACACCCGCGCCGCCGCCGACCGCGTGGGTGCCACCATGATGGACCGCCCCGAGTGGGTGGCCTCCAACCCGCGCAAGGCCGGCGAGATCTACCTCTCGTGCACCAACAACAGCCTGCGCGGATCCCATGCCACGCCCACCGCGAACAAGGCGGACGGCACCACGCCTGCGGCATCGGCCCGCCCGGCGCTCGACGCTGCCAACCCGCGCGCCGTCAACCACTGGGGTCACATCGTGCGCTGGAACGAGGCCGGCGGCAATGTGGAGGCCACCAGCTTCGCCTGGGACATCTTCGTGATGGCCGGCAACCCGGCGCTGGCCGGCGACAAGAAGGGCTCGGCCAACATCCATGCCGGCAACACCTTCAACTCGCCCGACGGCCTGCAGTTCGACCCCGAAGGCCGCCTGTGGATCCAGACCGACGGCAACTTCTCCAATGCAGGAGACTACGTGGGGCAGGGCAACAACCAGATGCTGGTCGCGAACGTCACCACCGGCGAGATCACCCGTTTCCTCACCGGTCCCTCAGGCTGTGAGATCACCGGCGTGACCTGGGCACCTGACGGCACCACGATGTTCATCAACGTGCAGCACCCGGGCGAGGTGGGCAACCACCCCAACAAGCCGGCCAACAGCGGCAACTACGCCAAGATGGACGACTACATCGCCAACAACCCTCTGGCCTTTTCGCTGTGGCCCGACAACGGTGCGGGCGGCCGCCCGCGCTCGGCCACGGTGGTGGTGCGCAAACGCGACGGCGGGGTGATCGGTACCTGAGGCGCGCCTCAGGGCGCGAGGCGCTCACGCAGCCAGCCGCCACCGGCCTGCTGCGTGTAGCGCAGCCGGTCGTGCAGCCGGCTCTTGCGCCCCTGCCAGAACTGCCACTCGGTGGGCTTGAGACGGTAGCCGCCCCAGTGCGGCGGGCGGGGTGGGTTCAGCAGGAACTGTGCACCGTACTTCGCCGCGTTGGTCACCAGCACCGATCGCCCGGCAATCACCTGGCTCTGGGGGCTGGCCCACGCGCCGATGCGTGAATCGAGCGGGCGGCTGTGGAAGTAGGCGTCGCTTTCCTCGGCCGTGACTTTCTCGACCACGCCTTCGATGCGCACCACCCGCTCCAGCTCCACCCAGTGGAACTGCAGTGCGGCATAGGGGTTGCCAGCCAGTTCCTGGCCCTTGCGGCTGTCGTAGTTGGTGTACCAGACGATGCCGCGCTCGTCGTAGCCCTTGACGAGCACGATGCGCGTGCTGGGCCGCAGATCGCTGCCCACGGTGGCCAGCGTCATGGCGTTGGGCTCGGGCACCTGGCCCTCGATGGCCTGTTTCAGCCAGAGGTCGAACTGTTGCAGCGGGTCGGCGTGCGAGTCGGTCTCGCTGAGTTCGGCTTTTTCGTAGCTCTTGCGCAGATCGGCGATGTTCATGGTGTCAAGGGGCCAGTCGGATGAGGCGTTCGAGTTCGGCGTCGTGGATGCCGAGCTCGCGCAGGTGTTCGCAGGTCTTGCGGGTGTAGTCCAGCGTGGTGCCGTAGCGCCCACGCGAGTGGGCGAAGATCTCGCGGTAGCGCTCGTCACTGAGCCGGCCGGTGAAGTTGGGGCTGTGGCGCGACAGCGTGAACGACAGGCCGGTGACCGGGCCTTGGTCGGTTTCGCAACGCAGCCATTTGGGGTCGTAGACCGGGTTGGGCATTTCGCGGTGCCACAGCAGCGGCAGGGTCTCGGGCACATCGGCGGCCGGCACGCGCAGCACCATGCCGCGACAGCTGCCCCCTGAGATCAGCGCCAGCACCAGGCCTGGGCGTTCGGGCGTGCCCCGGTTCACCCGGCTCCACATCTGCAGCGCACGGTGGTGGCCATGCACGCGGGCCGGCCGGCGTTCGGTCACGCGGAACTCGGTTTTCCAGATCAGCGAGCCATAGGCAAACAGCCAGAGGTCGGCGCTGGGGTCGCGCGCATGCATGGCGTTCCATTCGGCCTGTGTTTGGGCCAGCATGGTGGCGGCGCAGCGGAGGGTGGTGCTCATGGGGCCGGATGCGGGGTGGGCGAATACAATGGCGGCCCTATTGTCCACTGGCCGGCATGTCCCTTCGATACCACCCCCACCGCCTTGACCTGCGCGCCCTGGCACAGGCGGGCGAGACACTGTCTGGCGACACGCCACTGGCCGAGATGGAGCGCCTCGCGGCCGAGGCCGTGGCCCCGGCTGGCCCGGTGCACTGGAGCGCGCGGCCCGAGTACCGCCAGCCAGCGGTGCTGACTGGCGTGGCCCGCGCCGACGCGCCGGTGCTGTGGCTGCACCTCACGGCGCAGGCCTCGGTGCCGCTGACCTGCCAGCGCTGTCTGGGCCCGGTGGATACCGAGCTGGAGGTAGATCGCTGGTTCCGCTTCGTGGCCGATGAAGCCACGGCAGAGACCGAGGACGAGGACAGCGAAGAAGACGTGCTGGTGCTCACCCCCGCGTTCGACCTGCCGGCCCTGGTGGAAGACGAACTCATCATGACGCTGCCGCTGGTGCCCATGCATGAGCGCTGCCCGGTGGCGGTGGTGACGCAGGCCGGCGAGATCGACGCGCCGTCGCACGACAAACCCAACCCCTTTGCGGCGTTGGCGCAGCTCAAGCAAAAGGGCTGAAAAAGGCCGATCAGCCGCCACAGACCGGGCAGCCCGGTTGGCGCGAGAGCCGGATGTCCTGGAAGGCCAGGCTGCGGCCGTCCACCATCAGCAGCCGGCCCACCATCTGCGAGCCCATGCCCGAGAGGATCTTCAAAGCCTCGGCCGCCTGAAGGCTGCCGACGATGCCCACCAGCGGCGCGAACACGCCCATGGTGGCGCAGCGGGCTTCCTCAAAGTTGGCACTTTCGGGGAACAGGCAGGCGTAACAGGGGCTCAGCGCGTCGCGCGGGTCGAACACCGACAGCTGGCCATCGAGACGTATGGCCGCCCCCGAGACCAGTGGCACGCGGTGTTTCACACAGGCGCGGTTGATGGCGTGGCGGGTGGCGAAGTTGTCGGTGCAGTCCAGCACCACCTGGGCCTGGGGCACCAGCGCGTCGAGCCGGGCGTCGTCCAGGCGCTGTGCCACCACGCGGATGTCGGGGTCGGGGTTGATGGCCCACATGGCCTCGCGCGCGGATTCGGCCTTGAGGCGACCCACGCGGGCCAGGGTGTGGGCGATCTGCCGCTGCAGGTTGGTGGCGTCCACGGTGTCGTGGTCGGCCAGGGTGAGGGTGCCGACACCGGCACTGGCCAGGTACAGCGCCACCGGAGAGCCCAGCCCGCCGGCCCCGACGATCAGTGCATGCGACGCCAGCAACCGCTGCTGGCCCTCCACGCCCAGCTCATCGAGCAGGATGTGGCGCGAGTAACGCAGCAGCTGCGCGTCGGTCAAGTCGACGGTCAATTCTCTTTTTTCTCTTCGGGGCGCTCGGTCTGGGTCTTGCTGACCATGACCGGGCGGCCCTTGAGCTGGTTGATGGCCTGCTGCAGCTGGAAGTCCTTGTCAGAGCCGAACTCCGGCATCAGGCGCTGGCCCGGGTTCTTGCGAGCTTCCTCTTCAAGGCGCAGTCGGGCTTTCTCGCGGGCTTCCTCGCGCGCCTTGATGACGGCGGGGTCCTGTTTGTCCTCCTTGGACGCGGCGCCCAGGTGGGCTGTCAGGTCGGCCTCGCGGGTGCGCAGGGCGGCAAACAGGTTGCCTTCCTCGGACTCGTCGACCAGCACGTCGGGCACGATGCCCTTGGCCTGGATGGACTTGCCCGAGGGCGTGTAATAGCGCGCGGTGGTGAGCTTGAGACCGGTGTCAGGGCCGAGCGGCCGCACCGTCTGCACCGATCCCTTGCCAAAGGTCTGGCTGCCCATGATGGTGCCGCGTTTGTGGTCCTGCAGCGCGCCTGCCACGATCTCGCTGGCCGAAGCCGACCCCTCGTTCACCAGCACCACCAGCGGCACGGTCTTGTAGATGCCTCTGGTGTTGTCGGTCAGGCGCTTGATGGGGTCACCACCCGCGCGGCGCATGTAGAAGCGCGGCGAAGCCTTGTAGGTGAACTTGCTCTCCTCGAGCTGGCCATTGGTGGAGACCACCACCACGTCTTCGGGCAGGAAGGCGGCGGAGATGGCCACGGCGGCGTCGAGCAGGCCGCCCGGGTCGTTGCGCAGGTCCAGCACCAGACCTTTGAGGTTGGGCGATTCCTTGTGGATCTCTTCGAGCTTGCGGGCGAAGTCGTCGACCGTGCGCTCCTGGAACTGCGACACCCGCAGCCAGGCGTAGCCGGACTCCATCACCTTGCCCTTGACGCTGACGGTCTTGATCTCTTCGCGGGTGATGGTGACCGGGAAGGTGCGGTTCTCGTCCTTGCGGAAGATGGTCAGCACGACCTGGGTGTTGGGCTCGCCACGCATGCGCTTGACGGCGTCGTTGATGCCCAGGCCCTTGACCGGGGTTTCGTCGATCTTGGTGATCAGGTCGTTGGGCTTGAGGCCGGCGCGGAACGCGGGAGAGCCTTCGATGGGGGAGACCACCTTGACCAGGCCGTCTTCCATGGAGATCTCGATGCCCACCCCGACGAAGCGGCCCGCCGTGCCCTCGCGGAATTCCTTGAACGACTTCTTGTCGAAGTACTGCGAGTGGGGGTCCAGGCTGGCCACCATGCCCGCGATGGCGTCCGAGATCAGCTTTTTCTCGTCCACGGCCTCGACATAGTCGGTCTTGACCATGCCGAACACCGCAGCCAGCTGCTGCAGCTCTTCCAGCGGCAGAGGCGCCAGCGTGTTGCGGGCGACCGCCTGCAGTTGCACCGTGGTCAACGCACCGGCCATGGCGCCCACGGCAATCCAGCCGGCAATCTTCAGTTTCTGGCCCATCTCACACCACCTTCAAATATCGTCAAGGCAATATACACCTAGGAGGCGTGCCGAACGCTTCAGTTCCGTAAAGCCCACGCGCAGCGCCCGCAGGGTTCAAGGTTTTCAGGCTTTGCCCTGGCTGGCCACGGCGGCGGCGGCTTTGGCAGCCGCTTCGGCGTCACCCAGGTAATAGTGGCGCACAGGTTTGAGGCTGGCGTCGAGTTCGTAGACCAGCGGGATGCCGTTGGGGATGTTCAGACCCACGATGTCGGCGTCGGAGATGCCGTCGAGGTACTTGATCAGCGCCCGGATGCTGTTGCCATGGGCGGCCACCACCACCCGTTTGCCGCTCAGGATGGCGGGGGCCATGGATTCGTTCCAGAAGGGCAGCACACGCGCCACGGTGTCCTTGAGGCATTCGGTCAGCGGCACCTCCTCGGGCTTGAGGCGGGCATAGCGGCGGTCGCCGCGTTCGCTGCGGGGGTCGGTCGGCTCCAGCGCCGGCGGCGGGGTGTCGTAGCTGCGGCGCCAGACCAGCACCTGCTCGTCCCCGTACTGCTTGGCCATGTCGGCCTTGTTCAGGCCTTGCAGTGCGCCGTAATGGCGCTCGTTCAGGCGCCAGCTGTGCACCACCGGCAACCAGGTGCGGTCCATCTCGTCCAGGGTGTGCCACAGGGTGCGGGTGGCGCGCTTGAGCACGCTGGTATAGGCCAGGTCGAAGTCGTAGCCTTCGGCCTTCAGCAGGCGGCCGGCGTTCTTGGCCTGCTCGACGCCGGTGGGGGTCAGGTCCACATCGGTCCAGCCGGTGAAGCGGTTTTCAAGGTTCCAGGTGGATTCGCCGTGGCGGATGAGGACGAGCTTGTACATGGCAAAAAGGCGTGCAGGGGGCCGGACTTGGGCGGGTTGTGGGAAGTGGCAAACCCGTCATTCTAAAATCCCGGCTTCTCTAGAAAGGGCTGATGTGAGTTTCTTCATCGACAACTGGATGCTGATTGCCGTGGCTTTCGTCTCGGGCGCGCTGCTGGTCTGGCCCGCCGTGGCCCAGGGTGGCCGCGCCGGCACGCTGTCGGCCAACGATGCCGTGATGCTGATGAACCGCGAGAAGGCGGTGGTCATCGACGTGGGCACGGCCGACGAATTTGCGGGCGGCCATGTGATCGGGGCGCGCCATGTGCCGCTCGACAAGCTGGAAGCCGAATTGCCCGGCGCCGTCAAGAACAAGGCCACGCCCCTGATCCTGGTGTGTGCCAGCGGGGTGCGCTCCAACCGCGCGGCAGGCATCGCCAAGAAGCTGGGTTACGAGAAGGCCCATTCCCTGACGGGTGGCATGGCTGCTTGGCGCACCGCCAACCTGCCGGTGGAAAAAGCCTGAAAATCCGGGCTGTCTTTGCCTCAGAACCAGGGTTTTGCCATGTCCGCCGTCCGCATGTACACCACCGCCGTCTGTCCCTTCTGCATCCGCGCCAAGTCGCTGCTCAAGCAGCGCGGTGTGGCCCAGATCGAGGAGATCCGCGTCGATGTGGATCCGGCCCAGCGCGAGCACATGATGGCCATCACCGGCCGCCGCACCGTGCCCCAGATTTTCATCGGCGAACGCCACGTGGGCGGCTGTGACGACCTGATGGCGCTGGACAGCCGGGGTGAACTCAGCGCCCTGCTGGCTGCCTGAGTGCCCGCACGGACCTGAGATAATCCGCGCCATGTGAGCCCGCCGCGCGAGCGACCTCGCCCGGCGGGCTTGTTGTTTTGTCACTTCACCGAACCCGAATTTCCTATGGCCGACGAGCAAACCCCCGTGTTCCAGATCCAGCGCGTGTACCTCAAGGAGGCTTCGCTGGAGCAGCCCAACTCGCCCGCCATCCTGCTGGAGCAGGAGCAGCCGGCGGTCGACATCCAGCTGGGCGTGGGCGCTGAACCCGTGGCCGACGGCATCTTCGAGGTGTCCGTGACCGCTACCGTACAGACCAAGATCCAGGACAAGACCGTGTTCCTGGTCGAGGCCAAGCAGGCCGGCATCTTCGAGATCCGCAACCTGCCGCAGGAGCAGCTGGGCCCCATCCTGGGCATCGCCTGCCCCCAGATCGTCTACCCCTACCTGCGTGGCAACGTGGCCGACCTGATCCAGCGCGGCGGCTTCCCGCCCGTGCACCTGGCCGAGATCAACTTCCAGGCCATGTTCGAGCAGCAGCAGGCCGCAGGCACCACCACCACCCAGTAAGTCCACCATGGACATCCTGATCGCCGGAGCTGGCGCCTGGGGCACGGCCCTGGCGATCAGCGCCGCCCAGCGCGGAGGGCACCGCGTGACGCTCTGGGCGCGCGATGCCGCCCAGGCCGAGTCCCTGCGCAGCACCCGAGAGAACACCCGCTACCTGCCCGGTCTGGCGCTGCCGTCCCAACTGGCGCTGGCGACGGGCGATCTGCCCGCGGCAGCCGCGGGCCGCAATCTCATCGTCATCGCCACGCCCATGGCCGCGCTGCGCCCGACATTGGTGGCTCTGGCCGGCACCACGGCCGCCGTGGCCTGGCTTTGCAAGGGCTTCGAACTCGCGCAGGGCGAGGCACAAGGCCTGCTGGGCCACGAGATCTGGGCCCAGGTGGCGCCCACCCATCTGCCCGGTGCGCGCTGCGGCGTGCTCAGCGGCCCCAGTTTTGCCCAGGAAGTGGCCCGCGGTCAGCCCACCGCGCTGGTGGCTGCCAGTGCCGATGCCAGTGTGCGCGACGCACTGGTGGCGGCGTTCCATGGCCCCAGCCTGCGGGTCTACGCCAACGACGATGTGGTGGGTGTGGAAGTCGGGGGAGCCGTCAAGAACGTCCTGGCCATTGCCACTGGCCTGTGCGACGGGCTGCAGCTGGGACTCAACGCACGCGCCGCGCTGGTGACCCGGGGGCTGGCCGAGATGACCCGCCTGGGCCTGGCCCTGGGCGCGCGGGCCGAGACCTTCATGGGCCTGTCCGGCCTGGGGGACCTGGTGCTGACCGCCACCGGCGACCTCAGCCGCAACCGCAAGGTGGGCCAGTTGCTGGCCCAGGGGCTGAGTCTGGCGCAGGCGGTCGATTCGCTGGGCCATGTGGCCGAGGGCGTGTACAGCGCCCGCACCGTGGTGCAACGCGCCCGCCATCTGGGGGTGGACATGCCGATTGCCGAAGCCGTGGTGGCCCTGCTCGACGGTCGCCTGGGCCCGCGCGACGCGGTGTCGCGCCTCATGGGGCGCGACCCCGCCACCGAGTCTTAGAACTCCAGGTTGTCGATCAGGCGCGTCTGCCCCAGGCGCGATGCGCCCAAGGCGACGAGCTGCCCCGGCTGGCGGTCAGCTGCGGCCGGTGCCTGCAGGTCGTGGCGTCGGCGCACCGTCAGGTAGTCGGTCTTCCAGCCACGGGCATCCAGCGCCTGCATGGCTTGTGCCTCGAGCGTCGCGAGGTCGCCACCCGCCAGGGTCTGGTCGGCCAACGCGCGAAGGGCCTGCGACAGGTGCACGGCCTCGGCCCGTTCGGCGCCCGAGAGGTACCCGTTGCGTGAACTCAGCGCCAGCCCATCCGCGGCGCGGCGGGTCTCGCCAGCGTGTATGGTCACGGGCAGCGCGAACTGCCGCGCCATGGCGGTCACCACCATCAGCTGCTGGTAGTCCTTGCGGCCGAACACCGCGTGCCCTTGGCCCTTGGCCGGCGCGTACACGCACTGGAACAGCTTCATGACCACGGTGCATACGCCGGTGAAAAACCCCGGGCGGAAATGCCCTTCGAGGATGTCGGCGAGTTCGGGCGGCGGCTGCACCTTGTAGCCCTGGGGCTCGGGGTACATGTCCTTCTCGGACGGTGCAAAAACGATGTCGCAACCCACCGATTCGAGCTTTTCACAGTCGGCCTGCAGGGTGCGAGGGTAGGTGTCGAAATCCTCGTGTGGCGCGAACTGCAGGCGGTTGACGAACACGCTGGCCAGGGTCACATCGCCCAGTCCTTTGGCCTGGCGCACCAGCGCCAGATGGCCGTCGTGCAGGTTGCCCATGGTGGGCACCAGGGCGGGCGAGTTGTAGGGCGCAAGTGCCGCGCGCAGGTCGGCGATGGTGTGGACGACTTTCATTCGGGTGTCACCAGGCGTGCAGGGTATCGTCGGGGAAGCTGCCGTCCTTGACGGCGGCGACGTAGGCGGCCATGGCCGCGCGCACGCTGGTCTGGCCGTCCATGAAGTTGCGCACGAACTTGGGGTTCTTGCCGAGGTTGATGCCCAGCATGTCGTGCATCACCAGCACCTGGCCGGCCGTGCCCTTGCCTGCGCCAATGCCAATGGTGTGGCAGGTTTTCAGTTCGCCGGTCAGCTCGGCCGACAGGGCGGCCGGCACCATCTCCAGCACCAGCATGGCGGCGCCGGCGTCCTGCAGCTCGTGGGCCTGGCGCTTGAGCACCTGGCCGGCGTCGCCACGCCCCTGCACCCGGTAGCCGCCCAGCGCGTGCACCGTCTGCGGCGTCAGGCCCAGGTGGGCACAGACGGGTATGCCGCGCTCGACCAGGAAATGCACGATGTCGGCTGTCCAGCCGCCGCCTTCGAGCTTGACCATGTGGGCGCCGGCCTGCATCAGCACGGTGGCGCTGCGCAGTGCCTGCTCCTTCGATTCCTGGTAACTGCCAAAAGGCAGGTCCCCGATCACCCAGGCCGTGCCCTGCACCCGGCGCAGGCCGCGCACCACGCTTTCGGTGTGGTAGCGCATGGTCTCCAGCGTCACGCCCACGGTGCTGGCCAGGCCCTGGCAGACCATGCCCAGCGAGTCACCGATCAGGATGCACTCCACGCCGGCGGCATCGGCCACGGCCGCGAAGGTGGCGTCGTAGGCGGTGAGCATGGTGATCTTTTCGCCGCGCTCGCGCATCTCCTGCAGGCGCGGCAGGCTCACGGGCCGGCGCGCCGGCAGGGGAGAGGCCGCCGGCAGGGTACCGTAGGGGGTGGCGGGTTGCTGTTCACTCATGAATCGGGAGGGGCCGGGTTTCGTGTGGGCGCAGTCTAGTCGATTCGCCCCGGGTATTCCCCTCCAGGTGTCGGCTTGTTCATGGGTGAAAAGTTGTCTCAAAACATCTGGGGGACAATACGGCCCGAACGCCTCTTGTCGAATGGCCGGAGGCGCCCATCTGGAGGGGACCCGCTGGCCTGGCGCCAGTGCGCCAAGGACGAGTTGATGAGCGACGAAGCGATGAACGACGTGATCGAGGTGGACTACGAGCAGCCCGCGTGCGATACCCGGCATGCCTGGGTGCGCGTGCCCGTGGAGCCCGGCCCCAAGCGCCGCGAGGAACTCAAGGCCCGCATCCGCCAGCTGCTCAAGGCCCGCAACGCCGTGATGGTGTCGCACTACTACGTGCACCCCGACCTGCAGGATCTGGCCGAAGAAACCGGTGGCTTCGTCTCCGATTCCCTGGAAATGGCGCGTTTTGGCCGCGACCACGCCGCCACCACGCTGGTCGTCTCGGGTGTGCGCTTCATGGGCGAGACCGCCAAGATCCTGAGCCCCGAGAAAACCGTGCTCATGCCCGAGCTGGAGGCCAACTGCTCGCTCGACCTGGGCTGCCCCATCGACGAGTTCAGCGCCTTCTGCGATGCCCACCCCGACCGCACGGTCGTGGTCTACGCCAACACCAGCGCCGCCGTGAAGGCCCGCGCCGACTGGCTGGTGACCTCCAGCTGCGCGCTCGAGATCGTCTCGGCCCTTCACGCCAAGGGGCACAAGATCCTCTGGGCACCCGACAAGCACCTGGGCGACTACATCCAGCGCCAGACCGGCGCCGACATGGTGATGTGGAAAGGTTCGTGCATCGTGCACGACGAGTTCAAGGCCTTCGAGCTGGAAGCCCTCAAGCGCGAGCACCCTGGCGCCAGGGTGCTGGTGCACCCGGAAAGCCCGGCCGACGTGATCGCGCTGGCCGATGCCGTGGGTTCCACCAGCGCCATCCTCAAGGCCGCGCGCGAGATGGACGCCCGGGAATTCATCGTCGCCACCGACAACGGCATGATGCACAAGCTGCGCACGCTCAACCCGGGCAAGACCTTCATCGAGGCGCCCACGGCCGGCAACAGCGCCACCTGCAAGAGCTGCGCCCACTGCCCCTGGATGGCCATGAACGGCCTGGAGGGGGTGGCGCGGGTGCTGGAGCAGGGGCTCAACGAGATCCATGTCGAGCCGGCGCTGGCTCAGCGCGCCCGGCTCCCGATCGACCGCATGCTGGCCTTCACGGCCGCGCTGAAAAGCGGGCACGACGCCGGCGCCCTGGTGCCAGGCATCGGCGCTGCCTGACGCGCTGCATCCCTTCTCGTTGCATCCCTGCGGACTGATCGATTTCGCGCTGCCGCAGTCGGCGGACGCACGGCGGCTGCGGCTGTCCTTCGGCACACCCCTGCAGCGGCTTGTGGCCCACACCCCTGCCGAGGTGGCGCCGCTTCTGTGCGCGGTGCAGGCGGCGGCCGAAGCCGGTGCCTGGTGTGTCGGCCACCTGCGCTACGAGGCGGCACCGGCCTTCGACCCCGCCTTGCGTGTGCACCCGGCGGACGGACCGCTGGCCTGGTTCGGTGTGTTCGACGAGGCCCAGCCCTGGCCTGAACACCTGCCACCCGAGGACGCGGTGGTGCTCGGGCTGGAAGGCGGTTCACGCGAGCGTTTCGATGCCGACATGGAGCACATCCTCGCCGCCATCGCCCGTGGCGACCTCTACCAGGTCAACCACACGGCGTGCCTGCAGGGGCAACTGGATGGCGACCCCATGGCCTTGTTCCGGGCGCTGCACCGAGCCCAGCCTGGGGGATATGCGGCTTTTCTGGACACTGGCGACGAGCAGGTGCTGAGCGTGTCGCCGGAGCTGTTTTTCGACTGGCGCGATGGCCATCTGCTGACCCGGCCAATGAAAGGTACGGCTCCACGCGGGCTCACGCCGGCACAGGATGCGCAGAACGCACAACGGCTGCGGGCCTCGGCCAAGGAGCGGTCCGAGAACGTGATGATCGTGGACCTGCTGCGCAACGACGTCTCGCGGCTGGCCGAACCCCATTCTGTCCGGGTGCCCAGCCTGTTCGACGTCCAGGCGCTGCCCACGGTGTGGCAGATGACCTCCGACGTGGTGGCGCGCACGCGCGCAGGCACCACACTGGCGGACGTGTTCGCCGCGCTGTTCCCCTGCGGTTCGGTGACAGGCGCGCCCAAGGTACAGGCCATGCGCCTGAGCCATGAACGCGAGCGCGGGCCACGGGGCAACTATTGCGGGGCGGTGGGCGTGGTGGCGCCGGGGGGGCAGGCCACCTTCAACGTGGCGATACGCACGGCCACCGTGTGTGGCACGCAGGTGTCGTGGGGCGTGGGCAGCGGCATCACGGTCGATGCCACGGCCGATTGCGAGTGGCGAGAATGGGAACACAAGCGGGCCGTCATCGAGCGCGCGCGCGAACCTTTCGAGCTGCTGGAAACCTTTGCCCTGGAGGACGGTGTGCTGCGGCACCTGTCCGATCACCTGGAGCGCCTGTCCCGTACGGCGGCCCATTTCGGTTTCGCCTGGGATGAACACGCGTTGCGGGCCGAGTTGCTGTCGCTCCAGGCCCATCACCCCGAGGGGCTCTGGCGCATTCGCCTGCTGCTGGCGGCCAGCGGCCGGGCGCAGATCCAGGCCCACGCCATGGTTGCCAGCAACCTGCCGCTGCGCCTTGTACTGGCGGCGCGGCCATTCGACAAGGCTGACAGCGAGTTCACCCGTTTCAAGACCACGCGGCGAGCGCACTACGACGCCTGGGCGCCGACACTGCCTGGGGTGTTCGACACCGTGCTGTGGAACCCACGCGGCGAACTGACCGAGTGCACGCGGGGCAACCTGGCGCTGCGGCTTGACGGGCGCTGGCTCACACCGGCGGCGAGTTGTGGCCTGCTGCCCGGCGTGGCCCGTGCCCGTGCGTTGCGCGAAGGCTGGCTGCACGAGGCCGTGCTGCAGCGCGACGATGTGTGGCGGGCCAGCGAGCTGCGGTTTGGCAACAGCCTGCGAGGCTGGTTGCCCGCCACGGTGGTCAGGCTTTGACGATGGGCACGTAGATTTCGCCACCCCCAGCGCGGAACTCCGCGCTCTTCTGTGCCATGCCTGCTTGCGCTGCGCTGAAGTCGCGCACCTCCTGGGAAATTTTCATGGAACAGAACTTCGGTCCGCACATGGAGCAGAAATGCGCCACCTTGGCCGCGTCCTTGGGCAAGGTTTCGTCGTGGAAGTCCTTGGCGGTGTCGGGATCCAGTGCCAGGTTGAACTGGTCGCTCCAGCGGAACTCGAAACGTGCCTTGGACAGCGCCTCGTCGCGTGCCCGCGCGCCCGGATGGCCTTTGGCCACGTCGGCGGCATGGGCGGCGATCTTGTAGGCCATCAGCCCCTGTTTCACGTCCTCGCGGTCGGGCAGGACCAGGTGCTCCTTGGGCGTGACGTAGCACAGCATGGCCGTGCCCATCCAGCCGATCAGGGCCGCACCAATGGCGCTGGCGATGTGATCGTAACCGGGCGCGATGTCGATGGTGAGCGGCCCCAGCGTGTAGAACGGTGCCTCATGGCAGTGTTTCAGCTGCTCGTCCATGTTGGCCTGGATCAGGTGCAGCGGCACATGGCCGGGGCCCTCGATGATCGTTTGCACGTCGTGTCTCCAGGCCACCTGGGTGAGTTCGCCCAGTGTGCGCAGCTCGGCGAACTGGGCTTGGTCGTTGGCGTCGGCGCCGCTGCCCGGGCGCAGGCCGTCGCCCAGCGAGAAGCTCACGTCGTAGGCCTTCATGATGTCGCAGATGTCCTCGAAGTGGGTGTGGAGGAAGTTCTCCTTGTGATGGGCGATGCACCACTTGGCCAGGATGGAGCCCCCGCGCGAGACGATGCCGGTGCGGCGCTTTGCGGTCAAGGGGATGTGGGCCAGCCTCAGGCCGGCGTGAATGGTGAAGTAGTCCACGCCCTGTTCGGCCTGTTCGATCAGCGTATCGCGGAAGATGGCCCAGGTGAGGTCTTCGGCCACGCCGCCGACCTTCTCCAGCGCCTGGTAGATGGGCACCGTGCCTATCGGTACCGGGCTGTTGCGCACGATCCAGTCTCGCGTGGTGTGGATGTTGCGGCCGGTGGAGAGGTCCATTACCGTGTCGGCACCCCAACGTATGGACCACACGAGCTTTTCCACCTCCTCCTCGATGCTGGAGGTGACGGCCGAGTTGCCGATGTTGGCGTTGACCTTGACCCGGAAGTTGCGGCCTATGGCCATGGGTTCGAGTTCGGTGTGGTTGATGTTGGCGGGGATGACAGCCCTGCCGCGAGCCACCTCGTCGCGCACGAACTCGGGCGTGATGAAGGTGGGCAGCGTGGCGCCCAGCGGGTCGCCTTTGAGCCGTGTTTCCTTCTCGGCGTCGGCCAGGTATTCGGCCATCCACTCGCGTCGGCCGTTTTCGCGTATGGCGACGTATTCCATCTCGGGCGTGACGATGCCCCGACGGGCATAGTGCATTTGCGTCACGTTGCCGCCGACGCGGGCGCGCCGGGGCGTGCGTTGCAGGCGCGCTGCTTCGGCGCGCAATGCCGCCATGCGGGCCAATCCCTCGGCATCACCGCGCTGGCCGTCATCACGCGCCTCGGGGCAGCGTCCGGTGTAGGCCTCGGTGTCTTGGCGCTCGGCGATCCAGCTCGCGCCTGGTGCGGGCAGGCCTTGGCGCACGTCGATGGTGGCCATGGGGTCGGAGTAGGGGCCGGAGGTGTCGTAGAGCGTGACGGTTTCGCCGTTGCTCAGGGCCACCTCACGCTGCGGCACGCGCAACTGCGGGTGCAGCATGCCGCTGATGTGGGTTTTGCTGGACGCGGGGAAGGGCTCGCGGGTGAGAGCGAGGCGTTGGGCGAAGTGGTCTGGTGCAGTCATCGAAGCATCCTTTCAAGGGGTGAGGGTGCTCCGATGGGATGGCCAGACGCGCGCATGCCCCTGGGGGCGCCGTTGCTGGCAGCTCTCCTTACGCCGGTACGAACCGGTTCAAGTTCACGGGTTTGGCCTGGCCATCTCAGCGCAAGCGGTGCCTGGTCGGACACCGCTCCGCACCCCGGAGCGGGTGTGAGTGTAAGGGCTCAGGCCTGGTCGGGCTGCAGCACGGTGGGCAGGGCCTTGGGCAGCAGGTCCGGCCAGTCGCGGCTGAAGTGCAGACCGCGGCTTTCGTGGCGCTGCTGTGCACAGCGCACGATCAGTTCGGCCACCTGCACCAGGTTGCGCAGTTCCAGCAGGTCGCGGCTGACACGGAACTGGGCGTAGAAGGCCTGGATTTCCGACTGCAGCAGTGCGATGCGGTGGGCTGCACGTTCCAGCCGCTTGTTGGTGCGCACGATGCCCACGTAGTCCCACATGAAGCGGCGCAGCTCGTCCCAGTTGTGCGAAATCACCACGCGTTCGTCGGGGTCGGTCACGCGGCTTTCATCCCAGGGTCGCACGGCGGGTACCGTGTGGCCCGAGCCCTCGCGGATGGCCGCAGCGGCAGCCTGGGCAAACACCATGCATTCCACCAGCGAGTTGCTGGCCAGGCGGTTGGCGCCATGTAGCCCGGTGCACGCCGTTTCGCCCAGCGCATAGAGACCAGGCAGGTCGGTGCGACCGGCAAGGTCGGTCACCACGCCGCCGCAGGTGTAGTGCGCGGCGGGCACCACCGGTATGGGCTCGCGCGTGATGTCTATGCCCAGCTCGGCACAACGCGCCAGGATGTTGGGGAAGTGCTCGTGCAGGAACCCGGGCGGCTGGTGCGAGATGTCGAGGTGCACGCAGTCCAGCCCGTGTTTTTTCATCTCGGCGTCGATGGCACGCGCCACCACGTCACGCGGTGCGAGTTCGGCGCGTTCGTCGTGGTCCGGCATGAAGCGCCGGGCGCCCAGTTCTGGCGGCAACCGCAGCTGCCCGCCTTCACCGCGCACCGCCTCGCTGATCAGGAAACTCTTGGCGTGCGGGTGGTAGAGGCAGGTGGGGTGGAACTGGATGAACTCGAGGTTGGCGACCCGGCAGCCCGCGCGCCAGGCGGCAGCGATGCCGTCTCCCGTGGCGGTGTCGGGGTTGGTGGTGTAGAGGTAGACCTTGCCGGCACCGCCGGTGGCCAGCAGGGTGTGGGCGGCCGTGAAGGCCACGACGCGGTCGGGGGTCTCGTCGAGTGCGTAGGCACCCAGGCAGCGGCGCGGCCCCGGCTCGTTCGCGTGCCGGTCGCTCAGGATCAGGTCCACCAGGGTGTGCTGCTCCAGCACGGTGATGGAGGGCGTGGCGCGCACACGCTCGATCAGCGTGGCCATGACGGCGGCGCCAGTGGCATCGGCCGCATGCACCACGCGCCGGGCGCTGTGACCGCCTTCGCGGGTCAGGTGCAGCGCGCCGTCCTCGGTGGAGAAGGGGACCCCCAGGCTTTGCAGCCATCGGATCGCCTGCGGCGCCCCCGCCACGGTGGCATGGGTGGCATCGGCGTCGCACAGGCCGGCGCCGGCCACGTGGGTGTCGCGCTCGTGGTCAGCCAGGCTGTCGCCCTCGGCCAGCACGGCGGCAATGCCACCTTGTGCCCAGCTGCTGGCGCCGTCGTTGATGGCGCGTTTGGTGAGCACCGCAACCCGGTGGGTGGGCGCGAGGTGCAGCGCGGCAGACAGGCCTGCGAGGCCGCTGCCGATGATGAGGACGTCGAAACGGGTGTTCAAGACGGGGTGTAGGCCAGCCGCACGTAGATGGGGGCGAAGGCCTCGGCCTGGGTCAGCTCGATCAGGGTCTCTTTGGCGAGCTCGAGCATGGCGATGAAGGTCACCACCAGCACCGGCACGCCCTTGGAGACGTCGAACAGCTCACCGAACTCGACGAACTTGCGGCCCTGCAACTGGCGCAGCACCAGGCTCATGTGCTCGCGCACCGAGAGCTCCTCGCGGCTGATGCGGTGGTGCTGGACCAGCTTGGCGCGCTGAAGGATGTCGCGCCACGCCTGCTGCAGCTCGTCCACGTGCACATCGGGGAAACGCGGCTGCAGCGCCTGTTCCACATAGACCTGCGCGCGCAGGAAATCGCGGCCGAACTGCGGGATCTCGGCCAGCTGCTGGGCGGCCAGCTTGATCTGTTCGTACTCCAGCAGGCGGCGCACGAGCTCGGCGCGCGGGTCTTCGGCTTCCTCGCCCTCTGCGGTCTTCTTGGGAGGCAGCAGCATGCGCGACTTGATCTCGATCAGCATGGCCGCCATCAGCAGGTACTCGGCGGCGAGTTCGAGGTTGCTGGCGCGGATTTCATCGACATAGGCCAGGTACTGGCGCGTGAGCGCCGCCATGGGGATGTCGAGGATGTTGAAGTTCTGCTTGCGGATCAGGTAGAGCAGCAGGTCCAGCGGGCCTTCGAAGGCTTCGAGGAACACCTGCAGCGCATCGGGCGGGATGTAGAGGTCCTGGGGCAACGCGAACAGCGGCTCGCCGTACAGACGCGCGAGCGCCACCTGGTCGATCACGTCGGGCATGTCGGCCGGCGCCTGCCCGGCCAGCGCCTGTGTCAGCTGTTCCAGCGGCTCGCCGGTGCTCATGGGAGAACGGGCGCGATCAGCGGGGATCGGGCTCGGTCTGGTAGACGTACGGCTTTTGTGCCACCTGGGCGGCGCGTGCCTGGGCCGCCTGGTCGCGGTCGATCTGCTTGTCCCACAGCAGGGCGCGGCCGGCACGCTGCTCGGTCTCCAGGGCGGGGTTTTTCGCTTTCAGTTGCTCGATGAACTGTGTCGCGTCCGAGGTGTAGTGGGGGCGGGCGAAAATCGACATGGCCGGAAGGGGGGTGGGCGAAAAACAGCCATTTTACCGGCCCCGGCGATCCAGGCGATGCCGGTTCAGGCCATCACGTGCAGGTGCCGGGCGAAACCCGAGCGCTCGATCAGCGAGCGGGGCTGTTCGTTGAGCCCCACCATCCCCAGCCGCCCCCCCTGTTTCTCCAGCGCCCTGTGCAACTGTTCCAGGGTGTCCAGCCCGGTGGTGTCCAGCGAAATCAGGTGGGTGGCGTCCAGCATCACGGTCAGCCCGGGCGGGGCTGCGGCCACGGCGTCCATGAGCGTATCCATCTTGCCCACCGCACCAAAGAACAGCGAGCCGTACAGCTTGCAGGTGAGCTGTCCCTCGGTGCGGGCCACCGTCTCGACACGGAAGATCGCGCTCTGGCGCCGCACGAACAGCACGCAGGCCAGCACCAGACCCAGCTCCACCGCCACCGTCAGGTCGAACACGATGGTGACGAAAAAGGTGGCCAGCAGCATCAGCCGGTAGTGGTTGCTGAACTGGCGCAGCCGGGCAAACTCGCGCCACTCGCCCATGTTCCAGGCCACGAACAGCAGCACCCCGGCCAGCACCGCCAGCGGGATGTGAACCGCCAGCGGCGCGGCCAGCAGCACCACGGCGCCCAGCGTGAGCGCGTGCACCATGCCGGCCACCGGCGAAGTGGCGCCGGCGCGCAGGTTGGTCACGGTGCGGGCTATGGTGCCCGTAGCCGGCATGCCGCCGAAAAACGGGACCACCACGTTGGCCACACCCTGGGCCATGAGCTCCTGGTTGGGGTCGTGTTTGGGGTGGTCGCCCAGCTGGTCGGCCACCCGTGCGCACAGCAGCGATTCGATGGCTCCCAGCAGCGCGATGGTGAGCGTGGGCGTGACCAGCAGGCGCACCGTCTCCCACGAGAAGTCGGGCAGCCCGAAGGCGGGTGGGCTCTGCGGGATGCCCCCGAACCTCGTGCCTATGGTCTCCACCGGCAGACTCAGGGCCCAGGCCAGCAGTGACAGCGTGAGCAGCGCCACCACCGGCCCGGGCACACGTGCGGTGGCGCGCAGGGCGCTCACGCCCTCGAGTTGAGCGAGCCGGCGCTGGAAGGCCGACTCGCTGGCCCACAGGCGCGGCCAGATGAAGAGGCCTGCCACGCAGGCCATGCCCAGACCCAGCGCATAGGGGTTGAGGCTGTCCAGGTGGCGCCACAGGGTGGCGGTCTGGCTGAAGAAACTGGCGGGCATCCTGGCGATGTCCAGCCCCAGCAGGTCGCGCAGCTGCGACAGCGCGATCAGCACCGCGATGCCGTTGGTGAATCCGATGACCACGCTGACCGGTATATAGCGCACCAGCGTGCCCAGGCGCAGCAGACCGAGCAGGAACAGCAGCACGCCGGCGCTCGCGGTGGCGATCAGCATGTTGGCCAGGCCGTAACGCTCGACGATGCCGTAGACGATGACGATGAAGGCACCGGCCGGGCCGCCGATCTGCACCGACGAGCCACCCAGGGCGGAAATCAGGAACCCCGCGATGATGGCGGTCCATAGCCCGGCCTCGGGCTTGAGCCCGCTGGCGATGGCGAAGGCCATGGCCAGCGGCAGCGCCACGATACCCACGGTCGCGCCGGCGCCCACATCGCGCGCGAAACGTTGCCCGTTGTAGTGGCGCAGGTCGTTGAGCAGGCGGGGGCGAAAGGGCGCGAGAGGCGGCATTCCGGCAGGCATGTGGGCGATGTTACCTTTCGAGACGCCAGGCGCAAGACCGGCCGCTACACTGGCTGCTCGCCAATGAGACAAGGGGGAAACGATGAACCGGTGGAAACGGGTGGGTGTGGCGGGGCTGTTGGCTGCCGTGGTGGCCCTGTCAGGCTGTGACGCGCAGCGGATCGCGGAGCTGGAAGAGGGTGTGGCCACCGAGGCCGATGTGCGTGAGCGGTTCGGCACCCCCGAAGCGGTCTGGGAAGGACCTCAGGACTCGCAGATCTACGAGTACACGCGCCAGCCCTTCGGGCACCAGAACTACATGATCACCATAGGCGCAGACGGCAAGATGACCGCGCTGCGCCAGGTGCTGACGCCCCAGAACTTCGAACGCGTGACACCCGGCATGGCCATGGAGGACGTGCGCCGCATGCTGGGCAAGCCCATGAAGGTGACGACCTACACGCTCAAGGGCGAGACGCACTACGACTGGCGTTACATGGACGGACCCAACCCGAGCGACTCCAAGGTGTTCACGGCGGTGATGGACCGCGACCTGCGCGTGGTGCGAACGGAATCGGTGCGCGACCCCGATCTGGACCAGCACAACAGGTGAGACCGATTCGCCGCCGGGCCGCCCCCCCCGGGGGGCGGGCAACGACCCGTGTAACGGCGGAGCCTGGGGGCCCCTTATCTGACGCGCATGCCCGGTTGCGCACCGGGCCAGGGCTCGAGCACGAAGATGCCAGGGTGGGTCTTCTCGTCGGCGTGGCTCGCGGCCAGCACCATGCCTTCGCTCACGCCGAACTTCATCTTGCGCGGCGCCAGATTGGCCACCACCACGGTCAGCTTGCCCTTGAGGTCTTCGGGCTGGTAGGCGCTGGCGATGCCGCTGAAGACGTTGCGCGTGCGGCCCTCGCCCACGTCCAGTGTCAGGCGCAGCAGCTTGGTGGAGCCTTCGACCGGCTCGCAGTTCACGATCTGCGCGATGCGCAGATCCACCTTGGCGAAATCGTCGATGGTGATGGTGTCGGCCAGCGGCTCGCCACCGGGTACCGTCGTTTGCGGCTCCGGAGCTGCGGGCGGCTCGAACAGGGCGTCGAGCTGTTTCACGTCCACCCGCTGCATCAGGTGCTGGTAGGTGCCGATGGTGTGACCGGCCGGCAGCAGGGTCTGGGCGTCGGTCCATTGCAGCGGCGCAGTCTGCAGGAAGGCTTCGACCTGTTGGGCCACGGCCGGCAGTACCGGCTTGAGGTAGGCGCTCAGCAGCCGGAAGGCCTGGATGCAGGTGGTGCACACGTCCTGAAGGCGGGCGTCGGCACCTTCCTGCTTGGCCAGTTCCCAGGGCTTGTTGGCGTTCACGTACTCGTTCACGCGATCGGCCAGCTGCATGACCTCGCGCATGGCGCGGGCGGTGTCGCGGTGCTCAAAGGCGTCGGCAATCGGGTCGGCCTGCTGCTGCAGCGTCGCCAGCAGCGCCTGGCCGTCCGCCGAGGGCGTACCCAGCTTGCCGTCGAAACGTTTGGTGATGAAACCCGCCGCCCGTGAGGCGATGTTGACGAACTTGCCGATCAGGTCGGCGTTCACCCGCGCCATGAAGTCGTCGCGGTTGAAGTCGATGTCTTCGTTGCGGCCATTGAGCTTGGCGGCGATGTAGTAGCGCAGCCACTCGGCATTCATGCCCAGGCTCAGGTACTTCAGCGGATCCAGGCCGGTGCCCCGGCTCTTGCTCATCTTCTCGCCATTGTTGACGGTCAGGAAGCCGTGCACGCAGACCTTGTCGGGGGTCTTGCGGCCGCTGAACTTGAGCATGGCGGGCCAGAACAGCGTGTGGAAGGTCACGATGTCCTTGCCGATGAAGTGGTACTGCTCCAGGTCCGGGTGGACCATGTAGGCGTCGTAGTCCTCACCGCGCTTTTCCAGCAGGTTCTTCAGCGAGGCGAGGTAGCCCACGGGCGCGTCCAGCCAGACGTAGAAGTACTTGCCCGGCGCGTCGGGGATCTCGATGCCGAAGTAGGGCGCATCGCGCGAAATGTCCCAGTCGCCCAGGCCTTCGCTGGTGCTGCCGTCGGGGTTGGTGCGGACGGTGAACCACTCCTTGACCTTGTTGGCCACCTCGGGTTGCACGTGTTCGCCGTTCTGTGTCCAGGTCTGCAGGAAATCCACGCAGCGGGGGTCGGACAGCTTGAAGAAGAAATGCTCGGAATGTTTCAGCACCGGCTGGGCGCCTGAAAGGGCCGAGTAGGGGCGGATCAGGTCGGTGGGCGAATAGACCGTGCCACAGACCTCGCAGTTGTCGCCGTACTGGTCTTTGGCGTGGCATTTGGGGCATTCGCCCTTGATGTAGCGGTCGGGCAGGAACATGCCCTTCTCGGGGTCGAAGAACTGCTCGATGGTGCGGGTCTCGATCAGCCCGGCGGCCTTGAGGTCCCTGTAGATGGCCTGGGCCAGCGCCGTGTTCTCGGGGCTGTGGGTGGAGTGCCAGTTGTCAAAGGCGATGTGAAAGCCGTCGAGGTAAGGCTTGCGGCCGGCCGCGATGTCGGCCACGAACTGCTCAGGCGTCTTGCCAGCCTTCTCGGCCGCGATCATGATGGGCGCACCGTGGGCGTCGTCCGCGCCGACGAAATCCACACGCTGGCCCATCATGCGCTGGAAGCGCACCCAGGTGTCGGCCTGGATGTATTCCATGATGTGGCCGATGTGGAAGTGGCCATTGGCGTAGGGCAGTGCCGTGGTGACGAACAGGCGACGGGTGCAAGGGCGCGCGGTCATGCGGGGTTTCTCCAGAGGAACCGGGCATTTTACCGGGGCGCGTTAGACTGCGGGCCTTGACCCCGAGCCCCCCCAAACACACGCGGAGACAACCCACCCATGGCCGTCGAACAACAGGCGCTGCTGCAGGCGCTGCAAACGGTGACCGATCCCCACACCGGCAAGGACTTCGTGTCCACCCGGGCGATCAAGAACCTCCAGATCCAGGACGGTGACGTGGCTTTCGACGTCGAGATGGGTTACCCGGCGAAAAGCAGCTTTCCCGCCTTGCGCAAGGCGCTGGTGGCGGCTGCCAAGACCGTGGGCGGGGTGGACAACGTCTCGGTCAACCTCACCCTCAACGTCATCAGTCACGCGGTGCAGCGCGGCGTGCAGCTGCTGCCGGGCGTGAAGAACATCATCGCGGTGGCGTCGGGCAAGGGCGGTGTGGGCAAGAGCACCACGGCGGTGAACCTGGCGCTGGCGCTGGCTGCCGAGGGCGCCACCGTGGGCATTCTGGATGCCGACATCTACGGCCCCAGCCAGCCCATGATGCTGGGGGTTTCGGGGCGGCCCGACAGCCTGGATGGCAAGACCATGGAGCCGATGCGGGGTCATGGCATCCAGGTCATTTCCATCGGTTTCATGATCGATCCTGACCAGGCCATGATCTGGCGCGGCCCCATGGCCACGCAGGCGCTGGAGCAGCTGCTGCGCCAGACCAACTGGAAAGACCTGGACTACCTGATCGTCGACATGCCTCCGGGCACCGGCGACATCCAGCTCACGCTGAGCCAGCGGGTGCCGTTGACGGGTGCGGTCATCGTCACCACGCCGCAGGACATCGCGCTGCTGGATGCCCGCAAGGGCATCAAGATGTTCGAGAAGGTGGGTGTGCCCATCCTCGGCATCGTCGAGAACATGGCCGTGCACGTGTGCTCCAGCTGTGGCCATGTGGAGCACATCTTCGGCGCTGACGGCGGCAAGAAGATGGCGGCCGAGTACGGCATGGACTACCTGGGCGCGTTGCCGCTGGACATCCGCATCCGAGAGCAGGCCGATGGCGGAACGCCCACCGTGGCGGCGGACCCCGATGGCGAGATCGCCGGTCTCTACAAGAGCGTGGCGCGCCAGGTGGCGATCAAGATCGCAGCCAAGGCCAAGGACTTCTCCAGCAAATTCCCCACCATCAAGGTGTCGTCCGACACCTGAGACCCGGCCCGTGGACCTGGCCTGGCTGTTCAACCTGCTGGTTTCGGCGCCGCTGCTGCCACCGTTCAACGGCCTGCTGCTGGTGCTGACCGGTCTGCTGTGGCGGCGGCGCTGGCTGGTAGCGCTGGGGCTCGTGCTGCTGTGGGTGCTGGCCACGCCGGTGGCGGGCACGGCCCTGATGCGGGGGCTGGAAGGGCCCGCGCTGGACCTGTCACGGCCACACGGTGCGCAGGCCATCGTGGTGCTCGGGGGCGGTCGCTACCGTGAAGCCCCCGAGTTTGGCGGCGACACGGTCAATGGCTTCACGCTGGAGCGCCTGCGTTACGCCGCCTGGCTGCAGCGCCGCACCGGCTTGCCCGTGCTGGTCACGGGCGGTCAGCCCGATGGCCCCGGCCTGAGCGAGGGTGAGACCATGCGGCGTGTGCTGGTGGACGAGTTCCGCGTGCCGGTGCGCTGGGTCGAGGGGGTTGCTGCCAACACCTTTGACAACGCCACCTTGTCGGCGGCGCTGCTGAGGCCCGACGGCGTGGAACGCATCGTGCTGGTCACCCACGGCTGGCACATGCCGCGCGCGCAGCGCGCTTTCGAGCAAACGGGGCTGACCGTGGTGCCGGCGCCCACGCAGTTGCACCAGGAGCCGCTCACGGCGGCGGACTGGCTGCCCAGGGGTTACGGCGAGGCGCGCAGCGCGTTGCGCGAGTGGCTGGGGCAGGGCTGGTACATCCTGCGTGGGTTGGCGGGCCGTCAGGGCTGACGGGTGACCGTGACGCCGGGCCTGAGTGTCAGCGGACCGTACCAGGCCTGGGCCGAGCTCTCGGTGTTGTTGGCGTCGGTCATCACGCCGATGCCGGTGAGCGTTCCGGGCGCTTCCCCGAAGGCCTGCCGGAAGTCGGCCACGATGTCGCGCTCGTAATCCAGCCAGCGACCCAGGCGTTGGGGCCCCGATTCGACCACCAGCTTGCGGATGCGTCTGGTGTGGGCGTTGTAGACCACCGACCCGACGGGCAACCTGGGGTCCCACACGTACATCAGCGTGGCATAGGGCATGGGTTCGCCCGTGACCAGTTGCGCGAGGTCGGACAGCATGTGGTCGCGCCGGCTGAGGGTGGCCCGGTCGCCTTCGAAAATCAGCACCACGCGGGTCACGGCGTCGCTGGTGTCGCGCTCGGTCAGGTCGAACGCGGGGTTGAGCGCGGGCACGAACCACGAGAACGCGACCGTGCCGCTGGCCGGCCCATGGGGCGCAAGGCGCAGCCGCAGGGTGCTGTTGCCCGATTCGCTCTGCGCCAGCAGGGCAGCCCGCCCCTGGTGCTGCACGGGGGTGTAGCGCGTGGGCTTTCGGTTGCCGAACAGCTGGTGAGTCCAGGTGGCGTCGGGTGCGGCGCCCGTGACCTGGCTGGCCCGGGCCCATGCCGAGGCGGCGAGTGTTTCGTTGGGCGACGGCGGCTGGGCGGCGCACCCTGCCAGTATCAGGAGCACAAGGGGGACGAGTCGGCGCAGGCGTGGCGTCATGGGGCGGGATCGCGGGGGTTCAGCTGGGGCCGTATTGTGAGGGAGAGACCGCTTCGGTCAGCAGCCGAACGCGGAACACCGCGCCCTGGCCGTCCTCGCGGTTGCCCGCCTCCAGCTGTCCGCCGTAGCGTTCCACCAGTCCCAGGCTGATCCACAGCCCCAGGCCGTTGCCGTCGTTCTTGGTGGTGAAGAACGGGCTGAACAGGCGGGCCTGCACCTCGGGCGAGAGGCCGGTGCCGCTGTCCAGCACGGCGATCTCGGCGCCCTGGGGTTCACCGAGCAGATCGCGCCAGTCGGTGCAGCGCAGCCGCAGTTCGCCACCTTCGGGCATGGCCTGTATGGCGTTGATCAGCAGGTTGATCACCACCTGCTGCAGCTCCTGACGGTTGCAGGCCACGCGCTGCGTGGCCTGGCGCTCGCGCACCACCGCGATGCGGCGCTGGCTCAGCAGGTGCGCCACCAGCACCAGGCAGTCGTCCACCACGCGGTCCACGTCCAGGGATTCGACGTAGCCGGCGTATTCGGTGGGCCGGGCGTACTGCAGCAGCTGGGTGACGATCAGGCGCATGCGCTCGACCTGCTCGTCCAGCAGGCGCAGCTCGGCCTTCACCGGCTCGGCCTGTGGGCCCAGGGTCTCGCGCATCAGGTCCAGGTTGCCCTGAATCACCGCGATGGGGTTGTTGATCTCGTGCGCGATGCTGGCGGTGAGCTGGCCCACCGCAGCGAGTTTTTCGGACTTGACCAGCTGCTGCTGTGTCTGACGCAGCGAGTCGTTGCTTTCGGCCAGTTCGCGGGTGCGCTCGGCCACCTTGTGGTCCAGCTCGTCGGCCCAGGCGCGCAGGGCGCGGGTCTTGTCGGCGATCAGGTCCAGCAGCTCGTCCAGGTGGCGCGCCAGCGCGCCCAGTTCGTCTCGGGCGGCCACCTCGCCGACGCGCGCGTCGGCCTCGCCGGCCTCCACCCGCTGCATGGTCAGGTTCATCTGCCCCACCGGGTGGAAGATGCCACGCGCCCAGCGCACCGAGAACCAGGCGGCCGCGGCCATCACGCCCAGGATGATCAGGCCCATGATGGCCACCATGGACCAGCGCATCCAGAGGAACGGACCCTCCAGGTAGCCCACGTAGAGCATGCCGACCCTCTGTCCGTCGCCATCCAGCAGCGGTTCGTAGCCGCTCACGTACCAGTCGTTCACCACGAAGGCGCTGCCCAGCCAGGTCTGTCCCCGCTCCAGCACCGCCTCGCGCACCGCGCGCGAGACCCGCGTGCCAATGGCGCGTTCGTCCTGGAACAGGCGCACGTTGGTGGTGATGCGCACGTCGTCGAGGAACAGCGTGGCCGTGCCCTTGCTGCCGAACGGCAGGGCGCCTTCGGGGTAGACGATGCGGTTGATGTGGTCGATGAAAGCCAGGTTCTGGTTCAGCAGCAGGCCGCCGGTGAGCACCGCCAGCTGCCGGCCGGATTCGTCGCGCACCGGCACGGTGGCGATCAGCACCAGTGCGCGGTCTTCGAGCTGGCGGGCGGAGGGTGTTGCGTTGCGCGTCTGCACCAGCGGAATGTGCAGGCGGCCCGCCAGGTGCGGGGCCAGCACTTCCATGGCGCTGCGGTCCAGCCGCATCACGCGGGCCGTGCCGGCGCGGCTGGTGTCCTTGAGCGTGTCGGCCACGACACGCGGCAGGCCCCAGGGTGAGGGCGGTGCCAGTGGCGCTCCGGTGTTGTCGTAGAGGTTGAGGAAGTCCAGCCCGAGGCGCTGGCGCTGGCTCTCCAGCTGCTGCCCCGTGTAGCGGCCGGCACGCACCGCCTGCACCAGCTGGTGCGAGGCCGCCACACCCTGGGTGCCCGAGCC
>CALRLO020000039.1:0-37318 GCA_943368755.1 Synechococcus sp. UW140 | reverse complement strand
GCCGTGCGGGCGCAGCCAGCGCCTTGCCGATGGCGTCCATCTCGGCGGCCAGCAGCGGGCCGGCACTCGCCACGGGTGCGAACTGTGCGATGCCGAAGGTGCTGGCCTCGGCGCGGTGGGCGGTGCCGAAGGCGTCGTGCACGAAGATGTCGCACAGCGCGGCCATCTTGCGGGCCAGTTCCTCGTTGTTCTTCTTCTCGCCCTTGTTGAGGCGGCAGTTCTCGAGCAGCACCACTTCGCCGGGGGCCACCTGCACGCCATCGACCCAGTTCGCCACGAGACGCACCGGCTGGCCCAGCAGTTCGGCCAGGCGTGTGGCCACGGGGGCGAGCGAGTCCTCGGGCTTGAATTCACCCTCGGTCGGGCGGCCCAGGTGGCTGGTCACCATCACGGCGGCGCCAGCGTCCAGCGCCAGGCGGATGCAGGGCACGCTGGCGCGGATGCGGGTGTCTTCGGTGATGTGGCCGGCGTCGTCCTGAGGCACGTTCAGGTCGGCACGGATGAACACGCGTTGGCCCTTGGCCTTGCCTTGAGCGCACAGATCGGAAAAACGGATGAATGCCATGGTGGAGATGTGAGAAAGCGGCCGCCGGTGGCGGGCAATGCGTCATTTTAGGCGTCGCCTCCATGCGGCCCGCTGTGCCCCGAACGCGGCGACGAACAGCCTTGCAGGCGTGCCGCAACAGCTGCGGCTTCTACATCTATCAAATGGGATGGGAGCACTCGGACAAATGTCTGATTCGCGCTGCGCTGTATCGCCAGACCCGGTGCCACAATGTCCACAACCCGATGAACACTCGGGGGGAGACCGGACATGAAAGCGATGAGCATCAAGGCGAAGCTGTCGTTGCTGGTGATGGGGCTGATGGTTCTGCTGGCGTTGGCGGCGGCCAACACGCTGTACCAGCTGAACCAGTCGAACCGGGTGCTGCAGACCATCTACCTGGACCGCATCCTCCCCCTGGAGCAGATCAAGGCCGTTGCCGATGGCTACCTCGTGGGTGTGGTGGATGGCGCCCACAAAGCCGCCGATGGCGCCTTCACACCAGCAGAGGCCCAGCGGAACCTGGCGCAAAACCTCAAGGTCATCGACGAACAGAGCAAGGCCTACCTGGCCACCCAGCTCAACGCCGAGGAAGTCCAGATCATCGAGCGGATAAAGCCCCTGACCGTCGAGGTGCGCAAGGCCATCGCCCGCTACCAGACCCTGCTGCAGCAAGGCGACATGGCAGGGCTTCAGGCGTTCACCGCGAAGGAGCTCTACCCCGCCACCGACCCGCTGGTGGGTGAGTTCGACAAGCTGGTCAAGGTGCAGGTGCAAGTGGCGGCCGAAGAATACAAGCTGGCACAGGCCCGCTACGAAAGGCAGTTCACCGCGACACTGGTGGTGGTGCCCACCGTGCTGGTTCTCGCGGGTGTGCTGGGCTGGGTGTGGGTGCGCTACATCGTGGGTTCGCTCAACGCGGCGGTGGGGGTGGCCGAGACGGTGGCGGCGGGCGACCTCACTTCACGCATCCAGGCACGCCGTGACGACGAGATCGGGCACCTGATGGACGCCTTGCACCGCATGAACGATTCGCTGGTCCGCATCGTGGGGCAGGTGCGCACCGGCTCCGACAGCATTGCGACCGGCTCGACCCAGATTGCCATGGGCAATGCCGATCTGAGCGAGCGCACCGAAAAGCAGGCCAGCAACCTGGAGGAGACCGCCGCGTCCATGGAGGAGCTGACCTCCACGGTGCGACAGAACTCCGATACCGCGCGCCAGGCCAGCCAGCTGGCCAACGAGGCCACCCAGGTGGCCGGGCAGGGTGCGCAGGTGGTCGGTCAGGTGGTCAGCACGATGGACACCATCAGCGCGAGCTCGCGCAAGATCGTGGACATCATCGGTGTGATCGATGGCATCGCGTTCCAGACCAACATCCTGGCGCTGAATGCCGCAGTCGAGGCCGCGCGCGCCGGCGAACAGGGGCGGGGCTTTGCGGTGGTGGCCGGCGAGGTGCGAACGCTGGCACAGCGCAGCGCGCAGGCGGCGCGGGAAATCAAGGCGCTGATCGAGGAGAGTGTGACCAACGTAGCAACCGGCAGTTCGCTGGTGGGCAAAGCCGGCAAGACCATGGCCGAGATACAGCAGCAGGTCAAAAGGGTCAACGATCTCATCAACGAAATCAGTGCCGCGGGCACCGAGCAGACCACGGGCATCGATCAGATCAGCCAGGCCGTGATGGAGCTGGACCAGGTGACGCAGCAGAACGCTGCGCTGGTGGAGGAGTCGGCGGCAGCGGCCGAGAGCCTCAAGCAGCAGGCCGCACAGCTGGCCCAGGCGGTGGCGGTGTTCAAGGTCGGTGCCGACGCGGCCGTGTGAGCGGCCACGCGATTACCCCATTCCAGGTCAAAAGCGTCGCCACGTTTGCGTAGATTTCCTTACTAGGGTTAACCCCGGACGGCCACCTACAATGGCGGGTCATTTTCGCGTCGGAGACACGCCCCATGCCGCAGAACCAGGAAGACAAACGCGCCGAACTGAAGCGCGCTGCTCTCGAGTACCACGAATTCCCGACCCCCGGCAAAGTGGCCATTGCAGCCACCAAGCAGCTCACGAACCAGCGTGACCTGGCCCTGGCCTACTCGCCCGGTGTGGCGGCGCCCTGTGAAGAGATCGTGGCCGACCCGGCCAATGCCTACAAGTACACCAGCCGCGGCAACCTGGTGGCCGTCATCACCAACGGCACCGCCGTGCTGGGTCTGGGCGACATCGGCCCGCTGGCGTCCAAGCCGGTGATGGAAGGCAAGGGCGTGCTGTTCAAGAAGTTCGCCGGCATCGACGTCTTCGACATCGAGATCAACGAAAAAGACCCGGCCAAGCTGGTCGACATCATTGCCTCGCTGGAGCCCACGTTCGGCGGCATCAACCTCGAAGACATCAAGGCCCCGGACTGCTTCTACGTCGAGCGCGAGCTGCGCAAGCGCATGAAGATCCCGGTCTTCCACGACGACCAGCACGGCACCGCCATCTGCGTGGGCGCGGCCATCATCAACGGCCTCAAGGTCGTGGGCAAGGACCTCAAGGACGTCAAGCTGGTCACCTCGGGTGCTGGTGCCGCGGCACTGGCCTGTCTGAACCTGCTGGTCAAGCTGGGCATCCCGCGCAAGAACATCTGGGTGACCGACCTGGCTGGCGTGGTCTATGAAGGCCGCACCGAGCTGATGGACGAGGACAAGGTCCAGTTCGCGCAGAAGACCGACCAGCGCAAGCTGTCTGAGGTGATCGCCGGCGCCGACATCTTCCTGGGCCTGTCGGCAGGCGGTGTGCTCAAACAGGACATGGTCAGGTCCATGGCGGCCAAGCCCATCATCCTCGCGCTGGCCAACCCCAATCCTGAAATCTCGCCCGAAGATGTGAAGGCGGTGCGCGACGACGCCATCATGGCCACCGGCCGCACCGATTACCCCAACCAGGTCAACAACGTCCTGTGTTTCCCGTACATCTTCCGTGGCGCACTGGACGCGGGTGCGTCCACCATCACCGACGAGATGGAGATCGCGGCGGTGTATGCCATCGCCGAGCTGGCCCAGGCCGAGCAGAGCGAGGTGGTGGCCGCGGCCTATGCGGGCGAGAAGCTTGCCTTCGGCCCCGAGTACCTGATTCCCAAGCCTTTTGACCCGCGCCTGATGATCAAGATCGCGCCTGCCGTGGCGCAGGCGGCGGTCGACAGCGGCGTGGCCCAGCGCCCGGTGGCCGACATGGAGGCTTACCGCGAAAAGCTGCAGAGCTTCGTGTTCGCCTCGGGCACCATGATGAAGCCCATCTACGCGGCTGCCAAGACCGCGGCCAACAAGCGCATCGCCTACGCCGAGGGCGAGGAAGAACGTGTGCTGCGTGCCTGCCAGGTGGTGGTGGATGAAGGACTGGCGCGTCCCACGCTGATCGGTCGCCCGGCCATCATCGCCGAGCGCGTCGTCAAGTTTGGCCTGCGCCTGCAGGAAGGGCGCGATTACGACGTCGTCAACACCGAGTACGACGAACGCTTCCGAGACTTCTGGCAGACCTACCACCAGCTGATGGAACGCCGCGGGGTCACCCCGGCGCTGGCCAAGATCGAAATGCGCCGCCGCCTCACGCTGATCGGTGCGATGCTGCTGCGCAAGGGTTACGTGGACGGCCTGATCTGCGGCACCTGGGGCACCACCGACACCCACATCCGCTACATCGACCAGGTCATTGGCAAACGCGCCGGCGGCAGCCCGGGCACGCCGCAGGATGTGCCAATCTATGCCTGCATGAACGGTCTCCTGCTGCCGGGCCGACAGGTGTTCCTGGTGGACACCCACGTCAACTACGACCCCACTCCCGAAGAGCTGGCCGAAATCACCTGCATGGCGGCCGAGGAGATGCTGCGCTTTGGCATCCAGCCCAAGGTGGCGCTGCTGAGCCACTCCAACTTTGGCAGCAGCGAGCGACCCAGCGCCGTCAAGATGCGCCAGACCCTGGCGCTGCTGCGCGAACAGGCGCCCTGGCTGGACGTCGACGGCGAGATGCATGGTGACGTCGCGCTCGATGGCGCCGCGCGCAAGGCCCTGATGCCCAACAGCACCCTGCAGGGCGACGCCAACCTGCTGGTCTGTCCGGACATCGACTCGGCCAACATCGCCTACAACCTGTTGAAAACGGCGGCGGGCGGCAACATTGCCATCGGTCCGGTGCTGCTGGGCGCGGCCAAACCGGTCCACATCCTGACCGCCAGCACCACGGTGCGCCGCATCGTCAACATGACCGCGCTGACCGTGGCGGATGCGAATGTCGCGCGGCAGGGTATGTAACGAAAGCAAATACTTACATCGAGTCGTTCCGACCAGAACCTGAAAGCCCCAGGCCCCTGCCCAAGAAATGGGCAGGGGCTTGCTTTTTTGCCCCACCTCGGGCACACTTGCGCGCTTGATTTAAGGGTTAACCCGCTGTTTTTCCTTACGGGAGGACGCGGGTTGATTGCGTTAGAGAACAGGGAAATTCATGGTCCGGAAGTGGGCTTGGACAGCGGCCTGGGTGGTTGTCGCGGCATTGGGCACCGTTTTGGTGCAGGCGCGGAATGCAACCCCCGATGCCCCCGTGCCATCAGCCGCGGCCGCCCAGACGATTGCGCTGTCTCAGCTGCCGCCACAAGGGCTGGAGGTCATGGGTCTGATTCGCCAGGGTGGTCCCTTCCCCTATGAGAAGGACGGTACCGTGTTCGGCAACCGGGAGCGCCTGCTGCCGGCCGCCAGGCGGGGCCACTACCGCGAATACACCGTGCCCACACCGGGACTGCGTCACCGGGGCGCTCGCCGCATCGTTTGTGGCGGAGCCCAGGTCCGGCAGCCGGAGGCCTGTTACTACACCGAGGATCACTACGCGAGCTTCAGACGCATCGTGCAGTGAGCCCCGAAGACGGATTTTTAACTTTTGACTTTGGAAAGAGACACGGAGATGGACACGCCACTTCGTAACGTTCGTACCAACATCGTCCAGTCGATCCGCGCCTACAGCGTCAAGGGTCTGCAGGAGGCTGCCGAACAGCTGGGTCACCACTTCCTCTACGCCAACCTGGCCACCGCCCAGAACAAGCAGGACGTGCTGGACCTGATCGCCGCGCAATACACCCTGCCCGCGACCTTTGGCAAGAACTTCGATGCGCTCTACGACAGCATGACCGACCTGGTGCACAAGTCGGGTCCGCAGACCGGGTTCATCGTCGTGCTGGAGCACATTCCGACCAGCCCCAAGTTCGACAAGGAAGCGCGCGAGCAGCTGCTCGACATCTTCCGCGACGTGGCCGACTACTGGAGCGACCGCAAGATCCCGTTCCGTTGCTTCTACTCGTTCTCGGTTGCACGTGCACCCAAGGGCGAGGTGATCGACGAGGCCGAGGAGCCCATGCCCACCGACAAGCTGGTGGACGTGAGCCCGCTGGCCTTGCGCATGAGCAGCCCGTTCAACGCCGGCTACTGGCTGACCGCAGCCTGAGTGGCCACCGCCACTTCTGACACCAAGGGCCGCTGATGCGGCCCTTTCCACTGGTATGCGCCAGGTGTCTGCTGCTGGGCGCCAGGGGGGTCAGGCCGTCGCGGCCTGGGCCAGTGCGGTGTACTCGGCCACCGGCACTTCCTCGGCGCGGCGCTGCAGGTCGAAGCGGTCACCAAAACCGCGGCTTTCCAGCCACTTGCCCAGGGTGTGGCGCAGCAGCTTGCGGCGCTGGCTGAAGGCGACCTGCACCAGTTCCTCAAGCACCGCTGCATCCAGTACGGGCGGCTCAGCCAGCGGCACCATGCGCACCACCGCGCTGTCCACGCGGGGTGGCGGGTCGAAGGCCTCGGGCGGAACGAACAGCACGTCTTCCATGGCATAGCGCCACTGCAGCATCACGCTCAGGCGGCCGTAGGCGGCCGTGGCGGGCTGGGCCACCATGCGGTCTATCACCTCTTTTTGCAGCATGAAGTGCTGGTCCACCACCCTATCGGCCACCGGCAGCAGGTGGAACAGGATGGGGCTGGAGATGTTGTAGGGCAGGTTGCCCACAACGCGCAGCTTGCCTTTGTGTGCGGCCAGCTCACGGAAGTCCACCCGCAGCACATCGGACTCGATCACGTCGAGCTGCGGGTGCTGGCGCAGCCGCACCGCGAGATCGCGGTCGAGCTCGATCACGGTGAGCCGGCCCAGGCGTTCGACCAGCGGCTGGGTCAACGCGGCCAGGCCGGGGCCGATCTCGACCATGGCGTCGCCCGAGCGCGGCGCGATGGCGCTCACGATGGCGTCGATGATGGCGGGATCGTCGAGAAAGTGCTGCCCGAAGCGCTTGCGGGCCTGGTGTTTCATGTCACTGCCTGGGCTGGCGCATTTCCACGTAGGCACGGTCACGCAGTTCGCGTGCCCAGACCAGATAGGCCTCATCGAGTTTCTTCTCGCGAACCTCGGCGCGCACCATGTTGCGCTGCTCGGTCAGCGTGGGTTTGGTCTGGCGTCGCTCCACCACCTGGATCAGGTGAACACCGAAACGCGAGGGCACGGGCTGCGAGATCTCGCCGGGTTGCAACGCGTTCATGGCGTTCTCGAACTCGGGGACGAACATGCCGGGCAAGGCCCAGCCCAGGTCACCGCCCTCACGGGCCGAGCCGTCAACACTGTTGGCCCGTGCAAGGGCTGCGAAATCGCCGCCGGGCGCTGCGGCCTGCCGGCGCAGTTCGCGGGCCTTGGCGATCACGTCCTGCTGGGTCTGCTGCGGGCCGGTGCGCAGCAGGATGTGGCGCGCACGCGTCTGCGTGACCGTGTCGACCGCGCTGGCCTGTTTGCGCTCGATCACCTTGAGGATGTGAAAACCCGCGCCGCTGCGCACGGGGCCGGCCACTTCGCCGACCTTGAGCGCCTGGGTGCTTTCGATGAACAGCGCGGGGTAGCGGTCCTGGGCGCGCAGGCCCATTTCCCCGCCGGTGGAGGCTTCGGGCGCATCGGAGAATTCGCGTGCGATGGCCGCGAAGTTGCTGCCGGCGGCCTTGACCTGCTCGCTGGCGCGCAGGGCGCGCGACAGGCGTTCGGCCACCACCTGCGGGCTGGCGCCCTCGGGCACGCGCACGAGGATATGCCCCAGGTTGACTTCTGCCGGGGTGGCCACGGCCTGGCTGCGGCGCTCCAGCAGGTAGTCGTCAAGGTCCCGATCGGTCACCCGCAGGGGCGATTCCACCTCGCGTTCGCGCACGCGTTGCAGCAGGATGTCCTGGCGCAGCTGGTCGCGGAACTGCTCGGGCGTGGTGCCTTGCTCGCGCAGCCGCTGGCGCAGTTGTTCGAGCGTGAGCTGGTTCTGCTCGGCCACCGACAGTTCGGCCTGGTTGAGCGTGGTGTCGTCCACCTTGAGGCCGATTTCCCTGGCGCGTTGCAACTGGGTGCGCTCGGCGATCAGCTGGTCGAGCGCCTCGCGTTCGATCTCGGCGGCGGAGGGCCTGTCGCCACCCTGGCGGGACAGCCGCTGGATCAGGCCGTCAACACGGCGGCGCACCTCGCTGGCGGTCACGGGCTCGGAGTTGACAACGGCCACGATGTGATCGGCCGCACGCACGCCGGCGGGTGCTGCAGGCGCCGCCAGCGTGCTGGCCGCGTTGCCGGGCGCGCGCAGGCCCTGGGCCTGGGCCGGGCTGGCCAGTGCCCATGCACAGGCCAGTGCCAGCAGTGCAGCCTCAGTCGTAGCGACCGAAGCGGGACGGCGGGTTGATCTCTTCACGCAGGTACTGGTAGCGGGGCACATTGTCTCTGAGGGTTTGAAGCGGGCTGGAGCCGATGCGGGTGAAGCCCAGGAACTCGATCTGGAACAGGATGCGGCGGTTGGCGGAGGAGGTGCTGCTCTGCAGCCGTTCGAGCACCACGCGGCCGATCCAGCAGCCCGCATCGTACTCAAAGCCCGCCACCAGATCGACGATCTTGCGGTCGGGCACGCTGTAGTTGACGCGGCCCACGCTGTACCAGCGGCCTTCGCCCAGGCCACCGCCGGGCTGCTGTTGCCGGGCGCAACCTTCGTTGCTGCCGAACAGGCCAAAGAGATCGGCCAGTGGCCACTGCCAGCTGAAGTCGTACTGCTCGCTGACGCCGCGCTGCAGACGGTAGGCGGCATTGAACACGCGGTACGGCCCGGGCATGTAGCGCGCGCTCAGCGTGGTCCGCACCGACTCGCGCTGTTTGGGGTTGTACTGGACGTTGCCTTCGAAGGCCCAGCGCGGGTCCCAGCTCAGGCGCGCACCCAGCAGCAGGTCGCTGAGGCGTTCGGAGATCGGGGCGCCTCGCAGGACGACGTTCTGGTCACTGAACCGCAGGCGCTGGGCGATGCCGAACTTGGCGAGCTCCCGGCCATCCTGACTGTCCAGTAGGCGCGAGGTTACACCGAGCGTCAGCGTGTTCTGGTCAGCGATGCGGTCATAGCCTCCGTAGGGGTTCTCTGTGTAGATGGTGGCCAGGTTGAAGTCGAAGGCGGCCGAGTCATAGTTCGGCAGCAAGCTCTGATAGCGGTAAGGGGTGCGCACGAAGAAGACGCGCGGTTCAAGCGTCTGAGTGAGTGGGCGACCATGTATGGTGGTCTCCCGTTCAAAAAACAGGCCACTGTCCAGGCTGAAGGTCGATGTGGCAACCGAGGCGGAGACCGAGCCGTCGGTCAGTGCGCCATCAAACGCATAGTGGCGACCGATCAACTGCAGTCTAGGTCTGAGGTACCAGGCAGGGGATTGCCAAGTCCAAGAGAGGTCACCCACCGCGATTGCCCTTTGGCTGCCTATGTCGTTGCCAGTTGGTACCCGGTTCGTGCGGAAGTGCGTGTACTCTGTATAAACCGACGCATCCCAGCCGCTCAGCCCCCCTATTGTCTGGTCGGTCCAGGTGCGCATCCCTGTGAACGTTGGGGACCGGTCGTATGGCGCAGCGATGGGCGACACGGGATCTTGCAATGTCTGCCATGTGTAGGCCCCCCCTGAGAACAACCAATCACCGTGACGCCAGCGTGCAACGATATTGTTCGGCAGCAGACGGGTAGTCAGGACGGTGCCGGTTCTAGGGAAATCTCGCCAGTAGTTGTCGTCACTGACGCGGTTGAGGTTGAGGCCTAGGGAGGTTCCTCCCAGTAGTGGCAGATCGAACGATTGCGAATGGTCGACGTTGTACGACCAGCGGTCCATGCTTCGCAGGCGGTCCGAGGGCATGTAGGCACCGCGCAGCTGGCCCGAGTAGTCCCGTTCCAGGTAGCGGTACTCCCCGGCCAGATCAATGCCCCGCTTGGTCATCAGCGTGGGATAGAGCGTCGCGTCCCGGTTGGGGGCAAGGTTGAAGTAGTAGGGCACCGTGAGTTCGAAACCGCTGGTGCTGTCGATGCCGATGGTGGGGGGCAGCAGGCCGGACTTGCGGCGGTCCGTCAGCGGGAAGGTCAGGTAGGGGCTGGCCAGGACAGGGACCCCCTTGAACTTCAGCACGCCGTTGGTGGCGCGGCCTTCCTCGTCGGCGTTGTCGAACTCGATGCGTGAGGCGCTGATCACCCAGTCGGGCAGCCAGCTCGGGCCGGGCCGGCGCTGGCAGGTGGTGTAGGTGGCGTTGTAGGCCACCGTGTGGTCCTTGTCGACGAAGTCGGCCCGGTCGGCCTTGCCGTGGCCGTCGTTGCGCAGGAACTGGTAGGTGGGCGAGCGGAAGAAGCCCTCGTTGGTGTCGAGCTTGAGCTGGACCTCAGGCCCCTCGAAGCGGTTGCCCTCGCGGTTGACCCGCACGTTGCCGCTGCCGCGCGCGGTGTCGGTGGGCTCGTCATGGCTCAGACGGTCACCGTGGATGACGATGTTGTGGCGGCGCAGCTCGGCATCGCCCTCGACGGTGGTGAGAGCACCTGCCTGCCCTTCGATGCGGTTGCCCCGCACGAAGGTGGGTGCCTGTTCCAGGGCTTCGGGCGGCAGGCTGTCCTGCAGCGCGGTGCTGGGGCGCAGTTGCAGGCCATCGTCCGGGGCTTGCGCCCAGACGGGCACGGCCAGCGACGCACCGGCGAGCCAGACACACAGGCGCGCAGCCTGCGCCACGGGTCGGGGCAGACCAGGGAAACGTGCCGCAACAGACGTCGAAGGGTGGGTCGGATGCTTCAAGGCGGTCGGTACGGTCGCGCGCAGGCCTGGCCGCACGCAGGGCGTTTGTAGAATCTCGGGCCATTATCCTATGCCGCTGCACGGCGCCACCCGCACATGTCAGAAACCATCGCCTGGGCTGATCCGCAACGCCAAGCGGCGTTCAATGCCTGGCTGGCCACCCAGGCCAGCGAGCAGGGCCTGAAGGCCGAAACCCTGCGTGCCGCTTCGGCCGACGCCAGCTTTCGCCGCTATTTCCGCATCGACGCCGCCGCAGGCATCACCCGCATCGTCATGGATGCGCCACCCGCCCACGAGAACTGCCAGCCCTTCGTGTCGGTGGCCCGCCTGATGGCCGATGCCGGGCTCAAGGTCCCCGACGTCCTGGCCTGGGACGAGGCCCAGGGCTTCATGCTGCTGAGCGATCTGGGCGAACACACACTGCTCACCGTGCTCGACCCGCAGCAGCCGCAGGCTGCCCTGCCCCACTACCTGGAGGCGCTGGACGGCCTGATCGCCTGGCAGCGGGCCAGCCAGCCCGGCGTGCTGCCTCCGTACGACGAAGCGCTGCTGCGCCGCGAGCTGCAGCTGTTTCCCGACTGGTACCTGGAGCGCCACAAGGGCCTCGCGCTGGACGACACAACCCGCGCCACGCTGCAGGGCGCGTTCGACCTGATCGTGGCCCGCAACCTCGCCGCGCCCCAGGTGTTCGTGCACCGCGACTTCATGCCGCGCAACCTCATGCTGCCGTGGCCCGGACAGAGCGGGTTGGGCGTGCTCGATTTCCAGGACGCGGTCCATGGGCCCGTCACGTACGACATCGCCAGCCTGATGCGCGACGCCTTCCTGACCTGGGAAGAGGACATGGTGATCGACGTCACCGTGCGCTACTGGGAGCGTGCCCGCAAGGCTGGCCTGCTCGACTTCGACGGCTGGAGCGGCGACTTCGGCGCCTTCTACCGCGCGGTGGAGTGGATGGGGCTGCAGCGTCACCTCAAGGTGGCCGGCATCTTCGCGCGCCTCACGCTGCGCGATGGCAAACCCAAATACCTGGCCGATGCGCCGCGTTTCATCGGTTACATCCGCCACGCCGCGGCGCGCTACCGCGAGCTCACGCCGCTGCTGCGCTTGATCGACCGCGTCGAGGGTCTGGAAGCGGCCAGCGGCTTCGCCTTCGGGCGCGTCAATTGAAAGGCCTAGGGTGCCGCGTTTTCACTGCGATGCGGAGTTGTCCAGCGGACTGACCCTGACCTTGCCGCCGGTGGCCGCCCGCCATGTGCAGGTGCTGCGGCTTCAGCCTGGCGGTGTGATCACGCTGTTCAACGGTCGTGGCGGCGAGTTCACGGCCACGGTCACCCACATGGGCCGCAGCGACGTGGAGGTGCGCGTGGGTGACCACCACGCCGTCGAACGCGAGCCTTCGCGCGCCGTGACACTTGCGGTGGGCATGCCCGCCAACGAACGCATGGACTGGCTGGTCGAGAAAGCCACCGAGCTCGGCGTGGCGGCAATCCAGCCGCTGATGACCGAGCGCAGCGTTCTGCGTCTCAAGGGCGAGCGCGCCGACCGCAAGCGCGAGCACTGGCAGGCCGTGGCCGTGGCCGCGTGCGAGCAGTGTGGCCGCAACCGTGTGCCCGCCATCGCACCCGTTCTGACGCTGGACCAGTGGCTGGTCATGCCGTCCGCACCGGCCTACCTGCTGTCGTTGCGCGCCGGCAGCCGCCCCTGGCGCGAGGCACTGCCGCCGGCCGGTGTGCCCTGCACCGTCGCACTCGGGCCCGAGGGGGGCTTCAGCCCGGCCGAAGAGGACCGCCTGCTCGCCGCGGGTTGGCTGCCGGTGGGGTTGGGCGCGGCGGTGCTGCGCAGCGAGACCGCTGCACTGGCGGCGCTGGTGACCGCCGCGGTCTAGGCCCCACGCTCCGATACCGACGGGTCCGCGTGGATCAGTTCCAGCGGGTAACGCCGTCCGGCCAGGTGGTCCTGCACGCAACGCCACACCAGAGGGCTGCGGTGACGTTCCTGCGAGGCCTCGATCTCCTGCGGTGTGAGCCAGACCGTGCGCACGATGCCGGTGTCCAGCGGGCGGCCGGGCTCGGCCTCACCCAGCACCCCCGTGAAGGCAAAACGCAGGTAGGTGACCTCCTGCCCGCTGCTGTGGCTGCGTGCGAGGTAGATGCCCACCAGCGCGTCGGGTGTGAAGGCGTGGGCGGTCTCTTCCAGGGTTTCGCGCGCGCAGCCCTCGACCGGTGACTCGCCGGGGTCGAGGTGACCGGCCGGGTTGTTCAGGCGCAGACCATCAGTGGTGGCTTCTTCCACCAGCAGGTAGCGGCCATGGCGTTCGATGACGGCGGCCACCGTGACGTTGGGTTTCCAGCGCAGGCTCATCGCTCCGATTATGTAGATGCTGCCGGGGCGGGCAACCAGAGTTCGAAGCGGCAGCCCTCACCCAGGCGGCTGTGCACCACCACCCGTCCTCCGTGCCGCGACATCACGGTGTGCACGAAGGGCAACCCCAGGCCGACACCGTCGATCCGGTGGGCCGACGGATCGCGGGCGAACGGTTTGAACAGTTCGTCCTGGCTGGCGGGGTCCATGCCGGGCCCCGCATCGCTCACGCTCACGACCCAGTGGCCGATCTCGCCGCGCACGCCCAGCTCCACGGTGGATGCCTCGGGTGAGAACTTGATGGCGTTGCCCACCACGTTGCCGATGGCCCGGGTGAACAGCTCGCGGTCTGCCTCGGCAATGGCGCTGACGGGACCATCGACACAGCGCAGCGTGATGCGGCGTTTTTGCGAGACCTCCCACAGGTCGTCCATGCACTCGTGCACCAGCGTGACGAGGTCAAGGGGTTGCAGGCGGTAGGCGCGGGACTGCGCGCGAGCGAGCTGGATGAAGCCGTCGGACAGGGCCAGCGCCTTGCGGGCGTGCCGTTCGACCCGCTCCTCGAACTGGGCCGCGGGCAGCCTGTCGGGGTGGGTGCGCCGCAGCTCCAGCAGGCTCAGGATGGCTGCCTGGGGCGCTCGCAGGTCATGCCCCAGAAAGCCGATGGCCTGGTCGCGCTGGCGCTGGGCTTCGTGGATATCGGTCACGTCGACGATGCTCACCACCCAGCCCGCATGGCGCGCGCGCGCGCCATGGGCGGCCACACACTTGATCAGGTATTCGCGCCCGGCGCTGCTGGTGGCGGGCACACTGGCCGCCTCGGCGGGCGACGCCAGCAGGGTGCGCACCACGTCGTCCACGCTGTCATCGGCGAAATGGAAGGGGCGCAGCAGGTCCAGCAGGCGCTGGCCATCCAGTGCATCGCCGGGGCGGCTGCGGCGGTCTCCATTGGGCCTGAGCGAGGGCAGATCGCCGATCTGGTGGGCCAGCGCGGCAGCGGCGGTGTTCGCCAGCTGGATGCGTCCGTCCATGTTGCACACCAGCGTGGCATCGGGCAGTGCGTCCAGGCTGTCGCGCACGAACCGGTGCACGTCACGCAACTGCCGGGTCAGTTCCCGCAGCGAGCGGATGCGGTCTCCCAGCGGGTCGCCGAGCAGGTCCTGCAGAGACGAACGGTCTTCTATCCGTTCGTGGCTCCCCCGAAACCGCAGCAGCTCCCGGGTCAGGTAGTGGGTGCGTTGATGCCACTGCTGCCACCAGTAGATCAGCCCGAGCGCAACCAGCGCCAGGATTCCCGCCATCGGAGACAGCTGGATGGCAGCCGACCGCTGCAACAGGGTGGCCGCACCCACACCGGTTCCTACCAAGGTGGCCAGCAGTCCCAGCCAGGCCAGTGGCCCCAGCCGCCAGACCGCCATGACCACCAGCATGCAGGCAACCAGTGCCAGGTTGAACAGCCAGGCGTGCAGCGGCGGCGCGGCCGTCAGCGCACGCTGGCTCAGCAGGTTGTCCAGCACATTGGCATGGATCTCAACGCCCGGCATGGGCATGCCCTGGTGCGAGGTCGGCGTGACGAAGTGGTCGCCCTCTCCGGCCGCTGTGATGCCCACCAGCACCAGCTTGTCGCGCAGCTGATCGGGGGTGACGTGGCCGCTGAGCACGTCCACGTAAGACAGCTGGTGGAAATGGCCAGCCGGCCCCGCAAAGGCGATCTCGAAAGGGTCTTGCCGGTGCTGGGTGCGCCCATCCCGGGGAAACTTCCAGGGGGACGGCGGCATGACGGCGCGGCCCGCCGCATGCTGATACAGCACCTGAGCGAAATGTGGCCAGTTGCGCTCGCCCAGGCCCTCTCGCAGAAACACGCGGCGCACGCGGTTGTCGCTGTCCACCGGCCACTGCACATGGCCGACACCGAGCGCCTGGGCCTGCAGGTCTGGCAGCGGGAGCACCGCGGTTGGCATGCCGTCCACGTTCTGGATCGATACGGGTAGCACCACCCGCCCGTTGGCTGCCATGGCGTAGGCCAGTGCCTGGTCCTGCGAAGGTATGTCTGGCGCCACCAGTGGCAGGTCCAGGCCCACGACGCGGGCGCCGCTTTGGGTCAGCGTCGCCAACAGTTCGGCGTGTCGGGCGTAGGACCAGGGCCAGCGGCCCAGCGCAGCGAGGCTTCGCTCGTCGATGGCCACAATGACGATGTCCGGGTGTGGCGCGTGCGATTCCAGCACCATCAGACGGTCGTTGAAGAGCCGGTCCAGGTTTTCGGTGAGCGAGGTGAGCCCCAGCAGTGTGACCAGCCCCAGGGCCAGCAGGGCTGGCAGGCCCATGGCATGCCAGCGCCAACGGGTCCGCGTCATCGGTAGCAGGCGCTGCTGCCGATGCGCCCCTGCGCTGTCGGCTTGCCGCGGTTACTGGGAGAGGGTGTCGGTGGCATCGGAGCTTCCCACCGCCTCAAGCCGGTAACCCTGTCCATACACGGCGCTGAGCCGGAACCCGTTTTCGGGCCTGAGGTTGAGCAGGTTGCGCACCCGCGAGATGTGCGTGTCCAGTGAGCGCGACATCAGTTCCGTGCCGGCGGGGTTGCTGTTGGCCCAGAGGTTTTCCAGCATGTAGCGCCGTGACAGCAGCCGACCGAGGTTGCGGAACATGAACAGCGCGATGTCGAATTCGCGCTGGGTCATGGTGACGGGCGTGCCCCGGAACTCCACGCGGCGTCCGGCCGACTGGAAGGTGTAGGGCCCCCAGCTTTGCTCACCGTTGGTCGGCTCGGCGTAGGCGCGGCGCAGCAGGGCCTGCACACGGGCCGCCAGTTCGCCGGGACGCATGGGTTTGATCATGAAGTCGTCCGCGCCGCAGGACAGCCCCTCGACAACGTCGCACTCTTCGCGACGGTTGGTCACGAAAAGGATGGGGACGGGGTCGTCGAGGTTTTCGCGGGCCCAGCGTACGACCTCGGGACCGCTGATGTCAGGCAGGTGCCAGTCCAGCACCAGCAGGTCGAACGTCTCCAGCCGAAGGGCTCGCAACAACGTGCCGCCCGCGGTGTACGTGAGGCACTTGTGCCCAATGTCCTCGAGCGTGCTCTTGGTCAGTTCCAGCTGATCGACGTCGTCGTCCAGAATGGCGATGCGCATCGTTTTCCCCCTGCAACTCGGGTTTTTCCCGATTAAATGTGGCGCCAGTGTAATGAAAGTTTGTTCGCCAGTGAATCGGGACTTGTCCTGAGAGCGGGCACGCAGGACATCGGATGACGGGTTGGCGAGGGACGGGCCATCGGAATTGCAGCTGTCATTTTGCTGTAAGCTGTCCGGCGTGTCGACGGGCCCCATGGTTCTCGAGCGAGGCCGGCACTCGACCCTAGGAGGAGACCCATGCAGATTGGAGTGCCTGCCGAAACGGCGGTGGGAGAGACGCGCGTGGCGGTGACGCCCGAGACGGCCAAGAAGCTAAAGGCGCAAGGCCATGTGGTGCGGGTGCAGTCGGGGGCCGGAGTGGCCGCCAGTGCGCCCGACGCCGCGTACGAGGCGGTCGGCGCCGAGATCACCGATGCCGCCGGCGCCTTCGGTTGCGATCTGGTGCTCAAGGTGCGCGCACCCTCCGCGGCCGAGCTGCCGCAGATCAGATCTGGCGCCACGCTCGTAGGCATGCTCAACCCTTTCGATGCCGATGGGCTGCAACGCCTCGCCAGTGCCGGCCTCACCGCCTACGCGCTGGAAGCCGCGCCCCGCACCACGCGGGCTCAGAGCATGGACGTGTTGTCCTCCCAGGCCAACATTGCCGGCTACAAGGCCGTGATGATCGCGGCCGACAAATACCAGCGCTTCTTCCCCATGCTGATGACAGCCGCCGGCACGGTGAAGGCCGCGCGGGTGGTCATCTTGGGCGTGGGCGTGGCGGGCCTGCAGGCGATTGCCACTGCCAAGCGCCTGGGTGCCGTCATCGAAGCTTCCGATGTGCGCCCCAGCGTGAAGGAGCAGGTCGAATCGCTGGGCGCCAAGTTCATCGACGTGCCCTACGAAACCGCCGAAGAGAAAGAGGCCGCCGAGGGCGTGGGCGGCTACGCCCGCCCCATGCCGCCGAGCTGGCTGGAGCGCCAGAAGGTGGAGGTGGCCAAACGCGTGGCGCAGGCCGACGTGGTCATCACCACCGCGCTCATCCCCGGCCGCGCCGCGCCGGTGCTGGTGACCGAAGAGATGGTCAAGGCCATGAAACCGGGTTCGGTGATCGTGGACATTGCGGCACCCGCCGGTGGCAACTGCCCGCTGACCGAAGCCGGCAAGACGGTGGTCAAACACGGCGTGACCCTGGTGGGCGAGACCAACCTGCCCGCTCTGGTGGCGGCCGACGCTTCGGCGCTGTACGCCCGCAACGTGCTGGACTTCCTCAAGCTCGTCATCAACAAGGACGGCGCGCTGCACCTGGACCTGGAAGACGACATCGTGGCGGCCTGTCTGATGGCCCACGCCGGTGAAGTGAAAAGGAAATAAGCGATGGAAGCCGTGTCCCCCGTGATCATGAACCTGATCATCTTCGTGCTGGCCATCTACGTGGGCTACCACGTGGTGTGGACGGTGACGCCCGCGCTGCACACGCCGCTGATGGCGGTGACCAACGCGATCTCGGCCATCGTCATCGTGGGCGCCATGCTGGCCGCCGCGCTGACCGAAACGCCGCTGGCCAAGTCCATGGGCGTGATCGCGGTGGCGCTGGCGGCGGTCAACGTCTTCGGCGGCTTCCTGGTCACACGGCGCATGCTGGAGATGTTCAAGAAGAAGGACAAGAAGGGGGCTGCCAAATGAGCATGAACCTCGTCACGCTGCTGTATCTGGTCGCCAGCGTCTGCTTCATCCAGGCCCTCAAGGGTCTGAGCCACCCCACCACTTCCATCCGCGGCAATGTCTTCGGCATGACCGGCATGGCCATTGCCGTGCTGACCACGGCTGCGCTGATCGTGGAGCTGGCCGGCGGCCAGGCGCTGGGCCTGGGTTATGTGCTGGCGGGCCTCGTTGTGGGCGGCGGTGCGGGCGCCATCATGGCCCAGCGGGTCGAGATGACCAAAATGCCCGAGCTCGTGGCCTTCATGCACAGCATGATCGGTCTGGCGGCGGTGTGTATTGCGGTGGCCGTGGTGGCCGAGCCCTGGGCCTTCGGCATCGTGGCCAAGGGCGCGGCCATTCCAGGCGGCAACCGGGTGGAACTGGCGCTGGGCGCCTTCATCGGCGCGGTCACCTTCTCGGGCTCGGTCATCGCGTTCGGCAAGCTCAGTGGGAAGTACAAGTTCCGCCTGTTCCAGGGCGCGCCGGTGGTGTTTACCGGGCAGCACAAGCTCAACCTGGTGCTGGGCCTGGCCACGCTGTTCTTCATCTTCGGCTTCTGGCATTCGCAGAGCTGGATCGACATCGTGCTGGTGATCGCACTCGGCTTCCTGCTGGGCGTGCTGATCATCATCCCCATCGGCGGCGCCGACATGCCGGTGGTGGTGTCCATGCTCAACAGCTACTCGGGCTGGGCGGCGGCCGGCATCGGCTTCAGCCTGAACAACTCCATGCTGATCATTGCCGGCTCGCTGGTGGGCTCATCGGGTGCGATCCTGAGCTACATCATGTGCAAGGCCATGAACCGCTCGTTCTTCAACGTCATCCTGGGCGGCTTTGGTGGCGACGCCGCCACCGCTGCGGCCGGCGCGGCGGTGCAGCGCTCGGTCAAAAGCGGCAGCCCGGACGACGCGGCCTTCATCCTGGGCAACGCCGAGACGGTGGTGATCGTGCCCGGCTACGGTCTGGCCGTCGCCCGCGCGCAGCACGCGGTGAAAGAGCTGGCCGAGAAACTGACCCACAAGGGCGTGACGGTGAAGTACGCCATCCACCCGGTGGCCGGGCGCATGCCGGGCCACATGAACGTTCTCCTGGCCGAGGCCGAGGTGCCCTACGACCAGGTGTTCGAGATGGAGGACATCAACGGCGAGTTCGGCCAGGCGGATGTGGCCATCATCCTGGGCGCCAACGACGTGGTGAACCCGGCGGCGTTACAGAAGGGCACGCCCATCTACGGCATGCCCATCCTCGAGGCCTACAAGGCCAAGACCATCATCGTGAACAAGCGCTCCATGGCCGCTGGCTACGCGGGCCTGGACAACGAACTGTTCTACATGGACAAGACCATGATGGTGTTCGGTGACGCCAAGAAGGTCGTGGAGGACATGGTCAAGGCGGTGGAGTGACGGGGTCAGACCACCGTATGAAAAAACCGGGCTGTGCCCGGTTTTTTCATGCTCAGTGGCGCGTGTGCTGCGACTCGAACCACTCCGGCTGGAACACGCCGGCCTCCTGCGCCAGCCGTTCGCGCGCATGGTGCTCGCCAATCGCCACCACCCGTTTGAACGCCCGCCATTGCAGCATGCCCACACGAGAGACATCGGGCGTGAAGGCCAGATCGGCGTGGTCGCGCATGCGGCGCTCGTGACTCTGGCTGGACATCGCAGCCACGTTGAAGACGATGGACGCCAGACTGGGCAGGCCTTTGTAGCGGCGGCGGCGGCGCGGACGGAAGAAGCGGTCCACGAACAGCGCGAGGTTGGACGGCAGCTCCTGATAGGGCAGCGGCCGGTGCTTGTTGCGGCCCAGATCGACGCCAATCACGCGCGCTGCCCCTGAGGCGCGCATGATGTCTACCGGGTAGTTGTTGAAGGTGCCGCCATCGGTCAGCAGATCGCCGTCGAGCAGCACCGGTGGCAGCGCGGCCGGTATGGAGACGCTGGCCATCACGCAGCGCGCCATTTCGCCACTGCGCAGCACCTGCATCTCGGCGCGCGAGTAGTTGGAGGCCACGCAGAAGTAAGGTTTCCACAGGTCCTCGATCTGTACCTCGCTCGAGCCTGCGGCGGCCTGCAGTGCCGAGCGCACCACCTGGGCCAGGCGCTGGCCACGCACCACCGACATCAGCGGCAGCCAGTTGAAGTCGCCCGTGGGGTTGGAAGAAAAGGCCTTGCCGGCCAGCCGGATGGCCTGGTCGATGGGCAGGTCCATGGCGGCATAGGCGGCCATCACCGAGCCCATGCTGGTGCCGCCGGCCATGTCCCATTCGATGCCGTTTTCTTCCAGCACCTTCATCACGCCCAGGTGCGAGAACCCCCGAGCACCGCCACCCGCAAACACCACCCCCGTGGCCTGGCCCGCGAGTATGCGGGCCAGCCGCGCCCAGTCGCCGTTGTGTTCGCGGCGGGTGTGGAAGTGCGACAGGCCTTCCATGGGAATGTGTGGGCGCGCGCGCAGCCATTCGGCCGTGCCAGAGGGCATGCGGCGGTCGTCGGGGTGCAGCAGCCACAGGCTCTGCATGGCCGCCACGGCGGGCTGGGAGCCTGCCAGCAGCTCGCGTTCGACGCCGCGCAGGCGCGCGTCGCCATCGGCCTCGGCCACCACCAGGATGTGATCGGCGTGCCGCAGGCAGCGGCGTGTCCAGCCGGTGTTGGTGGCGTCTGCCACGAACACCTGCATGGTGTGGCGGTTTTCCTGGTCATCCAGCCAGTCGGCCAGCTGTGCCTGCACCGGCGAATGGGGGGCGTCCATGTCGGCCACGTCACCGCCCAGCGCGCCGTTGACGAGGTCGCGCGTGACCAGCGCGATCGGGATGTCTTCAGGCTGGGCCGCCTCGTGGGCCCGGGCCAGCTGTTGGGCCACGGTTTCGCGCAGGCGCGCTCCCAATGCCCGGGCGTCCAGCTCTGCGTCCAGTGGCACGATGCAGAGGTTGACCACGTGCTTGCGCGGACCCTTGATGCCGTGGCGCGACATCCGCTCGATCAGCTTGCGCGCCAGCGGCAGGGCGAACGCGGGCGATTTCTGCAGCAGCTCGGTGAAGTCGGTCGCATCCAGGCGCATGAGCACGCAGTCGCGCAGGGCGGTCACGGTGGCGCCACGCGGCGCACCGCTGATGACGCCCATTTCGCCGATGGGTTCGCCGCGCCCGATCTCGCCCAGGATCACCGCCGGACCGCCGTCCGTCGCCAGTGTGGCGCGCAGCCGGCCCGACAGCACGATGTAGATGGCGTCCGACGGATCACCCTGGCGCATCAGCACCGTGCCGCTGGGCACTTCATGGGTGGTCATGCGTGGCCGGATCTGGGCCAGCGCCTCGGCGTCGACCGGACCGAAGATGTCTATGAGGGTGGCGTCCAGGAGTTGCGCGTGCAGCGCAGGCGTCGGTTCGGTGGTCATGTCGGATGCTGTCGGGTTGTTGTTCTGGGGGGCCGGCATGGGCCCCATCGCGAAAGGCGCAATGGAGCAACATTGTTATCAAATTGTCAAGAGTTCTCTCTAATTCCGCTCAGGGAAAAACACGAGCGGCTGTCAGTTTGGCGCAAGGCACAATGATCCCTTTGACCCTTGCGCGACAATGCGCGCGGTGTGGGCGCCCCCTCGCTCGAGGACTTGTCCGGTTGGCGCTCACTTTCGCAAGACCACAACGGAGACTTCATGGCTTCTGCTACCCAAGACCGCCCCTGGCTCGGTGCCTACCCGCAGGGCGTGCCTGCCGACATCGACCCCGCCCAGTACGCTTCGCTGGTGGCGCTGATGGAGGAGAGCTTCCAGAAGTACGCCAGCCGTGTGGCCTACAGTTTCATGGGCAAGGAAGTGACCTACGGCCAGACCGACAGCCTGTCGGCGGCCCTGGCGGCCTACCTGCAGGGTCTGGGCCTGGTCAAGGGCGACCGTGTGGCCATCATGATGCCCAACGTGCCCCAGTACCCGGTGGCGGTGGCGGCCATCCTGCGCGCCGGCTTCGTCGTGGTCAACGTCAACCCGCTCTACACCGCACGCGAGCTGGAACACCAGCTCAAGGATTCCGGTGCCAAGGCCATCGTCATCATCGAGAACTTTGCCCACACGCTGGAGCAGTGCATCGCCAGCACGCCGGTCAAGCACGTGGTGCTCGCGTCCATGGGTGACCAGCTGGGTCTGCTCAAGGGCGCGCTGGTCAACTACGTGGTGCGCAATGTCAAGAAGATGGTGCCCGCCTTCAACCTGCCCAATGCCGTGCGTTTCAACGACGCAGTGGCCAAGGGCACACGGGGCACGCTCAAGCGCCCCGAGATCAAGCCCGACGACGTGGCCGTGCTGCAGTACACCGGCGGCACCACGGGCGTGAGCAAGGGCGCCGTGCTGCTGCACCGCAACGTGATCGCCAACGTGCTGCAGTCCGAGGCCTGGAACGACCCGGTCATGAAAAAGGTGCCCGCCAGCGAGCAGCCCACCAGCGTGTGTGCCCTGCCGCTGTACCACATCTTCGCGTTCACCGTGAACATGATGCTGTCCATGCGCGTGGGCGGCAAGACCATCCTGATCCCCAACCCGCGCGACCTGCCGGCGGTGCTCAAGGAGCTGTCCAAACACACCTTCCACAGCTTCCCGGCGGTCAACACGCTGTTCAACGGCCTGGCCAACCACCCCGATTTCGGCACCGTGAACTGGAGCAACCTCAAGATCTCGGTGGGCGGTGGCATGGCGGTGCAGGGCGCCGTGGCCAAACTCTGGCTGGACAAGACCGGCTGCCCCATTTGCGAAGGCTACGGCCTGTCCGAGACCAGCCCGTCGGCCAGCTGCAACCCGACCACCAGCGCCGAGTACACCGGCACCATCGGCGTGCCCATCCCCAGCACCTGGATGAAGTGCATCGACGACGACGGCAACGAGGTCCCGCTGGGCCAGGCCGGCGAGATCGCCATCAAGGGTCCGCAGGTGATGGCCGGCTACTGGCAGCGCCCCGACGAAACCGCCAAGGTCATGACGGCCGACGGCTACTTCAAGACCGGCGACATCGGCGTGCAGGACGAGCGCGGCTACTTCAAGATCGTCGACCGCAAGAAGGACATGGTGCTGGTCAGCGGCTTCAACGTCTACCCCAACGAAGTGGAAGACGTGGTGGCCAAGCTCGAGGGCGTGCTGGAGTGCGCCGTGGTCGGTGTACCCGACGAGAAATCGGGTGAGGCGGTCAAACTGGTCATCGTCAAGAAGGACGAGTCGCTGACCGAAGCCCAGGTGCGCGAGTACTGCAAGGCCAACCTGACCGGCTACAAGCAGCCCAAGGTGATCGAGTTCCGCACCGAGCTGCCCAAGACCCCGGTGGGCAAGATCCTGCGCCGCGAGCTGCGCGACAAGTGAGCCCTCGCCCGCTGGGCCTTGTCAGCGCGCTGTCTCAGGAACTGGACAGCGTGTTGGGGCTCATGCCCGACGAGGCTGTGATCGAGGTGGCCGGCCGGCGTTTCTGGCGCGGCCATCTGGGTGGCCATCCCGTGGTCGCCGTGCTCAGTGGTATCGGCAAGGTGGCGGCGGCCACCACCGGCACGCTGCTGGCCGAGCGTTTCCAGGTGTCGGGCATGGTGTTCACCGGCGTGGCCGGTGGGCTGGGCGAAGGCGTGGCCGTGGGCGATGCCGTGGTGGCCAGCGCCTGCCTGCAGCACGACATGGACGCCTCACCCCTGTTTGCGCGCCACGAGGTGCCGGGCTATGGTCGCGACCGCTTCGAGACCGACCCGACGCTGTCCCGAGCGTTGCTTGTGGCCGCCGAGGCCGAGCTGGCGGCGCCCGAGGCCTTTCTGGGCGCCGAGGACCGCAACACCTTCAGGTTGCACCGGCCGCGCGCCCACCATGGCCTGGTGATCAGCGGCGACCGCTTCGTGGCCACCGCTGCCGAGAGCACGACACTGCACGAGACCCTGCCCGATGCGCTGGCGGTGGACATGGAAAGCGCCGCTCTGGCCCAGGTCTGCCACGATTTCGGACTGCCCCTGGCAGTGCTGCGCACCGTGTCCGACCGCGCCGACGACAGCGCGCATGTGGACTTCCCGCGTTTTCTCGACGCGGTGGCGCGCCACTACAGCGCGCGCATCGTGGCGCGCGCGCTGGCCGGGCTCACTTGAGCCAACCGCGCTTGTAAAAGTAGAACATCGGTCCCACGGCCGACAGCAGCATCAGCACCAGCGCCGCCGGGTAGCCCCATTCCTGCGTCAGCTCGGGCATGTGCTGGAAGTTCATGCCGTAGATGCTCGCGATCAGCGTGGGGGGCAGCAGCGCCACGCTGGCCACCGAGAAGATCTTGATGATCTTGTTCTGGTTGATGTTGATGAAACCGACCGTCGCGTCCATCAGGAAGTTGATCTTGTCGAACAGGAAGGCGGTGTGGCTGTCCAGCGAATCGAGGTCACGCAGGATCTGACGCGCATCCTCGAACTGCTCGGCGCTGAGCATGCGGGTGCGCATCATGAAGCTCACCGCGCGGCGCGTGTCCATCACGTTGCGGCGGATGCGGCCCGACATGTCCTCGTGCCGCGCAATCGCGCCCAGCACCTCGCTGGCGATGGTGTCCGTCACCTGCCCGGCCAGCACCTTGTGGCTCGCTTCCTCGAGCTGGTCGTAGATGTCCTCCAGCGTGTCGGCGCAGTACTCGGCGTCGGCATCGAACAGCTTGAGCAACACCTCCTTGGCGTCCTCGATCAGACCCGGCATGCGCCGCGCGCGCATGCGCAGCAGGCGGAACACCGGCACGTCCTCGTCGTGGATGGAGAACAGCACGCCGTGACTGCGCAGCGTGTCGTTGTGCTGGTTCAGGATGAAGGCAACACGCACCGCGCGCGGCTGGTCGTCGTCATCGATCAGGAAGTCGCTGCGGATGTGCAGCTCGCCGTTGTCTTCCTCGAAGAAGCGGGCCGACTCCTCGATGTCGTCGTCCATCGCATCGGCGGGGATGTTGAGGCCGAAGTGCTGGCGCACCCAGCGGCGCTCTTCGGTGGTGGGCGATTCGAGGTCGACCCAGATCGGTTTGAACTTCGCGAGCTCTTCCAGGGATTCGATCTCTTCCTGGAACAGCCGGCCATTGGCCAGGGTGAAGACGTTGAGCATGTGCGGGCTCTTTCACGGTCACAAGGGTGGTGGGGCGTAGGGGGCGCTTCCAGCCACCCAGTGCCGCAGGCCCTTAGCGCCGCATGCTGGGTGCCGGAAGCACACAACTGGGAGGTGTGCTGTCCAACGAAGTCTCCGGTGGGTTGAAACTGGCGCCGATTATGGCACCGCTCTATGCCGCGGTTGCGGCAAAAAAGGCCTGCAGTTCGGCCTTGCGGGCATAGGCGTCCTGCTCGCCCAGCTCGATCAGCGCGTTCACGAACGGGGGCTCGAAGAGCAGGTAGCTGGCGAGTGCGGCGGCACTGCCCGCCGCACCTTTGTGGACATTGAGCGCCCCCAGGCCAACCAGCGTGTCGCGGGTGGCTGGTGGCAGCGCGTCAACATGCTTGAGGGCGATTTCGTCAAGTGACTGCGAAGGCGTGATCGCAAGCACCTCCACCGGCCGGTAAGGCAGCGCGGCGGCCAGCTCCGGGGGCAGCTGGGCCAGTGTCTTGCTCACGCGCTGGGCCTGCTCCACATCGGCCATCAGCGTGTCATGGAACACCGTGGCCATGGCATGACCGGCGATGGTGCCCGCGGTCGGCTGATCGGCCCCGGCGCGGGCACTGCCGGCCATGCCCGAGCGCTGGGGCTGGCCGACGCCGATCACCAGCACCCGACGAGCCCCCAGCTGGATGGTGGACGACAGGGGGGACAGCTGGCGCATGGAGCCGTCGCCAAAAAACTCCTTGTGCCCGTCCACCCACAGCGGCACGGCGGGAAACAGGAAGGGGATGGCGCTGGAGGCCATCAGGTGTTCGATGGTGACGGGCTGCAGGTCGCCCCGGCGCCCGGGTCGGCGCCAGGCCCGCGCGGGGTAATCGGGCGCCGTCTGGCAGAACGTCCAGTGTTCGCCACTGGTGTAGCTGGATGCGGTGACCGCCAGCGCCCGCAGCGCGCCCTGCTGCTGCGCCATCTCGACCGCATTGAGGTCGATGGAGCGGTGCAGCGTGTCCACCAGCGGCAGCGTGTCCAGCAGCGCGCGGTGGGCGCGCACCTGGCGAAACAGCGTGAGGCCGGCGGTCAGCATCCGGCGGCGACCCCAGCGTGGGGCTTCCAGGCGATAGACTTGGGTGGATCGCAAGGTGCGCCAGAAGGCCGCGAGCCGGGGCAGGGCGTGCCAGCCCATCAGCGCCTGGCTGGCCAGCCAGGTCGCGTTGAGTGCGCCGGCCGAGGTGCCCAGCAGCAGCGGAAACGGGAAGTCGTCCTTCACGCCCTCCGGCTTCATGTTCGCCAGCGCCTTGAGCACGCCCGCCTGGTAGGCGGTGCGCGCACCGCCGCCCATGAGCACCAGGGCACAGCCACCAGCCAGTTGCGGTGCCTGCTCCGGAACCAGCAGGTTGCTGGCGATCAGCGTATCCAGGGCCAAGCCTTCACCTTTTTGATTGTTCGTTGTTCATGACCGTCCACACCCTGAGCCCCCGCCGCGAGTTCTGGTTGCTTCTCACCATCGCTGGCATCCAGTTCAGCCACATCGTGGACTTCATGATCATGATGCCACTGGGGCCCCAGCTCACGCGCATTTTCTCGATCAGCGATGCCCAGTTCGGCCTGCTGGTGTCCTCTTACACGTTTGCGGCGGGCGCCTCGGGCCTGCTGGCGGCGGGTTACATCGACCGCTTTGACCGCAAACGCCTGCTGCTGGCGCTGTACAGCGGCTTCGCGCTGGCCACACTGGCCTGTGGTCTGGCGCCCACCTATGGCACGCTGATGGGCGCACGCATTGCAGCGGGTGCCTTTGGCGGGGTGCTGACCGCCTTGGCCCACACCATCGTGGCCGACGTCATACCGTTCGAGCGGCGTGGTCGCGCGGCGGCGGTGGTGATGTCGTCGTTTTCGCTGGCCACGGTGGCTGGTGTGCCGGCCGGGCTGTGGCTTGCCACCTGGGCAGGCTGGCATGCGCCCTTTATAGCCATCGGCCTGCTGTGCCTGGCCCTGGCGGCGGCGGCCGCATTGACGCTGCCGGCGCTCAGCCACCACCTCGGGGCCGGCGGCACAGCCAGCATCTGGCGCGGCATGGGCGAGGTGCTGGCCGACGCCAACCACCGCCGCGCCTTCGTGTTCTCGGCTCTGCTGATGGCCACCGGGTTCACCACCATCCCCTACATCACGCTGTTCACCACCAGCAACGCCGGGCTGCAGGACGCGCAGATTCCGCTGCTGTACCTGTTTGGGGGCATTGGCTCGCTGCTGACGGCGCGCTGGGTCGGCCGCATGACCGACCGGCACGGCAAGGTGCGTGTGTTTGGCTGGCTCGCGGCGGCCGTGCTGTTGCCGCTGATGGGCATCGCCCTGGCGCCCGAAGTCTGGGCACTGATGGTGGGCGCGCCGCTGGTGGCGCCGGTTTCCCTGGCCGCGCTCACACTGGTCGTGCTGCTGTCGACAGCGCAGTTCGTGGTGATGAGTGGGCGCATGATTCCGGGCATGGCCATCCTGACCTCGGCGGCCGACCCTGCCCGCAGGGGCACCTTCATGGCGTTCAACGGAGCAGTGCAGTCGGCGGCCATGGGTGTGGCGGCCCTGGTGGGCGGGCTGATCATCTCGCGAGACGACAGCGGCCTCCTGCGCCACTACTGGGTGGCGTCGCTGCTGGGCTGCGGGGCCAGCCTGGCCAGCTGGTGGGTGGCCAGGCGCCTTACGCTGCACACCCAGCAGTCTGGCCCAAAGCTTGACGCAACGCAAGAAAAAGCCTGAATTTCACACGATGTTGCACCGCGGGATTGCATGGTGCACCGGGCGGGCGCATAGTGGCCTCAAAACGGTACTCGTGGCCGGGTGGACCAACCGCCCGGCTGGGGTCAACACCGGAGCAAAGGAGGCTCTACATGAACCTGACGATCAGCGGTCACCATCTTGAAGTCACGCCCGCCTTGCGCACCTACGTCACCAGCAAACTCGACCGGATATCCCGCCACTTCGACCAGGTGGTGGACATCAAGGTCTTGCTGACCGTGGACAAGCTCAAGGAGAAAGACCTGCGCCAGCGCGCAGAGTGCAACATCCACGTCAAGGGCCGTGACCTGTTTGCCGAGAGTTCCCACGCGGACCTCTATGCCGCCGTGGACGACCTCGCGGACAAACTCGACCGCCAGGTCCTGCGCTACAAGGACAAGGCCCAGGACCATCACCATGAGGGTGTCAAACGCCTGATGTGATACATCTGTTGCACCGCAACAGGCCGCTGGCGCCGCCGGCGGCTTTTTTGTGCCCAAAAACTAGCCAAATTGGGTCAAAGGGGCATAATTCCCGGCTCTGAGAGGCCTTCATGAACCGACTTTCCGCCATCTTGCCCGCCGAACAGGTGCTGGTCAGCGTAGACGCCACCAGCAAGAAACGCGCCTTCGAAGAGGCCGGCCTGCTGTTCGAGGCCCAGCACGGGCTGAACCGCGCGCTCATCACCGACAGCCTGTTTGCCCGCGAGCGTCTGGGTTCTACCGGTCTCGGTCACGGTGTGGCGATTCCGCACGGCCGCATCAAGGGCCTCAAGCAGCCGCTGGCCGCCGTGTTCCAGCTGGCCAACCCGATCGGCTTCGACGCGCCCGACGAGCAGCCCGTGCGCCTCATGATCTTTCTGCTCGTGCCCGAAGCGGCAACCCAGAAACACCTGGAAATCCTCTCCGAGATTGCCGAACTGCTGAGTGATGGCGCCCTGCGTGAGCGCATGAAAGGCAGCGCCGATGCTGCGGGCTTGCACGGCCTGATCGCCAACTGGCAGTCCGCCCACGCCCACGCCTGATGAAGGCGTCGGTTGTCAGCGCTGATGTGCTGTTCGAGCAGCACCGCGAGGCGCTGCGCTGGCAGTGGATCGCCGGGCTGAGCGCCTCGGAACGCCGCTTCGACGAGGTGGCCGTGACGGCCGCGCGCTCAGGTGCCGACCTGGTCGGCTACCTCAACTACATCCACCCCTACCGCCTGCAGGTCATCGGCGAGCGCGAGGTTGCCTACCTGACCAATGCCACGGCCGAGGACTGCGCGCGCCGCGTCGCCCGCATCGTCACGCTGGAGCCGCCGGTGCTGGTGGTGGCCGACAACCAGACCGCTCCCGATGCCCTGGTGTCGATGTGCGAGCGCGCGCAGATCCCCCTGTTTGCCACCCACGAGTCCGCCGGTTTCGTGATCGATGTGCTGCGCGCCTACCTGTCGCGCCACTTTGCAGAGCGCACCTCCGTGCACGGCGTGTTCATGGACATCCTGGGCGTGGGGGTGCTGATCACCGGCGAGTCTGGCCTGGGCAAGAGCGAGCTGGGGCTGGAGCTGATCTCGCGCGGTCACGGGCTGATTGCCGACGACGCGGTGGACCTCTACCGCACCAACCAGACCACCATCGAAGGCCGTTGCCCCGAACTGCTGCAGAACCTGCTGGAGGTGCGTGGCATCGGCCTGCTGGACATCAAGGCCATCTTTGGCGAGACGGCGGTGCGCCGCAAGATGCGGCTCAAGATGATCGTGCACCTGGTGCGCAAGGAGACGCTGGAGCGCGACTACGAACGCCTGCCACACGAGCCGCTGCACCAGGACGTGCTGGGTGTGCCGGTGCGCAAGGCCATCATCCAGGTGGTGGCTGGGCGCAACATCGCGGTGCTGGTCGAGGCCGCGGTGCGCAACATGGTGCTGCAACTGCGCGGCATCGATACCTACCAGCAGTTCGTGCAGCGCCACCGCGACGCGATGGCCAAGGCCGGCGGCTGATGGCTTACTTTTCGCGGCCTTTGGCGCAGCTGGCGCACAGGCCGTAGAGCGACATGGCGTGGTCCTGCAGGATCCAGTTGCGCGCGGCGGCCACGGCCGACTGGCGGCGCTCGATTTCGGGGTCGTAGAACTCTTCCACCTTGCCACAGGCGGTGCAGACCAGGTGGTCGTGGTGCTGGCCTTCGTTGAGCTCGTAGACCGCCTTGCCCGACTCGAAGTTGCTGCGTGTGAGCAGGCCCGCCTGCTCGAACTGCATGAGCACCCGGTAGACGGTGGCGAGGCCAATGTCGGAGCGCTCCTCGAGCAACACGCGGAACACGTCCTCGGCGGTCATGTGGCGCTGCTTGCCGTTGTGGAAGACTTCCAGGATCTTCAGCCGCGGCAGGGTGGCCTTGAGGCCGGTGCTCTTGAGTTCGTCGATGTTGGTCATGGCGTGTTTCCCAGGCGGCGCGGCGGTCGGCCGTATGGCTACAATGCCCGATGATATCGCCTAGGCGGTACGCCCGCACCCCGTTCTGACCGAGTGCCAAGCCCATGCTGACTCCCCAATTTCTTCTCCCGGCGCGTGTTGGCGCCCTGGCCGCTTGCCTGCTGGGTCTGGCCGGCTGCTCCACCCTGGGCAGCGTCACCGGCCAGGTGGCCAGCCTGGGCGGACTTGTCACGCCCTACAAGATCGACATCGTGCAGGGCAACGTCATCACCCGCGAACAGGTCGAGACGCTCAAACCCGGCATGGCCCGCCTGCAGGTGCGTGACGAACTCGGCACTCCGTTGCTGCAGAGCGTCTTCCACGCCGACCGCTGGGACTACGTCTTCACCTTCAAACGCCAGGGCCAGCCCGAACAGAAGCGCCGCCTCTCCGTGTTCTTCAAGGGCGACGCGCTGGAGCGCTTCGAGGCCGACGAGATGCCCTCGGAGGCCGAGTTTGTGGCCTCGCTCGATGTGAAACGCAAGCCGTCCAAACCGCCGGTGCTGGAGGCTACGCCCGAGCAGCTGCAGGCCTTCCGCGAGAAAAACAAGGCGCCAGCATCGGCCGCGCAGTCCGAACCCGCCGCACCCGCCACGGGCACACCCGCTGCCAGCTACCCGCCGCTGGAACCGAGCCGATGAGCACGCACCGCATCTGCGTGGCCGGCGCGGGCGGTCGCATGGGCCGCATGCTGGTCGAGGCGGTGCATAGCGCCGACGACTGCGTGCTGACCGGCGCGCTGGACGTGCCGGCCAGCCCCGCCATCGGCCAGGACCCTGCCGCTTTTCTGGGGCAGACCAGCGGCGTCGCCATCACGGCCGACGTGGCTGCCGGCCTGTCCGCCAGCCAGGTCCTGATCGATTTCACCCGGCCCGAGGGCACCCTGGCCCATCTGCGCGAATGTGTGCGCCTGGGCCGCCAGATGGTGATCGGCACCACCGGCTTCAGCGACGACGAAAAGGCCGAGATCGCCGAGGCTGCGAAACACGTCGCCATCGTCATGGCGCCCAACATGAGCGTGGGTGTCAACGTGACGCTCAAGCTGCTGGAGATGGCCGCCAAGGCGCTGTCCACCGGCTACGACATCGAGGTCATCGAGGCCCACCACCGCCACAAGGTGGATGCGCCCAGCGGCACCGCGCTCAAGATGGGCGAGGTGATCGCCCAGGCGCTGGGCCGCGACCTCAAGGACTGCGCCGTCTACGCCCGCGAAGGTGTGACCGGTGAACGCGACCCGTCCTCCATCGGTTTTGCCACCATACGCGGCGGCGACATCGTGGGCGATCACACCGTGCTGTTCGCCGGCACCGGCGAGCGCATTGAAATCTCGCACAAGTCGTCCAACCGCTCCGGCTACGCGCAAGGCAGCCTGCGTGCGGTGCGGTTCCTGGCCGACAAGCAGGCTGGCCTCTACAGCATGTCCGACGTGCTGGGGCTGAACTGAGCCCGCCCACCGGGAGCACGGTCTGAGCGCCTGGCAGCTGTTCCAGCAGGCCGATGCCATCGGCAAGGCGGTGGCGCTGCTGCTGCTGCTGATGTCGGTGTCCAGCTGGGCCGTGCTGCTCTGGAAGGTCCGGTTGCTGCAGCGCGCCGTGGCCGATCTGGCGACCGGCGTGCCCGCTTTCTGGCAGTCGGCCTCCCTGGACGATGGCGTGGCCCGCCTCCAGGCCCTGGATCGCGAGCAGGTGCTGGCCCCGCTGGTGCTGGCGGTGCGGGAGGTGCAGTCCCGTCAGGCCGCTGCAGCCGACACGCTGGGCGGTGGGGCGGCCGTCGCGCAACAGCTCACCCGTACCCTGCGCCAGGCCTTGCACGCCGTGCTGCTGCGCCTGCGCTGGGGCCAGGTCCTGCTGGCCAGCGTGGGGGCTACCGCGCCCTTTGTCGGTCTGCTGGGTACGGTCTGGGGCATTTTCCACGCGCTGGTGGCCATGTCGGGCCAGCAGCAGGTGGCGATTGGCGAGGTTTCCGGGCCGGTGGGTGAGGCGCTGGTGATGACCGCCGCCGGACTGGCCGTGGCCATTCCGGCCGTGCTGGCCTACAACATCCTGGGCCGCCAGATCGCCCGCATCGAGGCCGATCTCGAAGGCTTCGCGCGCGACCTGCGCGACCGCTTCTCGGCCTGAGGCCACCACCATGGCTTTTGGCGAACTTGAACGCGACGGTTTCGACGCCGCGAGCGCCACGCCCATGAGCGACATCAACGTCACGCCGCTGGTGGACGTGATGCTGGTGCTGCTCGTCATCTTCATCATCACCGCGCCACTGATGGCCAGCGGGCTGCGGCTGGAGCTGCCGCGTACCGAGGCCGCCGCGCCCGTGGCGCCGGTGCAGCCCCTTCGCCTGGTGCTGGATCGTGAGGCGAAGCTGTACCTGGACGACCAGCCCATCGAGCCGGCCGCCCTGCGCCAGCGCCTGACCGAGCTGGCCCGCAGCGCACCCGACACCGAGGTGATGCTGCGCGCAGACACCGCTGTGCCCTACGGCCAGGTGCTGGCGCTGATCGGCACGGTCCAGTCGGCCGGTCTGGCACGTATCGCCTTCGTGGCCGAACCCCAGGGTCCGGGCGCCCCGCGCTGACCGCCTAAAATCCGGGCAGATTCAGCACTGCCCGCTCATGCAAGACAAATACACCCCCCAAGATGTGGAGCGTGCCGCGCACGCCCACTGGACGGCCACCGACGCCTACCGCGTGACCGAGGACCAGGACAAGCCCAAGTTCTACGCCTGCTCCATGCTGCCCTACCCCAGCGGCAAGCTGCACATGGGCCACGTGCGCAACTACACCATCAACGACATGCTCACGCGCCAGCTGCGCATGAAGGGCTACAACGTGTTGATGCCCATGGGCTGGGACGCCTTCGGCCTGCCGGCCGAGAACGCGGCGCTCAAGAACAAGGTGCCGCCGGCGAAGTGGACCTACGAGAACATCGCCTACATGAAGGGCCAGATGCTGGCCATGGGCCTGGCCATCGACTGGAGCCGCGAGGTGGCCACCTGCTCGCCCGAGTACTACAGGTGGAACCAGTGGCTGTTCCTCAAGATGCTGGAGAAGGGCATCGCCTACCGCAAGACCCAGGTCGTGAACTGGGACCCGGTGGACCAGACCGTGCTGGCCAACGAACAGGTCATCGACGGCCGCGGCTGGCGCACCGGTGCGCTGGTCGAAAAGCGCGAGATCCCGGGTTACTACCTCAAGATCACCGACTACGCGCAGGAGCTGCTGGACCACGTCCAGATCGGCAACGACAAGGCTTCGCTCAACGGCTGGCCCGACAAGGTACGGCTGATGCAGGAGAACTGGATCGGCAAGAGCGAGGGCGTGCGCTTTGCCTTCACGCATGACATCCGCGACGCTTCGGGCGCGCTCATTGGCGATGGCCGCATGTACGTGTTCACCACGCGCGCCGACACCATCATGGGCGTGACGTTCTGCGCCGTGGCACCCGAACACCCGCTGGCCACACACGCCGCCGTCGCCAACCCGGCGCTGACCGCCTTCATCGAAGCGTGCAAGACCGGCGGCACCACCGAAGCCGAGCTGGCCACGCAGGAAAAGAAAGGCATGCCCACCGGCCTGCAGGTCACGCACCCGCTGACCGGCGCGAAGGTGGATGTGTGGGTGGGCAACTACGTGCTCATGAGCTACGGCGACGGCGCCGTGATGGGCGTGCCCGCCCACGACGAGCGCGACTTCGCGTTTGCGCTCAAGTACCAGCTGCCCATCCGGCAGGTGGTGGCGGTCGATGGCGAGACCTACAGCACCGAGGCCTGGGCCGAGTGGTACGGCGACAAGCAGCGCGGCGTGTGTGTCAACAGCGGTGTGCTGGACGGCCTGGGCTACAAGGCTGCTGTCGACAAGGTGGCCGAGCTGCTGGGCGCCCTGGGCGAGAAGAAGACCACCTGGCGCCTGCGCGACTGGGGCGTGAGCCGCCAGCGCTACTGGGGCACGCCCATTCCCATCATCCACTGCGAGGCGCACGGCGCGGTGCCCGTGCCCGAGAAAGACCTGCCCGTGGTCCTGCCCGAGGACTGCGTGCCCGACGGCAGTGGCAACCCGCTGCACAAGCACGAAGGCTTCCACGCCGGCGTCACCTGCCCGATCTGCGGCCAGGCGGCCAGGCGCGAGACCGACACCATGGACACCTTCGTGGACTCGTCGTGGTACTTCATGCGCTACTGCGACCCGACCAACGACCAGGCCATGGTGGCCGACGGCACCGCTTACTGGATGCGGGATCAGAAAGCCGCTGCCGGCGGCAGCGGCATGGACCAGTACATCGGTGGCATCGAACACGCCATCCTGCACCTGCTGTACGCGCGCTTCTGGACCAAGGTCATGCGCGACCTCGGTCTGGTGAAGGTGGACGAGCCCTTCACCCGGCTGCTCACGCAAGGCATGGTGCTCAACCACATCTACAGCCGCCGCACCGAGAAGGGCGGCAAAGAGTACTTCTGGCCGCACGACGTGGAGCATGTGCTCGACGAGGGCGGCAAGATCGTCGGTGCCAAGCTGAAGAACGCCGTGGGCGATCTGCCCGTGGGCACCGCCATCGACTACGAGGGCGTGGGCACCATGTCCAAGTCCAAGAACAACGGCGTCGACCCGCAGGACCTGATCGAGAAGTACGGTGCCGACACGGCGCGCCTATACACCATGTTCACCGCGCCGCCCGAGGCCACGCTGGAGTGGAACGACGCAGCGGTGGAAGGCAGCTACCGCTTCCTGCGCCGGGTGTGGAACCTGGGTGTGAAGCTGGGTCAGTCCGACTGGGCTGCAGCCAATGCCGCTGGAGCCCACAGCCTGGCCGATGTGGCCTTCGGCAAGGCCGCCAAGGCGCTGCGCCACGAGATCCACAGCGTGCTCAAGCAGGTGGACTACGACTACCAGCGCATGCAGTACAACACCGTGGTCTCGGGCGCCATGAAGATGCTCAACGCTCTGGAGGACTTCAAGTCGCCCGATGACGCGGGTGGCCAGGTCGCGCTGATCGAAGGCTTCGGCATCCTGCTGCGTGTGCTCTATCCGGCCACGCCCCACATCACCCACGCGCTCTGGAGCGAGCTTGGCTACGCCGGCACGCTGGGCGAATTGCTCGACGCCCCCTGGCCACAGGTCGATCCCGCTGCACTGGTGCAGGATGAGATCGAGCTCGTGCTGCAGGTCAATGGCAAGTTGCGCGGCTCGGTGATGGTGCCGGCCGGTGCCGACAAGGCTGCCATCGAAGCCGCTGCACTGGCCAGTGATGCTTTCGCCAAGGCTGCCAACGGTGCAGTCCCAAAGAAGGTGGTGGTGGTGCCAGGTCGTCTGGTCAACGTGGTCATCTGAAGGAAGTCGCCATGCAACGCCGCCACGCCTTGCTGCTCACCTTTTCACCGCTGGCCCTGGCGGCGTGCGGCTTCCAGCTGCGCCAGGCGCCCAAGTTCGGGTTCGAGAGCCTTCAGCTCGATAGCGGCGCAACCCCGGTGGCGGTGGAGCTGCGCCGTGCGCTGATCGCCGCCGGCATGCGGCTGGTGGGGGCGCCCCCCCCGCGTCCGGCCGAGTCCACCGACCCGCTGCCCGCGCGGGCCGAGGTGCGGCTGCAGATCCTGCAGGACCAGCGCGAACGTGTGGTGGTGGGGCAGACCGCAGCCGGTCAGATCCGCGAACTGCAGCTGCGCACGCGCTTTCGCTTCCGCCTGGGCACGGTGCAGGGGCGCGAGCTGATTCCCGATACCGAGCTGCTGCAGACACGCGACATCAGCTTCACCGAAACGCTGGTGCTGGGCAAGGAAGCCGAAGAGTTGCTGATGTACAAGGACATGCAGTCCGACATCGTGCAGCAGGTGATGCGCCGCCTGACGTTCGTGAAGCTGTAGTCCGGCCACAACCTGCCGCCGGGCCACCCCAAGGCAGGTCAGCCCCCTCGGGGGGCAGCGACCCGCGCAGCAGCGGAGCGTGGGGGCCTGTGTTCCGCACGCATCAGCGTGCTCTTGCCGAACAGCGACTCCACCAGATCGACGGCCAGGATGGCGGTCTTGTTGCGCACGTCCAGCGCCGGGTTGAGTTCCACGATGTCCAGCGAGGCCAGCCGGCCGCTGTCGGCGATCATCTCCATGCACAGCTGCGCTTCGCGGTAGGTGGGTCCGCCGGGCACCGTGGTGCCCACGCCGGGTGCGATGTCGGGGTCCAGGAAGTCGACGTCGAAGCTGACATGCAGGTGGGTGTCGGCGTCCAGCCCTTCCAGCGCACGTTCCATGGTGCGGCGCATGCCTTCCTCGTCGATGAAACGCATGTCGAACACCTCCAGCCCCTGCTCGTGCACGAAGCGTTTTTCGCCCGCGTCCACGCTGCGGATGCCGATCTGGCGGATCTGCTCGGGTTGCAGGGCGGGCGCATGGCCCGCGATACCGGTCAGCTCGGGTGGGCCAAAGCCGCACAGACAGGCCACTGGCATGCCGTGCACGTTGCCACTGGGGGTGAGTGCGCTGGTGTTGAAGTCGGCATGGGCGTCCAGCCACAACACGCGCAGCGGTTTGCCCCGCTCGCGGCAGTGGTGGGCCACCGCGGCGATGCTGCCCAGACCCAGGCAGTGGTCGCCGCCCAGCAGGATGGGCAGGTGGCCCTGGCGCAGCTCGGCCAGCACGGCGTCGAACACGCTGCGGTTCCAGGCCACGACTTCGGGCAGGTGGCGGTAGCCGTTGACGGGCGGCAGCCAGGGGTTGGGTGGGCCGCTGAGGTTGCCACGGTCGTGGACCGTGAGGCCGTGGCTTTCGAGCGCGGCCTGCAGGCCGGCCACGCGCAAGGCCTCAGGGCCCATGGAGGCGCCGCGTGCACCGGCGCCGACATCGGTGGGTGCGCCGATCAGGCTGGCGGTCAGGGCAGTGTCGGTCATGCGGTGAGGGCCTGCATGGGTGTGGCAGTGGAAGATGGCCCCGATTGCAGCACACCAAACAGGTCTTTGGGGTCCTGCAGCTGTGGGATCAGATCGATAGGTCGGGCCAGGCGTGGGTGCTGCTGCAGCAAGGCGTAAAGCGTGCGCAGGGCCGAGAAGTCTTCCAGCGCAAAGCCCACCGAATCGAACACCGTCACCTCGTTGGCACTGGCGCGCCCGGGCGTGCGGCCCTGAAGCACATCGGCAAACTCGGTGACACGGAACCCGGCGGGCATCTGCTGGATTTCGCCTTCGATGCGCGACTGCGGCTCGTACTCGACGACCACACGGGCGTCGGCGCGGGCCAGGATGTCGGGGTGCAACTCGGTCTTGCC
>CALRLO020000038.1:0-39494 GCA_943368755.1 Synechococcus sp. UW140 | reverse complement strand
CGGTGTAGGGGCCGGCGCCGCGCTGCACCGCGATCACGCGCGCACCGGCGGCAGCGGCCAGCTGCACCGCGGCCTGGCCCACCTTGCCGTTGGCGCCCATCACCATCACGGTCTGACCGCTTTGCACCATGCCGGCGCGGCGAAAGCCTTCGTAGGCGGTCACAAAAGGCACGCCCACCGAGCCCGCTTCGGCGGCGCTGATGTTGGCCGGGCTGGCACGCAGCGCGGCCAGGGGCAGTTCCAGGTAGCGGCCGTGCGAGCCGTTGCGGGTGATGCCGACATCACCACCCGAGCCGTACACCTGGCGGCCCACCCATTCGGTGGGGCCTTCCACCACCACGCCTGCGAAATCGCGGCCCGGGGTGCGCGGCCACACGGCCTGTGGCATCAGGCCCAGGCAGGCCTTCACGTCGCTGGGGTTCACGGCGGCAGCCAGCACGCGCACCAGCGCGTGGCCGGGTGCGGGCGGGCGCTGGGACTGCTCCAGCAGGGCCAGCTCCAGCACGTCGATGCCCGCTGCCTTGGTGGTCACCTGCAGTGCCAGGCCGGCGGTGTCCAGCTCCAGGGTGTCGTCGAGTTGGGCGCTCATGCGGCCACCCCCACTTGGGTCGGTGCCGGGTTGAGGTCCAGCGCGGTGCGCAGTTCGCGTGCGCTGCCGATCTCGCCCCCCAGGCTTTCGATGATGTGGCGCGCTTTGGCCACCAGTTGTGCGTTGCTTTGTGCCAGCACTCCACGCTCCAGGTAAATGTTGTCTTCCATGCCCACGCGCACGTGGCCGCCCAGCAGCCAGGCCTGTGCCACGAGCGGGAACTCCATGCGGCCGATGCCGAAGGCCGTCCAGAAGGCACCGGGGGGCAACATGGCTCGGGCGTAGGCCATGGTCTCGGGTGCCGATGCAAAGCCGTACTTCACGCCGTGCACGAAGGTCCACATGCCGGGGCCGCTCAGCGTGCCGTCGGCGATCAGGTCCAGACCCAGGGCGATGTCGCCCGAATCGAACACCTCCAGCTCGGGTCGCACACCCGCGTCGCGGATGACCTGGGCCATGCGGCGCACGTTGCGTGGCGTGTTCATCACCACGTCGGGGCCGGAGTTCATGGTGTTGAGGTCCAGCGAACACACGTCGGGTCGCAGCGCGGCGATGTGTTCCACGCGTTTTTCGGGCGGCAGCAGTGTGGTGCCGGGCGCATGGATCTTGGGGTCGTCCTCGCTGGGCACATAGCGGCCGCCGGGGCCGGTGGTGAGGTTGATGACCAGCGTGCGGTTGGCGCGACGGATGCGCTCCACCACGTCGCGGTAGAGGTCCACCGACATCGAGGGCTTGCCGGTCTCGGGGTTGCGCACGTGGATGTGCACCTGCGCCGCACCGGCTTCGGCGGCGGCCAGGCATTCGTCGGCGATCTGCACGGGCGTGATGGGCAGGTGTGGCGTCTGGTCGGGCTTGACGAGGTTGCCGGTCACCGCGCAGGTGATGAAGGTCTTGCCGCCCAGGGGGTTGGTCAGGCTCACAGGTGCCTCCCGCCGTCCACCACCAGCCGGGTGCCGGTGACAAAGCGCAGGGTGGTGGCCAGAGCCTCCACGGCGGCGGCCACGTCGTCGGGCTGGCCCACGCGGCCCAGCGGCGTGGTGCTGGCGGCCTTGGCGTTGAAGTCGGCACCGCGGCCCGGCACGAAGCCGGACTCCACCGCGCCCGGCGACACCGACACCACACGCACCGTGGGGGCCAGCGCCTTGGCCAGCGCGTCGCCCACCACGTCCAGCCCCGCCTTGGCCGCCACGTAGGCCAGGTTGCTGCCCACGCCGGTGAAGCCGGCAATGGACGAGATGTTGACCACCAGGCCGTCGCCGCTGGCCTTGAGCAGCGGGGCAAAGCTGCGGATGGTGGCAAACACGCCGCGGAAGTTGACCTGCAGGATGGCGTCGATCAGTTCGTCGCTCAGACCCTCGAGGTCGCCCGGCGGCACGGCCTTGGTGAAGCCGGCCGAATTGACCAGGATGTCGCAGCGGCCGCATTCGGCCTGCACGCGCGCAGCGGCGGCCAGCAGGCTGGCGGTGTTGGCCACATCGGCGTTGAGGACCAGGTGCGGGCCGCTGATGACCTCGGGCAGGGTTTCGGCCTGCGAGGCGCGTTCGCTGCTGGCGCGCGAGAGCAGCACGCAGCGTGCGCCCAGCGCGGCCAGGCGGTGGGCCGTGGCCAGGCCGATGGCGCCGGTGCCGCCGGTGATGACGGCCACCTGGCCATCGAGGCGGGTGGTGGGTTGGTGGTTCATGGTTCGAATCAGAAACAAATGGGTTCGGGGTGTGCCTGTGCTGCGGGTGCGCTTCAGGGAATGGGCGGGCGCGGGAACTTGAGTTCGCCGGGCTGCAGCGTGAAGTCGTGCGCCAGCGTGGCGCTGGCGCCGTCGGCCGCGAGCTGGAAGCGCCCGATCAGGCTGCGCGTGACGCCGAACACCGGGTCGCTGTCGAGGTTCTCGTCGTTGTCGGCAAACACCTGCGTCACCAGCAACCGGTGGCCGGGCTTGCTCACCATGAAGTGCAGGTGGGCCGGGCGGTTGGGGTGGCGCCGCTGCGCCGCCAGCAGGGCGCCGCAGGGACCGTCGGTGGGCACCGGGTAGCCGGCCGGGCGCACGGTGCTGAAGTGGTAGCGACCCTGCGCGTCGGTGGTGAAACGCCCCCGCAGGTTCATGTCGGGCTGGTCGGGGTCCTGGTTTTCGTACAGGCCGCTGGGGGCGGCCTGCCACACGTCCACACAGGCGCCGGCCACCGGTTGCCCGGCGGCATTGCGCACCGTGCCCGAGACGTGCAGCGGAATGCCCGGCGTGCCCGCACGCGCGATGCTGTCACCGCACACACATTCGGGCGAGTCCTTGCGCCAGAAGGGGCCCAGCAGCGCGGCATCGGATTCGCCGCTGGCGCGTGCGTTCATCAGCGCCACCTGGGTGGACACGCCAAACAGGTCTGCGGCCAGCACCACCTCGTTCTTGGTGGCGCTGGTGGCCTGGCCAATGGCCACCAGGAAACCCAGTGCGTGCTCGAACTCCTCCTCGGTCAGCCTCACCTCGCGCACAAAGGCGTGCAGGTGCCGGGTGAGGGCGCTCATCAGTTCGTGCAGGCGCGGATCGGGGGTGCGCTCGATGGCGGCCAGGGCGGCAGGCAGCACCGAGTCGGCGTCAGTGATCGGTTGTTGGTTAGGCATTTACTGCAATCGTTTGCATTAAAGAGTGAAAAAAAGCCGCCTGAAATCCGGAGCACGCCCCGCCGCTACCGCAGCGTGGGATGCGCCACGGCGCGGCAAACCGGAACGTCCTGCAAAACTGTGAATTCTGCTGGGCGTTTTCCGGGGAAGGTTCGGGCGGAGTAGAGCGAATACCGTGCCAGGTGTTGGCGGGCCTGAAGGGGCCGCCGGCACGGAGCCAGCGGGCCAGCCGTGGCCGGGCGTGGCGGTTTTTGGGGCGTTTTTCATCAGGAGTGGGCGTTTTTGGTGCAAACGTTTGCAGAATTGTGCAAAGATACGTTCCACGCTGTCCATGCGGGTTACCCCTAGGGTTGGCCCCGGGCTTGCTGTTCGCTCTGCGTACACCTCTCTACAATCGCCGCGCCATGACGCCACCTTCGCGAACCACGTCCCCGTCGCCCACCGTGCCCGCCACGGTCACCATCCGCGACGTGGCGCTGGCCGCTGGCGTGCACGTGTCCACCGTCTCGCGTGCACTGGACCCCAAACGCCGCCAGCTCATCAGCGCCGAGGTGCTGGAGCAGGTGGAGGCGGCGGCCCGGCGTCTGGGCTACCGGCCCAACCGCACCGCCGCCGCGCTGCGCACCGGGCGCTCGCAGACCATTGCGGTGCTGCTGCCCGACATCACCAACGCCGTGTTCCCTCCCATCCTCGAGGGCATAGAGGCCAGCGCCGCCGCGCGCCACTATTTCATGCTCATGGCCAACGTGCCCGACCCCGCCAACGCGCAGGCGGTGATCGAACGCATGCTGGCGCAGCAGGTGGCCGGTCTCATCATGGCCACCGCCACACGCGACGACCCGCTGGTGGAGTTCGTGACAGCCACCGGCCTGCCCACCGTGCTCGTCAACCGGGCGGACGACTCAGGCCGCCTGGGCGCCGTGGTGAGCGACGACCGCCTGGCCATGAAGTTCGCAGTGGACCACGTGGCCCAGCTGGGCCACACACGCATTGCCCACCTGGCCGGCCCGCAGCACCTGCCCACCGGGGTGGGGCGGCGCCAGGGTTTCGAGCAGGCGCTGCGCGATCGCCACCTCACGCCCGCCGGCATCGTCGAGTGCTCGGCCTACAGCCGCGAGGCCGGGCGCCTGGCCATGCAGCAGCTGCTGGACAAACCCCACCGACCCCAGGCCGTGGTCTGCTGTAACGACCTGGTGGCCCTGGGGGCCTACGACACCATGCACGCCGCCGGCCTGAATGTGCCGGGCGACATCTCTATCACCGGTCACAACGACATGCCGCTGGTGGACCTGGTGGCGCCGCCGCTCACCACCGTGCGGCTGCCTCACCGCGAGCTGGGCTGGCGTGCCGCGGAGATGTTGTTCGACCTCATCGAAGGCAAGCCGGGCTCGGCCTCCACCGTGGTGCTGCGTCCGGAGCTGGTGGTGCGCGCCTCCACCGCACCCGCGCGCAGCTGACATCCGGTTACGCGCTGTCGAGTGGGGGTGTGGGCAATGCCACAATCGCCCTCGTATGAAACAGCCCCCACGCTCATCGCTTCGCGTATCGCTGCCCCCCAAGGGGGCGCTTCAGTGCCTTCGGGCGGCCGGGCGGCACTGAACCCATGCAAACCCCCTACGAACTCATCCTGGGCTGGCGCTACACCCGCGCTGGTCGTGCCACCCGGCGCAACGGGTTCATCTCCTTCATCTCGGGCGTGTCCATGCTGGGCATTGCGCTGGGTGTGGCCGCGCTCATCATCGTGCTCAGCGTGATGAACGGCTTCCAGAAGGAGGTGCGCGACCGCATGCTGGGCGTGCTCTCGCACATCGAAGTCTTCGCGCCCGGCGGCCAGGCCATTCCTGATCTGCCACGAACGCTGGAGGAGGTGAAACGCCACCCCGACGTGGTGGGCGCCGCGCCTTTCATCGGCGCGCAGGCCCTGCTGGCACGTGGGGAAGACATGAAAGGCGTGCTGGTGCGCGGCATAGATCCTGCGCTGGAGCCTTCCGTGACCGCGCTGGCCGGCGATCTGGCCCAGACGGTGCTGCCCCAGCTGCAGCCGGGCGAGTTCGGCATCGTGCTGGGTGCCGAGCTGGCGCGCTCGCTGGGTGTGCGCGTGGGCGACGTGGTGACGCTGATCGCCCCCAGCGGGCAGGTGACGCCGGCTGGCGTGGTGCCGCGCCTCAAGCAGATGACCGTGGCCGGCGTGTTCGACTCCGGCCACTACGAGTACGACTCGGCCCTGGCCATGCTGCACATCGAAGACGCCGGGCGCATCTTCCGCCTGGAAGGCCCCACCGGTGTGCGCCTGAAAATCCGCGACCTGCACCAGGCGCGCGAAGTGGCCATACAGCTCGCGGGCATGCTCAGTGGCGACCTGCTGGTACGCGACTGGACGCGCCAGAACCGCACCTGGTTTGCCGCCGTACAGCTGGAAAAACGCATGATGTTCATCATCCTCACGCTCATCGTGGCCGTGGCCGCGTTCAACCTGGTGAGCACGCTGGTGATGACCGTGACCGACAAACGCGCCGACATCGCCATCCTGCGCACGCTGGGCGCCAGCCCGCGCAGCATCATGGGTGTGTTCGTGGTTCAGGGCGCATTGGTGGGCGTCATCGGCACGCTCAGCGGCCTGCTGCTGGGCCTGGGCATCGCGTTCAACATCGACACCCTCGTCCCCGCGCTGGAACAACTGCTGGGCGCGAGCTTCCTGCCGCAGGACATCTACCTCATCAGCCGCATGCCCAGCGACCCGCAGTCGGCCGACATCGTGCCCATCGCGGTCATCTCGCTGGTGCTGGCCTTTGCGGCCACCCTGTACCCCAGCTGGCGCGCCAGCCGCGTCAACCCTGCCGAGGCCCTGCGCTATGAATGAAATGAACCCCACGCTCCCCGCTGCGCGTGGTTCGTTGCCCCCCGAAGGGGCTCGCGCGCCTTGGGGCGGCCCGGCGGCGGGCGGTGTCGTCCTCGAATGCCGTGGGTTGGTGAAGCGCTTTCACGAAGGCCCGCTGGACGTGACCGTGCTGCAGGGCGTGGACCTGCAGGTGCATGCCGGCGAAACGCTGGCCATCGTGGGCGCCTCCGGCTCCGGCAAAAGCACGCTGCTGCACCTGCTGGGCGGGCTGGACGCCCCCACCAGCGGCGAGGTGACCCTGCTGGGCCAGCGCATGGATCAATTGAACGCCACCCAGCAAGGCCGGCTGCGCAACGAACACCTGGGCTTCGTCTACCAGTTTCACCACCTGCTGCCCGAATTCAGCGCCCGCGACAACGTGGCCATGCCCCTGTGGATACGCCGCCAGCCGCGCACCCAGGCCGCGCAGGCGGCGACTTCGCTGCTGGCCCAGGTCGGCCTGGGCGAGCGTGCCGCGCACCGTCCTGCTGAGTTGTCGGGCGGCGAACGCCAGCGGGTCGCCATTGCCCGCGCCCTCGTCACCCGCCCGGCCTGCGTGCTGGCCGACGAGCCCACCGGCAACCTGGATCGCGCCAGCGCCGAAACCGTGTTTGGCCTCATGCTGCAACTGGCGCGCGAGCAGGGCACCGCGTTTGTGGTGGTGACCCACGACGAAACCCTGGCCCGGCGCTGTGACCGCATGCTGCGGCTGGTGCAGGGGCACCTGTCAGCGGGGTGAGGGTGGGCTGCCAGCCACCGGGTCCTGCCCCGTTCGGGTCTCCCCGGTGCGTGCGCAGCCCGCGCGGCCTGTCAAGCCGACAACACATGGCCGGCCCTGTGCCGGGTGCAGCGGCCCCTCGCGGCAGCACGTCAGCCGGTTTCAGCCCGCAATCTCCGGCTCCACCAGCCGCACCAGCTGCTCCAGCGACTCCTGCCACCCCAGGTAACAGCCATCCAGCGGAATCGCGTCGGGAATGCCTTCCTGCAGCACGTGCAGTTCCACCCCGCACGACACGGCACGGATCGTGATGGTGGTCTGCATGCGACCCGCCAGGCCGGGGTCGTCGAACACCGCCGTGTAGCGCAGTTTCTGGCGGGGTACCAGCTCCAAGTACTCGCCGCCGAACGAGTGGCTGTTTCCTGAGGTGAAGTTGGTGAACGACATGCGGTACTGCCCGCCCACGCGGGGGTCGTGGCTGTGCACCCTGGCCGTGAAGCCATGAGGCGGCAGCCACTTGGTCCAGGCATCGGGGTCCACAAAGGCGCGGTACACCCGATCGGGTGTGGAGCGGATGACGCGGTGAAGCTCAACGGCATGGTGGGACATGATGACTCCTTGTTGGCAGAGGACGGCCCTCCGTACCTGCGACGAACCGGTCGGCGCCAATTCGACAGAGTGGGGTGCCCCGGGCATGACCGGCGGGCAGGGGATGCGCGGCGCGGCTTGGTTGACTTTACTTTTTTTGATAACCTGATCAGCCAACAGCCCGTCTACCCAGACCACTCCCACGGCCAGGTGTGCCTTGATAACCGATGCACAGCCCACCCAGACGCCCAAGCCGGATCCCCGGCAGGGCAAGGGTCCGATCGTGATTGTCTGGCTGTTCGCCGGGGTGGTGGTCCTGATCCTGCTGCTCGCCAGTTTCAGCCTGTACCTGATGGCGGCCGGGCGCGCCTATGTGGCGGGCGAGGGCATGTGGTCCAAGGCGCAGAAGCAGGCGGTCCTGGCGCTCACGCGTTACGCGCTGGAGCACGACCCCGCTGACTGGCGCCGCTACGAACAGTCCCTGACCGTGGTGATGGGCGACCGGCAGGCCCGCCTGGAGCTGGAGCGGCCAGAGCCCGACCTGGACCGGGTGACCGAGGGCTTTCTGGCGGGGCGCAACCACCCTGACGACATTGGCGGCATGGTCATGCTGTTTCGCACCTTCCGCCAGATGCCGGAAATCGACCGGGCCATTGCCGTCTGGACCGAGGGCGATGAACAGATCGACCGGCTGATGGCGCTGGGCAACGAGATACGGATGGCGGTCGAGGAGGGCGGTGGCAGCCCGGAAGCCACGCTGTCGTTCCTGCGTCAGCTGGATGAGCGCGACCAGGCCCTGACGCCCCTGGAGGATGCGTTCTCGCAGGCGCTGGGCGAGGCTGCGCGCAAGAGCCATTCGCTGCTGCAGGGCTTGCTGCTGGTGCTGGTGTCCGTGCTGCTGGCCTTGGCCTACTGGATCTCGCACCGTCTGGTCCGCCACAACGCGCGCTTCCAGCGTGCCCTGCAGGACAGCGAAGAGCAGCTGCGGCGCCTGCTCAAGTTCGCACCTCTGCCGATACTCATCGTGCGCCGAGCCGATGGTTCGCTGGTCTACTGCAACGACCGCGCGTTGAGCCGCCTGCAGATGTCGGCTGAACGGCTGGAGCTTCACCGCGCCCAGGACTTCTACGTGCGCCCGCAAGACCGCGAACAGCTGATGGAGGGAATGCGCCTGCATGGCCAGGTGCAGGAGCACGAACTGGAGCTCAAGGACACCGAAGGACAGCGTTTCTGGGTGCTGCTGTCGGCCCAGTCCATCGTTTTCGAGGGTGAAGACTGCGTGCTGAGCGCTCTGACCGACATCGACCAGCGTCGGCGCCAGCAGCAGGAGTGGCACCACCGGGCCTTCCACGACGAATTGACCGGGCTACCCAACCGGGCGATGTTCATGGATGCGCTGGGTCGCACCCGCCACCGGGTCGAGCGACGGCGCGGGGTGTTTTTCATCCTGTTCGTCGATCTCGACGGTTTCAAGCAGGTCAACGACAACCACGGCCACCGCGTGGGCGACCTGCTGCTGCGCGAGGTGGCCTTGCGCCTGAGGCTGAGTGTGCGCGAGGGCGACCTGATGGCGCGCCTGGGCGGGGACGAGTTCGTGGTGCTGGTCGAGGGGGACGACACCCTGAGCGACATTTCGGTGGTGGCGCGCAAGATGCTGGACGCGCTGGCACCACCCTGCATCATCGAGGCGCACACCCTCCAGGTGACCGCCAGCATAGGCATTGCGCGTTACCCGCACGACGGTACCGAGCTGGCCGAGCTGATGCGGCGCGCCGACAGCGCCATGTACGAGGCGAAAGCCGCCGGGCGCAACACCTTCCGCGTCAACGGCCCGCAGACCTGAGCCCTGGACGGGCGCCACCGCTCAGCTCACGGCACCGCGTTCAGCGCGCCATCGTGTGCAGCGGAATGTCCCGCTCCCGCGCGATCCGGTCGAGCTGTTTGCGCGTCTGTGCAGACAGAAACTGGGCGATGGCCTGGTGGGTGGCTGGCGCAAACATGGCTTTGAGGCCGGACGCCTCGACACCCGCGACGGCGCACAGGGATGCCGCGAAGTGGGGTTCCAGTGCGGCCACGGCGACCCGGCCGTCCTTGCAGGGGTAGACCCTGTAGCCAGCGTGTGCTCCTCCGACCGGACCTTGGGGCAGCGTCATGCCCCAACGGCGGGGCAGGGCGGCCCACGCGGCGGCCTCACTCAGCGCCACCTCCAGTGCAACCCCCTTTCCCTTGCCGGCTCGCAGCAGGGTGGCCTGAAGGACGGCTTCGCTGGCCATCAGCGCGCCGCCCATGTCGGCATACAAGGTGGGCGGCAGGTCCAGCCCGGTGACGAGGCCGTTGTCTGCGAGGTAGGTGAGGTCATGCCCCGGTTCCTCGGCCCGAACGCCCGGCGCGCCGACGATGGTGACCAGGCTGAGCAGCGGATACCGCTTGCGCAGCAGGTTCCAGCCCAGTCCCAGCTTGGTCAGTGCGGAAGGGCGGAATGACGTCAGCAACACGTCGGTGCGTGCCAGCAGCCGGTGCAGCCTGAGCTGTCCTGCTTCGGTTTTCAGATCCGCAGTCACCACTTTCACGCCCTCATGCAGCGTGGCATAGGCGGCCGTGTTGTAGTGACCCATGGGGTCTCCAGCTGGCCCCTCCACCTTGGTGCAGCTGGCGCCCATGTGGCGCAGCCGCATGAGCGCCGCGGGTCCGGGCAGGTTGAGGGCTAGGCTGAGGATGCGTTGGCCGCGCAATGGTTTGTGTGAATGGGGCATGGGTGGCAATCTACCGCAAGCACCCGGTTCGGACATTTCCCGTACGCGACAGCCTCGCGAAGGGGTTTTCCCCTGTGGCAAACTCGCCGCTTTTCCGAGAACGCCAAGCGGGTCACAGGCCCGCTTGCCCGACCCCGACATGCAGAAAATCATCGCGCAGATCGCGCAGGAGATCAAAGTCCAGCCCCGCCAGGTGCTGGCCGCCGTCGAACTGCTTGATGGTGGGGCCACGGTGCCCTTCATCGCCCGCTACCGCAAAGAGGCCACCGACGGTCTCGACGACATCCAGTTGCGTGAACTCGAAGCGCGCCTGGCCTACCTGCGTGAGCTGGAAGACCGGCGCGAGGCCGTGCTCAAAAGCATTGCCGAGCAGGGCAAGCTCACCCCGGAGTTGCAGGCTGCCATTGAAGCCGCGCCCACCAAGCAGGAGCTTGAAGACCTTTACCTGCCCTACAAGCCCAAACGCCGCACCAAGGGCATGATCGCGCGTGAAGCGGGGCTGGAACCGCTGGCCGACAAACTGTTTGCCGATCCGTCGCTGGACCCCAACGCCGAGGCCCAGGCCTTCCTGGTCCCCGCCGGCAAGGTCGAGGGCGCCGACTTCACCACCGCGGCCGCCGTGCTCGACGGCGTGCGCGACATCCTCTCCGAACGCTGGGCCGAAGACGCCACGCTGGTGCAGAAGCTGCGCGAATGGCTCTGGGCCGAGGGCCTGTTCACGGCCAAGCTGGCCGCCGGCAAGGACGAGAACCAGCCTGACGTGGCCAAGTTCCGCGACTACTTCGACTACGACGAGCCCATTGGTCGCGTGCCCTCGCACCGCGCGCTGGCCGTGTTCCGCGGCCGCACGCAGGAGTTTCTGGACGTCAAGCTCGCGCTGCCCGAGGTGCCTGAGCCCGGGAAACCCAGCATCGCAGAGGGCAGGATCGCCCTGCACCTGGGCTGGAGCCACAAGGCCCGGCCTGGTGACGACCTGATCCGCAAGTGTGTGGCCTGGACCTGGCGGGTGAAGCTCAGCCTGTCCACCGAGCGTGACCTGTTCGCCCGACTGCGCGAAGAGGCCGAAAAGGTCGCGATCAAGGTGTTTGCAGACAACCTGCGCGACCTGCTGCTGGCGGCTCCTGCAGGCCCGCGTGTGGTGATGGGGCTGGACCCCGGCATCCGCACCGGCGTGAAAGTGGCCGTGGTCGATGCGACCGGCAAGCTGGTGGACACCGCCACGGTGTACCCGCACGAACCCCGGCGCGACTGGGACGGCTCGCTGCACACGCTGGGCCGGCTGGTCGAGAAACACGGCGTCAACCTGATTGCGATCGGCAACGGTACCGCCAGCCGCGAGACCGACAAGCTGGCCGCCGACCTGATCAAGCTCGCCGCCAAGGTCGAGCGGCAGATCGAAAAGGTGGTGGTGAGCGAGGCCGGCGCCTCGGTCTACAGCGCCAGCGAATACGCCAGCCAGGAAATGCCCGACGTGGACGTCAGCCTGCGGGGTGCGGCCTCGATTGCCCGCCGTCTGCAGGACCCGCTGGCCGAGCTGGTCAAGATCGACCCCAAGAGCATAGGTGTGGGCCAGTACCAGCACGACGTGAACCAGAGCGAGCTCGCCCGCATGCTGGACGCGGTGGTGGAAGACTGCGTGAACGGTGTCGGCGTGGACCTGAACACCGCCAGCGTGCCGCTGCTCACGCGGGTCTCGGGCCTGTCGGCCAGCGTCGCCAAGGCGGTGGTGCGCTGGCGCGAGGCCAACGGGGCCTTTCGCAACCGCAGGCAGCTCATGGACGTGAGCGGCCTGGGCGCCAAGACTTTCGAGCAGAGCGCGGGCTTCCTGCGCATTCGCGGTGGCGACAACCCGCTGGACATGACCGGCGTGCACCCCGAGTCCTACCCGGTGGTGCAGGCCATTGCCGAGAAAACCGGCAAGCCGGCGGCCGAGCTCATGGGCCGGGCCGACATGCTCAAGACCCTCAAGCCCGAGCTGTTCGCCAACGAACGCTTCGGTGTCATCACCGTGAAGGACATCCTGGGCGAGCTGGAAAAACCCGGTCGCGATCCGCGCCCCGATTTCCAGGTCGCGCGCTTCAACGACGGCGTGGAGGACATTGCCGACCTGCGCGAGGGCATGGTGCTGGAGGGCACGGTCAGCAACGTGGCCCAGTTCGGCGCCTTCGTCGACCTGGGCGTGCACCAGGACGGGCTGGTGCATGTGAGCCAGCTGTCCAACAAGTTCGTCAACGACGCCCGGGAGATCGTCAAGACCGGCGACATCGTCAAGGTCAAGGTGCTGGAGGTGGACGCGGCGCGCAAGCGCATCTCGCTCACCATGAAGCTCGATGCCGCACCGGCCCGCAAGGACGGCCCGCGCGACAACCGCTTCGAGGGTGCCGGGCGTGGCCAGCAGATGCCGCGCGGGCGCGACAGCACCCCGCAGCCCTCGGCCATGGCCTCGGCTTTCGCCAAGCTCCAGAACCTCAAGCGTTGAGGCCCCTCGCTCCCCCACAGTGTGTGGGCCGCTGAGTCGTCCCCTATACTCTTTGCACCCCATTCGGACCCTGGAATACACGCATGGAACTTGAGGCACTGCTGGCGAAGTCCAACGCCTTGCCCAGCATCCCGCGCGTCGTCTCGGAGGTGCTCGGCGAACTGGATGCCGATGACCCCAGCCCGCGCAAGATCAGCCAGCTGGTCGCCACCGACCCGGCGCTGACCGCGCGCATGCTCAAGCTGGCCAACTCGGCCTTCTTCAACGTCACCCGCCAGATCAGCAGCGTGGACGAAGCCGTAGGCATCCTGGGGTTCTCCCATGTCCGCACCCTGGTCACGGCGGTGGCGCTGTCCAGCAGTTTCAAGGCCGTTCCGGGGGTCAACCTCGAGCAGTTCTGGCGCTACAGCCTCAACGCCGCTAAGACCTGCCGCGCACTGGCCCCCAGCCTTCGCTTGCCCGATGGTGCCGCCTTCACCGCTGGCCTGGTGCACGCGGTGGGTGATCTGGTCATGCACATCGGCATGCCCGAGGTGGTGGCCAAGATCGATTTCAGTGTCGCGCCGCTGGACCTCAAACGCGCCGACGCCGAAAGGGCCGCCCTGGGCTACACCTACGCCGACGTCAGCGCCGCCTTCGGCAAGAAGTGGGATTTCCCGGAAACCATCGTCACCGCGCTGCAGCACCAGCTGCTGCCGTTCGAGGGCGACATCTACGAGCCCATGGCTGGCGTTGTGCACATGGCCGCCTGGCGCGCCCGCGCCCAGGAGATCAACATGGACCGCGAAGGGCTCAAGGCCACCTTCCCCGACGTGGTGGCCATGCTGCTGGGTCTGAGCCTGGAGACGGTGCTCGACAAGGACCCGACCGATTGGACGTCCGCTGGCGAGCTGTCGGCGTTCATGAGCTGACGCCGTGGCGGGCATGGATCTGCAGTCGCTCTTCAAGGTGCCGCAGGCACTGCCGGCCGTGCCCGAGGTGGCAGCGCGGCTGATTGCCACCTTCGAAGACGATGACATCGACTTCAACCGCATCGCGGCCGACGTGGACCACGACCCGGTGCTGGTGGCCAAGGTGCTGCAGCGGGCCAACTCGGCCTTTTTCCGGCTGCTGCGCCCGGTCGCCACGGTGCGCGAGGCCCTGCAGGTGCTGGGCCTCAACAAGCTGCGTGCGCTGGTGGTCAGCACCGTGCTCAACGACAGCTTCCACACCGTGGCCGCCATCAACCTCGACCAGTACTGGAACCACAGCCTGGCGTCGGCCGAGCTGGCGCGCTACATCGCTTCGCCGCTGTCCATGGATGAAAGCCTGGCTTTCACCGCTGGCCTGCTGCACGGCATTGGCGAGCTGGTGATGCATGCCGGCATGCCCGAGGTGATGCTGGCGATCGACCGCGAAGCGGGTCTGCTCGACGAACAACGTGCGGCCGTGCAGTACGAGGCCCTGGGCTACAGCCAGGCCGAGGCGGGAGCCGAGCTGGCGCGGCGGTGGCGCTTTCCCCGCCGGCTGACGGAAGCACTGGAGCAGCAGCACAAGCCGCTGGAGTTCGAACAACCCGAGCCACTGGCTGCAGTGGTGCACCTCGCGGTCTGGCGCGCACGCCTGCACGGCCAGCGTGCGCCGACCGAGCAGCTCATCCACTCCTACCCGGACGCCGTAGGTTCCGCGCTGGGCCTGGACCCCGACCTGCTGGTGGCCGAAGACCTCGCGCCGCTGGCCAACCTCAAGGACCTCTGAGCGTGCCGGCACCCGCGCTGCGGCTGTACGCCGGGCCGGCGGCCCGCGCCGCGTTGCAACGCGACGGCCTGGCGCCCTCACAGGTCCGCGTCATTCCGGGGGCGGCCGGTGGCCCCAAGGGGCTGGTGCTGGGCCCGCTGGACCGTTTCATCTTCGGCGAATGGCTGCCCCGCAGCGACCAGCCGGTCGATCTGGTCGGGGCTTCGATCGGTGCCTGGCGCATGGCCACGGCCTGCCTCGATGCCTCCGTGCCCGGCTTCGAGCGGCTGGAGCGCGACTACATTGCCCAGCACTACGAACTGCCGCCGGGCCAGAAACGGCCGACGGCAGATCAGGTCAGCGAGAGCTTTTCTGCCAACCTCAAGGCGTTTTACGGCGGGCTCATCCCGCAGGTGCTGACCCACCCGCGTTACCGCCTGCACATCGTCACCTCACGGGGGCGACATGTGCTGGCACGTGAGGGTCGGGTGCGTGCGCCGCTGGGCTACCTGGGTGCGCTGGCGACCAATGCGCTCAGCCGCAAGGCCATGGGTGCCTGGCTGGAGCGGGTGGTGTTCTCGTCGCGTGGTGAGCTGCCGTTTGCCACCACCGACTACCGCAGCCGCCAGGTCGCGCTGACCGAGACCAATTTCATGGACGCGTTGCAGGCCAGCTGCTCCATTCCCTTCGTGCTTCGCCCGGTGCACGACATCGCTGGCGCGCCGCGTGGCGCCTATTGGGACGGCGGCATCACCGACTACCACCTGCACCTGGACTACCGGGCGGGCGATGGTCTGGTGCTGTACCCGCATTTCCAGAAGGCCGTGGTGCCCGGCTGGCTGGACAAACCCCTGAAGTGGCGCCACCGCTCCACCCGTTTTCTGGATCACATGCTGGTGCTGGCACCCGACCCCGAATGGGTGAGGCGCCTGCCCAACGGCAAGCTGCCCGACCGCAACGACTTCACCCACTACGGCATGGACCTGGCCGGGCGCATGAAGGCCTGGAACGCCGCCGTGGCCGCTAGCCGGCAGCTGGCCGACGAGTTCGCAGCGTGGCTGGAGCGCCCGGACATGGCCCGGGTCGAGCCCCTCTGAATCCCTTGTGAGTGGGGCTGGGATAATCGCGGGGCCATGCCCGCCTTCCTCACTGCCGCCCTTTACCATTTCGTCGAACTGCCGGACCACGCCGCGCTTCAGGCGCCGCTGCGCGCCGTCTGCGAGCAGGGCGGCGTGAAGGGCACGCTGCTGCTGGCGCTCGAGGGCATCAACGGCACCATCGCCGGCCCCGAGGCCGGCGTGCGTGCCGTGCTGGCCCATCTTCGCAGCGACCCGCGTCTGGCGAAGCTGGTGCACAAGGAATCCTGGGCCGAGACCGAGCCGTTTCACCGTCTCAAGGTCAAGCTCAAAAAGGAAATCGTGACCCTGGGCGTACCCGAGGTGGTGCCCAGCCGCATGGCCGGCACCTATGTGAAGCCGGCCGACTGGAACGCGCTGATCAGCGATCCCGAGGTGCTGGTGGTGGACACCCGCAACGACTACGAGGTGGCTATCGGGACGTTCCAGGGTGCGGTCGACCCCGACATCCAGACCTTCACCCAGCTCAAAGACTGGGTGCGCGAGCACACCGATGCGCCCGGCCGCCTCGACGGCAAACGCAAGGTCGCCATGTTCTGTACCGGTGGCATACGCTGCGAAAAATCCACCGCCTACATGCGGCTGCAGGGGTTCGACGAGGTCTACCACCTTGAAGGCGGCATCCTCAAGTACCTTGAAGAGGTGCCGCCCGAACAAAGCCTGTGGCAGGGCGAGTGTTTCGTCTTCGACGAGCGCGTGAGCGTGGGCCACGGCCTGAAACCCGGTCCCTACGAACCCTGCCGATCCTGCCGCTGGCCGCTGTCACCCGAGGACAAGGCCTCGCCGCTGTTCGTGAAAGGTGTCAGCTGCCCGCGCTGCCACGACCAGCGCACTCCCGAGGAGAAGCTGCGCCTGGCCGAGCGCCAGCGCCAGGTGGAACTGGCCGAGGCGCGCGGCGAGCGGCATGTGGGTGCCGCCATGCCTGATTGACAAGGTTATTACAAAGTAATAATCTGGTGCGATTTCTGGAGATTCATCATGGAAGTTGTCATCCGTCCCTTTGGCAATTCGAAAGGCATCGTCATTCCCAAACCCTTGCTGGCTCAAGTGGGGTTGCAGGACGTGGCCGACCTCGTGGTCGAAAACGGCGCACTGGTGCTGCGCAAGCCTGCCGGAGCGGCGCGCGCCGGCTGGTCGGACGCGGCAAAGGCCGTGGCACAGGCCGGTGACGACACTTTGGTGATGGGCGACTTCGGCAACGCGGATGACGAGGCGTTGCAGTGGTGAAGCGGGGCGAGATCTGGTTGATCAACCTCGATCCCACGGTAGGCAGCGAAATCCGCAAGTCGCGCCCGTGTGTGGTGGTATCACCGCCCGAACTGCATGATCACCTGCGCACGGTGATCGTGGCTCCCATGACCTCCCAGGGCTTCCCGGCTCCGTTCCGGGTGCCGTTGCGTTTCCAGGGCAAAGCAGGACTGATCCTGCTGGATCAGGTGCGCACCCTGGACAAGCAGCGCCTGATCAAGCGCCTGGGCACCACGACGGCAGCCACATTGACGCAGACTCTGACCGTGTTGCGCCAGCTGTTCGAGACCTGAGCGCCTACATCGCCTGCGCCAGCAGCTCGCGGTACTCGTCCGCACTGGCCATGCGCGGGTTGGTCTTGTGGCAGTGGTCGGCCAGTGCGCCGGTGACGATGCGGTCGTACCAGTCGCGCTCCACACCCATCGCGCCCAGGCCGGTGGGCAGGCCCAGGCGGGCGTTCATGTCCTTGATGGCAGCCGGGATGTCGCTGCCCGACGCCAGCCCCATGGCGTGGGCCATGCGCTGCAGGCGCTGATCCTTGCGCACCGATTCGGCCTCGGCATTGAACGCGACCACCGCCGGCAGGAACATGGCGTTGAGCGTGCCGTGGTGCAGGCGCGGGTTCACCCCGCCCAGGCTGTGGCTGAGCGAATGCACCGCGCCCAGGCCTTTCTGGAAAGCCATGGCGCCTTGCATGCTGGCGCTCATCATGTTCAGGCGGGCTTCACGGTCCTGGCCGTTGCGGGTGGCGCGTTCGATGTGGGCCCAGCCGCGTGCCAGGCCGTCGAGCGCGATGCCATCGGCCGGCGGGTTGAAGGCCGCGGCCATGAAGGTCTCCATGCAGTGCGCGATGGCATCCATGCCGGTGGCGGCCGTCAGCACGGGCGGCAGGCCCAGCGTGAGTTCGGGGTCGCAGATGGCGGTCTTGGGCACGAGATGCCACGAATGGAAGCCCAGCTTGCGGCCGTCGTCCACGATGAGGATGGCACCACGCGCCACCTCGCTGCCGGTGCCGGCGGTGGTGGGCACCGCAATCAGCGGCGGCACACGGTCGGTGATCTTTGGCGAGCCGCCTTCGATGGTGGCGTAGGTTTTCAGCGGGCCATCGTGGCTGACCGCAATGGCCACGCCCTTGGCGCAGTCGATGGCACTGCCGCCGCCCAGTGCAATCAGGCCATCGCACCCCTGCGCGGCGTACACCGCCGCTGCGGCGCGCACGGCGGCCTCGGTGGGGTTGGAGGGGGTCTGGTCGAACACGGCCACCGAGCGGGTTGCGACAAGGCCGGGCAGGGCGGCCAGCACCTTGTCCAGCAGGCCGGCGGCCTTGACGCCGGCGTCGGTGACGACCAGCGGGCGCGTGATGCCGGTGCGCTCGCACTCGTCCTTGAGCAGCTGGATGGCGCCGAAGTCGAGCTGGATGTTGGTCACGTAGAGGATCTGGGCCATGGGGTGTGTCTCCTTTTCATCGGACTATAGGCCGCTTGCGCTCGGCTAGCATTCACCTATGAGTCACCCCAACCCGCGTGTGCTGCTCACGCCCCTGATGCGCGGCGTGCTGGACCGCATGGCACGCGCCAACCGCACCCCCCTGCACCTGCTCACGCCCGACCAGGCCCGCGCCGCCTACGCGGCGGGCGCCGGCGTGCTCGACCTGTCGCCTTGCAAACTGGTGCGAGACGAGTGGCTGGACATCCCCACCCGCGACGGCGCCAGCCTGCCGGCCCAGCTGGTGGCGCCCAGCCACGAGCGCCTGCCCGTGCTGCTGTATTTCCATGGTGGCGGTTTCACCGTGGGCAGCGTGGCCACCCACGAGAGCCTGTGCCGGCACCTGGCTCACCTGGCGCACTGCGCCGTGCTGTCGGTGGACTACCGGCTGGCCCCCGCGTTCAAGTTCCCCACAGCCGCCGACGACGCCTGGGACAGCCTGGCCTGGCTGCACGCCCAGGCCGACACGCTGGGCCTGGACGCCACGCGCCTGGCCGTGGGGGGCGACAGCGCCGGCGGCACGCTGGCCGCGGTATGCGCCATACAGGCCCGAGATGCGAACCTGCCGCTGGCGTTGCAACTGCTGTTCTATCCCGGCTGCACCGCCCACCAGGACACGCCTTCGCACCACACCTTCGGCCACGGTTTCGTGCTGGAAACGGCCCACATCGACTTCTTCTTCGGCCAGTACGTGAAGAGCCGGACCGACCGCGACGACTGGCGCTTTGCCCCGCTGAACGCGCCCGATGTGGACGGCGTGGCCCCGGCCTGGGTCGGTCTGGCCGAATGTGATCCGCTGGTGGACGAAGGCGTGCTTTACGCCGACAAGCTTCGCGCCGCCGGCGTGGCGGTGGACCTGGAGATCTACCGGGGTGTGGTGCACGAATTCATCAAGATGGGGCGCGCCATTCCAGAGGCGCAACAGGCGCACAACGATGCGGCGCGCGCGCTGCGTCACGCCTTCGGTACGGCCTGATTCGCTGGCACCGATCCTGCTAAATTGCGGGCACCTTTTTCATTCCCTGAGGATTGACTCCATGAACCCGTCCGTGACCTCGCGTTTTTCTGCCACCCGCCGCGCCGTGCTGGCCCTGGCCGGCGCCCTGAGCGTCGGCCTCGCTGGCGCGCAGACCACCAAGCCTCCCGTGAAGATTCTCGTGGGCTTTCCCGCCGGTGGCGGAACCGATGCCATTGCCCGCATCCTCGCCGAGTCCATGAAGGACTCGCTGGGTACGGCGGTGGTGGTGGAGAACAAGGCCGGCGCCGGTGGCCAGATCGCTGCGCAAACCCTCAAGTCCTCGCCCGCCGATGGCACCACGGTGTTCCTCACGCACGACCACAGCGTCTCCATCCTCCCGCTGGTGATGAAGAATGCCGGCTTCGACCCTGCCAATGACTTCACGCCCGTCGCTGGTTTTGCCACCTTTGTCAACGCACTGGCCGTCTCGGGCGGCACCCCGGCCAAGAACTACAAGGACTACGTGGCCTGGGTCAAGACCCAGGGCGGCAAGGGCAATGTGGGTATACCCGCGCCGGCCTCGGTGCCCGAGTTCCTGGTCAAGGTCATCGGCCAGAAAAGCCAGGTCGATCTGGTCTCGGTGCCTTACCGTGGCAGTGCCCCCATGATGGCTGACATGCTGGGCAACCAGATTGCCGCGGGCGTGGGTTCCATCCCCGACTTCATCGAAAACCACAAGGCCGGCAAGCTGCATGTGGTGGCCGTGATGGGCAAGGAGCGCCAGCCCGTGATGCCCGAGGTGCCCACCTTTGCCGAGCTGGGCGTGAGTGGGTTCGAGGACGTGCCGTACTACGGCATCTTCGCGCCGGCCGGCACGCCCAAGGCCGCCCTGGATCCGATTGCCGCTGCCGTGGCCAAGGCCGTGCAGCAGCCCGCCGTGCGCGAGCGCCTGACGGCCATGGGCCTGAATGTGGGTTTCATGAGCGCGGACCAGCTGGGCCAGCGCGAGAGCGCCTACCGCCAGACCTGGGCACGCATCATCAAGGACAGCGGCTTCCAGCCGCAGTAAACGGCTGGGCGGGCAGGGCGCGGGGCCCTGTCCGTTCTTCAGGTTGCCTTGTCCGGCTCGATCGGCGGCAGCACCGTGTCGCCAAACAGCGAAGGCCGGAACTCGAGCGCACTCGGCCCCACGTCGTTCATGGCCCAGAGGTAGAGCACCTTGGCGGCCATGGGCTTGGCGAACACGAAACCCTGCAGTTCCACACAGCCCAGCTGACGCAGGATCTGGTACTGCGCGTCGGTCTCCACGCCTTCGGCGACGACCTTGAGGCCCAGGGCCAGGCCAAGTTTCACCACCGCGTCCACCACGGCACGCGCGTCGTTGCTGGTCTCCAGATCCATCACGAAACCGCGGTCGATCTTGAGCTCTTCGGTGGGCAGCTGGCGCAGGTAGCTCAGGGACGAGTAGCCGGTGCCGAAGTCGTCAATGGAGATGTGCACCCCGATCTCGGCCAGCTTCTGGAAGAAGTGTTTGGTGCTGTCGGTGTCCTCCATCGCCACCGATTCCGTGATCTCGCAGGTCAGCAGCGTGGGGTTGACGTCGTGCTGTTTGAGTGCCGTGGCGATGCGGTCGGGCAGGTCGGGCTGGCGCAGCTGGTGCACCGACAGGTTGATGGCCACACGCATGCGCAGGCCGCCATCGCGCCAGTCGCGGATCTGTCGGCAGGCCTCGTCGATCACCCAGTGGCCGATGGCGCCGATCAGCCCGAAACGCTCGGCAATCGGAATGAACACGGCCGGGTTGATGAGGCCGCGCGTGGGGTGGTTCCAGCGCAGCAGGGCCTCGGCGCCCGTGATCTCGCCGCTGGGGGCATGCACCTTGGGCTGGTAGTACAGCTCCAGTTCCTTGTTGGCCAGCGCGTTGCGCAGGTCGCGCAGCAGCTCCACCTGCTCGCGCGCGTCGGTCATCATGCGCGCCTCGAAGAAGCAGTAGGTGGCGCCACCCGCCGCTTTGGACGCGCGTGCGGCCGCATCGGCATGGGTGATCAGCGTGGACTGGGCACCGTGCTCCGGGTAGAGCGCAATACCGGCCGAGGCGGCAATAGGCACGTCACGCTCGTCGATGCGAAACGGTTGCGACAGCGCGTCCAGCACCTGGCGCGCGCGCGCGGCGGCCTCGTCCCTGCTGGGGTCGGTGGTCAGCAGCAGCAGGAATTCGTCGGCACCCCAGCGGGCGAGGCAGTCACCGGGCGTGGTCTGGGTGCGCAGCCGGTTGGCGGTTTCCTGCAGCAGCAGGTCGCCGATGCGGTGGCCATAGGACTCGTTGATGGGCTTGAAGCCATCGAGGTCCAGGAAGATCAGGGCCAGCCGGTCGCGTTCGCCGTCGGCCTTTTGCACCTCGCGCACCAGCTGCTCCTCGAAACCCTGGCGGTTGGGCAGGCCGGTCAGCAGGTCCGTCAGGCTCTGCTTTTCCAGCGAGCCTTCGGCCTGCTGCAGCGTCGCGCGCATGCGGGATTCGGTGAACGAGGTCACCAGCGTCATCACCAGCAGGATCAGCGTGCCGAAGGTGGCCAGCAGGCTCAGCGTGTGGATGGGCAACAGCTGGGTGTAGGCCGAGTCCGTCTGCAGCGCCATGCCAGCGGCGTCCAGGGTTTGCGACTGCGCCCACCACAGCCCCAGGGCCAGCAGCACCGAAGCCAGTGGCTGCGCCAGCCAGCGGGCGCGCTGGATGCGACGGGGCGCTTCCAGGAGCAGCCACAACGCGGCCAGGCTGAGCACCAGCGCACCCACGCAGGCCGACAGCAGCGTGCTCCATTGCCACTGGGCGCCGGGCTGCAGGCCCGCGGCCAGCAGGGCCAGGGTGTGCGCCACCAGCATGCCCGCCATCAGCACGCCAGCGCTCCCGGCCAGGCGGGTGGTGGGCGTGTCGCCGCCAAAGGTCATGAGCAGTCCAGCCGCGCTCACGGCCACCGCGATCAGCCAGGCCGACAGCAGGATCACGGGTTGGTAGCCCACCTCGAAGGGGAGTTGCAGGCCCAGCATGCCCACGATGTGCAGCGACCAGCTGCCGGTGCCCATGGCGAGGGCACCGCCCAGCAGCCAGCCAGCCGCCTGGCGTGGGGTGCGGGTGGCCACGCGGCTGGCGCAATCGAGCGCAACGTAGGCGGACAGGACCGCCAGCACAACGGTGAAGGCCCAGCTCGCGAAGGGAGACAACAAGAGGCCGGCCTGCTGCATCGCGATCAGGCGGCAGGGCACTCTACCAGCGCGTGGCGCTGGGTCGGGTACACCGGATGGCTGTGGCAAGTCATGGCGGTGGGCGCAGGGCGGCAGTTGGTACTCCGGCGGAGCTTACACGTTTATTCACAATTAAGGCGAGGTCGGTGTGCCCCGGTGTTGGTGTGACGCCGCACCACCGCCCCCAGCGTCAGGTGCCGGGCGACTCCATGCGGCGCACCCGTTCGCGCGCCTCATCTCCTTCGGGAATGGGGCGGCCGCTGTCGCGCCACTCGATGGCCGACTTGAACCCGTGTGTCTGGGCATGGCGGCGGAACCACAGGCCCTCGGGGTTGTGGCGGGTGATCCCGTCGAACACCGTCGCCATGGTCTGTGCCTGCTCCAGGCCCATGGTGAGCATCACCTGGTTGACCACCAGCTTGTGCATGGCCAGGTGGCTGCTGGGCACGCCGGCGATGCGCCCAGCCAGCTTCAGCGTGGCGGCCTCCAGCTCGGCGGCCGGAACGGCCAGGTTGGCCAGGCCCCACTCGGCTGCGGTGCGGCCGTCGATCACATCGCCGGTGAACATGAGCTGCTTGGCGCGAACCGGGCCCAGGCGGAAGGTCCACATGGCCGTGGTGGGGCAGCCCCACACGCGGGTCGGCATGTAGCCGATACGCGCATCCTCGGCCATCACCAGCAGGTCGCAGCACAGGGCGATGTCGCTGCCGCCGGCCACGGCCGCGCCGTGCACCTTGGCGATGGTGGGCTTGGCGCTTTTCCAGAGCGTCATGAAGTCCTCGGTGTTGCGCTTCATGTAGGCGTAATCCACCATCGGGTCCCAGGGGTAGGACTCCTGCTGGCAGGGGTGCTCGATGTTCTGCTGCGCGGTGTCGGCCAGGTCGTAGCCGCCGCAGAAGCCCTTGCCTGCGCCCTCGACCACGATCACGTGCACCTCGGGGTCGGCGTTGGCCCATTCGACGGCGGCACGAACGTCGCGCGGTGTGTCGTCGGTGATCGCGTTGAGCCGCTCGGGCCGGTTGAGCAGCAGGCGGGCGATGCGTGGGTTGCCGGGGTCTTTGTCGATCTTCAGGGTGTTGTAGCTGGGCATGGTTTGTCTCCGGTTTGCAGCGGCCATCTTATGGCGGCCTTGTAGCGTATGTGGTTGCCAGTCCGGGGATGCCGCGGGCGGCGCGGGGGGCGACTACCTCGGTGGCACCCAGCGCCACGTGAGCGACACCAGCAACGCGAAGGCGGCGTAGGCGGCCACGAATGCCCACCACGGCAAATCCCAGTAGAGCAGGCGGCCCAGCCAGTGGGCGATGAAGCTCTCGCCGTAGCTGGCCTGGCCGGCCAGGCGGCGCAGGTCCTGTTCCCAGACCGTGAGGGGGCACAGCCGCCCGAAGGCCGCCTGCAGTGCGATGAAGACCATCAGGCCCAGGTGGGTGACGCGCAGCCAGCGTTTTCTCACCCAGCGCCAGCCGCGCCAGCCACCGGCCAGGATCCCCAGCTCGCCCATCACCACGAAGGCCACCACACCCACATGCAGGGTGAGGATGAGGTCGGCCAGCAGGGCTGCCAGCGGGGGCGAAGGGGGCCACATGGGGCCATTGTGGGGGCCATCGGCCCGGCGGCCAGGCGCAAAACCACCCCGCCAACTAAAATCGCGGGTTACCCACGAAGCCCCGCATGAACGCCCCTGTCGACGTTTCCTTCTTTCCACGTGCCGCCAAACCGCTGACCAGCTACCGCCCGTACTGGGCCAAGCGTTTCGGCACCGCGCCTTTCCTGCCCATGAGCCGGGCCGAGATGGACCAGCTCGGCTGGGATTCTTGCGACGTGGTGCTGGTGACGGGCGATGCCTACGTGGACCACCCCAGCTTTGGCATGGCCGTGGTCGGCCGGGTGCTGGAGGCCCAGGGCTTTCGTGTCGGCATCATCGCCCAGCCCGACTGGCAGAGCGCCGACCCCTTCAAGGCACTGGGCAAGCCCAACCTGTTCTTCGGCGTGACCGCCGGGAACATGGATTCCATGATCAACCGCTACACCGCGGACCGCAAGATCCGCAGTGACGACGCCTACACCCCTGGCGACGTGGGCGGCAAGCGGCCCGACCGCGCGGCCATCGTCTACAGCCAGCGCTGCCGCGAGGCCTACAAGGACGTGCCCATCGTGCTGGGGGGCATCGAAGGCAGCCTGCGCCGCATCGCCCACTACGACTACTGGAGCGACAAGGTGCGCCGCTCCATCGTGGTCGACGCCAAATGCGACCTGCTGCTCTACGGCAATGCCGAGCGCGCCATTGTCGAGATCGCCCACCGCCTGGGTCGGCGCGAACCCATCGAACAGATCACCGATGTGCGCGGCACCGCCTTTGTGCGCCAGACCACGCCCGAGGGCTGGTTCGAGATCGATTCCACCGAGGTGGACCGCCCAGGCCCCGTCGAGTCGCACATCAACCCCTACCAGACCACGGCCGAGCAGGCCCAGGCGCAGGGCCAGTCGTGCGCCAAGGAGGAGGGCGCGCAGCCCGCGCTTGCGGCCATACAGCCGCTGGTCTTCCAGCCCCGCCACAAGACCCCGCGCGAGCGCACCGTCATCCGACTGCCCAGCTACGAGCAGGTGAAAAGCGACAACGTGCTGTACGCCCACGCCAACCGCGTGCTCCATGTGGAGGCCAACCCCGGCAACGCCCGAGCGCTGGTGCAGGCCCACGGTGAAGGAACCACCGCGCGCGACGTCTGGATCAACCCACCGCCCATCCCGCTGACCACTGCGGAGATGGACTGGGTGTTTGACCTGCCCTATGCCCGCAGTCCGCACCCGACCTATGCCGACGAGAACGGCAGCCACGACGGGGCCACCAAGATCCCCGCGTGGGAGATGATCCGCCTGAGCGTGAACATCATGCGCGGCTGTTTTGGCGGCTGCACCTTCTGCTCCATCACGGAGCACGAGGGCCGCATCATCCAGAGCCGCTCGGAGGACTCCATCATCCGCGAGGTGGAGGAGATCCGCGACAAGGTCAAGGGCTTCACCGGCACCATTTCCGACCTGGGTGGGCCCACCGCCAACATGTACCGCCTGGGCTGCAAGAGCCCCGAGATCGAGGCTGCCTGCCGCAAGCCCAGCTGCGTCTACCCCGGCATCTGCCAGAACCTCACCACCAACCACGACCCGCTCATCAGGATCTACCGCCGCGCGCGCGCGCTCAAGGGCATCAAGAAGGTCCTGATCGGCTCCGGCCTGCGCTACGACCTGGCCGTGAAAAGCCCGGAGTACGTCAAGGAACTGGTGCAGCACCACGTGGGCGGCTACCTGAAGATCGCGCCCGAACACACCGAGGCCGGCCCGCTGTCCAAGATGATGAAGCCGGGCATCGGCAGCTACGACCGCTTCAAGCAGCTGTTCGAGAAATTCAGCGAAGAGGCTGGCAAGAAGCAGTACCTCATCCCGTACTTCATCGCCGCCCACCCCGGCACCAGCGACGAGGACATGATGAACCTGGCGGTCTGGCTCAAGAAGAACGGTTTCCGCGCCGACCAGGTGCAGACCTTCTACCCCAGCCCCATGGCCACCGCCACGGCCATGTACCACACCGACCTCAACCCCCTCAAGGGTATCCACCGCGACGAGAGGGCCGAAAAGGTGGACATCGTGCGCGGCGAAAAACGCCGCCGCCTGCACAAGGCCTTCCTGCGCTACCACGACCCCAACAACTGGCCGCTGCTGCGCGAGGCGCTCAAGACCATGGGCCGCGCCGACCTCATCGGCAACGGCAAGCACCACCTCATCCCGACCTTCCAGCCGCTCACGGACGGTGGGTACCAGAGCGCGCGCAAGAAGAACTCGACGCCATCCGGAAAAGTGGCTGCGCCTGGGCCCGCCAAGGGGCGCCTCCTCACGCAGCACACCGGGTTGCCGCCCCGCGCGGGGGTGAAGGCGAAAGCCAAAGGACGCTAGGGCCGGTGGGCTGCAGTGGCCCACGGGCTGCCTTGGGGTAAACGAGAATCCAAATATCAGCAATTGCGCATATAGTCTGGCAAACGACCTAGCAGGTCAGGAGTGCCCACCTTGTCGGACTTTTTGCGTCACACCTTAGGCCGCGTACTGCCGGCCCCAGAACACCATTTGTCGACCGGCGACCTGGAGCGCGCCCGCGTGGCGCGGCGCAGTTTCATGGGCAAGGCATTGGCCATGGGTGCGGGCGTGGCCGCTGCAGCCGGTGCGCGCGCAGCGCAGCCCACGGGCGACGGCGAAGAGGCCATCCTCAAGCTGCCGGAACACACGACCGGCCTGGGCCAGCCGGTGGCCGCGCGCGGTTATGGCAAGCCCAGCCAGTACGAGGCCAACCTGCAGCGCCGCGAGAGCCCGGGGCTCACGCGGGTGCCACAGGCATCGGTCAGCTTCTGTCCGTTGCAGGGGCTGTTCGGCATCATCACGCCCAATGGGCTGCACTTCGAGCGGCATCACCAGGGCTGGTGGGACATCGACCCCTCCAGACACCGCCTGATGGTGAACGGGCTGGTGAAGCAGCCGCGCGTGTTCACCATGGACGACCTCATGCGCCTGCCGAGTGTGTCGCGCATCCATTTCATCGAATGTGGCGCGAATTCGGGGCCCGAGTGGGGCAATGTGGCGCTGCCCACGGTGCAGTACACCCACGGCATGCTGAGCTGTTCGGAGTTCACCGGCGTGCGCCTGTCGACGCTGCTGGAGATGTGTGGCTACGACAAGAAGGCCGCCCGGTTCGTGCTGGCCGAGGGGGCCGACGGTTCGTCGATGACGCGCACGCTGCCGATCGAGACGGCGATGGACGACGTGATCGTGGCCTGGGCCATGAACGGCGAGATGCTGCGCCCCGAGAACGGTTACCCGCTGCGGCTGGTGGTGCCCGGCGTGCAGGGTGTGAGCTGGGTCAAGTACCTGCGCCGCATCGAGGTGGGCGACCAGAAATGGGCCACCAAGGACGAGGCCATCCACTACGTGGACCTGATGCCCGACGGCACACACCGCCAGTACACCAGCGTGCAGGAGTGCAAGAGCGTGATCACCACGCCTTCGGGCGGGCAGACGCTGCTGGACCACGGCTACTACAACGTGAGCGGCCTGGCATGGTCAGGGCGCGGCGCCATCAAGCGGGTGGACGTGAGCGTGGACGGCGGCCGCAACTGGCGCACCGCGCGGCTCGAAGGCCCGGTGCTGCCCAAGGCGCTGGCGCGCTTCAACATCGACTGGGTGTGGGACGGCAAACCCGCCATCCTGCAAAGCCGCGCCATCGACACCACCGGCTATGTGCAGCCCAAGATGAACCAGCTGCGCGCGGTGAGGGGCACGCGATCGATCTATCACAACAACGCCATCCAGTCGTGGCGCGTGGCCGAAAACGGGGAGGTCTCCAATGTGCACGTGGATTAAGCCGCTGCTGGGCGCGCTGGCCCTCACCGCCACGCTGGCGCAGGCCCAACCCTGGCGCGAGATTGGCCGCCCGGCCACGCCGGCCGAGGTGGCGGCGTGGGACATCGACGTGCGTCCCGACTTCAAGGGCCTGCCCAAGGGATCGGGCAGCGTGGCCAAGGGGCTGGAGGTGTGGGAGGCCAAGTGCGCGTCGTGCCACGGCGTGTTCGGTGAATCGAACGAGGTGTTCACGCCCATCGTGGGCGGCACCAGCAAGGCCGACATCGAGACCGGCCGCGTGCGCAACCTGCTGCCCGGCGCCGGCTACCCTCAGCGCACCACGATGATGAAGGTGGCCACCCTCTCCACCCTGTGGGACTACATCAACCGCGCCATGCCGTGGAACGCGCCCAAGTCGCTCACGGTGGAGGAGGTGTATGCCAGCACCGCCTACATCCTGCACCTGGCCGATGTGGTGCCGGCCGACTTTGTGCTGAGCGACCAGAACATGGCCGAGGTGCAAAAACGCATGCCCAACCGCAACGGCATGACCGAGAAGCACGGTATGTGGCGCGCCCACCAGCAGCCCGACGTGAAGAACACCGCCTGCATGAACGACTGCCCGACCCCGGTGAAGGTGACCTCCACGCTGCCCGACTACGCCCGGGACGCGCACGGCAACGTGCTGGAGCAGAACCGCCTGGTGGGGCCGGTGCGCGGAGCCGACACGCTCAAGCCGCCGCGGCCCGCGCTGGCGGCGCGCACCGTGGTGGCTGCTGCCACGCCAGCCCCGGCGCCCAAGGCGACCACCGCGCCAGCCGAGGGTGATGTGAAGGGCCTGCTGGCCGCCAACGCCTGCACCGCTTGCCATGGCATCAGCAACCGCATCGTCGGCCCTGGCTTCAGCGAGGTGGTGGCCAAGCACAAGGGCCGTGCCGACCTGGAGGCCTACCTGACGGCCAAGATCCGTGGGGGCAGCAGCGGCGTGTTTGGTGCCGTGCCCATGCCACCGCAGCCGCAGCTCAGCGAGGCCGATGCGTTGCGCATCGCACGCTGGATCGCGGACGGGGCGCGCTGAGAAAAACCAAGAAACTGAATATAAGCATTTGCTCGTTTTCCCCATGTGCCTCGGCACACCCGCGCCTTAAGCTCGGGTGGCACCGAGGATTTTGCAAAGAGCGACAATCGCGGTCGAGACACATTCGCCAAGGAGTCCCCATGAACAACACCCGCCGATCCGTCCTGAAGTCCACCGGTGCCCTGGGCACGCTGGTGGCCCTGGGCCTGATCACCGAAAAACAGGCGTTGGCCCAGGCCAACCGCGCCGGCTTCGAGGCCAAGACCCTGGCCGACGCGATCAAGTCCATCGGCGGCACGCCGGCCAGCAACGCGCAGGTGAACCTGCAGGCCCCGGACATCGCCGAGAACGGCGCCGTGGTGCCGCTGGGCGTGACCAGCAACATCCCCAACACCACCGAAATCATGTTGCTGGTGGAAAAGAACCCCTTCCCGCTGGCCGCCGTGTTTGTCATTCCGGCCGGCACCGAGCCCAGCGTGCAGACGCGCGTGAAGATGGGCCAGAGCAGCAACGTGGTGGCCGTGGTCAAGGCCGACGGCAAGCTGTACTCCGCCACCAAGGAAACCAAGGTCACGCTGGGCGGTTGCGGCGGCTGATGGCCGCCCCGACCGAACCCACCGAGACCCTTTCAAGTCATTCAGGAGAATTGCCATGGCAGACCCGATGCGCATCCGTGCCGCACACAACAACGGCGTGACCGAAGTCCGCGTGCTGATGTCCCACATCATGGAGACCGGCCAGCGCCGCGACGCGGCCGGTGCCGTGATCCCGGCCCATTTCATTTCCGACGTCGAAGCCACCCACGCGGGCAAGACCGTGCTCAAGGCCCAGTGGAGCACCGCCGTGGCCCAGAACCCCTTTCTTTCCTTCAAGTTCAAAGGCGGGGCCAAGGGCGAGAAGATCGCCGTGAAATGGGTGGACAACAAGGGCGACACACGCACCGACGAAGCGACGATTGCCTGATCTGCAGGCTGGCATAACAAGAGGAGACACACGATGAGGGTACGCACTGGAGTGCTGGCCGCCGCATGGGCGGCCATGGCAGGCGCGGCGATGGCCCAGCCGTCCACCGCCGATGGCATCGCGCAGTACCGCGAGATGCTGCAGGACGGCAACCCCGCCGAGCTGTTCGAGATGAAGGGCGAGGAACTCTGGAAACAGAAACGCGGCCCCAAGAACGCCTCTCTGGAACAGTGCGACCTGGGCAAGGGCCCCGGTGTGCTCAAGGGAGCCTTCGTCGAGCTGCCGCGTTACTTCGCGGACACCGGCCGCGTGCAGGACATGGAGGACCGCCTCGTCACCTGCATGTCGGTGCTGCAGGGCTTCAACGCCGCCGAGATCGCCAAGACCCCGTTCGGCCGTGGCGAGATGGCCAACGTGACGGCGCTGGCCACTTACGTGGCCACACAGTCCAAGGGCATGAAATTCAACCTGCCCCAGCGCCACGCCGAAGAGAAGAAGATGTACGAGTTGGGCAAGCGCGCCTTCTTCCAGCGCGCCGGGACGCACGATTTTTCGTGCGCATCCTGCCACGGCGAGGACAACAAGCGCATCCGCCTGCAAGACCTGCCCAACCTCACCAAGAACCCGGGTGACGGCATCGGCTTCGCAGCCTGGCCGGCGTACCGTGTGTCCAACGGCCAGATGTGGAGCATGCAGCTGCGTCTGAACGACTGCTACCGCCAGATGCGTTTTCCCGAACCCAAGTTCGCCAGCGACGTGACCATCGCGCTCGGCGTGTACATGGGCGTGAACGCCAAGGGTGCGGCCTCGGCCGTGCCGACCATCAAGCGCTGAGCGGGGAGACGACACATGCTGAACCACAAGACGTTTTTCGTGCTGCCCGCCATCGCCATCGTGCTGGCCGGTTGCACTTCGTCGCCCGCACCGGCCGAGTACGACAGGATGGCCGAGGCCATGACGAAATCGTCCTTCCAGGATCGGGGCATCGCCAAGGTGACTCGGCTGGATGTGGACGAGGCCAACCGCGCCTGCTCGGCCGCCGAGGTGAGCGGCAAGCCGCTGGACGAGAAGGTGGCCAAGGCCATCGAGGAAGCCAACCTGAAGACGGTGAAGTGGCCGTCGGATGGCAAGTTCCTGGGCGACTGGAAGCAGGGCGAAACCATCGCCCAGAGCGGCCGTGGCCTGACCTGGACCGATGCGGCCAACCAGGCCAACGGCGGCAACTGTTACAACTGCCACCAGATCAGCAAGGAAGAGCTGTCCTTCGGCACGCTGGGTCCCAGCCTCTACAACTACGGCAAGCTGCGCGGCGTGAGCGACCCAGGCGCCGAGGCCTCCAAGGCCATCGTCGAGTACACCTGGGGCAAGCTCTGGAATGCCCGCGCCTACAACGCGTGCTCGCAGATGCCCCGTGTGGGCCACGGTGGCATCCTCAACGAGGCGCAGATCAAACACGTGATGGCCCTGCTGCTCGACCCGCAGTCGCCCGTCAACAAGTGATGGAGGAAGAGCTGGCCGGAAGGCCAGTTTTTCCTGGTGCAAACATCAGCATTCAATGATTGAGAGATATTGATGAGCTTCAGCCGACGTGAATTCCTGCAGCTGCTGGCCACCGCCAGCGCCGCCGGTATGGCGCTGGACCACCGCGATGCGCTCGCCGCCACGGCTGGTGCGGGTGAGCGCTTCTACGACGTGCCCGCGTTCGGCAACGTGAGCCTGCTGCACTTCACCGACTGCCACGCCCAGCTGGTGCCCATCCACTTCCGCGAGCCCAGTGTCAACCTGGGCGTGGGCGCCGCTGTAGGCCGCGCGCCGCACCTGGTGGGTGAACACCTGCTCAAGGCGTTCAACATCCGTCCGGGCACACCCGAGGCACATGCCTTCACCTACGTCGACTTTGCGCAGGCCGCACGCACCTATGGCAAGGTGGGTGGTTTTGCGCACCTGGCCACGCTGGTGAAGCGCCTGCGCGCCAGCCGGCCCCACGCGCTGCTGCTCGATGGTGGCGACACCTGGCAGGGGTCGGCCACCGCGCTGTGGACGAATGGCCAGGACATGGTGGACGCCTGCAAGCAACTGGGCGTGGACATCATGACCGCGCACTGGGAGTTCACGCTGGGCGCCAAGCGCGTGCAGGAGATCGTGGAGAAGGACTTCGCGGGCTCGGTCGAATTCCTGGCGCAGAACATCAAGACCACCGACTTCGAGGACCTGGTCTTCAAGCCCTACACCCTGCGCGAGATGAACGGCGTGCCGATGGCCATCATCGGCCAGGCCTTCCCGTACACGCCCATTGCCAACCCGCGCCACATGGTGCCCGACTGGACCTTCGGCATCCAGGACGAACACCTGCAGAAGATGGTGGATGAGGTGCGTGGCAAGGGCGCGCAGGTGGTGGTGGTGCTTTCGCACAACGGTATGGACGTGGACCTGAAGATGGCCTCACGCGTGCGCGGTGTCGATGCGATCCTGGGCGGCCACACGCACGACGGCGTGCCCACACCCATCGTGGTGAAGAACGCCGGTGGCCAGACGCTGGTGACCAACGCCGGCTCCAACGGCAAGTTCCTCGGTGTGCTCGATTTCGATGTGCGGGCTGGCCGCGTGCAGGACTTCCGCTACAAGCTGCTGCCCATCTTCTCCAATCTGCTGCCAGCCGACACCGGGATGCAGACGCTCATCGACAAGGTGCGTGAGCCCTACAAGGACAAGCTGGGCGAGAAGCTGGCGGTTTCTGAAGGTCTGCTGTACCGCCGAGGCAACTTCAACGGCTCATGGGACCAGCTCATCTGCGACGCGCTGATGGAGGTGAAGGGCGCCGACGCGGCTTTCTCGCCAGGGGTGCGCTGGGGCACCAGCCTGCTGCCGGGCCAGACCATCACCATGGAACACCTGATGGACCAGACGGCGATCACCTACCCGGCGACCACGCTCAACAGCTTCACCGGCGCGCAGATCAAGGAGATTCTGGAGGACGTGGCCGACAACATCTTCAACCCCGATCCCTACTACCAGCAGGGCGGGGATATGGTGCGCGTCGGCGGCATCCAGTACGCCATCGCTCCCAAGGCGCCCATGGGTCAGCGCATCCAGAACCTCACGCTCAAGGGCAAGGCGCTGGAAGCCGGCAAGACCTACAAGGTGGCTGGCTGGGCCTCGGTGCAGGAGAACGTGCAGGGTGAGCCCATCTGGGACGTGGTGGCCGGTTACCTGCGCAACCGCAAGACCGTGAAAGCGCCGCGCATCAACCAGCCCAAGATCGTGGGCATGGAAGGCAACCCGGGCATGGCACGCTGAGGCGTTCTTTTCAGCTGGCCTCAGGGTGGAGCGGCGGGGTGGTGCTCTCGCGCTCGGCCAGCGCCTGATCCACGTTTTCCAGACGCTCCATGCCGCCGCTGTGGTGGTGGTGCACCACGATGCGCTGCATGTGGCGCCCCAGGTGCAGCTGCGAGGCCGACAGCCCGACGCGGGCGGCCAGTTCGTCCAGTGTGGTGGTCGGCGTCTCCAGGCGGCGGCAGGTTTCGCGGTAGCGCAGGCGGTGCACCAGAGCCCACAGCAGCAGCGCTGCACCGACCAGGGCAACGGCGGTGCCATGGCGTACCAGGGTCTGCCGGTCAAGGCCTGGCAGGCTGGGGCTGACCGCCTGCAGCCACTGCCAGCCCTGGTCCAGCGCCAGCCAATGGGAGGGCAGGTGCCACAGCCACAGCCAGATCCACAGGCTCCAGCAGAGCAGGGTGAGCAGCCGGCTGGTCCAGCGCTGGGTGAGACTCTGGTTGTGGCTGGCGTGAATGATGAGAGAAGACGGCTTCATGATTTGACTCCACGGTCGGGGCTCACCCAGCGGGCGCGCTGACCTTTGCGCCCCCACAGGGCTCTGGGAAAGGCCACCACCGTGGTGCACACGTTGATGACCCAGTAGATGATCGGGTACCACACCATCCAGTAGTAGGCTTTGCCCAGACCCTGGTCGTAGCGGCTGTCCAGGGCCATCGCGACGGCAAACTGCAGCAGGCAGGTCGCGCCCAGCAGCATGCCGAAGCCGCCGGGCACCAGAGACAGCAGGTTCACTGACAGGTCGCCGGACGAGAGCCAGGGCGCCAGCAGGCTGCCAGCCAGAAGCGTGAGCATCAGGTAGGACCAGACCACACTGAGGAGGTACTCGAAGTACACCGGCCACATGTGCCGGTTTTTCCAGCTGCCCAGCACCCAGCCGTGGCGCAGCAGTGCCTGGGCACCGCCCTGTGCCCAGCGCAGCCGCTGTTTCCACAGGCCGCTCAGGGTCTCGGGCATCAGGATCCAGATCAGGGCACGTGGCTCGAAATGCACGGCCCAGTGCCGCAGCTGCAGCTTCCAGCTGATGTCGATGTCTTCGGTCAGCATGTCATCGCTCCAGAATCCGACCTGGCAGACGGCGGACTTGCGAAACGCGGTGATGACCCCCGAGACAGTGAACAGCCGGCCATAGGTGCGTTGGGCGCGTTTGATCAGACCGATGATCGCGGCGAACTCGCCCACCTGCAGCCTGCCCAGCAGGGTGCTGCGGTTGCGTATGCGCGGGTTGCCGGTGACGGCTCCCACCCGAGGCGACAGGTGGAAATGGCGCATCAGCCACTTGGCCGCATGGGGGTCGAGCACGGCATCGCCATCGATGCACAGCAGGTAATCGTGCCGTGCCAGGGCCAGCGCCGTGTTCAGCGCAATGGCCTTGCCCTGGTTGGTGGCCTGGTGGATGACGCGCAGGCGGGGCTCGCGCAGCGCCATCGCATCGAGCAGCGCACCGGTGTCATCGCGGCTGCCGTCGTTGACCGCGATGACTTCGAACTCGGGGTAGTCCAGCGCCAGCGCATGGCCGATGGTGTCGTGCAGGTTGTCGGCTTCGTTGTAGCAGGGCACCACCACCGACAGCGGCGGGTACTCCAGCTCGGGTGGCTGGTCCACCGGCCGGTCGTGGCGTTCGTAGCTCCAGTAGTAGTACACCGCGCCGAACATCCACAGGTAGGCCATGTACAGCGGGTACATGAAGACGAAGGCGCTGGCGGCGGCCAGGAGCAGGGTGAGGGTGTGTTCCATGGGGGACTCCGGCATGCCGGCTCAGGGGGCGGGCGCCGTGCGGGCGGAGAAAACCGGGCGCATCTGCTGCAGGGGCGGCTGGTCGTGGAACAGGTCGTCCGGGTAGTAGGCGATGTGTCGGGCGCCCAGCTGGTGCAGCAGGCGCACCTTGGCCTGCAGCTCGGTGGCGCTGATGGGCCGACCGGTGTTCCATTCGCGGGTCTGCAGCTCGAACACGGTCCGCTCAAGCGCGCCGGGGTGGCGCGCCACGCGTGCGAACAGCTCGCGCAGCCAGGGCAGCGGCTGGCCGGCCTTTTCCATGTGGGGCATCGCCATGATCGCCACTTCGTCGTAGTGCCTCAGCGCGGTCTCGAAGGACTGGGCCAGCCAGGCGCCGGCGGCGGGCTCCATCAGCACGCGGGCGTAGAGGTTGCGCGCCGTGCGCAACTGGGGTTGGTGTCGGCGCACCACGGCGGCCAGCTCCAGCGTGAAGTCGTCGAGCAGGCGGATCTTGTCCTGTGTCCAGCGGGCCATGGCCTGCGGGTCCCGGTGCAGCGCGTTCAGCGATGCCGGCAGGCCTGCGGCGGCGCGCGCTGCTCGGCCGTGGGGGCTGTCGTCCTCCCAGTCGGACAGCGTGGCGTCGTCGTGGAACAGCAGGCCCTGGAAACGCGCGCTGCGGGCCAGGTCTTCGTAGAGCTCGCCGATCCACGCGCGGGCCTGGGGCGAGTAGGGGCTGAGCCGGTGATAGCCCTGCGGACGCGGTGTGGCATCAGGGCCCGTGGCGGCCAGCACCACATGCTCTTGCGGCGGGGAGCCGGCCGGCGGGGAGAAGGCCAGCACCGGCATCCAGGCATAGACCTGAACCCCGGCGCGCGTGCGCAGCTGCCAGGCGGCGCGGTTGAACAGGTCGGACCGCAGCGGCAGGTGGCGGTTGGGGAAGTACAGCGCATCGGCCACGCCGTCGCCATCGGGGTCCGCAAAGGCCTGCAGGTAGACGTGGGTGGCTCCCATGGCCTGTACCCGCTCCAGCAGGCGCCCCAGGTTCCGCTCCTGCTGCACCGGGTCGGGGTCGTGGATGTAGTCCAGGTCCACATGCATGATGCGGGTGGAGCGAGGCCCGAGGGCCTCGTTGTTCTCGAAGGCGCGCAGACGATGGGCCATGCCGCCCAGGCCGCTCTGGTGGTCGACCAGCACGCGCCGCAGTGTGGACAGCGGCGTGTCGGGGGTGTTGAGGCCGTCGTCCAGCGTGAGGCCCACAGTGAGGCCTTCCTGCCGGGCGATCTCCACCACCGCTGGTGTGTGGCTGCCAAAGGGCCAGACCATGGCGCGTGGTGCCTGGCCCAGGTGCCGGCGCAGGGTGTCGTTGTTGCGACGCAGGTCGCTGCGCACCCGGGCTTCGAACTGGTCGGGTGTCTCGTAGCCGGCAGCGCTCCAGTGCAGCGTGGTCAGGGCAGGCTGGGTGTTGCCTTGCGGGTTGGCGGGTATGCCGCCGTGAGACGCATAGCTGTGGTTGGCCACTTCCACCAGGCCGCTGCCCACCATCTCGCGGATCTGGTCCCAGTTCAACAGTGCGGTTCCCTCAGGGCCTCGGCCCTGCTCTTGCCACTCGCCGACCAGCGCGATCAGGGCGGGTGCCCGGAACAGCCGCAGGACGGGGTACGCCTGGGTATAGACACCCTGGAAACCGTCGTCAAAGGTGAGCAGCACCGCCTTGGGTGGCAAGGGGCGGGTGCCGGCGCGGTCGTCGACCACGTCTTGCAGGCTGACGAAACGGTAGCCCTGGGTGCGCAGCCAGTCCAGCTGGCGCACCAGCGTGCGTACGTCGATGGTGTAGGGGTCCGTGTAGGGGGCATCGGCAGCGGCGATGTCGTGGTAGGACAGCACCAGCAGCCGGTCGGCGTTGGCGTTGGGCCGTGTCGGGGGCTGGGCGTGGGCGGGGTGGGCCCAGAACAGCAAGGCGGCCAGGCAGGCCGATAACCAGATGGTGAAGTTGTTCACAGTCGCCACTCCCACCGCATGAAAACCCGGCTGTACCGATGGGGCACGCCGTCGTACGGGCGCTGGCTGCGTGCCACGCCCAGGGTGATGCTGCGGCCGTGGTGCTGGCGCCATTCGCCCTCGAGCGCCACCGCCCAGGTCGGGCCGCTGCCAAAACCCTGCTGCCGGTAGCGACCGGCCGACAGTTCCAGCCGCAGCAGGGCGGCTTGTTCGTAGTGTTGGTGCAGCGTCCATTGCTGCCTGGCGTTCAGCCAGAGCGAGCTGTCGCGGGCCGGGTTGAAATAGGGAGCGTCGGGCAGGTTGCGGTTCTGGCCGGCGCTGGCGCCCAGGGTGGTGTCCAGCTGGAAACGGGGGCTACGCACCCAGCCCTGGCTCCAGCTGGTACTCAGACCCAGCCGCTGGTTGCCGTCACTCAGGCGCAGCTGATCGGCGCTCAGGTTGAAACGGGTGTGTTCATCGACCCGATGGCCCAGGTCCAGCGCCACCTGCTGGCCGCGTATGCCGCCCTGGCGCGCTTTCAAGGGGGTGCTGCTGCTGTCGCTGTCCAGGCGGGCTTGAAGGCTCCAGTGGTCATCGGGTGTCCATGCCACCGAGGCAAATAAGCCCGTCTGGCCCCCACTCAGGGTGCTGGCGTTCAATCCCATTTCACCCCAGCCGGGCGCACCACGCCACTGCAGCCCCAGACCCACGGTGTTGTGGCGCGCGACCTGCAGGCTGCGCGGGTCGCGCGCGCTCTGGCGCTGGTGCTGGGCAAACACCCGCCATTGCCCAAAGGCTGCGCTGGTGAGGCGGGTGCTGCTGTCCCCATCGCGGCTGGTCTTTAGACCGAGGGCGGACTCCTGGCCCCCGGAGAAGTGCCCGCTGAAGATAGGACGCTGCGCATCTTGCAGCTGCTGGCGCAATTGGGCCTCGCGAATGGGGCTGCGCCCACTGTCGCGCAGGCTGTCCAGGTGGTTCTGGGCCAGCGGGTATTCACCCAGGGCCAGCGCGGCATCGGCCAGACCTGTGAGGGGCCCGTCTGCCTGGGGCTCGTCCACCTGCAGCCGTTCGTAGTGCGAGCGGGCCTGGCGTGGCCAGCCCCGCATCAGGGCCAGATTGCCTTCGGCTTGACGCACCGTGGCCGAAAACGGGGCCAACGCACGGATGGTATCCAGTGAACGGCGGGCCTGACGGGTATCTTCCAGGTAGGCATTCACCATGGCGTGCAACACCGCCACGTGAACATGTTCGGGATTGGCTTGCCGTTGGCCGTCCACACCGGTCACGAACGGGGGCACATCGGCCACCAGAGACTCCAGCGCCTCGCGGCAGGCGGTGTGGTCACCGGTCTCCAGCAACGCGTAAACCAGACCATGGCGCCAGGGAATGGAGACCAGGTCGCGCGGGTATTCGGCAATGGCCGAGCGGTACAGGTCGACCGCTCGCCTGGGTTGGCGCTGGCTCAGGTAGGTATCGGCCAGGGCCGCACGGGCAAAGGCAGACCATTGGGCGTCGGGCCGCTGCTGGCCCAGTGCCATGGCCTGGGCCAGCAGCCCGCGCTGCACCAGCAGTTGCAGGCGGTCGTCGGCCTGGGCGGGTGTCTCGGCCGCCTGCGCCAGCGCCGATTCGTGCCAGGCCAGGGCCTGGTCAAGGCCCGTCTGCGGGTCCTCGCCATGCAGGGGCGAAAGGCCCTGGCGCGACCAGCGCAGCAACAGGGCGGCGCGGTCCATGTTGATGCGGTGGAGCCATCCGGCCCCGACCTCACCCTGGTTCTGGGCGATCTCGTGGGCCAGAAAAGGGGCACCCAGTCTCAGCAGCAGGTCCAGACGCTGTCGTTGCAGTTCGGTATCGTCAGGGAAGCGGGCGAGCGCTGCGCGATTGGCTTCCAGCGCGCGCACCGGGTCCGGTCCCAGTTGAAGTACGTAGACGTGGGCGCGGGCTGTCTCCCGGCTGTCGGGGGATGACGTGGCCAGCACGGCCAGCCCTTCGTTCCAGCGGCCCTGTTCGGCCAGCGCCATGGCAAGGCCGGCCTTGACATCGTTGGTGGGCGACAGGGCCAGCAACTCCCGGTAGAGCTGCTCGGCTCGCGCGGGCTGCTGCCGGTCGCGCGCTTCGCGGGCCTGCTGCTTGAGCACTTGCCGGCTTGCGGACGCCACCTGGGCCAACCTGTTCTGCTCGGGCTCCTGGGCGCCCAGCGCTGCAGGCATGCCCGCCCCGGCAATGACACAGACTGCCGCCCAGGGCAGTGCCCTGTAAGGACTTGAATACACGTGAAAAACCCGCCCTGATGTTGTTGAGTACCACCCGCAATTCGCAAAAGTAATAAAAATGCGAAGCGGTGGAGCGACCGGTGTCACTCCTGTGCGCTCAATTACAAAACGGTTCAGGACGGGCGGTCAGGCCCATGCGCAAAAGTCAGGCCGACTTTTTTGTAAGTTTTTGCCTTGCAGCGACAGCAATCGACAATGTTTTGCGTTTGAGGGCTGAGGCGTAGGCGGGGCGTGATGTCAGGGCGAGCCGGGGTAGTCACCGGGCAGCAGGATGGACTTGTCCACGGTGTTGATGTCGGTGTGGCCGCAGAAGGCCATGGAGATGTCGAGCTCCTTGTGGAGGATCTCCAGGCATTTCGTCACGCCGGCCTCGCCCAGGGCACCCAGGC
>CALRLO020000037.1:0-39745 GCA_943368755.1 Synechococcus sp. UW140 | reverse complement strand
GAACTGCTGCGTGTAGGTGCGGTGCGTGCGCCGCACCGCATAGCGGGGTGTCTGAGGGTCTTTGAGCATCGTGTCCACTCTCGTTTGCGTGCACACGATCGTGCTCAACCACAGCAGGTCCTTCAAGATGAGTTCGCCGGCCGCTTACGGCGATTGAGCGGGAGCAGCAGATTGGGCGGGTCTCAGGCTACGTCAACAAGCAAATGCTGCACGCAGCCGGGGTGGCGATCGTCGAGTGCGAGGAGCTGATTCCCAAGGCGTATGCCCAGTACAGGCAGCTGGGGGGCACAAAACCCCTGTCTGAGATCAGATAGGGCGCTTGCGTACTGAGCGCTGGCAGCGCAGACCTGGTGATCAGGGGGACTCGCGGATCACCACCGACACCGGGAAGTGATCGGAGAAACCTTCCTGGTTGACATTCTTGGCCGCGTCACCCTTGGGCAGCCCGAAGCGGATCGGTCCTTCTCCGACCTTGTGGCTCACCATGGCGGGAATGGCCGCGACACCGGCACTGCCCTCGACCAGCGTGAACCCGCCGCGGCCGCGCAAGATCGAGGTGTTCACCAGGATTTGGTCGAAGATGTTGCCATTGCCCTGGTGGTACAACGTGCCGTCAAGCGTTCTCTGCTGTCCTTGACTGTTGGTGGCTTCCCACCGCAGGTAGGTCCACGCCAGATTGAAAAACACGGCCGATTCGGCGCGTTCGACATCACCTCGCTCGCGGGTCGAATTGGCATTGAAGAGCAGCGAGCCATCCCAGGGATCGTCGTTGAAATCCCCAAAAGCCACTATGGCGGTGTTCTCCGATGTTTCTTCCCGGATGCGTTCGTGCCAGTAACCCAGGGTTTCACCTGCCGCAGCACGAAATCCCGCACTCTCAATCGCGCCCCCTGAGCGCGATGGCCAGTGGTTGCACAGGAGCACCAGGTCCCGGCCAGCGTAAGACGTAGACCTGAAAGTGGCCTGCAAGACGTCTCGTGTTCCCGTGCGTCGAATGACGAAGTGATTGAAGATGAGGTTGGGGTCTACCGTGTAGCGCGCGGCGTCGTAGATGAATGCGGTGTCAATGCCACGCTGCTCGCGTTCTGAATCAGCATGGACGACGGCGTAGTTGCGACCGGGCAACTGAGCCATCAAGACCTGGCACAGGTCTTCCAGCACGTACCGGTCTTCGATTTCGCAGACACCCAGTATGTCTGGGCCGGCGCCCGCGTTCATGGGCGTAATGACCATGGCCAGCTGGGCCAGCTTCTTCTCATACAGGGCCTGGCTCCACCCCTTCAGGTCATTGGCCACTCGCTTGGCGATCCACTCGATGCGGTGGGGGTGGTCTTCCGGGCCGAAGAGGTTTTCGACGTTCCAGAACGCGAGGTAGTGGTCAGCCATCGGGTGCTCCAAGCTTCAACAGGGCGCGTGGAGTAGAGCTGATGGTGGCAATTTTGTCAATTCAATCTTCCAGGGGGCATGGTGGTGATCTGGAGTTGAGTGCCTATGGTTTGTGGGGGTACCGACAGGTTGGAAGTTGGTTCGTTTCTTCCAGCTCGGCCCTGCTTCAATCATGTGAATCTCCCAAGCTGGGCTAGCAACTACATGATGAGAAGCAAAGTCGGGAGAGAGGGTGAGATCGGCCGCTATGCGACCGCCGATTGCCACCTTGATGTTCGACCAGCACGGCTTGTCCTTGCCGAACTGCCAGAAAGTGTCAGCGGAGATCTGCGCGGGGACAAGTGCACATAAATTGACAACCTCGGCCCAGGCCGCAGGTTCATGAGCGATGAGTTCGTCGCGTACGACGTAGTACCGAGAAACAGCGAGGTGAATAGGTAGTGGCATAGACCTGCCGGTAAGAGCAGTTGCAGATTGCGACGCCTCACTTGATATTGAAAATAGCAGCGAAGAATATACCTTTTCTGAAACTACGGATTCGACGATTCTTTACTGGGATACCGATGGCACAAAGAACAAAAAAGCACCTCGACTCTTCGCGAAGACCTCGCCCGCGCCTGAGGCCGCTTTCAGTCTGGAGCTGACGTCGTAGCAGCGAACGGCAGAAGTGCAGCGTCTCCTGTCCTTCGGCTGCTACATCCGGACTCACGCTTTAGGCCGCCTACCAGTCATTGACTTGCTCTGACCATGTCGCACGAATAGGCAGCCCGAAGGGTAATACGGAACTGCCTACCCACGGCAACCTCGACCAACGCAATTGAGATGTCACTAGTCGCGATCGAGGAAATATCAAAGACTTCACCTCATGTAGGTGAATACGCAAATGGGCACGGTGGAGTTCACGGCATCGCGACCAAGCTGGAAGCCATCAATCTTTCAGGCTTGCTGCACAAACGAAGCGAGAGACTCCGGCTTCGCGGCGTTGCTGTCGCCGGCGAAGGCAGTTCCGTGCATGCCGATCAGCGCGGCGACCATGACCAGCATGCTGACAGCGCTGGCGCGCGGCGAACGCGTGAAGTTGTTCAGGCGGGTTGAGACTGGCATTACTTCAGAGGCGAAAGAGTTTCTTGATCTCGGCTTCGGCCTCGAGCGCCAAGCCCTCGGCCTCGTATCGCTTGGTGTTCTGGACGATGACCTTGGCGCGGGTGATCTCGTTGTTGATCCGCTGGGTGTATGAGAAATCGGTGCTCAGGGCATCGATTACCGCGAAGAAGTAGTCCCGCTGGTTTGTCTGAAACCAGAAAGTCAGGCCACAGACCCACTTCTCCATCTCGAAGGAGGGGAAGACGTAGCCGTCGGCCGCACTCCAGAACTTGAACAGGCGGATCGTCGGCTTGATCAGCGAACGGTGCTCCTTGTTCCTGGCTTCCAGCGTCGCGTTGAAGTCGTTCGGATTGGTGGTCTGCCAGCCGCCCGCGCCGTTCGGGATCTGCAATTCGCCGAACCAGTTCGTGGTGGCCGGCACCAGGTCGAACTTGATATGGTTCAGCTCAAGGACGATGGTCGGCTGCGACTGGTAAATCTCGGAGCTACCGTAGCGCCGTTCGACGAAGGACCGCAGGCGGTTCAGATACGTTTGCGGCGTGGCGCTGGCGTCGTTGAACACGATCATGTAGTCGATGTCGGACTGCTCGTCCATCGATCTCGGCAGGATGGTGCCGCGCGTGGACGACCCGAACCGGAAGTGCTGCTTGATGGCGCCGGCCTCGAAGTGCAGGCCGAGTCGGTTCTGCAGCGTGCTCACCGAGGTATTGATGGTCTGCTGTTCGATGGTGGACAGCACCGCGTGGCTGGCTAGGTCGGTCAAAAAGCTCAGCACGGACATTGCTCAGGCCCCCTGATCGACTTTGTGTGTAGCTTCGCCCTCCTCAATGCCCTTGCGGGCAGCGACGAACGCACGCCGAGGAATGCTGGGACTCTTCTGGTTCAGTTCGTTCCTTGCGGCTGAGAGTGCCCTGAGCTTGTCGGGCAGCTCGGCCAAGCGATCAAGCTGCAGCAGGTCGATTTCACGGAAGAACCGCGCCTCATTGCGGAGGGCCAGGAACTGGCCCGCTGCGGCCCGATGCAGTGCGGCCCGCTCGTTGGGCTTCAGGAAGGTCATCAGTCCGGTCAGCAGGGAAGCGAGCAAGGTCATCGCCGTGGCCCACTCGGGATAGCTCTTGATCAGCGATGCGCCCGCGATCGCGCCCAGCACGGTGGCTGGCACGCCCAGCCAGTAGTTGCGCTTTACCCAGGTTTCCTCGGCGTTGAAGTGGCCCTTGCTGGAATAGGTGGCGTCTTCTTCAAGCCGCTCCACCTCGCGCCGAAGCGCCTCGATCGTCGCGGCGGCGTCGTCGTTGCCGCCCTTGGTGTCCGTCATTTCATCTTTCCTGATGTTTGTTGATCTGTTGCTTCAGCGTCCCGTCTTCGCGGGTGGGCAGTCGGCCTCGGACTCCAGTCGCCGCCAGGTCGGCACATAGGCGCTCATCAGCGCCTTGAAGACGCGTCCGTGGTTGGCATACCGCATGTGCAGCAGCTCATGGACGATCACGTAGTCCTGGAACTCGTCGGAGCGGTCCACGAGGTCATGGGCCAGCGTGACGGTGCCTTGCGAGGTGCAGGATCCCCACTTGTGCCGCATGTCCTGGACGCGGATGACACGCGGATTGACACGCAGCTTCACGGCCCAGGCCAGGGCACGCTGCCGCAGGTCCTGGACGGGGTAGCCCGAGCCCTTGCGACGGCGCTGGGCCGGTTGCTGTCGATGGTGTGCCGTCGCCATGTCAGCCGTCCGAGTCCTTCAGCAGCACGGCGATCATGGCGTCCACCACGCGCGCACGCGCCGTGGCCGACAGCTTGAGCAGCGGGTGGTACAGCGCTGCTCGCAGCCGTCGCTTTTCGTCGGAGTTCACCGCCGCATTGGGGAACTTGCCCAGTTGGGTCTCGGCCTCGCGCGCCAGCGCCATGGGGTCGATGCTGGCTTCCTTCAGGTCGGCATCCGCCCGCAGCGTCCAGTAGACGTTGAAGGCCCGGCCAGACAACCCGCTGTCCGCTGCGGCCTGCATCGCGGCCTCCTTCTCGGCGGCCAGCGCAGCGAGCTGGTCCATGGCGGCCAGGCCCGTGGTGCGCCGCTCCTCCATGTCCTTCAGGACGCGCTCGGCGCGGTCCTTCAGCGGCTGCAGCACCGGGGCTGCATTGGCGTCGTCATCGATCTCCTTCTGCAGGCCGCGCACCAGGTTGAACACCTTGCCCTCGTCGGTTCCCGTGTCGCCGCGCAGCGACTGCAGAGTCTTGGTGTCGAATGTGATGCTCTTGGTCAGCCGGCCCAGGCCCTGCTGGGTGGCGTTCTCCTCGATCAGCCGGCGGGTCTTGTATGCCAGGTCTGCGACGAAGCCCACCTTGTCGGCGTAAGCATTGCGCACGGCGGCGTACAGCACCGAGAGCTGCTTGTAGGTGGCGATGTGGTCACGCAGCTCGGGGGACGGGGACAGGATTTCCCACAGCGCCTCGATCTCCTTGTAGCGCTCGAAGAAGGTCTTGCGCACGTCGGTGGCGAGGAAGCGGCCATAGACCACCTTCTCCAGCTTCTCGTCGGCGCCGCCATCCCCCACGTCGCCCAGGTAATCCGCCTTGACCAGCACGATCTTCTGCTGGAAGTCGGCCATCAGCACGTCCAGGTCCTCGATGACGCCGCTCACGTCGTCGGAGTCGAACTTCAGGGCCTTCTTCAGCTCGCGCAGCACACCCACGAAGTCCACAACCAGGCCGACCTTCTTGCTGACGCCCTGGGCATCCACATAGGGGCGGTTGACCCGTGCAATGCTCTGCAGCAGCACATGGTCGCGCATGGGCTTGTCCAGGTACAGGCAGTACAGAGGCGGAGCGTCGTAACCCGTGAGCAGCTTGTCGGTGACGATCAGGATCTTGGGCTCGCGGTCGGCTTTCTTGAACAGCAGGCGCACGTCTTCTTCGCGCTCCGGGCTGATCTGCAGCTCGGCCACCAGCGGCCGGTCCAAGATGTCGGCCGCGTTGTCGGTGTAGACCGGCACGGTCCACTCGGGCGGCAGCAGCTTGTCCAGGGCGCGCTTATACTTGGCGCAGGCCTCGCGGTTCACCGCGACGACGAAGGCCTTGTAGCCCAGCGGCATCACGTTTTCCTGGAAGTGCTGCGCCACGAAGGCGGCCACGTTCTCGATGCGCTCGTCGGCGCACAGGAAGGTGCGCAGGCCGACCGAGCGGTCCAGCACTTTGTTGAGTTCGTCGATGTCGGTGATGCCCTCGGCCTCGGCCAGCTCGAAGAACTCTTTGTCCAGCCGTTCCGCAGGAACGGTCATCTCAGACGGCGCCATCACATGCTTGATCGGCAGCGTGGTCTCGTCCTCGATGGACTCCTTGATCGAGTACTTGTCCAGGTAGCCCAGGTCATCCTGCGCACCAAAAATCTTGAAGGTGCCTTCGCCCTGCGCGTTGTTTGCGATGGGGGTGCCGGTGAAGCCTAGGATGGTGGCGTTGGGCACCGCCGCCATCAGGTAGGTGCCCAGATCCTTGGCCACCGAGCGGTGCGCCTCGTCGATGAACACGTACACGTTGTCGCGGGTGCAGCTCGCCTTGGCGATGCCCTCGAACTTGTGGATCATCGAGACGATCAGCCCCCGGAAGTCGGCATCCAGCAGCGACTGCAGCTCGGCCTTGGAGTTGGCTCGTTTGGTCGCGATGTCCTGCTTCTGCATCTCGCCCAGCAGCCGCTCGACCCAGCCCTTGAGCTGGCCTTCCAGCTCGGTGCGGTCCACCACCAGGATAACGGTGGCGTTCTGGAATCGGGCCTTGTCCTCCAGGATTCGCTTGGCCGCCGTCAGCAGCGTGAAGGTCTTGCCGGAGCCCTGCGTGTGCCATATCAGGCCGCGCGTTTTCGCCGGGTCGGCGCAGCGGTCCAGCACGGCCTGGATGGCGCGCTGCTGGTGCTGCCGCAGCACCGACTTGCGCGTCTCGCCGTCCTGCACGTAGAACAGAATCCAGTGCTGCAGCGTGCGCAGGAAGTCGGTGGGCTCGAAGAACGACTGCACCGCGAAGCGGTAGGTCTCCTCAGGTACCTGCTTCCACCGCGCCATGTCACGGCGGGTGACGTTCCAGGTCACGCCGTACCAGTAGTCCAGCAGGTGCGTCACGTTGAAGAGCTGGGTGCTGGCCAGCAGCTCGGGCGTCTCCAGCTCGTAGCGGCGCAGTTGCTTGATGCCGCGCTCGATGGCGTCGCCGTCCTTCGGGTTCTTGTGCTCGACGACGCACACCGGCACGCCGTTGACGACGAACATCACATCGGCCCGGTTGCCCTTTCGCGCAGGCGGCTTGATCCGCCACTCCCACGTGACATGGAAGTCGTTGGCGCCCGGCGTGCCGAAGTCGATCAGCGTCACGCGACGATGGCGCTTCTCGGCCTCGTCATACCAGCCATGCTCGCCACGCAACCAGGCCATGAGCTGGCGGTTGCCCTCGATGGTGGGCGGCAGCGCCTCCAGCGCGTCGATCACGCCGCGCACGCCTTCGTCACTGAGCCACGGATTGAACTCGGCCAGCTTGTGGGCCAGGGTGCCACGCAGGAAGCTGCCGGCCTCGCCGCCGCGTCGGTACAGCGCCTCCTGCGGGGTCAGCGGCGTCCAGCCGATCTCGACCGCGTGATCCACCATCGGAAACTGGACACTGCCGGCTTCGCTGATCTTGAGTTCGCTCATAGGGCAGGGGCTTTCAGGTTCCGGGCTGTCACTTCTTGGGGCCGGCCAGCTTGGAGGTCTGCTTCGGCAGCTTCTTCGCCTCGGACTTCAGGCGGCGCTCCAGCTTCTTCACGTCCTCGGCGGCCGGCAGTTGCTCCGGCACGATGTCGCGGTCGGTCATCCTTGCGCGGATCGCCGTTCTGCGCGATCAGGTAGCAGGCGTAGCGCGTGAGGGCGATGTCCTCCACCGGGCGCTCGGCCTGGGAGCCGATCTCGACCATTTTGCTGACGTTAGCAAAATGGTCGGCCACCGGCTGCCCCGCGTTTTGGCAGGCGATCTTGGCTTTCTCCACCACGAGCTCGAAGTTGCGCCACTGGGCGTAGCCCAGCAGCTCCTGCAGCTCGCGCGCCAGCCAGAACTCCACACCGTCCTTCTGGTGAGCGCAGTCCTCGAAGCTCTTGTGCAGTTTGGTGATCAGTTCCTTCTTCATCGTCTTCTCTCCCTTCGGTGCGTCGGATCAGGTGGCGGGCTCGAGGGCGCTGAGGTCCAGATCGTTGACATCGATCTCGCCGGTCATCAGCTTGTGAAGCAGTGCCTTGAACAGTTCTTCGAGGACAGCGCGCTTCTGCTGATGCAGGGCGATCTTGGCGTCCAGCGCCCCCAAAATCTCTGCAATTTCGGTGGCCTCGTCCGGATCGGCTGGACAGGCAATCTGGAAGTTCTCGACATCATTCAGGTTCAGCGTCATCGTGCCGTGGGCTGACGGCACGATCTGCGATAGCAGACGCTCCTTACCCGCATAGATGGCCGATCGAATGAATGGTCCTGAGAACTCTCCCTTCGGTACCAATGCCTTGATGTCTTGGTTGAAAGCCATCTCGCGATTGATCACTGCCACGGGAAGATCCTTGGCGAGACCCATGCCGCGTACAAGCAGTAGAACAGTCCCTTTGGGAGCCAGTTTGCTGCCCGATTCCGCAGCCTCCCGGGTCACATGATCTGTTGCATCATCAAGGCTAGGGCGCTTCAGATCCTTGCCTGAAACCCACGGCACATCGCCGCTCCAATTCTTTGGATTGGACTTGGCGGGGGTTCCGCCACTTTGGATGTCACAAAGGTCAGGGATAGCAATCGGCTCCCAGGTCACAGGCATCGGTCCAATAGCTGTGTCCTTGATGCGCTCGCGCTGCAAACCATTGGAGAAAACCCATTGGGCAGTAGCTTCACGCAAATTGACGACTACACGAAGCCTGTCCGTTTCGCGCGCTACTGCGGCCTCAATGCTTCGTAGAGCGCGTGCGACGAGACGCTGAAGGCTCAAATCTGATGGGCACGGAAAGCTCCTTTCCTTGAGCAAGCCGAAATGTCGGTTGTAGCCCCGCGCAGGTACGTCAATGAACTTGCAGGCATAGTAGAAAAACAGCGGCTCGATCCCCTCTGCGGGGACCATGATTTGCGTTCCGTCCGCGCCACGTGCGAACGGCTTGTCAACGAACTTCAAGGTCCGGCTGTGGTCTCCGAATACGACAACCGGCAAAGGTGCGTCGATGACTGCGGACTCATCATCAGTCCAGCCCGCGATCGCCTGCTGTCCTTGATCGATGATGGGAAAGCGACCGTCCGTCTTGTATTCACGCGTCTGGATTTGGCGCCTGCTGCGAAATGAGGTTGGCACCAAACAATCAGCGACGGCACGGTGACTCCACCCCGCTTGATTGCTCATGGCTGGACCTCCTGGCCGAAGGCGCTGAGCATCTTCAGGAGGGCGGCGGACGACGCCGCTTCGGCGTCGCACAGGGTCTTGTATTCTTGCAGCAGCACCTGCAGCGAGCCAGCCTCAGCCGTGCTGGCTTGGCCAACCCACCGACTCGGGCTCAGGTTGTAGTCCACTTCCGCCGCCTGCTCCTGCGTGATGACGGTCAGCTCACCTTCAACGGCTTCGCCCTTCAGGTACATCGCCGCCAACGGTCGGATGTCTTCCTTGGGCAGGTAGTTCTTGGGCTTGCCCTTCTTGAAGCGCTTGCTGGCGTTCAGCAGCACGATGCGGCCCTGACGTGCGGCGGGCTTGCGCTTGTTCAGCAGCACGATGATGCCGGCGGCCGTGGTGTTGTAGAACAGGTTGTCGGGTAGCAGGATCACGCCGTCGATCAGGTCCTGCTCGACGAACCACTTGCGGATGTTGCGCTCCTTGTCCTCGTTCTTGGAACCGCTGCCGCGCGTCACCGCGCCGGTATCCAGCACCACGGCCGCACGGCCATGGTCGTTCAGGCAAGCCAGCGTGTGCTGCAGCCAGGCCCAGTCGCCCTTGCCGCTGGTGATGCCGCCGGCCGTGCGGAATCGGTCATAGGGGTCGTTGGCGAAGGTGGTGTCCGCGTCGAACGGCTGGTTCCACATCGGGTTGGCTATCACGATGTCGAAGGCCTGGATGCGGCCGTCCGGCGTGCGGAACTTGGGGTTCAGCATGCTGTTGCCGCGCGCCAGCTCGATGTCCATGTCGTGGATCTTGGCGTTCATGTGGGCCACGGCGTAGCTGGCGCCCTCCAGCTCCTGTCCGTAGAGCTTGAGCGGCACCTTGGCCATCGGGTCCAGCTCGCGCGAGACGAGCTGCAGCTTGATCAGCAGGCCGCCGGAGCCGCAGGCGAAGTCGTGGCACGTTTCGCCAGGACGGGGGCGCAGCAGGTGCGCCATCAGGAAGCCGGCTTCGGTCGGGGTGAAGAATTCGCCGGCACTCTGGCCTGAGCCCTCGGCGAACTTGCGCAGCAGGTACTCGTAGGCACGGCCCAGGAAGTCGGGTTGCACATCAGCCAGGCCCAAGCGGTAGCGCGGGTCTGAGAAGGTCTCGATCACTTCGCGCAGCTTGGCGGGGTTGATGTCGCGCTCACCGTTGCGCTCGGCGGCGAAGTCCACCACGTCGATCACGCCGGACAGGCTGGGGTTGTGCTTGACCACGCCGCGCAGGGCGCGGGTCAGGTGTTCGCCGGCGTCTTTGGGCGCGGTGCTGCGGCCTTTGTCATCCTGCGGCCAGTCGAAGGCCTCGCGCCCGCTGATCACGCCCCAGCGAGCCTCGGGCGGCAGGTAGAAGCGCAGCAGCGAGTGGTCGGCCTCGGCGATCTCCAGCGCGGTGGCCTTGTCGCCGTAGTCCTCGGCCAGGCGGTTCACCTCGTCGTCGAACACATCGGACAGGCGCTTCAGGAAGACCAGCGGCAGGAGGTAGTCCTTGAACTTGGCTGCATCCTTCTCTCCCCGGATCGAGCAAGCGGCATCCCACAGCATCTGCTCCATGGGCTTGGTGGTCAGCGCTTGGTCGCCCGACTTCGGCGATCGTGCCCGGCGGCGGCTAACCTCCACGGCGGCAGCCTGGGAACTCAGTTTTTCCGGGGCGATACCGGCCTCCATGGCCAGCGCCTGGATCGCGGCGGCGGCAGCCTTCTGCGGCTTGGAGAGCCCGCCCTCCCACCGGTTGACGGTGGCGAAGGACACACCAAGCCGCTCGCCCAGTTGCTCCTGGGTCAGATTGAGGGTGGCGCGAAGCGTGCGCAGGGTGGCGGGCAGATCGTTTTCGGATGTCATATATGCTATATTTGCAGTATTTGAGTGATTTGTCAACACGTTGCCGAACAACGGGAACCGGAAGGCGTTGTTGCAGAACTCAAATTTGAGGCGAGTTACCCCAAACCCCAGCCGTAGCTATGCCACGGCTGCCATCTGAAGACGGCCCAGCTCTGCAAATTGGTTCAATATGGCTGCTCGGATATGCAGCTCATTGACTTGCCGCTCAAAGGTGCGGGACATCACCCGTTCACCCATTCGCTTGATGCAGTGCATCTTTGTTTCCACCAAACTTCGTCGGCGGTAGCCACTCCAGTGCTTCGCTACTGGTGAGGCTTCGGCCCGAAGCCTGTACCCCGGCGGCCACCCAAATTCCCCCAGTGATGGCCACCTCAAACTCCCCCACCTGACTTGATCGGGGACAGGGGGTAAAGGCCGGCGCCGTCGGCACCTGTTGGCAGGACATTTGTTCGGTCTTCCCCGAGGGAAGGCCAAGGAGTGAATGTCTTGAAGCCCAATCAACGCGCCACGATCCAGACGCTGCTGGAGCGCAACACGGCGCAAAGGGAGATCGCCCGCATCACAGGCATAGACCGCAAGACGGTCAGAACCTACCGCGAGCGCTGGCTTGCGCAGCAGTCAAATTCCCCCGGGGTGGCCACCGGCTCAGGCGCCGTGGCCACCCAAATTCCCCCACCCTGGCCACCGGCTCCAACGCCGGTGGCCACCTCCCTGTGTGAACCCCACCGCGATTTCGTCGAAGCCCAGCTGCGTCTGAAGCGCAACGCCATGGCCATCTACCAGGACCTGGTCGACAGCCACGGCTTTGCCGGCCAGTACAACTCGGTCAAACGCTTCGTGGCCAAACTGCGCCACAAGGAGCCTGAACAGTTCGACCGCCTGTCCTTCCTGCCGGGAGAGGAGATGCAGGTGGACTACGGTGAAGGCGCGCCCACCCGGGTGCCAGGGAGCGATCGATACCGCAAGCCACGCCTGTTCGTGGCCACACTGCGCTACTCCAGGGCCAGCTACCGCTGCGTTGTCTGGAAGTCCAGCCAGCAGGTCTGGGCCGAGTTGCACGAGCGCGCGTTTCGCCACTTTGGCGGCTGCCCGCAGTACGTGGTGCTGGACAACCTCAAGGAGGGCGTCATCACCCCGGACCTCTACGAGCCCGAACTGAACAAGGTCTACGCCGCCACACTGGCGCATTACGGCGTGGTGGCCGACCCGGCACGGGTGCGTGACCCCAACCGCAAGGGCACGGTCGAACACGCGATCGGCCACACCCAGGCCACGGCCTTGAAGGGGCGACGCTTCGAGTCCATCGAGGAGCAGAACACCTTCCTGGCCCAATGGGAGCGCAACTGGGCGGCCAAACGCATCCACGGCACCGAACGCCGCCAGGTGCAGGCGATGTTCGAGCAGGAGCGCGCCCACCTCAAGCCCCTGCCGCTACTTGGTATGCAGTATTTCGAGGAGGTCCAACGCACGGTGTGCGATGACAGCTGCGTGCGGGTGCAGCACAGCAGCTACGCTGCGCGCCCGGCGCCCATCGGCACCAAGGTGCTGGTGCGCGTCTACGCCCGGCGCCTGGAGATCCGCGACCTCGGCACGGGAGAGCTGCTGCGCACCCACACCCGGGCCGAGCGCCCCGGCACCGTGGTGCTGCCCCAGGACGAGCGGGTGTTCAACCCCTCGCGAGAGACCCGCCTGATCCTGCGCCAGGCCGGCGAGATCGGCGAACACGCCGCCCGGCTGTGCCAGCTGCTCTTTGCCATCGAGGGCCGGGTGGGCCAGCGCAAGCTCTGGGGCATCGTGGGTCTGGTGCGCCGCTACCCGGCACATTGTGTCAACGCCGCCTGTGCCCAAGCCCTGGAACAGGGCATCTACAGCTACAAGCGCGTGTTGGCGTTGAGCGAAGCGTTCTTTGCCGATGCCATCAATGCCATTGAATCCCAGGCCAGCGGTGCCCCTGGCCACGCTCTCACGACGGCGGGCTTGACCCAACAGCACGAACTGATCCGCGATGCCGATGAGTACGGCGACCTGTTTGCGCACGCCGCCGCCACGGCCACTGCCGCAGGCACACAAGCCACCGCACAAGCTGCCACACAAGGAGGCCGGGCATGAACATGGTCGAGATCGAACGCGCGCTGCGCCAGTTGCGCCTCTCGGGCATCGCCGAGACCCTCTCCACCCGTGTGATGCAGGCCCAGGCGGCCCAGGAACCCTTCCTGCAGACCTTTGCCGCCATGCTCCAGGATGAGCTGGACCGGCGCCGATCGCGCCTGACAGAACGTCGCTATAAACGCTCGGGGCTGGACGAGAAGGTCGGCCTGGCCGACTTCGACTGGCGCTTCAACCCCAAGCTGCCCCGCCCGGCCTGCTTTGAGCTGCACACCCTCAAGTTCATCGCCGAGGGCGCCAACGCACTCATCGTGGGCAAGCCCGGCACCGGCAAAAGCCATCTGGCCAAGGCCATTGCCTACCAGGCCACGCTGGCCGGGCACGATGTGCGTTACCTGGAGGCCGACACCGAGTTCGCCCGCTACGCGCTGGCCAGTGCCACCGAGCGCATCGCCTTGCTCAAGGAGTGGGTGGAGCCCGACCTGCTGGTGCTCGACGACCTGTTCCTGGCGCGGCGCATCAGCGAACACGCCGCCGAGGTCCTGCAGGCCATCGTGCATCAGCGCTACAAGCTGCGTCTCGCCATCGTGGTGACCTCCAACCGGGTGGTGCAGGACTGGGGCCGCTACCTCGGCGACGCCACCATGGCCACCACCATCCTGGACCGCCTCATGCACCGCTGCACCATGCTGGAGTTCGAGGGCAAGAGCTATCGCCTCAAGGAGGCTGCCAATCGCATCGCCGTCAGCCCCGAACCTTCATAATCCGGTCGTCCTGCCTGGGGGAATTTGGGGTGGCCACAGGTGGGGGAATTTGACATGGCCATCGGGGGCCTGTACCCCGCAAGCTGTTGCCGTTGATCGCTTTTCGGCTAAGCCGTCAGTCAAGACATCTACGGTGACTGACAGCTCCCAGCCTACAGCGGTCCATCTCAATTCACCGGCAAAATGACCAGTGTCCGAGAAGCGGGCTGGTCGATTCCAGCCGTGAAGACCATCACCCCTCAACCGATACCTGCCATGGATCTGAATCTGCTTCAACAGACTCTCCGTGAATTTGCGGCACAACGCGACTGGAAGCCGTTTCACACACCGAAGAATCTGGCCATGGCTTTGATGGTCGAAGCTGCAGAGTTGGCCGAAATCTTTCAATGGATGACACCCGAGCAGTCGCAGGCTGCGTCACTCGACAAGGTGGAGCAGGAGCGGATTGGCGACGAAGTGGCCGATGTGCTGCTGTACTTGCTGCAACTGGCCGATCACTGTGATGTAGACCTCAAGCGTGCGGTCGGCCGAAAGCTGATCAAGAACGCAAAAAAGTACCCGCCGGTCCGACCTGGACTTCCATCTGGTTCTGCCAAGTTGGTGACGCAATCCACACATGTGCTGGTCGACTGGGAGAACGTGCAACCCAAGGACATCGAGATCCTGGCTCTGGTGCCAGACGCCACAGACGTCTGGATATTCCACGGAAAGCATCAGAAAAAAGTAGATGCCCACCAGAAGGCCTTTAGCGACCACCTGACGCTCGTGCCTGTGAGTCGCGCCGGTAAGAACGCCCTGGACTTTCACCTCTCCTTCTACATGGGATACATCACCTCCCGCAATCCAGAGGTTCGCATCGTCGTGATTGCCAACGACCAGGGATACGGCCCGATGCTGGATCACGCAAAAGAACTCGGCTTTGACGCAAGACAGGTGGGTTTCGGCCCCACCCCGAAGAAGACCCCCGCCAAGAAGGCGCCTGCAAAGACCCAGGAGGTAGGTTTAACCACCAGCGCCGCTTCGCAGAAACCAGTTGCAAAAGCGGCAACGAAGAAAACACCACAAAAGAAAACCGCGCCCGCCAAGTCGGTAGCTCCAGCGCCAATAAAAAAGCCAACGGACAAGGCCAAAGCGCCTGCGACGAAACGACAGACTCCGGTCAAGAAGGCAACCGCCGACAAGATTCCTACAGCCGCGAAGACGGGCAGAAAGATCGAAGTACCCCAGGAATACTTGGCTTCGGAGAAGGACTACGACCACGTCCTCAAGTCCCTGCGCAAAACGAAAAACAAGCCTTTGCGCGAGGCCCGGTTGAAGGGAGCTGTGAAGTCGCTGCTACCGATTGACCGCGCCGGTGATGGGCACGTTGCAGCGGTTATTCAACGACTGATTGCCGAACGGGTCGTCGCGGTGGATGCTCAAGGCGCAGTGACTGTCAAACAAGCTTAAAAGTCTGACCGGACTGCTGTAGGCTGGTCTGAGTCACTCACGGTCGGCGGCTTGAATGGCGGCGTCGATCGCTACCGGCCATTCGACTCACAGTGACTCCAGTTGGGGGGACGTCGTGACCGAGGGGTCAGGAGTCATCGCCCGGAAGTGGTTTGCCACTAAGTTCTGCAATTGTGCGACCGAAGGACGGATTGAACTTCCGTGCTTCCTCCAAGTTGACTGAAGGAACCCAAAAGCTTTGCGTATGGCGCCCACCGAAAACATCCAACAATCGAACGGACAGTCGTACTCGTCCATTCCGGACTCGTGGTTGGAAGCCGCCCCAGCTGTCAGACTGTTCAAAGTAGACAACGCCCACCACTGACTGCCCGGGCTGGAGATAGGTATCCTGTTTTGCCAACGTGAGATGGTTCATCTGGAACAAAAATGGGTAGACCTTTACGTTTTTGCCAATGACCACTTGGAAGTCTGTGAGCGATGCGGTACGTTCTTTAAGCCAATGCCTGAGCAAAGTGTTGCGGAACCAGCTTCTAGAAAGTGGAATCAAGTTCCAGCGGTAACCAATGTGGACGGCATGCACACTTGAAGCTGCTGAGCCACAGTTCGCAACCGAAAGGTAGAGCGCAAACCCGATTCGATGCACTTCATGGCCGTTGAACTCATCACCTGTCGGATAGACACAGACGAATGTTGGCCCTGGGATGAGTTCAATAATGAACTTCGGTTTGCGGCGCAGTGCGGAGAAGATGCCGCTAGCCCAGCCGAGGAAAAGGGTCAGTAGAAATATTCCAACGCTGACCAGTCCTTGATTTTCATTCAGCCACTGGATGGACAGCGTCGCGTATCGGTTGAGGTCTTCGGATGGCAACTGGAGCAATTCAAGACACCTAACGTCTTACATAACCGGCGCTGAGCGGATTCATCGCGCAGCATCACCTGGAGCGCAGTGTTAACCTACAGCCAAACTCTTTTGGGTGAGCTCACTGCTAGAAAATCTGACAGCACTTTTTATGCTACTAGCGTGCGGAGCATGCCCAAGCATATCCATCCGCGCATTATGCATAGGGAATCCATTCGCCAGCAAGGAAGTCTTGACTACGTCAGTATGACAACTTCAATAAACCGGACGCCGGGACGCACACTTCAAAGGTTGCTGTTGGGCAAATTTCTTAATGGCCGCTCCTGGCCGGGAGTACCCACCCACGTGCAGCGTCACGTAGCCGCCATCCAACGCGACTGGTGGTCTGCACCATGGTCAGCGACAGAAAAAACCGCGAGCTCACACTACCGGCCAGTAGCGAATATTTGAGCCTTTGCTTGAAAGCGGGCGTTGAATCACCCGAATGGGGGATAGGCTTAGGGCAATGCTGAAAAAGTCCCCGCTGGATTTTGCGTCTGGGTAAATTACTGGGCCATGAAGCAGCAGACCCTTGCCATGGCAGCCGACGCGCAGTCGGGCTTTGAGCAGCATCGCAAACCCACGCGGCGAGACGAATTCCTCAAGACCATGGATGAACTGGTGCCGTGGGCGGCGCTGTGTGAAGAAATCGCACCGCACTACCCAAAGGCTGGCAACGGGCGCCCGTGAAGCCCCCTCGAATTCCTGTGCCAATCAGAAGTAGAGGTTGGGGAATTGTTTCACACGGTATTCGACGGGCGGGATGCGCCCGAGTGCTTCGTGTGGTCGGTGGTGGTTGTAGCGGTGTAGCCAGTCAGCGGTCATATCGCGTACCTGCTGCAGGCTGTCAAAGACGTAGCAGTCCAGCACCTCGGTGCGGTAGGTCTTGTTGAATCGTTCGACATAGGCGTTCTGCGTGGGTTTGCCAGGCTGGATATGGTTGAGGGCGATGCCCTTGGACTGTGCCCACTGGGCCAGGGCATTGGCGATGAATTCCGGGCCGTTGTCCAGGCGAATGGACAGCGGCGCACCCCGCACCTCCACCAGCTCATTGAGCGCGCGTATGACCCGCGCAGCCGGCAAGCTGGTGTCGACCTCGATGCGCAGCGCCTCGCGGTTGAACTCGTCAATGACGTTGAAGGTCCGAAAGCGCCGACCCGACCAGAGCGCATCGGCCATGAAGTCGCAGCTCCAGCTCAGGTTGGGCTGTCCAGCGGCGTGCAGCGGCTGGCGGATACGCGCCGGCAGCCGCTTCTTGCCCCGTCGAGGCAGGTTCAGTCGCAGCTCGCCGTACACGCGACGCAGCACCGTCTTGCCCCAGGGCGCGCTTTGGTGGCGCGCGCTGTCGTACAGCAGGTCAAAGCCGTGGCGCGGGTTCAGCGCCATGTAGGCCTGGATGAAGGTGATAACCCCGGAGTCGTCGCGCTCGACGTGTCGGTAGCGCAGCGTGGAGCGGGCAATGCCGCTGGCGCGACAGGCACGGCGCTGGCTCATGCCGTGCTCGTCCATGAGCGCCTGCACCACCACCTCACGACGCTCCGGGGTCAGAGCTTTCGCTCAACGACATCCTTCAAGGCGTGGTGCATCAGCGCCAGGTCCGCGTACATGCGTTTGAGCTTGGCGTTCTCATCCTGCAGCTCGCGCAGCTGCGACAGGTGCGGCACGGTCATGCCCGAGAACTGGCTCTTCCACTTGTAGTACGTCGGCTCGCTGATGCCGTGTTTCCTGCACGTCTCGTTGACCTTGGCGCCGAGTTCGACCTCCTTGAGGATGCCGACTATCTGGCTTTCACTGAATCGGGACTTCTTCATGTAGAGACTCCTGACAGAGGGATTCTCTACTTCCGGCTGGCTCAGGTTTTCAAGGGGGCTTCACCCGCCCATCGGGCTGGAGCGCATGCTGCGTATCCATTTCATCCAGCACTGGTTCAACCTTGCCGACCTGGCGTGCGAGGAAGCCCTGTACGACAGTGCCAGCTTGCGCCGGTTTGTCGGTATTGACCTGGGTTGCGAGCCCGTGCCGGACGCTACCACCATGCTCAGGTTTCGCCGCCTGCTCAATGACAAGCAGTTAGGCCAAGCCCTGTTCGCCCGCGTGGGCCAGGAGTTGCAGGCGCGCGGCATCAAGGTCAACACCGGCACCATCGTGGACGCCACCATCATCGGCGCGCCCAGCTCCACCAAGAATGCCGAGCAGGCCAGAGACCCCGAAATGCACCAGACCCGCAAGGGAAAGCAGTGGTACTTCGGCATGAAGTTGCACATCGGCGTGGACAGCCAAACGGGGCTGAGCCACAGCGCAGTGGTCACGGCGGCTAACGTGCACGACAAGCACCCACTGCCTGATTTGCTGCACGGCAACGAGCAGCGGGTCTATGGCGACTCGGCCTACGCCAGCCAGAAAGCGTTGATAGTGAGCAAGGCACCCAAGGCCAAGGACTTCACCAACCAGCGCACGCGACGCGCCGGCGAAGTCGACGAAGTGCAGAGGGTGAAGAACCGCAACAAGTCGCGGGTGCGTGCCCGGGTGGAGCACGTCTTTGCGGTGGTCAAGCGGCTGTGGGGGTTCACCAAGGTGCGATACCGAGGCCTGCAGAAGAACGCCACGCGCGCGTTCACCGCGTTGGCACTGGCCAATATCTACCTGTGCCGAGGGCATCTGCAGGGACAGGTGCGCCCGTAAGGGCAAAAGGCGGGGCCTCAAGGCCCCATGAACGCTCCGAATGGGGGGCGCTAGAGGCCAAAACTGCCGAATGCTTGCGTCACCCGGTGGCGTGCGGGAAATCTCGGCGGCTTGTTCAGCGTAGCCTTAGCCCATTTTTGTTGGCACAATTTTTTAAACCCATAAAGGAGAGCATTCATGGCACTTAAACCAGGGCCAAAGCCAGATAGCGAAATCAACTGGGAAGCCGGATCAGCGCCGCCGTGATAACAAGACCACACCAGGGAATACACCGTCTCTCAAACCCAGCAAATCTAGCATTCCCCCAAAAAGTAAATGACAGGGGGCTCGTTAACCTTCCCTTCTAACTTGGCAGCCGAGCGGACCTGCGCGAAATGCCGCGCAGGCCGCTCACTTCCACGTTAGGCGTCACGAATGTTCCAGTTCGTCGCAGACCAGATCGACCAGCTTGACCTCGCGCTTGATCAACTTGCCGTGCGCGACCGCAACTTCGATCGATTCGCCATGATGCTGATCGACAATGTCGTCGAGTTGACCCTTCACCGGCATGCACGCGAGAAGGCGAGAGAAAACGAGATGTGGGGGCACAACTCCACTCCCAAGACTGATCCCAAGATCGTGACCGCTGCCCTGGGCCAAAGCTTCGAGGCAAAGGTACGCCTGGCTAGAGCCACATCCATGATTCCAGTCAAGGTTGCTGAAAGCATTCAGTACCTTCACGCCTTTCGAAACACCGTCTATCACCAAGGACGGCGTCACGAGGGAATCCTGCACTCACTTGCGATCTTCTACTTTCAGAACGCCTGCTCAGTCCTCGAAGGGTTAAAGCCGATGTGGTGGTCCACTGGTAGTCGAGACAAAATTTCTCACCGCGCAATCAAGTATCTGGGCGCACCAAAACTCTTCGACCATCGTGAGGCGATGCAAAGCGCATGCACACGTCTGCGTCAAGTCGCAACCTCATTGGGGCAGACAATGATCGCTGACCTTCACAACGACATGAGCAAAACTATAGAACGCGTAGACAAGATGATCGACTTCTTGGCGACAGATGCGCCGCAGACCACGTCCCGACGGCAGGCAATCATCTCGGCTCAAGCATGGCCATTCGCGTTCACCGATGAAGGTAAGCAATGGGCGAAGAGCAACGGTTGTCCAACAAGCTCTGTTGGCGATTACGTTGACTGGCTCGCCGCCAAGTATCCGTGGCCAGTTCGCACAGATCCTGTCACTAGTTGGCGAAGGAGGCTCGACTCGTTGAAGTTGGAGAAGGATCTGAACGCCGCGTTAAAGAAGTATTGCGACTTCATGCGCCAAACCGAGGACTTCAGATCCAAGATTGACGAATCTGCTTCTCAGCTTGAAGCCTACATTCAACAGCAGATTGACATTGCACGCGGAAAGTGACGCCCAGCCCCTCGCCCAACCTGACCCGTTATGGCTGACCGGTTAGCTCGAACGTTGAGCGCCTGCATTTCACAGGCACCGTCTGTCTGCAATGGGTCGGCAACACCTATTCGCACCCGGTGTCAGCAGAACTCCATGACGCAGAGCAATTCTGGGTGGCGCCTACGTCAACTGTCCACTTGACACCCGCCGTCCGGTCGGCCGAGGCGCAGGTATCCCGATGACCGCTGTTTGGCAGACAGCGTGACCTGACGACGCGGCCGCGAAAGCCAGCTATCGCTGCGCACCTGCCGGGTGGGGGTGCCATGTCGGGGCTAGGCTGATAGCGGCCTCTCAGGCGAGTAAACCTCAACGGCAGATCTCGCAGAAAACGGCAGTTGAGTAACTCGCATGCGCGCGACGCACCGAGTTAAATGGCTCACCAGATCTGATATCCCGCGGTGAGTAACCGCAGTTGATACGGGTGGCTACGATCTGCCACCAGTACGCTGACGTTGGCTTGCCCGTTTGCACAAACTTCCGCACACGCTCGTTTCGGGGCCAGCAGCGTGTGGGCCCGGTCCGCCAACACCCTCTGCCCGTTGGGCTTGCGCAGAAGGAAGCTCAGAGCCTCAGGGCCGCATCGGCACTGCTGAACATCTCCACCAGCTTCGACAGCGGGAGCAGCTCGTGCGCCTTGGCGTGTACGGCGTGGCTCATGCTGCACCCTCTTCCAATGCATCCATCTGCACGCCCACTTAATCCATTACCCCACGATGTGTCCCGCCATCGCTATCAATTTTGGGTATTGACTGATAGGGTGTTTGCCACTTCTATTAAGCCCATTCCACCGAATAAGCTGAGATCGCAAATGTTGTTCATAGCTGTCCGAGCGATCTCTATTGTTTTGATATTTTTGAATAGTGTGTTCTAGTGGTTGGATAGATATTTGATGTATCTCTAGTAGTATTTCCAAAGGATCGTATGCATGAACTCTCATTCTATGTATGCCATTGCTATCGGGTGACGAATTCAATCCTACTATTGATTTTTTTCCTGGCATGATTTTTTCTACATTGCTCCCTATTGATGTTCTTGGGGATTCATTTGATATTTCTTTGTATTCGTCGCTACTTTTCCCCTTTGCTGCCGCAAGAAAAAATAACCACATGATTAGAATATGCTGAGTGTTCGGAATGCTGGAGGCGGCGGCATCAGTTATTCTTATTGCTCTCTCTATTGCCCTGAGATCTAGTTGCATATTTTCTGCAATTATAGAAATTTCATTCTCAATGGATAGGTCTCCATCGGATATCCGATCATCCAACCCCATCTGGCGCGTTTTATTTTTTAGATCGGTGCTTTCTAGTAAAAGTCTTATGTACTTCAGTGGTGTGGGTGCTGGTAGATCATATTCGACATCAAAAAATCGCTTGAGATATTGACGCCCATCGAAATGAAGCCCATAGACCGCTCCAATCGCCTTGGACAGTTGCTCTATGTTCGTTGATACAACGAATGCAACTCCCTTTACGTTGAAGAGGTGCTTGATTCCCTCAAGCAGACGTATGGCGTAATCAGGCCGACACCGGTCCAACTCATCAATGAAAACGTAAAGTGGCCCCTCAATAACACCTTCATTACGCATGGTTCCAAGTAGATCTTCAAGACTTTTCTGAAAATCATCAATCGCTCTGTTTCTTTCCTTCTGCCCCTCCAGTGCCTGGTCAAAAAATAAATCAAGCCCGGCGTTAAGTGCTTCTTGGGAAACCTCTGCCGCTTTGGATATGTTTTGAGTTATTTTCTCGCCCCCTTCTGTGGAATCTTTTATGGCGTCGGAAACCTCTTCAATGCTTGTTTTTGTCAAATATTTGAAAGCGGATTTTGCCAGAACCTTGCCTACAGGGAGTATTGCTTTTCTGAGGTTAACTTTTGCCTGATTGATTTTTTCTTTTATGACATCGCTGTGGGGTAGTTTCTCATTAAATGGCATCAATCCAAGCCGTAGCTCTGCCATGAAAGATATGACTGGGTCTTCAGCAGAGTCATTCTTCCAGGCATCAAAAATAATGGCGTGATGCTTTGATTTATTCAGCTCTTCTGCCCAGTGCGTTATGAAGAACGTTTTCCCTAATCCCCAAGGTGCATCTAGGGCCATGACCATTCCACGCTGATCGGGTGGACATTTGCTGTTGATATAGCCGGTCAAGAATTGAGCATATTGCCCACGTTCCAGCAGGTCATCAGTCCACTGGTAACGGGTAGAGGTGGCCTGGTTGTCCGTCGTCATGGGATCTCCTCGCGCGTGGAGCGTAACAATTGCTCTCATTTATATCGATTTCCAAGCCATTCCCGCCAATCACAGCGCGCAGTCGCCACCCAGCCACGCCTCGCTACTAAATGGTGCGCTTTTGACGTCACTGGCGGCTCCCCGGAACCTCAGGCCCGACGCGGTCCTTGCGGCGCGGTTGGTTGGTCAGCGGGATCGGATGTTTGGCATCTTCTTGGTTCCCTTCTCGCCTAGAACTCATCGACCGTTGAGCGCTTTGGTGGCGGGATGTGTTTGTCGAAAGTCCAGCCACCGGCAGTCTTGTGTCCGAAAACACGCCGCTCCACCGCGTCTTGGACATCCATGTCCTTGCACCCGTTGTAGATGCTGTATCCCACGTCGTAGACGACCTCGATCTGCGAGTTTGTGATGTTCACCTCCGTCACTTGAACATCGTGGGCATGGGCACGCTGATCAATGTGAGATACGTCATGGTCGAGCACATTGGAGAAATCGCTCTCGACATCATCGATGTGAGACTGGATGAGGTTCCACATCTCCTTCTCAGTCGGCAGCGCCGGAACCGTGATCTTTTCCATGTCTCACTCGCCGAACTCGTGGTTTTTGAACTTCATTTGATTGCAGTTCGCGTGCACCGATCGCTGCACGCCATCGTCGAAGCCCGCGGACAGCCCGGCTTCGATCTCCACGGAGACCAGCGCACCTTTGGCGATGGATTCAAGTTTCAAGTCGTCCTCACTTCTGGCACGCGCAAGCACGGCAGGCCTGCGCGAGTCGGCGCATGTCCATGGCTTTTGCTTGGCGATGCTTCATATGTAATACCTAAATGGCAGCGGCGGCAGCTCGTTCTTGCGAGGAGCCGCTGTCAAAATTTCCCCCACGGCATCGGCGAAGCGCAGCGTCACCGGGACGCCGTCTCCAAAGATGCACGCGTTGTAGTTGAGCTTCGTAAGGGCGAGCACATCGGCCATGACCTGTTCGATGTCGGCGACGCCCCGGCATATCTCGATCGAGAGCGGGTTGGGCACCTCGCGGCCGGCGTAGGTTTGCAACCTCGGTACAAATCCCTTGGTCCACAGATACGCCATCCACTGCGACTTCACCCAGCCCACCCCTCGGGCGATGTTCATCGTGCCGTGCCGATACAGCTTCATGCCGGCGTCCTGGCGGATGCGCACACACACCACATTGGTCTCGGGCGGAACGGTCTCCTTGAAGCCCTCCCACTCCTCGGCCGAGAAGCGCGTCTTGCCGTGGATGAAAAGCTCCCTGGGAGCAAGGCCGCCATGGTTCTTGCGATAAGCATCAACGACCATCGCCATCAGCGACTTGGCCTTCTCTTTGGGGAGGTGAAAGTCGTCCTTGGTCGAGGTGAGCCATGGGCCGACTGCTCCGCGAAACACCACGCCGTCGCCGGAGTCGAGGAACATCTGAGCGCCGCAGCAGGCATTGCCTGGCTCGGCCGACGACGAATCCTTCTTGAAGACGATGCCGACATAGCAAACGCCGGGGCGCGAAGCTGCAAGCTGCCAAGGCTTGCCGCCGGCCTTGAAGAAGCAGGTCGTGGCGAGGTTCCACGCAAGCGTCGCCGAGTCTTGGAGGCCTCGGCCCGGCATGCCGTTGTCGCGGACGAACTCTTCAGGGGCGAGTGTGGTCTCGCGGACCACTTGCACCGCAGCCTTGTGCTCCAAAAGCCGGGCTTTGAGCTGGTTGTGGAAGTCGAGCTCGTAGAGGTAAATCTCCGCCGACACGTTGTCTTCATCGAACAGGCCCGGAGCCTTGAGCAGCCGGGTCGCTGCCGCCTTGTTCATCAGCACGTCGGAGCGCTGCTTTTGATTGGCCTCGACCTTGGACTGCGGGCGGCAATATTTATGGACGTCCTCGGGCACCACAGCCATCCACAGGTCGATGGTCGATTCGCTGCCGTCGCGCAAGTGATTGGCGATGGCATCGGAGTAGAGCGAGACGGCCTTGTGGATTGCTTGATGGCGGTCGGCGATGCGGATCGCGTTGGCGAGCTCGGAAGCATCGATTTCCAGCCATGTCGCGGGCTTCGCGGGCCACTCCACGCCAAACAGGGCTTGGAAGCCCGGAAACAGGGTGTGGTTGGGGTTGTCCGCCAGCGCCGGGGCGATGGGCTTGGCCAGGCGAGCGACACAGGCCGAGTAGCGGCGTAGGCCTTCCTTGGTGGAGACCACGCCGATGCGCAGCTTCGACCCCGCCTGAGGGCTCTCTTTGGGGCCATACAGTAGCAACCCGTCCTTGGGATGCTCCATGGACTGCCCATAGCCGAACAGCAGCTCGGGCTCGGCGATCTCTATGAGGTTGAGTTCGAGGCTCATGCCGAAACCTCCTCGTCGTCGAAGTCATCCGCCTCGCCCAAGTTGTCATCGGGCTCATCGACGGGATCGTCATCGATCGATGGCGCCAAGTCGGATAGGCCCACGGGCGAACTGAAGATGATCGGCGTGGCGGATACGACAACCTCGCGCCCAGAACCCACGGGCAGCTTGATCTCGGGCTGTCCCTCAGAAACTAACGCAAGGAAGGCTCGCAGGAAGCCACGCCAACGGTCGTTCCACCAACTGCGGCAGAAGCTCATGCGCAGCCGGTGCGCCTTTGCCGGCACGTCGAACGGCTTGCCGTCTTCATCTGTGAAGACGATGGTAGAACGCAGCTCGATCCGCCACGGCTCGTCGAACTGGGGCACCATGCCCACGGCGTAGCACCAATTGGCCTTCTTCTTCTCGCTGCGGCCGTTGAGCCCTTTGCGGCGCTTGCGGCCATCGACATCGACGAAGGCCACTTTTTCACCGCGCCCGTTAGTGAGCTCCGGCGTGACGTAGAAGACCTTGCGCCCACCCGCCTGCTCGAAGACGCCGAGGCCCTTGGCCTCCATAGCGAGCTCCCATGCCTGCCGTACGAGGTTGGCGACGCGCTTGCGGGCCTCGCGCGCATCGACATGCTTGTCGCCGATGGTGGCGCCACTCTGAACGAACATGGTCGAGTCCACGCCGGTGGAGGCTTTGAGCATTACCGACTTCGACATCAGGGACACGAGCTCGAATGCCTTGGCAAAACCAACGATGCGGTCCTCATGCTCGAACCATGGCATGCGCCGATTGATGTCTGTGACTTTGATCTCCCGCTCGCCTCCCAAGATGCGGGCGGTCTCGATCGGCGGCAGCGAGACGACATTGAGCCATGTCGAGTCCAGCGATTCTTTGGTCTCGGTGCGCAGGATTGCGCCTTCCTTCATCTCGGCGAGCCAGTGCCTGGCTGAGCGCGGATCGGGGGTTGCGACCTTGGGCGCATTGGCATCATTCAACGTGTCGAGCAGCGAGGCCAAGCCCGTATGCCAGCCGTTGGCGAAGTCGATCACGTTCTTGCGGTGGATGCCGATGGGCAGCAGCGAGAAATCGTATTTGTCCAAGCGCAGCGGTATTACAAACCCCGGCAAGGACTTTTCGACGGTCTGGGCAACCGCCCATTCATCCTTGACGCCCTGCTTGTCCACCGCGACCGTGGACACGACGGCCAAGAAGCGAAAGGACTCGCTTCGGATGGCTGCTTCGATCTTGTCCCAGAACTGGTCGCCGCCCTTGAGGCGGCCGAGGTCGTGCCATACGGAGTAGCCTGCGAGCTCCAAACGGGCGCCGAGCCAGCGGACGAATCCGTTGTCCTCCGGCGTGGCGTGGCTGATGAAGATCGATCCGCGCGTCATTGCCGGCCCTTCTGGACGGCGTCGCGGCCGGGGGCTAACGACGCGCTCTCGACGCCATAGAGCGCCTGGGGATTGCGAAGCCAAAGGTGATGCGAAGCCAGATAGAGCCGATGGTAGTCGGTGGAGTCGATGCCCCAGCGGCGCTGCACGGATGGTGCACAGCCAGCGACTAGGCTGATTTCTGGGGAAAGGTCAGCCTTGATGGCGCTGTCAATAGGGGAACCGGGTCGGTTGAGCGAGGATTGATCAAATGACATGGATGCTAAAGGTAGCATCTTCTGGCAAGACAGAGCAAATATTTGCCACAAATGACACCAAGGTGGAGCACCTGTGGGGGACTCAAGACAGGGCACGTTGTGGCGCATGACATTGCTGACCGCTAAGTCTCTGGTCGCTCTGGACCTCCTGTTCGCTGGCTGGTTCGCGTTGCATTCCGACCGTTCGGCTGCGATCAACGAGCGACCGTAACCGCTGCAGAACCGCCTCTCTCCCCAGCAAGCCGGCCAGTGATGCACCTGTTGCCGATCTTCTGCCTGCGCCATATCGACGAATCCCGTGATTGATGCAAGCGCTCGCTGCCAATCATGACCATTCACCACGGATACTTCTGATATGACTTGAAGCGTGGGTGATGTAGAGCGTTACTGCGACCCGTGCCGGTTCTGGCACAGGAGCACCGAATGAAACGCACCCAAGCACCGATCAAGTCCCCCAAATCACCCCCCAAGCCTCGCCCCAAACCGTCCAAGTCCTCGCCCCCAGCCAAGAAGCCCGCTGCTCGCCAAACGTCTGTGAAGTCCAGCCCCGTTGGCAAGACCCTGCCGCCCGCTGCTCCGTCTCCTGCGGTCACATCCGCCCGCATTCAAACCAAACAATCCCAGCTGATTGCCCTGCTTCGCTCGGCCGCGGGGGCCACCCTGGCCCAGATGATGGCGCTCACCGGCTGGCAACCCCACACCGTGCGCGGCATGCTCAGCGGCTCTCTGCGCAAACGCCTGGGCCTGAATGTCCAGAGCCAGGTGGTGGGCGACGAGCGCGTCTACCGCATCGTGGAGGTGGCGGCCAAATGACCCTGGTTGAGCAGATCGCCACCGCCGAGCGGCCAGTGCTCAACAAGCGCTGGGAATCCCTGTTCGATCACGCGCCTCCACCGAAACTCCAAATCGGCCTCGTGCGCCGGGTCCTGTTCTGGCAGGCCCAGATGGAGGGGGTTGGCCTCAAACCCTCAGACCGCCTGGCAAGCGCCCGTTCCGCCATCACCTTGCGCCCGGGTACCCGGCTGCTGCGCGAGTGGCAGGGAAGCACCCACGAGGTCCTGGTTCTGGGCGTCGGGTTCGAATACGCCGGCCAGACCTACAAAAGCCTGAGCGCCATTGCGAGAGCCATTACCGGCACCCCCTGGTCTGGCCCTGCCTTCTTCGGAGTCAAACGCTGATGGGGAAAAAAGCCACCCACCATCCCGGTAACGCCCAAAACCCGTCCCTGGCCTGCGCCATCTACACCCGCAAGTCCTCGGAGGAGGGGCTCGAGCAGGACTTCAACTCCTTGCACGCCCAGCGGGAAGCCTGTGAGGCCTACGTCCTGAGCCAAAAAAGCCTGGGCTGGACCCTGAACCCCACCGCCTACGACGACGGGGGGTTCTCAGGGGGCAACGTCGAGCGCCCCGCCTTGAAACGCCTGATCGCCGATATCGAGGCCGGCAAGGTCAAGGTGATCGTGGTCTACAAGGTCGATCGCCTGACCCGCTCCCTGGCCGACTTCGCCAAGCTGGTGGAGCTGTTTGATGCCAAAGGGGTGTCGTTCGTCTCCGTCACCCAGCAGTTCAACACCACAACATCCATGGGTCGCCTGACCTTGAACGTGCTGCTCTCATTTGCCCAGTTCGAGCGGGAAGTCACGGGAGAACGCATCCGGGACAAGATCGCCGCCTCCAAGCGCAAAGGCTTGTGGATGGGCGGCGTGGCCCCCGTCGGCTACAAACCCCAGGGTCGAAGCCTGGAGCCCGACGAACCTCACGCCAGCCGCATCCGGCAGATCTACGAGCTCTATTTGCAGCTCAACTGCGTCACCAAGCTCCGCGAGGAAATCCTCAAACGGGGGTGGCTGACCGCGGTGCGGGAGAACAAAAGGGAGGGATTCGGGGGCAACAAGCCGTTCAGCCGGGGCCACCTGCACCGGATCCTGAGCAACCCCATCTACGCCGGGATGGTCCCCCACCGGGGAGAAGCCCACCCCGGCCAACACCCAGCCATCGTTGAGGAAGCGATCTGGAAGACGGTTCAGGAGCGCCTGGAGGCCAACCGGCAGGGCACCAAAACCCAGTCCAACGCGGCCAACCCCAGCCTGCTGAGCGGCAAACTCACGGACGAGGAGGGCAGGAGGCTGATCCCCTCCCACACCCGCAAGGGCAACAAACGCTACCGGTACTACGTGACCCCAGCCGATGCCCCGGGAGACCCGATCCGCCTGCCGGCCGGGGAAATCGAGCATCTGGTCATCAAATCCATCGTGAACTGGGCGCAAAACGAGAACAACGTCCTGGATGCCGTGGGCTGGCACGACGCCAAGCTGGCCAGCGACACCTTGAAGCAGGCCCAGCGCCTGATCCACACCTTGGAGCACAACCCCAAACAAATCCTTCACAGATGCGTGAGCGAGGTGGAGATCAGGCCCACCCAGATGTGCATCCGGGTCGATCTGATCGGGGCCGGGCTGGCGCTGGAAGGTGCCCAGAGCAGCGAGGTGGTGATCGAAGTGCCGGCCGAGCGCAGGCGCTGTGGGCTGGCGGTGCGCCTCGTGATCGGGGCTCAGGGGCCGGACAGTCTGAAACTGCGCAGCCCGGATCCGACGCTGGTCGAACTCATGCTCAAAGGCAAGGTGTGGCTGCACCGCCTGACGTTCGGAGGGCAGGGTATCGCGGCCATCGCCGAGCAGGAGAAAGTCCACCGGCAGTACGTCAGTCGGGTGATCAACGTGGCGCTGCTGGCGCCCGACATCGTTCAGGCGATCGAGCAGGGGGAGCAGCCGATGGAGATCAATGCCACCCGGCTGCTGACCTCGGTGCCGTTTCCGATGGACTGGCAGGCGCAGCGGGAGATGCTGGGGATGGGGTGATCAGCCGGTGGGCGGTCTGAAGTAAACGGGGTGCCATGGCACCCCGTGTCGCTTGGCGGCTTGTTAGGCCACCAAGGCCAAATTGCAGCTACGGTCGACCACCCATCCAGATCGGCCCATAAGACCCAAAGCAGGCGTTGTAGACCGCATCTATCGAAAAACTCAGCGGCTGGACATCGCCAAACTTGGAGATCTGGAGTGCATTAACCCGAAAGACCGATCCGTCCGTCAGCCGTCCAACGTCGACGATGCGTATGTCGCCGCCGCGCGTGTGGATCTCGTTTCGAAGCTGAGCGCTGGGGACCTCGGTGGAGATCCGTACGAGCAGCAGGTTCTTCAACGGTAAGTAGCGTCCATCATGGGCTTGGCAGTCAATGTTGAAGTTCGCGACCAGTTCTCGCCCGTTCGAGTCACCCAGGTAAATCAGCCGCGAGCCGAACCGGCGTTCAAGATCGGCGATGAAGGCCACATTCTTCGCTTGGGCGAGGGCCAATGATGGTGCTAACACGATCGGTGCCAAGCATAGGGTGAGTAGATGCTTTGGGGATGGCATGGGAAGACTCTCTGTGGGGGATGGAGTCAAAGAATATCCCAAACTGGTATATCCCGAAAGGGGATGCAAAGTGATCATGTGTCACGCCAACTGCATTCCTCCAAATACGTAAAGCTCCGAGAAGTCTTGGTCAATGAAAGGCAGGGCGCGGGGCTCACGCAGGTCGTACTGGCGGACAGGCTGCAGCGGCCGCAATCGTTCGTTTCGAAGTTCGAGACGGGTGAAAGGCACCTTGATGTGATCGAATTCATCGATGTGTGCCATGCCATGGGGGCAGATCCACGGGCGGTGCTCGACAAGGTCGCCAAGTAATCGAGGGACGTGCTGCGGCACTCCATTTAGCTTGGAGCCAGCGCGGTGCCAAATGCGACAGTGGACCGGAAAAACTGCCCCGCAGAGAAACCCCTCCGAGATGGGCCTCAGAAACAGGCCAGAGAGCGCGGGCAGAGAAACCCAAAACCCGCCACAGCCCGCATGAACTGGGGCTTTGCCCAATAGAAAAGGCCCTCGCAATGCGAGGGCCTTGTCATGCTGGCGGAAGAGGAGGGATTCGAACCCTCGATACGGTATAACCGTATACCGGATTTCGAGTCCGGCGCATTCGACCACTCTGCCACCCTTCCGAGGTGTTCTTTTACGATTCGGTCGTCACGAAACCCGCGATTGTAGCAGGCCAGGTGCCTCAGTCCTGCTGCTCGATGAAGTGGCGAAGCGCGTTGGCGATGTCGTCTGCTTGCGCATCTCCGTCGGGGTTCACCTGCTGGCCCAGCGCGGCCAGGGCACCGGCGCCTTCCTGCTTGAGCCGTTCGATGGTGGCTGCGGCCGCCTTGGGGTCGGCGAAGCCGGCGCTCTGCAGCAGGGTCTTGCCCTTGGCGTCGAGCAGCTTGAAATGGAACTGCCCGTCCTTCTCGCGGTACTGCTTGAAGCTGGGTCCGCCGGCCTTGGCCGCTTTGGTGGTCTTGGCTGTGGCGGCACTGTCCAGGGGGCGCAGGCCGACGGCGTGGCGCAGGCGGGTGGTGAAGGGCGTTGCGATGGCGCGGGCCTTGTCGGCACCGGCCTTCAGTGTCTTCTCGATCTGTGCGGGGTTGTTGATCAGCCTGTCGTAGACCTCGCGCATCGGCGCGATTTCGCGGTCGATGCGCTCGAACAGCACCTGTTTGGCGTCACCCCATGCGATGCCGTCGGCGTAGGCCTGGGCCAGGGCGGCAGTTTCCTCGGGCGTGGCAAAGGCCTGGTAGAGCTGGAACAGGGCAGAGCCCTCGGTGCTCTTGGGTTCGCCGGGCGCACGCGAGTCGGTCAGGATGCCCATGATGAGCTTCTTCAACTGATCGCGCGGCGTGAACAGCGGGATGGTGTTGTCGTAGCTCTTGCTCATCTTGCGGCCATCCAGGCCGGGCAGGGTGGCCACGTGTTCCTCGATGGCGGCCTCGGGCAGCGTGAAGTGTTCGCCGTAGAGGTGGTTGAAGCTGGAGGCGATGTCGCGCGCCATCTCGATGTGCTGCACCTGGTCGCGGCCCACCGGCACCTGGTGGGCGTTGAACATCAGGATGTCGGCCGCCATCAGCACCGGGTACATGAAAAGACCCGCGCTCACGCCATCGTCGGTCTCGGCACCGGCGGCGGTGTTCCTGTCCACGGCGGCCTTGTAGGCGTGGGCGCGGTTGAGCAGGCCCTTGCCGCAGACGCAGGTGAGGAACCAGGTCAGCTCGGGAATCTCGGGGATGTCGGACTGGCGGTAGAAGGTCACCTTCTCGGGATCCAGACCGCAGGCCAGCCAGGTGGCCGCGATCTCCAGCGTGGAGCGCTGCACGCGAGCGGGGTCGCCGCTGGTCTTGATGAGTGCGTGGTAGTCGGCCAGGAAGTAGTAGCTCTCGACATGCGGCAGGCGACTGGCTCGCACCGTGGGGCGGATGGCGCCCACATAGTTGCCCAGGTGGGGCGTGCCCGAAGTGGTGATGCCGGTGAGGACGCGGGTTGGGCTCATGGTGGGATCAGAAAAGAATCAGCCGCAGGGGCGTGAGCAGGAGTTCGATCAGCTGGCTGGTGAGGGCCATGAGCGGGCGCAGCCAGTAAGTGCTGACGATGCCGCTGATGACCAGTGCCATGACGATGAAGAAGCCCCAGGGCTCCACGCGCGAGACCAGTTCGGCCTGGCGCCAGGGCAGCAGGCCCACGAGGATGCGCCCGCCATCGAGCGGCGGCAGCGGGAACAGGTTGAAGGCAAACATCACGAGGTTCACCATCAGGCCGGCGCGGCACATCTGCAGGAAGAAGCGTTCTTCCACCCCCAGCGCCACCAGCAGGTAGCCCAGCACCACCCAGAGGATGGCCTGCACGAGGTTGGCGCCGGGGCCGGCCAGGGCCACCCAGATCATGTCGCGCTTGGGGTTGCGCAGGTTGCCAAAGCGCACCGGCACCGGTTTGGCGTAGCCGAACAGAAACGCACCCGCGGTGGCGAAGTACAGCAGCAGCGGCATCGCGATGGTGCCCAGCGGGTCGATGTGCTTGACCGGGTTGAGCGTGATGCGGCCCAGCATGTAGGCGGTGTTGTCGCCAAAGTGCCGCGCCGCGTAGCCGTGGGCGGCTTCGTGCACGGTGATGGCGAAGAGGACCGGGATCGCGTAGATGGCGACGGTCTGGATGATCTGGGCTATGTCCATCAGCGTATTGTCCCAGAGCGCGGCCGGCCGCCGGGCCGCCCCAAGGCCGGCCAGCCCCCCGTGGGGGCAGCGACCCGCGAAGCAGCGGAGCGTGGGGGCTTCATGCCACCAGACCGATGGCCTCGAGTTCCCCTTGGCCCAGGCGGATGATTTCCGGCTCGCCCCCTGTGCCCATGGGCGTGAGGTCCAGCACCGTGGTGGGCTGGGCCGCGCAGGCGCCGGCATCGATGACGGCGGCCAGCTCGTGTTCGTAGCGCTCGCGGATGTCGGCCGCGTCGTTCAGCGGGTCGGTCTCGCCCGCCGGAATCAGTGTGGTGGCCAGCAGGCCGGCACCGTGCTGCTCCAGCAGCGCCTGCAGCGTGCGGTGAGCGGGAATGCGCAGGCCGATGGTCTTGCGCGAGGGGTGGCTCACGCGCCGGGGCAGGTCGCGCCCGGCGTCGAGGATGAAGGTATACGGCCCCGGGGTGGCCAGCTTGAGCAGGCGGTACTGGCGGTTGTCCACCTTGGCGTAGGCCGACACCTCGCCCAGGTCGCGGCACAGCACGGTGAGGTGGTGGCGGTCATCCACCTGGCGGATGCGGCGCAGGCGGTCGGCCGCGGCCTTGTCGTCCAGGTGGCAGACCAGTGCGTAGCTGGAGTCGGTGGGCACGGCCAGCACGCCGCCTTTCTCCAGCAGCTGCACGGCCTGTTTCAACAGGCGCGGCTGCGGGTTTTCGGGGTGGACTTCGAAGTACTGCGACATGGCGGTTGCCTCAGGCCTCGGGGGGCTCCACCGGCAGGCGGTTCTGCCGCGCCGTCAGCCAGGCGGCCGTGGTGCCACACACGGCGATCAGCGCCATGCCCATCAGGGCAGGGCGGTCCGGCATGTGGTCGAACACCAGCCAGCCACCCAACATGGCAAAGGCAATCTGGGCGTAGAGGTAGGGCGACAGTGTGGAGGCCGGCGCCCGTGCAAAGGCCAGGATCAGCAGGAAGTGACCGACCGTGCCCATCAGCCCCACCAGGCACAGCAGCAGCAGGGTCTGGACGTCCGGGATGGCCTGCCAGATCAGCGGCAGCGCGGCGGTCATGAGCAGCGCGCCGGTCCAGCCGGTGTAGAAGTGCATGGTCATAGGGTCCTCGGTGCGGGCCATCTTGCTGGTGAGGATCTGGAAAGAGGCGTAGGCCAGCACCATCGACAGGGGCAGCAGCGTGGCCCAGCCCAGCAGCCCGCCGCCAGGCCGCACGATCACCAGCGCACCGACAAACCCGCCCGCCACCAGCACCCAGCGCATGGGGCTCACAGGCTCCTTGAGGAACACGGCCGCCAGCAGCGTGACCATGAGCGGCGAGATCATGATGACGGCGGTGAACTCGGCCACCGGCATCAGGCTCAGGCTGATGAAGCTCAGCGCGCTCACCATCAGCAGCAGCGCGCCGCGCAGCACCTGGAAACGCGGGTGGGCCGTGCGCAGCAGGGAGCGCCCGCGCAGCGGCAGCATCACGGCGCTGAGCAGCAGGGCCTGGAACATGTAGCGAAACCACACGGCCAGCATCACGGACACCACCACGCTCACGTATTTGACGGTGGTGTCCAGGATCGCGAAGCAGGCGACGGCGGCGATCAGGAAGGCAATGCCCTGCAGCGGGCGGTTGTGGGCCATGGTCATGGCCTCACTGGATGATGCGGTCGGCCAGCAACTCCCAGACGGGCGTGAGCCGCCCCTCCAGGTAAGGCAGCTTGCCCAGGTCGGTGTGGCTCTCGTCCGGGCTGTGGAAGTCGCTGCCGCGCGAGGCGGCCAGACCGAACTCCACCGCCATGTCGGCGTACTTCACGAACTCGGCCGCGGTGTGGCTGCCCGTCACCACTTCCACGGCCTGGCCGCCGTGTTCCTTGAACTCGTTGAACAGCGCGTACTCGCGGGTGGCGTTGCGGTGGTCGTAGCGGCCCGGGTGGGCGATCACGGCCACACCGCCGGCTTCGCGGATCCAGCGCACCGAGTCGCCCAGTGTGGCCCAGCGGTGGGGCACGAAGCCGGGCTTGCCGTCGGTGAGGTATTTGCGGAACACCTCGCTGGTGTCGCGGCACACGCCGCTCTCCACGAGAAAGCGGGCGAAGTGGGTGCGCGATATCAGGTCGGGGTTGCCCACGTACTTCAGCGCACCCTCATAGGCGCCCTTGATGCCCACCTGGGCCAGGCCCTCGGACATTTCTCGGGCGCGCGCTTCACGCCCGCCGCGTGTACGCGCCAGACCTTGTACCAGCGCAGGGTGGTCGGGGTCAAAACCCAGGCCCACGATGTGCACGGTCAAGTCGGCGAAGGTGACGGAGATCTCGGTGCCGGTCAGGTAGCGCATGCCGGCGGCCCTGGCGGCGGCGGCGGCGCGGTGCTGGCCACCGATCTCGTCGTGGTCGGTCAGGGCCCACAGTTCCACCCCGTTGGCGGCGGCGCGCGGGGCCAGTTCCTCGGGTGTGAGCGTGCCATCCGAAACCACGGAATGGCAATGCAGGTCGGCGTTCAGAATGGTGTGCACACTTAGATTTTACGGAGTTGCCCGAAAACCCGTCGGCAGGGGGCGTCTAAACTCGTGGTGTGTCACTGTTCAAAGCCGCCTCGCTCATCTCCCTGCTCACCCTTGCATCGCGCATCACCGGGCTGGTGCGCGAGCTGCTCATGGCGGCCACGTTTGGCGCCAGCGCCATGACCGACGCCTTCAATGTCGCGTTCCGCATCCCCAACCTGCTGCGCCGCCTGTTCGCCGAAGGCGCCTTCAGCCAGGCCTTCGTGCCGGTGCTGGCGGCCGCCAGGGAAAAGGACGGCGAGGCCGCCACCAAGGTGCTGATCGACCAGATTGCCACCGTGCTCGCGTGGGCACTGCTGGCCACCAGCGTGCTGGGCGTGGCGGCGGCGCCGGTGCTGGTCTGGGCCATGGCCAGCGGCCTCGGTGAGGGTTTCGACACCGCCGTGGTGCTCACCCGATGGATGTTCCCCTACATCGCCTTCATGTCGCTGGTGGCGCTGGCGGCGGGCATCCTCAACACCTGGAAGCGGTTTGCGGTGCCGGCCGCCACGCCGGTGCTGCTCAACGTGGCCATGATCGCCGCCGCCGCGTGGGGCGCGCCGTGGTTCGCCCAACAGGGCTGGCCGCCCATCTATGCCATGGCCGCCGGCGTGATGCTGGGTGGTGCGCTGCAACTGGGTGTGCAGATTCCCGCGCTGCGATCGCTGGGGCTGCTGCCGCGCGTGCGCTGGCGCTGGTCCGCCCTGAAAGAGGCCTGGAACCACCCCGGCACCCGGCGGGTGGCCACGCTGATGCTGCCCGCGTTGCTGGGCGTGAGCGTGGCCCAGGTCTCGCTGCTGATCAACACCCAGATTGCCTCGCACCTGGGGGTGGGCAGCGTGAGCTGGCTGACCTACGCCGACCGCCTGATGGAATTTCCCACCGCCATGCTGGGTGTGGCGCTGGGCGTGGTGTTGCTGCCGCAGCTGGCGGCGGCCAAGGCGGCCGATGACGCCGACCGCTACAGCGGCCTGCTGGACTGGGGCCTGCGCCTGGTGGTGCTGCTGGCGGTGCCCTGTGCGGTGGCGCTGCTCACGTTTGCGCAGCCGCTGGTGGCCGTGCTCTACCACTACGGGGCCTTTGGCGCGGCAGACGTGCGTCAGACCGCACTGGCCCTCATGGGTTACGGCGCCGGCCTGCTGGGGCTGGTGGCCATCAAGGTGCTCGCGCCTGGCTACTACGCCAGCCAGGACATCCGCACGCCGGTCAAGATTGCCATCGTGGTGCTGCTGTTCACCCAGGCGCTCAACGTGGTGCTGGTGCCGCACCTGGCGCACGCCGGGCTGGCGCTGGCCATCGGTCTGGGGGCGCTGCTCAATGCCCTGTGGCTGCTGATCGGGCTGGTGCGCCGGGGCACCTACCGGCCTTCACCGGGCTGGTGGCGTTTTGGTCTGCAGGTGGTGGCCGCCAGTGCGGTGCTCGCCGTGTTCCTGCTCTGGGCCAACAGTGCGCTGCCCTGGCTCGAGGGTGCAACCCGCGCGGGGCGCCGGGTGCTGGAGCTGGCGCTGGTGGTGGTGGGGGCCGCCGTGCTGTACTTCGTGGTGCTGCTCATGGCGGGCACCCATTTGCGCGCTTTTGTGAGAAAGTAGGCGCCAAGCCACCACCTGTCCGCCATGCTGGAATTCCGCTTACCGACCCCCCTGGAGTACTTTGCCGCCCTGGTGGGCGACGAGGATGGCCAGATTCCGCTGCTGGAGGCGGCGATCGCCATTGCGCAGGACGAGTACCCCGACCTTGACGTGCAGCAGGTGCTGGGCGATGTGGATCAGCTGCTGGGCCGCCTCAAACGCCGCCTGCCCAGCGACGCCGCACCGCTGCAGAAGCTGCGCACGCTCAACCAGTTCTTCTTTCGCGACATGGGGTTCGGCGGCAACGTCAACCACTACTACGACCCCGACAACAGCCACATCAACGTGGTGCTTCGCACGCGCCGCGGCATACCCATCACACTCGCGGTGCTCTGGCTGGAGCTGGCCCAGGGACTGGGCCTGTCGGCCCGTGGCGTCAACTTTCCCGGCCACTTCATGGTCAAGGTCAACCTGCCCAAGGGGCAGGTGGTGATTGACCCCTTCACCGGCCAGTCGCTGAGCCGTGAAGACCTGTCGGAACGGCTGGAGCCCTACAAGCGGCGCAATGGCCTGGTGGACGATTTTGACGTGCCGGTGGGTCTGTACCTGCAGTCGGCGCCACCGCGCGAGGTGCTCGCGCGCATGCTGCGCAACCTCAAGGAGATCCACCGGGCCCAGGAAGACTGGGCACGCTCGGTCGCCGTGCTCGACCGCCTCGTGATCCTGCAGCCCGAAGCATGGGCCGAGCGGCGCGACCGGGGCCTGGCCCTGGCCGAGCTGGGTCAGACCCAGCGTGCCGTGGCCGATCTCGACACCTACCTCGCACACGCCGAGGACGCGCTGGACACCGACGCCATCGCCCAGCGCCGCGACGAACTGCGGCGCGCCATGTCCTGAGGTGCGCCGCGGGGTCTTAAGTGCGGATTAAGCCGGCCTTCCTACAGTGCCTCCAGGCCCTTCCTTTGAGGGGCCCGACACTGAAAGGACACCAACATGGCTTCGAGTTTCCGTTCCCTTGCACTGACCACCCTGCTGGGTGTCGGCCTCGCCGGCGCCGCGCTGGCGCAGACAGCCGCCCCCGCCGCGACCCCCGCACCCAAGGCGGCCGCCACCGCAGCGGCCACACCCGCGATGCCAGCCACCCCGGCACCGGGCATCGGGACGGCCGCCAAGCCTGCAACCCCGGCCGTTCCTGCTGCTGCTGCCGACAAGGCCGCCACCAACACGGCGACACCGGCCACCGAGCCATCCAAGAAGGTGGTCAAGAAGAAAGTCGCCAAGAAGAAGGCCGCTGCCAAGCCGGCCGCCTGACACGGCCCCAGTCACCAGACCGCATGCGGGTTGCGCCCGCGTGCGGTTTTTTTGTTGGAGTGACCTGAATGAGGGTGCTGCTGGTCGAGGACGACGCCATGCTGGGCGCTGAAGTGCGTGACGGGCTGACCAGCCTGGGCTGGCGTGTCGACTGGGTACGCGATGGAGAGATCGGCCTCACCGCTGCCAGCACCGAGCCTTATGGTGCCGTCCTGCTGGACCTGGGTTTGCCGCGTCGCGACGGCCTGTCGGTGCTGCGCGCCCTGCGCCAGGAGGCACCCACCGAGTTCCGTGATGTGCCGGTGCTGCTGATCACCGCGCGCGACGCCGTGTCCGAACGCATTGCGGGGCTGGATGCCGGGGCCGACGACTACGTGCTCAAACCCTTCCACCTTGATGAGCTGTCAGCGCGGCTGCGCGCCGTACGCCGGCGCAAGGATGGCCGCTCCGCACCGGTGATGCGCGCCGCCGGACTCGAGCTCGACACCGCGAGCCGCGAGGTGCGCCTGGAAGGCAAGCCGGTGGCCCTGTCGGCGCGCGAGCTGGGCCTGCTGGAGCTGCTGATGCGCCGGCCCGGCATGCCCCTGTCGCGTGCGCAGCTGGAGGATCGTCTGCTGGGCTGGGGTGAGGAAGTCAGCAGCAACGCACTCGAAGTCCACATCCACAACCTGAGGCGCAAGCTCGGCGCCGAGCGCATCCTGAACATCCGCGGGGTCGGTTACTTCGTGGCGCGCGAATGAAGCCTCCACCGCCTGCCATCTCTCTGGTGCGCCGCCTGATGGTGCGGCTCCTGGCGGGGGGCCTGCTGCTCGGCCTGGCGCTCGCGGCCTCGGTGGGCTGGCTCGTGACCGACCAGACGCGCGAGCTGCTGGACTACCAGCTGGAGCAGGTGGCTCGGGTGCTGATCGACCACGATTTCAACCGCCTCGACGTGCCGCTGGTCGACGACCCGGCGGCCCACCTGAGCGTGCAGGTGCTCGATGCCGCCGGCAAGGTCCTGTACCGCTCGGGCGACCAGTTCCGCATCCCGGTCAACACCACGCTGGGTTTCTCGCGCCAGCTCAGCCGCCAGGACGAGGACGGCGACCCCGAGCTCGAAGAGGTCTGGTTGCGGGTGTTCACCTTGCGCAGCGAGCAGCGCACCGTGCAGGTCACGCAGCCGCGTTCGCTGCGCCGCGAGATCGTCTGGGGTGCGGCGGTGCGGGTGATGCTGCCCTTTGCGGCCGTGCTGGGGCTGATGCTGGGGCTGGTCTGGTTTGCGGTGCACACCGCGCTGGCGCCCTTGCGCCGGCTGCAGGCCGAACTCGCCCGGCGGGACGCCGATGCGCTCACCCCCATCGCCCTGCCCGATGCGCCGGCCGAGCTGCAGCAGCCGCTGGCCGCCATCAATGGCCTGTTGCAACGCCTGCAGGACAGCCTGGATGCCCACCGCCATTTCATCGGCGATGCCGCCCACCAGTTGCGCACGCCGCTGGCTGCCGTGCGCTTGCAGTGCGACAACCTGATGCGCGCGCCCGACGGCGCTGCACGGCTGGCGGCGCAGCGCCGGCTCGACCAGGGGCTGGTCCGGCTCTCCCGGCTGGTGGACCAGCTGCTGGCGCTGGCGCGGCTGGAGAATTCCCGCGCAGGCACCCACACGCAGGACATGCTGGACCTTGGGACTCTGGCCACCGAATCGTTGATGGACCTGGCCGTGGTGGCGGCCCAGCGTGGCAGCGAACTGGACCTGGTGGCCCCTTCACCGGTGCGGGTGGCGGGCGATGCCACGGCGCTGCGCATGCTGATCGACAACCTGGTGGACAACGCGCTCAAGTACAGCCCGCCCGGCGGTCTGGTGCGGGTGGCGGTGGACCTGGACCAGGGGCGGCCACGGCTGCGCGTCAGCGACCAGGGCCCGGGCATAGCGGCAGCCGATCGCGAGCGCGTGCTGGCGCGGTTTGCGCGGGCGCACGCTGGCGCCCAGACCGGAAGCGGCCTGGGCCTGGCCATCGTGGCCGA
>CALRLO020000036.1:0-41557 GCA_943368755.1 Synechococcus sp. UW140 | reverse complement strand
CCCGACTACATGATGATGGGTGAACGCGGCATGGCCGATATGGGGGAGATGCAGATGCCCATCCCCGACAACACGGCTCCCATGATGACCGGAACAGGGCAGTTCGGCCCGCTGGAGATGGGCGGGATGTTCACCGTCTTCAAGGTTCGCAAGGACCAGAAGCCTGGCGACTACAGCGACCCGGGCCACTACAAATACCCTGAGGGTACCGTGGCCTACGAATGGAAGGGCCAGACCCCTACCGCCAACCGGCCGGTCACCTCCAACCCTGCGCCAGCCTCTGCCTCGGCAGTCAAGCCGGCCGGCAAACATTCCGCGCACTGAGCCGGTGTTCATCCCAACATCCACCCAGGAAACTCAAATGAAAGCTGTCCAGATCATCGCCATGGGCCTTGTTGCACTGTCTGCCTCGGCGTCGTTCGCCCACGGCAACGAAGAACACAAAAAAGCCGGACCCGTGAAGATGGAGCAGAAGCCGTGGGGCATTGCCGGCACTGCAAAGCCCGGCATTCGAACCATCGAGATCAAGATGTCCGACAACATGCGCTTCACCCCTGACCTGGTGGAGGTCAAGCAAGGCGAGACCGTGCGTTTCGTCCACACCAACAACGGAAAAATCATGCACGAGTTTGTTCTTGGAACAAAAAAGGAGCTCGATGAACATGCCGTCTTGATGAAAAAGTTTCCCGGCATGGAGCACGACGAGCCTTACATGGCACACGTGGCGCCAGGAAAAAAGGGCGAGATCGTATGGAACTTCAACCGCGTGGGCGAGTTCGATTTCGGTTGTCTGCTGCCGGGTCACTATGAAGCCGGCATGGTGGGAAAAATCCGCGTGGTGGCCAGGTAATGGCGTCGCTACGGCCTCTTGATTCAAGGAGTCCCCTCATGACAACGCTCAGGCACGTTGGTGCTGCTGCAGCCATCGTTGGCGCAACGTTGTTTGCGCCGGTTGGGGCACAACAAATGCACATGGATCACGGAAAAATGGCCAATGCGCAAGCGCCCACCCTGACCGATGGGGAAATCCGCAAGGTCGACAAAGGGACGGGCAAACTGACCATCAGGCACGGTGAGATCAAACACATGGACATGCCTCCCATGACCATGGTCTTCCATGCCGGCGACAAGGCCATGCTGGATCAGGTCCGCGAGGGCGACAAAGTCCGATTCCTCGTGGTCCAGGAGTCGGGCAAGATGACCATCACCCAGATCGAGCTGGTGCGCAGGTGATGCGCCAGGCATTGATCCAGGTCAAATTCCCAACCCCTTTATGACCACTTTGTCACCTTCCGGTCATGGTCGGCGAGCGACCCTTTCTCTACATTGAACCTGCACAGCGCTGCTTCCCTCCATCTGTGGTGGCGACGCCGTTGTGTGATGTCCCAAATCGGGGGTCAATGGTTCAAAGGAGATTGAAATGAAAACGTTTGCACGCTTCGGAATGGCCACCATCGTGGCCATGTCGGGTACCGCCGCCCTGGCGCAAGCCACCCAGGATCACACCCAGCACCACCCTGCCGGTGCACCACCTGCAACGGTCAGCCCGGCACCGGCGCCGTCGGCGGTGCCTCCGGCGGACCGGATGGGCGCCATGGACAGACAGATGGCAGAGATGAAGGCCATGCGAGAGAAGCTTGCACGTGCCCAAACGCCCCAGGAACGCCAAGCCTTGATGGCAGAGCACATGAAAGTGATGAGCGCGGGCATGAACATGATGTCCATGGGCGCCGGGCAAGCAGGGGTTGCGCCTCAGATGTCGTCGGGCATGTCGACGATGCCAGGCGGCATGATGGGTGAAATGGCTCAGCGCCACCAGATGATGGAGAAGCGCATGGAGATGATGGAAACCATGATGCGCATGATGATGGACCGGATGCAGTAACTTCAGCGTCGCCGATGTGGACGCCCTTGCCGTGCTGAACGGGACCGCCTATCTGAAGTGGCCCATGGACAACTACCCCGTCATCCGGGCTTGTCTCAAGCGGATTGCACAACGGCCTGCGGCCACGTGTCTCAAGGGTGGTGGTGGTGCGGCTGAACGCCCCGCATCCAGACCATCAGGTCGACATGGCCGGAGGACGGTGTCGGTTTGGCCGAGCGTCCCGAGCCATCGCCCGCATCCTGACGGCGACGGGGCTTGACGAAACGCGCTTCGTGGCGCGGAGCCTGAGGGCTCTCAGCCGCCAGGTTGTCCAGGATGGCGCAATGCGAATGGTCGTCGCCTGCGCAGGCTCTCACCAGCTGTTCCAGCCCAGCCTTCATTTCAGCGATCTCCTGGAGTTTTTCTTCCAGGTCGGCCAGATGCCGCTCGGCGATGGCCTTCACCTGGCGGCTGGTTCGGTGGTTGTCACCCCATTGGCCAATCAGGTCAGCGATTTGTGGCATCGAAAATCCCAGGCGGCGCGACTGCCGGATGAACCTGAGCACGGAAATTTCGCGTTCGCCGTACAGGCGGTATCCCGATTCGCTGCGGTCGGCCTGTGGCAACAGGCCCGTCTGCTCGTAGTGGCGGATCATCTTGGGCGAAACGCCGGCTGCCCTGGCCGCTTCGCCAATGTTCATGAGCTGGGGCATGAAAGCTCTCCTGCGAAAAAAATACACGGTGGCGAGGCACTGTGGTCCTTGCCACCGTGTCAAGGTCAAGAAACCATGGCCGATTGAGGGTCTAAGGCCTCAGGCCGGAGGGTAGCCCGCCTCCGTCAGCGCTTCGACCAGCAAATCGCGGCTCTCGTCGCTCTGTACGGTGACCTTGCGGGACGCCAGGTCTACCTGGAACTTGCACGCGGGGTCGGCCAGATGCAAGGTTTGCCCCACCATGCCGGCGCAATGCCCGCAGGTCATGTCGGGTAGCTGAAATTCATGCATGTCGCACTCCTGAAAAAGTTGAGGGATGCCCAGTCTGGGCGTTGCCACAGCGACAAGGGCAACACCAGGCCAGGCGGTTTGACCTTCCCGCTGCGTCAGGGTCAAGACTTCCCTTTACGTGTTTGGCGGTCGCAACCCCTCGGCCGGACCATCGAATTCGATCTGGAGTCCGGCGACATCGTCCTGGACTGCCAGGGTCTGGTCTGGGCCACTCAAGCCCTGGGATCGCACCGTCAACCACTGGGTCTCAGCGCTTGACCTTGGCACCACGTCAACGTTGACAGTCCCCACCCCACCCACCACCCCAGGAGAGTTCCGTGAAACCATCCGCCAGCAGCCTCTCGCTGCCCTCCAACCTCTCTGTCGCTTCGCTGCAGCTTCCGATCCTGGGCATGACCTGTGCCTCGTGTGTCGGGCGTGTCGAGAAGGCCCTGAAATCCGTTCCGGGCGTACAGGAAGTCACCGTCAACCTCGCCACCGAAAGCGCCTCGGTGGTGACGGCTTCCAACGTGAGCCTGCCTTCGCTGACCCAGGCCGTGGAGCGTGCGGGCTACAACGTGCAGGAGGACACCCTCGAACTGCAGATCGAAGGCATGACCTGTGCCTCCTGCGTGGGCCGCGTCGAGAAGGCCTTGAAGCGGGTGCCGGGCGTCACCGCCGCCGAAGTCAACCTGGCCACCGAGCGGGCCCAGGTCCGGTTTCACGCCACCTCGGCCGAGCAGCTCATTGCGGCGGTCGACCGAGCCGGCTACAAGGCGCTGGTGGCACATGGCAGCACCCATGCTCGCCCCACCGCCAAGGGTGAACCCTGGTGGCCGGTCGCGGTATCGGCGTTTCTGACTTTCCCCCTGATCCTGCCGATGATCGGCATGCTGCTTGGGCAGGACTGGTCTTTGGACGGATGGACCCAGTGGCTGTTGGCCACGCCGGTTCAGTTCTGGCTGGGCGCACGCTTCTACCGCGCCGGATGGAAGGCGGTTCGAGCCGGAGCCGGCAACATGGACCTGCTGGTGGCACTGGGTACCTCGGCCGGCTACGGTCTGAGTGTCTATCTGCTGTTCAAGCACGCCCTGCATGGGACACCGCACCTCTACTTTGAAGCCTCGGCCGTGATCATCACGCTGGTGTTGCTGGGCAAATGGCTGGAAGCACGTGCCAAGCGCCAGACGACCGCCGCGATCCAGGCGCTCAATGCCTTGCGTCCCGAAGTGGCGCGAGTGCGCACGGACAGCGGCGACAAAGACTTGCCCCTGGCCCAGGTGAAAGTGGGTGATGTGGTGGTGGTTCGCCCTGGAGAGCGCATCCCCGTGGATGGCACCGTCACCGAGGGAGCGAGCGAAGTGGATGAATCCCTGATCACGGGCGAAAGCCTGCCCGTGGCCAAACACCCGGGCGACGCAGTCACCGGCGGCGCCGTCAACGCCGAGGGCCTGCTCCTGGTGCGAACCACCGCCATCGGGGCAGAGTCCACGTTGTCGCGCATCGTTCGTCTCGTGGAGTCCGCTCAGGCCAAGAAGGCGCCCATCCAACGCATGGTCGATCGGGTGAGCGCGGTTTTTGTGCCGGTCGTTCTGGGCCTCGCGCTGTTGACGCTGCTGGGCTGGGGGATCTTCACGGGCAATTGGGAGCAGGCCATCCTGAATGCCGTTGCCGTGCTGGTGATCGCCTGTCCCTGTGCGTTGGGCCTCGCAACGCCGACCGCCATCATGGCAGGCACCGGTGTGGCTGCCCGCCGCGGCATTCTGATCAAGGATGCCGAGGCACTTGAAGTGGCCCACAAGATCGATACGGTGGCATTCGACAAGACCGGCACGCTGACCCAGGGCAAGCCGACCCTGGTGGCGCTCGAAGCCGTCGCTGGCTATGAGAACCAGCTGCTGCCTTTCGCTGCCGCCATCCAGAACGGCAGCGAACACCCCCTGGCCAAGGCGGTGCTGAACCTGGCTCGAGAAAAGGCCGTCGCGGTTCCGGTCGCACATGCGGTCACGGCCGTCTCCGGACGTGGCGTCCGGGCCCAGGTCAAGGGCCGTGATCTTCGACTGGGCAGCACGCGCTACATGACCGAGCTCAACATCGATCTTTCCGCCCTGGAAGCGCGCGCGAAGCAACTGCAGGATCAGGGGCGGACCGTCTCCTGGCTGGCCGATCTGACCGACGAGCCCCGTCTGATGGGACTTCTGGCCTTTGGCGACGAACTCAAACCCACTGCGCTGCAGGCCATCCAGCAACTCAAGGCATTGAACATCCAGACGGTGCTGGTGACAGGCGACAACCTGGGCAGCGCCCAGGCCGTCGGACGCGCGCTCAATCTGGACCGTATCCGCGCCGAAGTGCTGCCCTCTGACAAGGCCGACATCGTGGCCGAGATCCGTCGCAACGGCGACCGTGTGGCGATGGTGGGCGACGGCATCAATGATGCGCCCGCGCTGGCGGCGGCCGACGTTGGCATGGCCATGTCCACGGGAACCGATGTGGCCATGCACGCAGCAGGTATCACCCTGATGCGAGGCGACCCTGCGCTCATTGCCGATGCCATCGACATCTCGCGCCGAACGTACGGCAAGATCCGCCAGAACCTGTTCTGGGCCTTCGCCTACAACGTGGTGGGCATTCCCCTGGCAGCCATGGGTCTGCTCAACCCCATGGTTGCCGGTGCAGCCATGGCCTTGAGCAGCGTGAGCGTGATCGCCAATGCCTTGCTGCTCAGGCGCTGGCAGGCCGCTCGCGAATAAGCCTCAGAAGCCCATCAGTTCTGGCCCAGCTCTGGCTGGGCTTTTTTTTGGGGCGCCATGCCTGGCAAACGCATGAGACTGTGCGGCGACATCGGTTGGTCAGCGTTTCGTCAGCCAGGTCGGCTTGCAGTTTGCCGGTTTCCTGCAAGTCCAGGGTCTGATTGCGCCTCTCGCCCCGGGTGTCGTTCAGCCCCTACGCATTCCGTCGAGAACCCCTTACAGCCAGCGGCGGCGCCGTCCATTAACTTCTCCACCGTGTTCGGTCATGGGCCGTTTTCGGGGTTCATGGCGGGGCCGGTTTCCAGTTGGCATCCACTCGGAGGGACAAACAAAATGCGTACCAACCTGCCTGTTTCCACCCAGGAATTTCCGTTCCCCAAAGGCCAGACGCTGGTGTCGACCACGGACGACAAAGGACGGATCCTCTATTGCAACCCGGCCTTCATCGCGGTGAGCGGCTTTGAGCGGGCTGAACTGCTGGGGCAACCACACAACCTGATCCGCCACCCCGACATGCCGGAGGAGGCGTTCCGCGACATGTGGGCCACCATTGCCTCGGGACGCCCGTGGTCGGCACCGGTCAAGAACCGGCGCAAGAACGGTGACTACTACTGGGTGATGGCCAATGCGACGCCGCTGCTCGAGAACGGTCGCCCGGTCGGCTACATGTCCGTGCGCACCGAGGCCACGCGTGAACAGATCAACGCCGCCGAGACGCTGTACGCCCGCATGCGCGAGGAAAAGCAGCAAGGCCGGCAGGTGCACGCCCTCAAGGCCGGGCGGCTGGTCAAGCGCACGCTGCTGGGCCGTCTGGTGGAGGCCACACGCCCTGGCATGTCGGCCAAGTTGTTCCTCACGTTGTTGGCCCTGCTGCTGGTCGGTCCTCTGATGTCCGCTCTGCTGCCGGCCGAGTCCGGTCTGGCCCTGCCTGCTGACGGCTTGGCCAAAGGCCTCGCGCTTGTCCTGGCGTGGTTCTACCTTCGTCGCCAGAACATCAAGCCGCTGGACGATCTGGTGCTCGCCGCCAACCGGCTGGCCGCCGGGGACCTGACCCATGCGGTCGTTCGCGAACGCAACGATCAGGTGGGAGACCTCCAGACCGCGCTGGGCCAGCTCAGCGTCAACCTCCGGTCCATCGTCAGGGATGCGCGCGACCAGAGTGGCGAGATGGTGCACAGCACGTCGGAGATTGCACAGGGCAACCTGGACCTGTCGCAGCGCACCGAGGCGCAGGCCAGCAACCTGGAGCAGACGGCGGCCTCCATGGAAGAGATCACGGGCACGGTCCGCCAGTCGTCCGATTCCGCGGCGCAGGCCAGCCAGCTGTCGGCCGAGGTGCTGCGGGTGTCCGAGCGGGGCAGTGTTGCCGTGGGCGAGGTGGATGCCACCATGAAGTCGATACGGGAAGCGTCACAGCGGATTGGCGAGATCACGCAGGTGATCGACAGCATCGCCTTCCAGACCAACATCCTGGCCCTGAACGCAGCAGTGGAAGCCGCACGCGCCGGCGAACAGGGCCGGGGCTTTGCCGTGGTGGCGGGCGAGGTCCGGTCGTTGGCCCAGCGCACGCTGTCGGCGGCCAAGGAAATCAAGACGCTGATCGAAAACTCGGCCTCCGAAGTGGCCCTCGGTGCCCAGAAGACCGAGGCGGCGCGCCAGACCATCGCGCAGACGGTCGACGGCGTGCGTCGCGTCAATGCCCTGGTGGACGAGATCACCCATGCCTCACAGGAACAGCTCAGCGGCATTTCGCAAATCAACGCCGCGATCTCGCAAATGGACACCATCACGCAGCAGAATGCCGCGCTGGTCGAGGAGATCGCTGCGTCGGCCCAGTCGCTGGAGGGTCTCGCGCGGAGCACGGCTGAGACGGTTCAGGTGTTCAAGCTGGATGCGGGACGTGCCCCTGCTGCAGCGGCGGTCGAGCTGCGGCGCGAGGCCAAACGGGTCGGGCAGATGCAGGCCCAGGCGGCCTAGCCGGGGGTTGATTCGCCAGCATGGAGGCCAAGTTCCGTCCCGTATTGTCCGGTCCTGCCCAGGCTCAGCGCCCCAGGACCCAACGCGCGTCCATCGATTTGAAACTGCTTCAGCTGGTGCCCGCCTTGGTGGCGGTGCTTCTGCTGACCCTGGTGGTGGTGGCGACCGAGCGCATGGTGGCCGACGAGCTGTCCCGGCGCGCCCTGTTCCGGGTCGAGCAGGTGGCAAGCACGTATGCCGACCAGATCGCCCGTGTCCTCTCGCGCCGCGCCAGCGAGCTCACGCTGTTGTCGCGCAGCGCCGCGCTCCAGTCCGATGGGGCCAGCATGGCGGACCGGCGGGCCGAGATGCAGCGCCTCAAGGACAGCAGCCCGAACTACGTGTGGATCGGCTGGATAGGACCGGATGGCACCGTGCTGGCCAGCACGGACCGGTTGCTGGAAGGCCAGAACATCGCGCAGCGCCCGGTTTTTCGCAACGGGCAAGCGGGTCTGTGGTTTGGCAGCCTGCACCCGCCTGTGGCGCTGAAACCTGAGATGGAGCGCCGGGGGCTGAGCGTGCCGCACGAGTTGGCGGACCTGGCGTTGCCCATACACGGTGCCGACGGCGCCTTGCGCGCCGTACTGGCCGCCCATATCAATGGGCAGACTTTTGAAGCGCTGCGGCAGCGGGTGTTGGGGCCTGAGGCGGCGAGGCGGGGTCTGGTTCTGGCGCTGCTGGGGCCAGACGGCAACCCCTTGCTGGGAGAGTCACCGGCTTTTGTCTCCGGTGTGCCTCGCCTTGCCCATCTGAGCCCCACCCCGACATCCTGGGTGGAAGATGACGACCTCGGGCGCAGCTACGCCAGAAGTCAGCACGTGGTCGAGACCATCGACTCACCCTTGAAGCTGGACTGGGAGGTGGCAGCGGCCCAACCCATGCAGACCGCCCTGGCGCCTGCCCGAGAACTCCAGCGCTACCTGTACCTGGGCGGTGGCTTGGCCGCCTTGCTGATCGGTGGGTTCGGCGTCTGGGTCTCCCGCCGGCTGGCGGCCCCTTTCGCGCGGGTCTTTGACGCGCTGGCCGAGCGCGTGGAACCCCGTCCCGACATCAGGCCTGCCGCCTACCTGGACGCCGTGCTCGACCAGATACAGCGCCAGCCCATGCCCGTGCGAGATGAGTCGCCGGGCGGGACGCTGCTGCTGCAGGTGCTGAACGATGCCGAGCGCATCAAGACCGTGCTGGACCTGCTGCCCGCTCCCGTCTACTTCATCGACGCTGACAACCGGCTGGTGTACTGGAACCACAGCGCGGCGGAGATATTTGGCTGGCAGTCGCAGTCCCTCGCAGGCCGTCGTGTGCTGGACGTCATCAAGTGGGTGGGACCGTGGGAAATGAAGCGTGCACTCATGAAGCGCCTGGCCGAGGAGCCGGGCCCCTGGACCTTCGAGCTGGAAGTGGAGCGCCTGGACGGTGTCCGCATCGGTGGCGAGTGGCGGGTCAGCAAGGTGGTGGGGCCTGATGGCAAGGACGCCGGGTTGATCTGCAAGGTGAGGGACCACACCGGAGAGCAGGAGGCGCGCCAACGGCTGCAGGAGCAGACCGAAACCCTGTCCGCGATCATCCAGGCTTCCAGCGACGCCGTCATCAGCACCGATGAAAGCGGGCGCATCGAACTCTTCAACCCGGCAGCGGAGCGGATCTTCGGGCGCGACGCCAACGACGTGATCGGCACGACCCTGGAGGTGTTGCTGCCCCAGCGGCACCGCGCCGAGCATGGGGGGCACCTGCGGCGGTTCTCGGAGTCCAGCACGACGCGTCGGCGCATGGGCGCGGGGCTCGTCAAGGGCTTGCGTGCGGATGGAACCGAGCTGGAGCTGGAGGCCTCCATCTCACAAGTCACCGTGCGGGGTCGCAAGGTGCTCACGGCCATTCTTCGTGACGTGACCGAACGTGTGAAAGCCGAGCGACAGAAAATGCGCTACCAGCTGGAGCTGTCCGACCTGACACACCGCATGATGGATCAGGAGAAGGAAACGACACGGCGCCTGGCGCAGATACTGCACGACCGGCTCGGACAGACCATCACGGCCCTGCGCCTGTCGGTCGATGCCTTGTCATCCGGGCTGTCGGACCGGCTGGACCCTGCGGTGCATGACCGTCTGGGCAAAATCGACGGGCTGGTGCAGCTGGCGGTTGACGAGGTGCGCCAGGCCCTGGTGGAGTTGCGTCCGCCCTTTCTGGAGGAGGCGGGCCTGGCGAGCGCGCTGGAGAACGAATGCCGGATCCGAACCCCTGAAATGGTGCCCGCACAGCTCACGCTGCAGATTGAGCCCGAGGTCCGGTCACAGCGCTGGCCCGCCGATGTGGAATACGCGGCCTTCATGGTGGCGCGCGAAGCGGTGCTCAACGCGTTGCACCATGCCAGTGCACTGCACATCGACGTGGCGCTGGGTGGCGATGCGGGGCGTGTGATCCTGGATGTGACCGATGATGGCGTGGGTTTGCCCAAGGACATGGGTTTTGGTCGCCCTGGCCATCTCGGCATGGTCGGCATGCGGGAGCGGGCCATAGCCATCGGGGCACGGTTGTCCGTTCTGCCTGGGCCGCAAGGCGGCACACTGATTCGTCTGGAATGGGAAGAGTCCGAATGAGCCGAATTTATCTGGTCGACGACCACGCCATGGTGCGTGATGGCATGCGTGCCGTGCTGGAAGCCGCTGGCCACCAGGTGGTGGGTGAGTCGGATCAACCGGTCCAGGCGCTGGCCGATCTGCAGCAGCTGGAGCCGGACATCCTGCTGCTGGACATCCACCTGCGCGACCGCTCAGGGCTGGAGCTGCTGTCCGATATCCAGCGTCGTGGGCTTTCAGTTCGCTGCGTGATGCTCACCATGTCGGCGCAGTCCCGGCACATTGCCGATGCACTTCGCATGGGGGCGATGGGTTATGTCCTCAAAGGCGCGCCTGCCCGAGAGGTGCTGTCGGCCATTGAGACCGTCCTGGAGGGGCGCCGGTACATCGGTCAGGAGGTGGCCAGTCTCGCCATCACCGCCCTGTCGGGTGACGGTTCACGGGATGTTCTGTCGACCTTGTCCATGCGCGAGCGCCAGATCCTGACCATGGTGGTCAAGGGCCAGTCCAGCACGGCGATCGGGCAGGTGCTGCACCTGTCACCCAAGACCGTGGACACCTACCGCAGCCGGCTCATGGCGAAACTGGGCGTCTCCGACATCACGGCATTGGTCCGTTGGGCCATCCGTGAAGGGTTGATCGAGAATCCTTGAACGATGTGTCGGCGCAATCCGACAAGCGCCATCGAGAACACCCTACATACGCGACAGGAGGTGCTTTCTACAGTTGAAACACCATGAAACCCCGAGAGAACAACGTGGGACTCCTTCGCAAAAAGCTGCTGTCGCTGGCCGCATCCGCGCCGGCATCGCCGTCGCAAGACCTGTTGCGTGATGCCTTCCGGTTTGCTCTGACCCCCATGGTCATCACCGACACCGACGGGTTCATCTGTTTCGTCAACGCAGCCTTTGAACAGGCGACCGGCCATTCGGCCTCGGAGCTGGTGGGCAACAGACCCAACCTCATGCGGTCCGACCTGCAAAGCCCCGACTTCTACCGGCTCATGTGGGAACAGTTGCACCGTGAAGGGCGCTGGCAGGGCGAGATCTGGAACCGCACCAAGAGTGGCCAGGTTTTTCGCGAATGGCTGAGCATCTGTGCGCTGCCCGATGCGACAGGAAAGACCACTCACTACCTGGGCACCTATTCGGGCCTGTCGTCACCCCAGCTGGCGCTCTCCCAGGGTGAGGACGTGGGCGGCATCGACGGCGTGACGGGCGCACTCAACCGCAGGGCGTTTCTCACCGCCACCGATCGCCTTCACCTGGCGCACAGCACGGTGGCGATGATCGCGCTGGACATCTGCCACTTCACCGAACTCAATGAGCATTTCGGACTCCGCGTGGGCGACACGATCCTGCGCCAGGTGGCCATGCGTTGCCTGCAGCACATCACGGCGTTTGGGGGGCACAGCGTGCTCGGTCGGGTGGGGTCGGATGAGTTTGCACTCGCATGGGTTCCTGATCCGGCGCACGCTCTGTCGGTTTCGGACCAGATACTGCGCGCGGCCGAGACGGTGAGGCAAGCCGTATGTGGCCTCTACGAAATCGATGCGGCCAGGACGCTCTCCGTGTCGGCCAGCATCGGGGTGTCGCTCATGACCTCTGAAGAGCATCAGGCCGCCGACGCCCTGCTGCATGCGGCGGCCGCGCGCCAGACCGCTGCGCAACGGGCGGGTGAGGTCGGCCACTACGACCAGCTGGAGTCGCAGCGCCGCCTGGTTCGCGCGCTGCGCGAGGACCTGCTGGCAGGCCGCATCGAGGTGGCCTACCAGCCCAAGGTGGACTTGCTCAGCGGCAAGCTGACAGGGCTGGAGGCGCTGGCGCGCTGGACGGGACCTGACGGGACGCCCGTGCCCGCCAGCGTCTTCATCGGACTGGCCGAGCGCAACGGGTTGATCGCAGACCTGGGCGACCGCGTGCTCGAAAGCGTGCTGCGTCAACTGGCGGACTGGCGCAGCCAGAACCTGAGTGTGGTGCCGGTGGCCGTCAATTTTTCCGCTCCGCAGTTCCAGCGCAGCGACACCGCCGAGCGCTTGCAGTCCGCACTGGAGCGCCATGCGATCCCACCCGAGTGGATTGAAATCGAACTGACCGAATCCATCCTCCTGAACGATTTCGAGACAGCCATCCAGACCTTGCACAGGCTGCGTGACGTGGGGGTCCGTCTGTCCATCGACGACTTTGGCACCGGCTATTCGTCACTCGCCTACCTGCGCCGCTTCAGGGTGGATGCCCTGAAGCTGGACCGCAGTTTTGTCACCGACGTCGAAACCGACACCCGGACGCGCGAAATCATCGAAACCGTGATCGCGCTGGCACACAAGTTCGACATGAGCTGCGTGGCCGAAGGTATTGAAACGGTGGGCCAACACCAGACCCTCCTGCAAATGGGGTGCGACCACGGGCAGGGTTACCTGTTCGCCCGACCACTGAGTGCACACGATCTGTGCGAGCGGTTCTTCAGCGGCGATCCGTTTGCATTCAAACAGGCCCCATCCCCCCCACGAGCCTGAACATCGGCAGGGGTCTGCAGGTGCTGGTGACTGAACCACACCACCAGCAGAACCCCAAACCTGGAGCCCCTCCCATGAGCGACCACACAAACTTTGCTGCTGCCCTCCCTGGCGAATACCTCAGTTTCCGGCTGGGCGCCGAAGAGTACGGCATTCCCATCCTTGCGGTGCAGGAAATACGTGGCTACAGCGAGCCCACGCGCATCGCCAACGCGCCCAGGTACCTCAAAGGCGTGGTCAATCTGCGCGGCGTGATCGTTCCCATCGTCGACCTGCGCCTGCAGTTCGGTCAGGCGGCCTCGTACAACGAGATCACGGCCACCATCGTGCTCAACATCGGCAGGCGCGTCATCGGCGTCGTGGTCGACTCGGTGTCGGATGTGGTGGCGCTGGGCGCCGGGCAGATCAGCGTGCCGCCGCCCATGGGCGGGGCCATCGACACTGCCTTCATCACCGGCATCGCCACGCAGGCGCAGGGCGAGGCCCATCAGCGCATGTTGATCCTGATGGACGTACAACGCCTCATTGACGCCGACGCCCTGCCAATGGCAGAGCCCCTGGCGGCCTGAGCCCCGCCACCCCATCTCACACTTGCCCCTTTGCCACCATCACCGTCATGAACTTCCTCAACAACCTCAAGATCAGCACCCGCCTGATCGTGACACTCTGCCTGCTGGTGCTCCTGACCGTGGTGATCGCCACCCAGAGCATCCTCAAAGCCACCGATGTGCAGGAGCAGCTGCAGGACATCACCAGCCGCCGCATGACGGTGGTGGCCGACATGAACGACCTGCGCCTGGAGGTGAACCGTCAGGCCCGTTCGATCCGAAACATCGCGTTGCTGAACGACCCCGCCCGCATCAAGGCCGAAGAGGACGGCATCGCCGCCTCGCGCAAGACGGCGACGGAACTGCTGGAGAAAACCGACAAGGGCATCCAGTCCGCCAAGGGCCGGGAAATCCTGGGCCGCATGCTGCAGGAGCGTGCCAAGTTCGCCGATGGCGTGACCAAATTTTTGGACCTGAACAGAAAGGGCCAGAAAGAGGAGGCCATCGAATACCTGTTCGAGGGGCTCCGGCCTGTCCAGCTGGCGTACCTGGACACCCTCAATGAACAGATCAGATTCCAGACCGAAGGCGCGGAAGCGGCCGCTGCCGCTGCCGTGAAGGATGTGGACACCCTGCGCTTGACCACCATGATCGAGGTCCTGATCGCGGTCGCCATTGCGGCTGTTCTGGGCATCTGGATCGTGCGCTCCATCACCCGTCCCATCAACCAGGCGGTGGCCGTGGCCCGCGCGGTGGCGGCCGGTCGTCTGGACACCGAAATCACCGTCAAGACCAGGGACGAGACCGGTCAGCTGCTGATGGCGCTGACCGAGATGCAGGCGGGCCTCGTGCAGGTGGTGAGCACGGTGCGCGCCGGCTCCGAGTCCGTCGCGACCGCCAGCACCCAGATCTCCGAAGGCAACACCGACCTGTCCGGTCGCACAGAGGAACAGGCCAGCTCGCTGGAGGAAACGGCGGCCAGCATGGAAGAGCTCAGCAGCACCGTGACGTCCAACGCCGACAACGCCAGGCAGGCCAACCAGCTGGCCCAGAGCGCCTCGGCCGTGGCCGCGCAGGGTGGCGAGGTGGTCTCGCAGGTGGTGGACACCATGCGTGGCATCAGCGAATCGAGCAAGAAGATCGCCGACATCATCAGCGTGATCGACGGTATCGCCTTCCAGACCAACATCCTGGCGCTGAACGCCGCCGTGGAGGCGGCGCGGGCCGGTGAGCAGGGCCGCGGTTTTGCGGTGGTGGCCGGTGAAGTTCGCACGCTGGCCCAGCGCAGCGCGGCTGCAGCCAAGGAAATCAAGGACCTGATTGGCGACAGCGTGCAGCGCGTGGACCAGGGCTCGACGCTGGTGAACCAGGCCGGCAGCACCATGCAGCAGGTGGTGGACAGCATTCGCCGCGTGACCGACATCATGGGAGAGATCAGCGCAGCCAGCAGCGAGCAGAGCCAGGGCGTGGGCCAGATCAACGAGGCCATCACCCAGATGGACCAGGTCACACAGCAGAACGCTGCCCTGGTGGAAGAAATGGCCGCAGCTGCCAGCAGCCTCAGTTCGCAGGCCCAGCAACTGGTGAAGGCGGTGTCGGTGTTCAAGCTCTCTGCGGACGACGCGGGGCATGCATCAGCCGGGACCCACGCCGTGCAGACGCCTCAGCGCAGGCCTGTCCCTCGACCCATGCCCAAACCGGCGGCGAGCTAGGCCATACCCCAGGCCGCCCCCAAGGCCGTGCTCAAGGCCGCTCCCAAGGCCGCTCCCAAGGCCGCTCCCAAGGCCGTGCCCAAGCCCGCCGGCGTCAAGAGCCTGGTACAGCCTGCACCGTCCGGTGGCGATGGCGCGGGCGACTGGGAGTCGTTCTGACCTGGTGTCAGCGGGGCCCTGGGCGCAGGCGGGCCGGCCTCAGGCCAATGTGTACAGATCCAGCAACACCCGCTGCGCCTCGCGCCGCCCGCGCGCGATGGCGAGCTGCCCGTTCAGGTGGTGCCAGGCCCGGGCCCCGGTGTTGAAGCGCACCACGGTGCGGAAGTAGTAGGCCTCGGCGGGCACGTCCTCGCCGGCGGCCAGGCGCGCCATCACCTCGGGCGGGCCGTGGCGCACCCCTTGACTGCGAATTTCGATCAGCGCACCATCGCTCGCCTCGACGACGTAATGGGCGTCGATCTCCAGCACGCCATCGGTGCGCGCGATCTGCCAGTCGATGCCGCCTTCGCGGATGTGGCCCTGAAGGCCGGGTCCGCTGACGGTACCGCCCAGCAGCGGTACGTACCGGCGCTCACCCAGCGGCGCGGGCCCGAGCGAGACGAGCGCGCCCACATCGCACACGATGTGGGCCAGGGGCAGCAGGGCGGGCGCAGGGGGCAGCGTTTGCGGGTTCATGGGGTGTGGATTCAACAGAGGAGACCGGTGATGGGTGTGGTGGAAAGCCGCAAGGTGGTGGCATGAGCACGGCCATGCTGGACAGCCTCAATGGCGTGGTGGATGCGATCGGGCACGCCGCGTTTGCGTCGCGCGCGCTGTCCGCGCTGCAGGGCAGCGTGCGGGTGGGTTCCTGGAGCGTGTACGAGCTGCGGGGCGACGAGGCGCCGGTGCTGCACCTGTCGGCCACCCACCGCGGGCCCGACCTCACCCAGGCGTGTTTTGCCGCCTATGCGCGTGGCCTGTACCTGCGCGACAGCAGCTTCAACCGCGCCCGTAGCCGCCGTCCGGACGCACCGCCGCTGATCTCGGCCATGCACGCAGATGCCGCACCCAACCCCGACCACCGCGATGCCATCTACCGCGCCCACCAGGTGCTCGAGCGCCTGTCGGTGGCCGCGCTGCAGCCCGATGGCACGCTGCCGGCGGTGAACGTCTACCACCACGAGGCCCAGGGCCCGTTCAGCGATGCGGAGCGCAGCCGTTTCCACGAGATGGCGCCGCTGCTGCACACGGCGGTCAGGCGGCACGTGGCCTTGCGTCGGCAGGCACCCCGTGGGGGGCGGCGCCAGGCATTGCAGGCCGCTGCCCCCGGCCTCACCGAACGCGAACTGGACGTGTGCGAGCGGCTGCTGCGCGGCTGGAGCCACGACGGCGTGGCCAGCGACCTGGGGCTGTCTGCGACCACGGTCAAGACCTACCGCGCGCGCGCCTTCGCGCGCCTGGGCATCCACTTCCGCAGCGAGCTGTTTGCCCGCTTCGGTGGTGGGGACGCCTGAGCGTGGCTGGCTGGGAATGGGTGGCATGTCGGTGGAGCACGTGAAGTCCGCCGCAGTCTAGACACCGCAGGGCCGGCTGTGCGCACGTGTCGTCCTTTGGGATGACAGCGGCGCGGGGGCGGACTCGTCACACTGCGGCTCCGGTGGCCCGGGTTTGTGGGCCGAGACAACACCTCACCGGAGACAAGACCATGACCACACGCCCCCGCCACGCCCTCAGCCGGCGCCGCCTGCTGGCAGCCGCGCCCGCAGCCCTCGCCTCCACCCTGGTGCCGGCCCTGGGCCTGGCCCCGCTGGCGGCCCAGGCACAGGCGTTTCCCGATCGCACCGTGCGCCTCGTGGTGGGTTTTCCGCCCGGCACCGGCCCCGACGTGGTGGCCCGCCTGATGGCCGCCAAGCTCTCCGAGCTGCTCAGGCAGCAGGTGGTGGTGGACAACCGCGCCGGCGCTGGCGGGCAGATTGCGGCCCAGCAGGTGGCCAAGAGCCCGGCCGACGGCTACACCCTGCTGCTGGGCGAAGTGGGCTCCATCAGCATCGCGCCGCCCGCATTCAGCAAGCTGGCCTACGACCCGGCCAAGGAGCTCTCGGGCATCAGCGAGGTGGTGCGTTCCGACTTCCTGCTGGTGGTGCCCACTAACTCACCCCACGCCAACCTGGCCGATTTCCTCAAGGCCGCCAAGGCCAAGGGCGACAAGGTGAACTTCGCCACCTTCGGCGCCGGCACGCCGGGCCACTTCGGTGCCGATGTGCTGGCCGAGGCCGCCGGCTTCAAGGCCGAGCCGGTGCACTACCGCTCCACCGGTGACGCCGTCACCGCCATCGTGGCCGGCGACGTGGCCGCCGCGTTCGTGTCCACCGCACTGGGCGCCGCGCAGATCAAGGGCGGCAAGATGCGCGCGCTGGCCACCACGGCGGCGGCGCGCTCGACGCAGTTGCCCGACGTGCCCACCTTCGCCGAACAGGGCATGCCCGGCATCGACATCTCGGCCTGGTTTGCGGTGTTCGCGCCCGCCGGCACGCCGGCTGCCGTGCTCGATCAGCTCAACCGCCAGATCGTGGCCTCCATGAACGACCCCACCACCAAGGGCAAGCTGGTGGATGCCGGGTTCAGCGTCTCGGGCACCTCGCGCGCCGACACCGAACGCCTGCTCAAGGCCGAGGCCCAGCGCTGGGCCGGCATCGTCAAGGCTTCCGGGTTCAAGGGCGACTGAGCCTTCAGCCCGGATCGTCACCGCCGAACAGGTCGCTCCACTTCGGCGCACCGGTCGCGGGCCCCGAAGCCGCCCGCGCCGGCTTCTTGGGGTACTCCTCGGCAATGCGGTCCTCCCAGTAGGTGGCGGGATTGGGCGAACTGCAGAGCCGGCGGAACACCTCCTCAGGCACCTGCTGGTAGGCCAGGGCGGTGCCGTTGTCGAAAGACAGGGTGAGCTGGCGGGCGTTGCGGTCGTAATCGGCCTGGCGGATGCGGCCGGAGAAACGTTGGCTGGTCATGGTGAGTCTCCTTCCGACAGACTGTCGCACGGTGCGGGTCATCCCGCCAGCCGCGTGGCCGCACGCTTGAGCGACTCGGTGAAGTCAACGGCCGCCGGCTTGATCTGGGCGCCACGCCGCGAGACCAGGTAGAGGTCCAGGTAGGCGGCAGGCTCCACCAGCATGGCCACGCTGAGCCCGTGGCGCAAGCACTCCTCCAGGGCGAACGACGGGATGACGGCATGCCCGTGTCCCGCCTGCACCATGCCGATCAGCGTGCCGATCAGGTTCATGCGGGGCCGCTCCTCGTGGGGGCGGCCCAGGTGTTTTTCGATCAGTGTCTGTATCGGGTTGTCCATGGGCAGACTGATCAGCGGCTCGCCATCCAGGCTGCTCCACGGGCGGCTGGGGCCCAGTCCGCCCGGGCCGCTGCCGGGCGGGCTGATGCGCATCAGGCGGAACTTGCACAGTGGCTGACGCAGCAGGCCAGCGGCCGGCTTGATGAAGAAGCCCAGTCCGATGTCGGCCTCCTCTTCCATCACCCGACGACGCACCGCGTTCACGTCGACATCGGTCAGGTTCACACGCACATCGGGGTGGGTGGTGGCAAAGCCGCGGATGACGCGAGGCAGCAGGGTGGCCGAGACCATGGGTGTGGCGGCCACATCCAGCCTGGAGCGCACGGCGGCCTCGGTGCCGCCGATCACCGCGTCCAGCGTGCGCAGCTCGTTGACGATGCGCTCGGCAACGGGTTGCAGCCGCCGCGCGGCGTCGGTCAGCGTGATGGAGCGCGTCGTGCGTTCAAACAGCCGCGCGCCCACCTGTTCTTCCAGGTCCTTCACCAGCATGCTCACGCCCGAGGGCGACATGGGGATGCTGTCCGCCGCCTTGGCAAAGCTCTGCCACTTGCAGATCTCCAGAAAAGCATGCAGCTGACGGCTGCTGACATTCATCAGCTTTCTTGAGGATTTCATCAGAATGATTCGATTGATGAATGTCAAAGAAGGGGTTCAAATTGTCGCTCAAGACACCAGAAAGGCGTAGGCCCAGTGCCCGCCGACCACCCGCCGCATGAGCAACCAACAAGAGACACCCACCCCATACGACACCGATGTCCTGATCGTCGGTGGCGGGCCGGTGGGCTTGGGCCTGGCCATTGAGCTGGGCCAGCGCGGGGTGCGCTGCACCGTCGTGGAGCGTTACCACCAGCCGCAACCCATACCCAAAGGCCAGAACCTCACACAACGCACCCTGGAGCACTTTCACAGCTGGGGCGCCGAGCGCGCGCTGCGGGCGGCGCGCACCATCCCGCCCGAGTACGGCATCGGTGGACTCACGGCCTACGGCACCTTGCTGGGCAACTACGCCTACGACTGGCTGCAGCGCGACCTCGTCAAGCCCTACTACTACACCGCCAACGAGCGCCTGCCGCAGTACGCCACCGAAGCGGTGCTGCGCCGCCGCGTGGCCGAACTGCCTTGCGTGCAGATGTTGCTGGGCTGGCAGACGGAGCGCGTGACGCAGGATGAACAGGGTGTGACGCTCACCGCCGTGGCACGCGAGAGCGGCGAGCGCCGCACACTGCGGGCGGCCTACGCGGTGGGCTGCGACGGCAGCCGATCCACCGTGCGCGAGCAGGCAGGCCTGACCCAGACCCGCACCGACCACGACCGCGTGATGGTGCTGCTGGTGTTCCGCTCCACGGAGCTGCACCGCCTGCTCGAGCGCTACCCGGGCAAGTCGTACTACAACGTGCTGCACCCCGAGCTGGAGGGCTACTGGAAGTTTCTGGGTCGGGTGGACCTGGGCAGCACCTGGTTCTTCCATGCACCGGTGCCGGCGGGCACCACGGCCGACAACTTCGATTTCCGCCGTTACCTGCACGAATCGGTGGGTGCACCGTTCGAGATCGAGTTCGAGCACATCGGCTTCTGGGATCTGCGTTTTGCCATTGCCGACCACTACCGTGCCGCTCGCGTTTTCATCGCTGGTGACGCGGCGCACAGCCACCCGCCTTACGGCGGCTATGGCGTCAACTCGGGGCTGGAGGACGCGCGCAACCTGGGCTGGAAGCTCGCGGCCACGCTGCAGGGCTGGGGTGGCGAAGACCTGCTCGACTCCTACGAGGCCGAGCGCCGACCGGTGTTTGCCTCGACCGCCAACGATTTCATTGCCAAGGCCATCGCCACCGACAAGGCGTTTCTTGCCGGATTTGATCCCGCGCGCGACCGCGCCGCCTTCGAGGCTGCCTGGAACGCCCGCGCACAGGGAGCCGTGGGCGAGGTGCATGCGTTCGAGCCGCACTATGAAGGGTCGCCGGTTGTTGTGGCGCAGGGCGAGCGGCGGGAGTCCAGCGCCATCGGCTCCCACCGCTTCGAGGCACGGGCCGGACACCACCTGGCTCCCGCCACGCTGTCCGATGGGCGCAATGTGTTCGAACGGCTGGGCAGTGGCTACACCCTGCTGGCGCTGGGCGCCCAACCCGAGGCGGTGCAGGCCTTTCGCGCCGCTGCCAGCGCGTTGGGACTGCCGCTGACGGTGGTGGAGGCGCGGCCCGAGGGCGAAGCCGCCCGTTACGCGGCCCAGCTGGTGCTGGTGCGGCCCGATCAGTTTGTGGCCTGGGTGGGTGCCGACACCGCCAACGCCGACCGGGCGCACGAGGTGCTGAGCCTCGCCCGTGGAACCCCCCATCTGGAAACCCAGGAGATTCGATGACCCTGTCTGATGACGACCGCAAGAAGCTGTCGCACCGCCTCTACACCGCGATGGTCCTTCCGCTGAAGGACGACGCGATCGACGAACCTGGGCTGCGCCGGCTGGTGCGCTACTACGCAGACCACCGTTTCGCCCAGGTCGGAGGGCTGATTGCAAACCCCGAAGCGGGTGAAGTGTCCTACCTCAGCCGCGAGGAAAAATGCCGCGTGCTGGAGATCGTCATGGAAGAGGCCGGTGGGCGCCTGCCGGTGCTGGCCGGCACCTTCGGCTGGACCACCAGGGATGCGGTGCAGGCGGCGCAGGACGCCAAGGCCGCCGGCGTGGACGGGATTTTTGTCATTCCACCCGCCGGTTCGATGGACGTGTCGGTGGCCTGGGATGCGGCCCGTTATCCCGAGGTCTGGCTGGACCAGATCCGCCTGCAGCAGGAGGCAGTGGACCTGCCCATCTTCGCGCACCCCATCTCCAACTCCACGCCGCAATGGGGGCTGGGCCTGCCGCTGGAGGCGACGCTGGCGATCTGTCGCGCCGTGCCCAACGTGATCGGCTGGAAGATGACCTACTCGCCACAAGGCGCCCGCGTGATCGGCCGGGCCCTGCGCGAGCACCTGCCGAATGTGGCAGTGCTGCCCTCGAGTGCCCACCTGTTTCACGACTACCTGGCTTCGGGCTGGCAGTTCGACGGGGCCATCAGCGGCTCCTTCAACTACGCCATGGAGCCCATGCTCGAACACATCGAAGCCTTTGAACGGCTGGACCTGCGAGCAGCGCGTGAAATATGGAACGGCGGCATGGCGCGTCTGCACGAGTACGTGTACTCCGAGCCAGGCCGGCTGCACGTTCGCTACAAGGTGGCGACCTGGCTGCGGGGTCTCATCGACTCGCCGACCATGCGGGCGCCCATGCCGCGACCGCGCGCCGAAGAGGTGCGCACGCTGGCGCGCCTGATGACTGCCTGCGGTCTGGAGGTGGTGCGCAGTGAGACCGAACAGAACATCTGACAGGAGACAAGAGCCCATGAGTTTGAACCGACGCCATCTCGTCATCGCTGCCGCCAGCCTGGCCGCTTCTCTGGCACTGCCCGTGCAGGCGCAGGCCACGTTTCCGAACAAGCCGATCCGGCTCGTGGTGCCCTTTCCGCCGGGCGGCTCCACCGACGTGGCCGCCCGCACCGTGGCCGAGTACATGGCCAGGGACCTGCAGCAGCCGGTGGTCATCGACAACCGGCCGGGGGCCGGCACCACCATTGCGGCGGCCCACGTCGCCACATCGCCTGCCGATGGCCACACGCTCTACATCACGGGCACCATCAGCCATGCGGCGGCCGCCGCGCTCTACAACAACCTGTCGTATGACGCGAGCAAGTCGTTCGCAGCGGTGGGCTTCGTCACCGAGTCGCCTTTCATCCTGGTGGTGAACAGCGGCTCCGCCTACCGCTCCGTGCAAGACCTGGTCCAGGCTGCACGCGCGCAGCCCGGGGCCGTGGCCTACGCGTCCAGCGGCAATGGCGCCGCGCCTCACCTGTCGGCAGAGTTGCTGGCCCGTTCGGCCGGTGTGAAATTCCTTCACGTGCCTTACCGGGGTGTGGGTCCCGCACTGACCGCCCTGCTGGGCAACGAGGTGCAGTTCACCGTGGCCGATGCCGGCGCCGTGCCGCACATCACGGGCGGGCGCTTGCGTGCGCTGTCGGTGCTGAGTGCCAACCCCTCGCCCATGCTGCAGGGTGTGCAGGGTCTGGCGGCTGCGGGCATCAAGGACGTGGATATCTCCAGCAACCTCGGCATCCTGGCGCCGGCCGGCACACCGGCGGACATCCTGACCAGACTCAACGCCAGCCTCAACCGCGCCTTGGCGCAGGAAGACATCAAGACCAAACTCGCCGGCCTGGGGCAGATGGCTGCGCCCCGCTCACGCGAGGATTTCCAGCGGACCCTGGCGAACGACGTGTTGCGCTACGCCGGTGTGGTGAAGGACGCCGGAATACGCATCGACTGACGGGCCGGAGGCGGTCCGCGCCGGGTGTTCGACCAACAACGAAGGAGACAGACCATGAAACAGCACAAACCACAACCGCTGACCGGAGCGGCCCTCACGCGCCGTGAGGCCTTGCTCAGGGCCGCGGCATGGGGCGGCGTGCCGCTGTTCGGCAGCCTGGCCCTGCCGGCACAGGCGCAGGCCCGGTTTCCCTCGGGGCCGGTGAAGATCGTCGTGCCCTTCGGCCCTGGCACAGGGCCCGACATCCTGGGGCGGACCCTGGGTCAGAAGCTGGCCGAGAAATGGGGACAACCCGTCGTGGTCGAAAACCGCTCGGGTGCCGCGTCCATGATCGGCACCAAGCAAGTGGCCGCATCGGCGCCAGATGGTCAAACCCTGCTGGTCACCGCCAACACCGTGATTCTGAACAAGAGCCTCAAGCCCGACGCACCCTACGACCCGGTCAACGACATCCGCGCGATTGCCCCGCTGGCCATAGGCCGGCTCACGCTGGTGGCTCACCCCAGCCTCGGGGTGTCGAGCGTGAACGAACTGATCGCCAAGGCCAAGGCCCGACCAGGCTCCATCGACTACGGATCGCCCGCCAACGGTACGCCCCACCACCTGGCCATGGAGCTGTTCAAACAGAGCCTTTCCATCAGCCTGACCCACATCCCGTACAACGACACGCCTGCTGCGGTGCGCGACCTCGTGGGCGGCACCGTGAAGGTGATGTTCCTGCCCATACACGTGGCCATGCCCCATGTGCAAGCCGGCCGGCTGGTGTTGCTGGCTTCGGGGGGCAAGCAGCGTGCCGAGACCACGCCCAATGTGCCGTCCACCGCCGAAGCGAGCGGCGTGAAGGACTTCGACGGCGACATCTGGTACGGCATGTACGCGCCAGCGGCCACGCCGACCGAACTGGTGGCGCGCATCAACGCGGACGTGAATGCGCTGCTTTCGTCACCTGATCTGGCCGATGTGTTCGCACGACAGGGTCTGACCACCCTGGTCGGCACGCCCAAGGACCTGGCCGACATGACCAGCAACGACCTGGCCAAGTGGTCGCGCGTGGTGAAGACGGCCGGCATCAAGGCCGACTGACATGTCGGCACCGCTCGAAATCCACCATGCCATCACCAGCGACGCCGTGACCGTCGGTATCGCCTGGCTGCCACCACGTGCACCCGGAGCGCCTGTGCTGCTGGCCACCCACGGCGTGGGCAACAGCTTCACGCTCTCGGGCCTGTGGCGCGCCTGCCAGCTGCTGGCCGCGCGCGGCTGGGGCGTGGCTTTCCTCAACAACCGAGGACACGACTGGGTGGCCATGAACCCGGGCGACCGCCGCTGGATCGGCGCGGCCTACGAGCGCATCGAAGATGGAGCGCTGGATTTCCAGGCTGGCATGCAGTGGTTGCGCGAGCGTGGACACCGGCGCATCGTCATCTCCGGGCACAGCCTGGGCGGACTCAAGGCGGCCTACACGCAGGCCCATTTTCCGCAGGACGATGTCATCGCGCTGGCGATGTTCTCGTCCCCCCGGCTGCCGGACGAGCAGGTCTGGGACTGGCCTGCGCACGAGCGCCTGCTGGCGCATTGCCGAGAAATGGTGGAACAGGGCCGGGGCGAAGAACTCATGCACGTTGACATGCCCACCAACACGCCCGCCATGAAGGGGCTGATGTGCTACCGCACCTACATCAACAAATACGGCCCCGACGCGGTGACCACCACGCTGCGTTTTGCCGACCGCATCCGTGTACCCACCTTCCTGCTCGCGGGTGAGCTGGAAAAGCCCCAGCTGTCCTTTTCTGTCGACATGGAGCGCGCCCTGGTCAACGCGCCGTCGGTGCGGCGCGTGATGGTGGACAACTGTGACCACATATACACCGGCTGCCACGAACGGGTGGCCGAAGCGGCGCACGACTGGCTGATGACGCTGGGCTAGTTGCCCAGCAGGCTCGCGGGTATGCCACTCACGAATTCGGCGAAATCCTTGCCACCGATGGCGATGTGCTCGAACATCGCCTGCGAGGCGGCCGTGCTGTCCCCGGCCGCGATGGCAAGTGCCACAGCCCGGTGCTCGTCAACCGATCGCTCGATGCGGCCTGGCGAGTCGAAGCGGTTGCGGGTGTAGCCGGCCACCCGGGTGCGCATCTGGCGGACCTGCTCGTCCAGCAGGTCGTTGTGCGACGCCGCGTAGATGCTTTGGTGGAAAGCGTCGTTGGCCAGCTCGTAGGCTGTCGCGTCGCCGTCGCGCGCGGCCTGGCGGCACTGCTCGAAAGTGGTCTGGATCAGCTGCCGCTCGCTGGCAGTGGCCCGCTTGGCTGCAAGCCGTGCACTGGTGGCCTCCAGTTCCGCAATCAGCTCCAGCACGTTGCGCAGGCGTTGGAGCGACAGCTTGGGAATGGTCACACTGCTGCGCGCCTCGTTGACGGCAAACCCTTGTGCCACCAATTGCAGGAAAGCCTCCCGTACCGGGGTGCGCGAAACACCGAAACGCTCGCAAAGCCGTTTCTCGTCCAGCGGCTCGCCGGGGCGCAACGCACCCGACGCCATGTCCTGCAGGATGGCGTGCCGCACCTGGTCGGCAAAGGTCCGGCCTTCTTTTCTGGTTTCAACCGCTTGCATAGGATCGCCCATATAAATATACTGACATCGCTCATAAATATATTTGGAGACGCGTAATGGATATTCTACGGCGAACCCTTGTGGTTGCGACACTGGCGGCAGGGGTTGTGGTTCCGGCCTGGGCCAACACCGGCTGGGTGCCGACCAAGCCCATCCGCATGGTGCTGGGCTACACGCCCGGCGGATCCGCTGATGCGGTGGCCCGGGATGTGGCCGGGGTGATGGAGAAGGTGCTGGGCCAACCTATCGTGATCGAATACCGTTCCGGTGCAGCAGGTGCCATTGGTGCCGAGGCCGTGGCCAATGCGGCGCCCGATGGCTACACCATTGGTCTCATCGATGGCGCTCCCCTGTCCATCGTGCCCACCACCCGCAAGGTGGCTTACGACCCGCTCCAGAGTTTCGCCTATGTGGGCGTGGTGACGAAGTCACCGCTGGTCATCCTCGTGCACCCCGAGGTGCAGGCCCGTTCCTTGTCCGAGCTGGTCGATCTGGCCCGAAAGCGCCCGGGCTTGCTGAGCTTCTCGACGTCGGGTCTTGGGAGCATTCACCAGATGTCGGCTGAGCTGCTGAAGGCCGAGACCCGCACCTTCATGGTCCATGTGCCCTACCGGGGCGCGGCGCCGGCGCTCAATGACCTGATGGGCGGCCAGGTGCAGGTGTCGTTTGCCACCATCGCACCGGCGCTGGGTGTGGTGCAGAGCGGCAAGGCGCGCGCACTGGCGGTGACGTCCACCCGCGAGATCCCTTCGCTGCCGGGAGTGAAGCCGGTGGCCGCGCAGGGTGTCCCCGGTTACGACGCGCAGGGCTGGTTTGTGCTGGCCGCACCCAAGGGTACGGCCACCCCCGTGATCGAGCGTCTCAACGCCGCGCTCAACGAAGCACTGAACACGCCCGCGCTGCGCGACAAGCTCATAGGCCTTGGCAGCGACATCGTCGCCGGCCCGCCTCAGGCGGCAACAGCCCTGGTCAAGCAGGACTTCGAGAAGTGGGGCCGCGTGGTCCGCGAGCAGCAATTGAAGTTCGAGTGAATTGTCCTCTTCAGAAAGGCAGCAAACCATGTCCACCGTGACCGAGTCCCAACCCTTGGCCGCCGCGGCTGAGGCCTCACCGCCGGCCCTGACCGTGAATGGCGCGGTCGCCACCATCACCCTGCGTCGACCGGCCACACACAACCGCATCGAGCCTGACGACGTAGGTGTGATCTCCGGATTCCTGCAGGGGCTCAATGAAACCCCATCGGTCCGTGTGATCGTGTTCCGCAGCGAAGGCAAGAGCTTCAGCTCGGGTTTTGATCTGACGCGCCTGGGCGGCACAGCGACGAAGTCCAGCGCACAGGGTTACAACAACCCTTTCGAACAGCTGTGCGACAACATCGAGAACGCGCGTGCGGTCACCATCGCGCGGCTGCATGCGCCGGTGTATGGCGGCTCCACTGATCTTGCGCTGTCGTGCGATTTCCGTCTGGGCGCCCAGGGCATACGCATGTTCATGCCGGCGGCCCGCCTGGGTCTGCACTATTACGGCCACGGCATTCGTCGCTGGGTCACCCGGTTGGGGCTGGGTGGAGCCAAGAAGCTGTTTCTCACTTCGCGCACCATTGCTGCCGAAGAGATGCTGCGCATCGGCTACCTTGACGCCGTGGTGCCTGGCGACGAACTGGACAACGAGTTGCAGCGATGGGTTGACGACCTGCTGGCCATGGCCCCAGTTCCCGTGGTGTCCATGAAGCAGGTGCTCAACGCCACCGCGCGCCAGCAGTTCGACGAGCAGGCCGCCGCCCAGGCCTTCCTGAGCAGCCTGGGAACGCAGGATCTGCGTGAAGCGCTGGCCGCCTTCGCCGAGAACCGTACCCCGGTCTTCAAGGGATTGTGAGCGCCATGGAAGTTGCGAATGCCAAACCCCTTCAAGGCCTGCGCGTGCTGGAGTTGTCGCAGATCATGGCCGGTCCGGTCTGTGGCCTCATGTTGGCCGACATGGGCGCGGAGGTGATCAAGGTCGAGAAGTTTCCCGCCGGTGACGACTCACGTGGTTACGCCCGACCAGGTGACCCAGGCCTGGCGCCCAGCTTCCTGATGCTCAACCGTGGCAAGCGCTCGGTGGCGGTGGATATCCGCCTGCCCCAGGGGCAGGAGGTCATCCGCCGCCTGGTGGCGCGGTGCGACGTGGTGACCGAGAACTTCCGGCGTGGCAAGCTCGATGCGCTGGGGCTGGGCTACGACGACCTGCGGTGCATCAACCCCGCGCTGATCTACTGTTCCATCAGCGGCTATGGCCCCAACGGCCCGCTGAGCGACCAAGGCGGTTTCGACCTTGTGCTGCAGGCATTCTCGGGGCTGATCAGTGCCACCGGCACTCCAGACGGAGAACACGTCAAGCCTGCGAACTCGGTGGCTGACATCAATGCGGGCATCCTGGCGGCGCTGGGTGTGCTCGCTGCGTACGTGCGCCGGCTCAAGACCGGCGAAGGCGGCAAGGTCGAGACTTCGCTGCTGCAGGCCTCGATGCAGCAGATGTACTGGTTCGCGGCGGCCTACTTCAACGACGGCACTATCGCCAGACCCATGGGTACGGCGCACCCACTGATCGCTCCGTACCAGACCTTCCGCTGCCGCACTGGTGCCATCGCACTCGGTGGCGGCAACCAGAACAACTGGGAGCGCATTGTCCAGATCCTGGGCCACCCGGAGTGGCTCGACGACCCCCGTTTCAGGAACGGCCGCACGCGTGTGGCGCACCGGGCTGAGCTGGAAGTGCTGATCACCGAGGCGCTGTCTGGCGACGATGCCCCAGCCTGGGTGGAACGGTTCGACCAGGCGGGCGTGCCCGTGGGGCCGGTCAACGACGTGGGGCAGGCGCTGGAGCACCCGCAGACGCGCGCGACAGCGATGGTCGTTGAAGTTGATCACGCGGACGGCGGAACCACACGCTCACTCGGGCTGCCAATCCATTTCGATGGCGTGTCGCCGTACGCCTCATCCGCTGCACCCTATGTGGGTGGTCAGACGGTGTCGGTGTTGAGCGAGTTCGACTTCAGCGACGAGGAGATTCGGGGGTTGCTGGCCGCGGGGGTGGTCTTTCAGAACTGATCGGTCTTGGCCGGCACGCCCGGGTAGTGCACCACCAGCAGCAGGCTCGCCGCCATCAGCACCGCCATCGCCACCACCACGGCCAGCAGGCCGTGGCTGTCGAGGAAGTAGGCCGTGGCCTGCGTGGCGGCGGCCGACAGCACCAGCAGCATGAAGACCAGCAGCGCGGCGGCGCGGCCCAGCTGGTGCAGCGGCACGTTGAGCGCATCGCTGAAGGCGGCCGGGCCGCGCACGCCGAAGATGCCGCAGAACAGGGCCCAGAACACCAGCACGGCCCACAGCGGTGGTGCAAATGCCAGAAGCAGGCCGACCCCGAGAGTGCACAGCAGCAGGTGAGCGAGGGCGCCGGTCTGCACCGTGCGGGCACGGTCCAGGTGTTCGGCCACGCGGCCCGACTGGCTGGCCGCGAGGATGAAGGCGCTCACACCCACCACCTGCGCCAGCGGGAAGACGTGCGCACCCCCAAAGTCCGGCAGCACCTGCGGGCCACTGCCCACGAACACGAACAGCGCGGCGAAGGCCAGCGAGTGCGCCAGCGCCAGGCGCAGGAAACGCGTGTCGCGCAGCAGCTGGCCGTAGCCGCCGGGTGCACCGTCGTCGGGTGGCGGCGCCAGCGGTGTGGCGCGCAGCGCGAAGGGTGCGGCCAGCAGCGTGGCCACGCCCACCAGCACGAAGGTGCCACGCCAGTCCACCACGAGCAGCAGCAGGCTGCCCAGCACCGGACCGGCAGCGGGCACGATGGCCTCGATCATGGCCACGGCCGCGATGCCCCGGTGCGAATCGCGTTCGCCCAGCGTGCTCTTGATCACGGTGGGCACCACGACGGTGGAGGCGCCCGCGCCCACGCCCTGCAGCAGGCGCATGAGCAGCAGCGTGTCGATGCCGACGGCGAACGCGGCCCCCAGGCTCGCGGCCACCAGCAGCAGCAGGCCGATGCCGGTGCAGATGCGTGGCCCCCAGCGGTGCAGGGCCTCGCCCCAGAGCAGCTGCGAGCCGGCCAGACCGGCCAGGAACACCGCCACGGTGGCCTGGCCCTCTGGAATGCCCAGGCCCAGGTCGCGCTGCAGGTCGGGCACCGCCGGCAGGTAGAGGTCCATGGCCAGCATGCCGGTGCAGGTGACCAGTGCGAGCGGGAAGATGGTGCGCAGCGCGGTGGGGGTCATCGGGCGGTGGGCGGTTCTACGGCAGGTTCTCGCGGAAGATGATCTGTCCACGCGCGGCCTCTACGCCGGTGAGGGCGTCGCGGCCGTTGCGCAGGTTGGCAAAGATGCGAACACAGGTCAGCATCGCGCCCTGCGGATTCTGGCTGATCACCGCATCCATGGTGCCGTCGATGAGGAGCGCCCGGGTATCGGGCGAGAGCCCGTGTCCGATGAACACCACCTTGTGCTGGCGGCCGGCTTCCTTCAGGGCCCGGCCCACGCCGTCCGAGGCGCCGCCGATGTTGTAGATGCCTGCGAGGTCCGGGTACTGCTCCAGCAGCGTGCGGGTGAGCGCGTAGTTGCGCTCCGCGTCGTCGTGGCCCTCGCGCAGGCCCACCACCTCGATGCGTGGAAACGACTCCTTGAACAGGTGCAGGAAGCCAACCTCGCGCTCCTCGTGGGCGCGGTAGCTCAGGCTGCCCGCGATCATGGCCACCTGCGCAGGCCGCTCGCCGATGAAGCGCGCAATCAGGTAGGCCGCGGTGCGCCCGGCCGAGCGGTTTTCCAGGCCCACGTAGGCCGCGCGCCTGGCGCCGGACAGGTCGGAGATCAGCGTCACGGTGTGCACGCCGCGCTCGGCCAGGGCGTCCACCGCATCGCGCACCAGCGGGTGTTCCAGCGCCATGAAGGCGATGCCGTCGGCGCGTGCACCGTGGTGCAGCAGCGAGCGCGCCAGCACCTCGGGGTTGAACCCCTCCACGAACTCGACGCGGCAGCGCACGTTGTAGGGCGCCCAATGCTCCTGCGAGTAGCCGATGGTGTCGCCCAGCATGCGCAGGAAGCGGTTGTTGCCGGCCGGCAGCAGGAACACCAGCCGCATGGGGGGCGGCAACAGTGCGGAGCGGCCCTCACCATCGGGCAGATACTGCAGCTGTTCGGCCGCCTTCACGACCCGCTCCACCGTGGCCCGACGCACGCCGGGGCGCTGGTTGAGCACGCGGTCCACCGTGGCGGTGGACACGCCGGCCAGTTGCGCTATGTCGGGAATCCGGGCGGTCTTGGACATTCAAATTCCATCAAAAAACATCATTCAATCAACTGGCATACAGCTATGTCGCTGGCTATTATTCCCAAAAATCTGATGTTGCAATACATCAAATCAAATCAATCAAAATGGCCGGTTCAGATCGCTACGGCGGCTGCCCGGCACGGAGACAGACATGCATGCCCCCTGCCGTCGCACCCCGTTGACCGTGGCGTCGCCTTGCCGGTGAAAGGTTGACGCGGCGTGGACTACGAATTCGATTTCGCCAGCGTGCTGGCCGCCTGGCCCCAGTTCCTGGAAGGGGCCTGGCTCACCATCCAGCTGTCCTTTCCGGCCACGGTGCTGGGCTTCGTGGCCGGCACGCTGCTGGCCATCGGCCGGCGCAGCGAGGTGGGCTGGCTGTCCCGCCTGTGCGGCGGTTATGTGGAGGTGATCCGCAACACGCCGCTGCTGGTGCAGGTGTTCCTGGTGTTCTTCGGCCTGTCCAGCCTGGGCTGGAAGGTCTCGGCCTTCAGCGCCGCACTGGCCTCGCTGGTCATCAATGTGGCTGCCTACTCCAGCGAGATCATGCGCGCCGGCATGGACTCCATCCACAAGGGCCAGATCGAAGCTGCCGAGTGCCTGGGGCTGACGCGCCGCCAGATCTACTGGCACGTGATCCTGCGTCCGGCCATGGAAAAGGTCTACCCGGCGCTCACCAGCCAGTTCGTGCTGCTGATGCTGGCCACCTCCATCACCTCGCAGATCTCGGTGGAAGAACTCACGGCGGTGGCTGCGCGCGTGCAGTCCGACACTTTCCGCCCGTTCGAGGCCTACATCCTGGTGGCGGTGGCCTACCTGGCACTGTCGCTGCTGATGCGCCTGGGCCTGTGGCTGTTCGGCCAGATCGTGTTCACACGCCAGCGCAAGCTGGGCACCACAGGGAGCGCACGGTGATCGACGGCGGCCTCAACCTCCTGCACCTGAAGTTCCTGCTCATCGGTGCGCTCTGGACCATCTGCCTGTCGCTGATCGCCTTCGTCGGCGGCGGTATCGCCGGGGGCATCGTGGCCCTGTGCCGCGTCAGCCCCGTCAAGGCGGTGCGCTGGATCGCGCTGGGCTGGGTGCAGGTCATACAGGGCACGCCGCTGCTGGTGGTGCTGTTCGTGTGCTATTTCGGCCTGTCCATCATGGGCTACGAACTGCCCGGCCTGGTGGCTGCCGGCATCGCCATGGTGGTCTACGTCAGCGCCTACCTGGGCGAGATCTGGCGCGGCTGCATCGAGTCGGTACCGCGCACGCAGTGGGAGGCCGCTGAATGCCTGGCGCTCAGCCGTGCGCAGCGCATGCGCCTGGTGGTGCTACCTCAGGCCATCCGCATCGCCACGCCGCCCACGGTGGGCTTCATGGTGCAGATCGTGAAGAACACCTCGCTGGCCTCCATCGTCGGCTTCGTGGAGCTGGTGCGCGCGGGCCAGCTCATCAACAACTCCATCTTCCAGCCCTTCATCGTCTACCTGCTCATCGCCGTCATGTACTTTGCGATGTGCTACCCGCTGTCGGTGTGGAGCCGTCGCCTGGAGCAGCGCCTGCAGTTCGGCGCCCGAACCCCCGGCCAGGCCTGAACCGATACCGAAAGCGATACCGTATGACCCCCATCGTCGAACTCAAGGATGTGCACAAGCGCTTCGGCGCGAACCCTGTGCTCAAGGGCGTTTCCTTCGCCATTCCCAAAGGCCAGGTCGTGGCCATCATCGGCAAGAGCGGCTCGGGCAAGAGCACCGCGCTGCGCTGCATCGACCGGCTGGAGATCATCGACAGCGGCACCATCCACGTCTGTGGCCACGCGGTGCACGCGCCCGGCATCGACCTGCGCCAGCTGCGCCAGGACGTGGGCATCGTGTTCCAGAGCTACAACCTGTTCCCGCACCTCACGGTGGCGCAGAACATCATGCTCGCGCCCAAGGCCGTCAAAGGCCTGCCGGCGTCAGAGGCCCGCGCGATCGCGGAGCGCACGCTGCAGCAGGTGGGCCTGGCCGACAAGGCCGACGCCTACCCCGAACAGCTCTCCGGTGGCCAGCAGCAGCGCGTGGCCATCGCCCGCTCGCTGGCCATGGCGCCGCAGGTGATGCTGTTCGATGAAGTCACCTCGGCGCTGGACCCTCAGCTCACTGGCGAAGTGCTGCGTGTCATCGAACAGCTGGCTGAAGGCGGCATGACCATGGTGCTGGTTACGCACGAGATGGACTTCGCCGCCCGCGTGGCCGACACCATCATCTACATGCACGAGGGCAAGGTCTGGGAGACCGGCCCCGGCACCATGCTGCGCGACCCGCAGACGCCCGAACTGCGCGATTTCCTCTCGCATGGCCTCTGAGGCCGTGCAACCTGTTTTCCGCTTTCACCATCAACCCCAAGGAGACAACACCATGACCACTTCCCGCATCCTGCGCCGCACCCTGCTGGCCGCCACCCTGGGCCTGGGCTTTGCCCTTCCTGCCATGGCCGACATGGCCGAGATCAAGGCTGCCGGCAAGCTGCGCGTCGGCGTGGACCTGGGCGCGCCGTTCTACGGTTTCGTGGACGACAAGCTGCAGCCCGTCGGATCCGATGTCGAAGCCGCCCAGCTGCTGGCGAAAGACCTGGGCCTGCAGCTGGAGATCGTGAACACCACCAACTCCGCACGCATTCCCAGCCTGCTGTCCAACAAGGTCGATCTGATCATCTCCTCGCTGTCCATCACGCCCGAGCGCCAGAAGGCCGTTGACTTCTCCATCCCCTACGGCGCCATCCAGGCTGCGGTGGGCGCGCCCAGGAGCCTGAACCTCAAGACCATTGACGACCTCGCCGGCAAGACCGTGGCCGTGACCCGTGGTGGTCCGCAGGACAAGATCGTCACCGAGCGTTCGCCGCAGGCCAAGGTGGTGCGTTTCGACGACGAAGCCGCCTCCATCACCGCCGCTGCCACCGGCCAGACCGACATCGTCGCCATCACGCCGCCCATCATCGCGGCCATCGCCAAGCGCAACCCGGCGCGCGAGTTCGAGGTCAAGTTCGTGCTGCAGTCCTACCAGCTGGGCATCGCCTTCCGCAAGAACCAGCCCGAGCTGACCAACGTGGTCAACAACTGGATCAAGACCAACCTGGCCAATGGCCGCCTCAACGACATCCACGTGAAGTACGCGGGCGTGCCCATCCCCAAGGAAATCATCGACGGGGCCAAGTGATTCCCCACCCTTCATTGCCGCATCACCCGAGGGAGTCTTTTTCATGAGCCGTCATTTCGGCGCCATCCGCCAGCTGGGCTACGTGGTCCACGACATCGAAGCCGCCATGGACTACTGGAGCCGCACCCTGGGCGTGGGCCCGTGGTTCTACAACCCGCGCGTGCCCATCAGGAACTACACCTACAACGGCGAGACCTACGAGCCGCACAACTCGGTGGCGCTGGCCAACTCGGGCTACGTTCAGGTGGAGCTGATCCAGACGCGCAACGACGTGCCGTCCATGTACCGCGACTTCCTGCAGGCCGGCCGCACCGGCCTGCAGCACGTCGCCTACTGGACCAGCAACTACGACGCTGACCTGGAGCGCCTGCTGCGCGAGGGCTTCAAGCCCATGATGAGTGGCGAGGTGGGTGAGCGCGGGCGCTTCATCTACTTCGATACCGAGTACCACCCAGGTACCGTGATCGAGCTGTCGGAGGTGGCTGGCCCCAAGGGCCGCATGTTCGACCTCATCCGCACCGAGTCCGAAAACTGGGACGGCAAGACCGACCCCGTGCGCCCTTTCCCCGACCTGAGCAAGATCTGACCCGATGGCCAGCGAACGCATCCACGCCAGTTACCTGATCGAAACCCCGATGGCACCTGAGGCCGTCGCGGAAGTGATGGCCGGCGAGCAGTCCTGCGGCACCTTCAAGCGCGTGGAGGGTGAGACCGATGCGCTGCGGGCGCGGGCGCGGGCCATCGTCGAGTCGGTCGAGGAACTGCCCGCCGCCGGCACACCCAGCCTGCCCAACGCGCTGCTGGAGCGTCACCGCACAAGTGGTCCCTGGCGGCGCGCACGGGTGCGCCTGAGCTTTCCGGTGGCCAACATCGGTGCGAACCTGCCCACGCTGGCCGCCACCGTGGCCGGCAACCTCTACGACCTGGGCGAGACCACGGGCATGCGACTCGAATCGCTGCAGGTGCCGCCCGCCTACCGCCGGCGTTTCGAGCTGCCGCGCGTCGGCATCGCCGGCACGCGCGTGGCCACCGGTGTGCAGCAGGGTGCGCTGGTGGGCACCATCATCAAGCCCAATGTCGGCTTCAGCGCGGCGCAGACGGCCGAACTGGTGGGCCGCCTGTGCGCGGCGGGAGTGGACTTCATCAAGGACGACGAGGTCTGTGCCGACCCCGACCACGCGCCGCTGGCCGAGCGCGTGCCCGCGGTGATGGCCGTGGTGCGCGAGCACCAGCAGCGCACGGGTAAACATGTGATGGTTGCCTTCAACATCACCGACGAGGTGGATGCCATGCGCCGCCACGCCGATCTGGTGTTGCGCGAAGGTGGCAGCTGCGTGATGGCCAGCCTCAACTGGTGCGGCTACTCGGCCATACAGGCGCTGCGCCGCCACACGCCGCTGGCGCTGCATGGCCACCGAAATGGCTTCGGTGCGCTTTCGCGCCACCCGCTGCTGGGCATGGGCTATCAGGCCTACCAGGTGCTGTGGCGTCTGGCGGGTGTGGACCACATGCACGTGCACGGCCTCGAGGGCAAGTTTTCACAGGCTGACGAAGAGGTCATCGAAGGTGCGCGTTCCAGCTTCACGCCACTGGCCGAAGGGCTGGACGACGCGGTGATGCCCGCGTTCTCCTCCGGCCAGTGGGCTGGCACCGTGCCGCCCACCTGGGCGGCGGTGCAGCGCGACGACCTGCTGTTCATGTCCGGCGGCGGCATCCTGGCCCACCCGGGCGGCGCGGCGGCCGGCGTGGCCAGCATCCGCCAGGCCTGGGCTGCCGTGCGAGCCGGCCACACCCTGGAGCAGGCCGCGCGCGAACACGCCGAACTGGCGCAGGCACTGGCCTTCTTCCGCAAGGCGTCGTGAAAACGCTCCGGCTGGCCTGGTACGGCGACGACTTCACCGGCGCCTCCGACACGTTGGCGACGCTGGCCTCGGCCGGCCTGCGTGCGATGCTGTTCCCACGTGTGCCCACGCCCGAGCTGATCGCGCGCGCCGGCCCGCTGGATGCGCTGGGCATCGCCGGCACCGCACGGGCGCTGTCGCCCGGCGCGATGCGCGACGAGCTCGCACCCGTGGCCGCGTGTTTTGGTGCACTGGACGCGCCCATCACCCACTACAAGTGCTGCTCCACTTTCGACAGCGCACCCCAGGTGGGCAACCTGGCCGTGGGGCTTGCGGCGCTGCGCCGTGCGGCGCATCAGCCCTGGGTGCCCATCGTCGGTGGCCAGCCCAGCCTGGGGCGCTTCTGCGCCTTCGGCGAGCTTTACGCCACCGCTTCGGCCGGTGGCGAGGTCCACCGCATCGACCGCCACCCCACCATGAGCCGCCACCCGGTCACGCCCATGGGCGAGGCCGACCTGCGCCGCCACCTGGCGCTGCAGGGGCTGGAGCGCACCGCTGCGGTGGACTTGCGCTGGCTCGACTGCGCCGATGACGCGGCACTCGATGCCGCGCTGGATGAACGCCTGCACACCCACCCCGAAGCCGTGCTGTTCGATGCCACCCGCGACGAACACCTGGCGCGCATCGGCCGACTGCTGTGGCAACGTGCCAGCCAGCGACCCCTGCTGGCGCTGGGCGCGAGCAGCGTGGCACAGGCGCTGATGGCCCACTGGCGCCGCGAGGGCCTGGCCGCACCGCTGCAGCCACGCGTGGCGCCGGCCCATGGGCCGGTGTTCCTGCTGGTGGGCAGCCAGTCGCCGGTGACGTCGGCACAGGCGCGCGACGGTGCCGTGGGCTATGCCCCATTGCCTGTGCCAGTTCAGGATCTGATGGCCGATGCCGCTGCGGTGGAATCGTGTGCCCGGCACTGCGCAGCGCTGCTGCGCGAAGGGCATTCGGTGCTGGCCAAGACCACTTCGGCGGACGGCCCTGAAGCTGCGCCGCTGGCCGTGGCCGACGCCAGCGCCCGGCTGCTGGCACGTGTGCTGGAACTGGCGCCCCAGGTGAAGCGTGCCGGTGTCGCCGGTGGCGACACCTCCAGCTTCGCGCTGCGCACGCTGGACCCATGGGCCTTGCGCTGGGCCGGTTCGCTCGCACCCGGCGTGCCTCTGCTGCGGCTGCAGGCCGACCAGGCCCGGCTTGACGGGCTGGAGCTGATGCTCAAGGGTGGCCAGATGGGGCCGCCCGATGTGTTCCAGCGCCTGCTGAACGGCACCGGCTGATGTTCACCCGGCCGCGTCGGCCACATCGGCGGAGAGCGCCGAATACGACAGTGTGAAGCGCGCCGGTGTGGCGCCGTCCTGCGCGCCCAGCGCAGCCAGGCCGGCGGGGCCGGCTTCGCCTGCAGCCAGCGCGTCGAGCGCTGCGCCGTCGTAGCCTGTGACCACCAGTATCCAGTCGGCCACGCGGTCGCCGCCGCGTATCTGCTGCTCGGTGGTGGTGGCGATGGCGGGTGCGTCGTGCCGCAGCAGGTGGGCGCCCACCACGCCGGGTTGTGTGACCCAGTGGCGCAGGCGCGCCTTGAGCGTGGCGCGCAGCGTGTCCTCGGCACCCGGGCGGGGTGACAGCCGCACCGTGAGCGCGTGGCCGGCCGGGTGGCCGCCCTGCGATTCGAGCACGTGGCACTGGCAGCGCACCATGTGGCGGTGGTGCGGCATCAGCTGGCGCGACCACGGGGAGGGCGCGTTGAGCCGCTCCAGGTAGCGCGGCGAGCCCAGCACCTCGTGTGTGGCGAGTTCGTAGACCACGAAGAAACCCTCGCCGCCGTCGGCCGCGCGCCAGCGCGAGGCGCGCAGGAAACCCGGCACGCCCAGCCGCTCGGGGAAGTGCTCGTGCGAGTGCCAGTGCTCGAATTCGGCGCGCACCTCGGGTGCGATGTCCCACCACATGGCCAGTGCGGCCTTGCCCAGTAGTGCCATGCCTGTGTCTCCTGTTGGTGTCCCTGCGGATGTGTGTGCCGGTGTTCAGCCCTTGCCCAGCGGCGGCCGGCCAAACAGGCTGGAGGCGTTGCAGATGGGGCCGAGCTCGGCGGCCGCGGCCAGCAGTGCGGGGCCGAGTTCGAGCATGCGGTCCTTGGTCAGACGCAGGCGCGGGCCGGCGATGCTGAGCACCCCGATGGCCCGCTGGCGCCGCATCACCGGCGCGGCCATGGCCGCCATGCCGGGTGCGAACACCTCGTCGATCATGGCGTAGCCGCGCACGCGTGCTGCGTGCAGGAAACCCAGCAGCGCCTTCACCGTGGTGGGGGCCTTGGGACCGTAGTCCTGCGGCTGGCCGAAGCCCTGGCGCGACACCAGGGCCAGCGCTTCCTCGTCGCTCATGGTCAGCAGCCAGGCGTGGCCCGACGAGGTGCACGACAGGCGCGCCTCCATGCCCATGTCGGGGTCGTAGCGCAGGCCCTTGCGCGTGCCCTGGGCCTTGGCCACCCAGGTCAGGCGGTCGTCGTCCACGATGGACAGGCGCACCAGCTCGCCCGAGGTGGCGGCCAGGCGGTCCAGCAGCGGCTCGGCGATGTCCACGATGCCCGCGTTGCTCAGGTAGCCCAGGCCCAGCGTCACCACCTTGGTGGTCAGCACGTAGTCGCCCTGCGCGCGCATCTGGCGTACGTAGCCACGCCGTGCCAGATCGGCCAGCAGGCGGTGGCAGGCGCTCAGGGGCATGTCCAGCTCGGTGGCGAGCGAGGCCAGCGGCACGCCGTCGGGGTGCTGGGCCAGGTGTTCGATCAGCGAGAGTCCGCGGTCCAGGGCCAGGCTCATGGTCGTGATGCCGTCATGTGTTTTTTCATGATTTGGAAGAAGTTTCCAATTTGGAAACTGGGTGTCGGTAGCGCTTCAAGAATCAATGTATCAGCACCTCAAGACAGCGATACCCGCGTTTGCCATGACCGACACCGTCTACGTTCTCAACGGCCCCAACCTCAACCTGCTGGGTGTGCGCGAGCCGCACCTCTACGGCAGCACGACGCTGGCCCAGGTGGAGGCGCTGTGCCACGAGGTGGCCCAGGCCGTGGGCCTGCGCTGCGTGTTCCGCCAGTCCAACCACGAGGGCGTGCTGGTGGACTGGGTGCAGGAGGCGCGCGCCGAGGGGGCGGCGGTGGTCATCAACCCGGCCGGCCTGTCGTTCCGCTCCATCCCGCTGCTCGATGCGCTCAAGACGCTGGACCAGCCGCTGGCCGAGGTGCACATCACCAACATCCACCGCCGCGAACCGCTCTACACGCAGTCGCTGGTCTCGCTGGCAGCCACCGGCGTGATCTGCGGTTTTGGCCCCTATGGCTACGAGATGGCGATACGCGCGATCGCCCACCGCCTGGCCCAGGCCCGCACGCCGGCCTGAAGCCCGTCCTTTTTTGCGTCCGTTCCGTTCATTCCAAGGAGACATTGACATGACACAGGCCCATTCCCGCCCTTTTTCCCGCCGTTCCGTCCTCACCGCTGGCGCCGCCCTGGCCGCGGGTGCCCTGGCCCCGGGCCTGGCACACGCCCAGGCGCAGCTGCGTTTCGCCGCCGTGTTCTCCGACAAGGACATCCGCGCGGAGATGATGAACATGTTCGCCAAGGACGTGGCGGCCGACTTCAAGGTCGAGGTGTTCCTCAACTCCACGCTGTTCCGCCAGGGCACCGAGCTGGTGGCGCTGCAGCGCGACAACCTGGAGATGGGCAACATCGCGCCGCAGGACATTGCCAAGCAGATCCCCGCCTGGTCCATCCTGACCTCGGCCTACCTGTTCCGCGACTCCAGCCACCTGGCCGCCTTCTTCGCCAGCGACATGGGCGCGCAGATGAAGAAGATGGCCGAAGACCAGCTCAAGGTGAAGGTGCTGGGCCCCACCTTCTTCGGCACCCGCCATGTGGGGCTCAAGGGCAAGAAGCGCATCAACGTTCCGGCCGATCTGGCGGGCGTGAAGCTGCGCATGCCCCCGGGCGATGCCTGGCAGCTGCTGGGCCGTTCGCTGGGTGCCAACCCCACGCCCATGGCCTACGCCGAGACCTACACGGGCCTGCAGACCGGCGCCATCGACGGGCAGGACAACCCGCTGCCCAACGTGCAGAACATGAAGTTCAACGAGGTGATGGGCCAGATCGTGCTGACCTCGCACCTGGTGGGCTTTGATCTGCTGACCATGAACCTCAAGACCTGGAACGCGCTCTCGCCCGCGCGCCAGCAGGCGGTGCAGGCCGCGGCCGACAAGGCCATCGCCTGGAGCGCGGCCGAACACGTCAAGCGCGAAGCCGAACTGGCCGAGGGTTTCCGCCGCGGTGGCCTGGACGTGTACGCGCCCAACCTCGCGGCCTTCCGCGAACACGCACAGAAGGTCTACCTGGCCTCCGATGAAGCCAAGACCTGGCCCGCGGGCCTGCTGGACCGCATCAACGCCATGAAATGACCGGGGCCACGCCGCGCATGTCCAACAAGACCCTTTCGCTCCTGTCGCGGCTGGCCGACGGGGTGGCCGCCAGCCTGCTGGTGGTCATCTTCGGCGCCTTCATCCTGCAGATTGCGCTGCGCTACGTGTTCAACTGGCCGGTGGGCTGGACGTCGGAGCTGTCCGTGAGCGCGTGGCTCTGGCTGGTGCTGTTCGGATCGGCCTTCGCGCTGCGGGAGGCGGAGGAGATCCGCATCGACTTCATCTACGCCAACGTCGGGTGGCGCGTGCGCCGCGCCATGGGCGTGGTGGGGTCCTTGTGCATCGTGGTGCTTCTGGGGCTGTCGCTGCCGGCGTCGTATGACTACGTGAGCTTCATGAAGGTGGAGAAGACCTCCTACCTGAAGATCCCGTTCAACTGGCTGTTCTCCATCTACCTTGTCTTCGTGGTGGCCGTCATGGCCCGCCACCTGATCGGCGTGGTCCGCCTGCTGCGCGGCCACGACCCGCTGCGCCCCGACACCCAAGCCCACTCCGCCCAGTGAACTTCACCAGCCCGTTCTCCCTGGCCCTGGGGGCCATCGTCCTGCTCAGCCTGCTGGGTGTCCCGGTCGGTCAGGCCATGATTGGCGGCTCCGTCCTGTACCTGTACCTCAAGGGCATGGACATGGGCACCGCTGCCGAGCAGCTGCTCAATGGCACCTACAACAGCTTCCTGCTGCTGGCCATACCGCTGTTCATCCTGGCGGCCGCGTTCATGAGCGCCGGCCCCATCATGGACAGGCTGCTGCGCTTTTGCAACGCCATCGTGGGCCGCTTCCCCGGCGGTCTGGCCCAGGTGAACGTGCTGCAGAGCGTGGTGTTTGCCAGCATGTCGGGCTCGGCCCTGGCCGACGCGGCCGGCTCCACCAAGCTCATGGTCAACATGATGACCCGCAACGGCCACTACACGCGCGCCTTCTCGGCCGCGCTCACGGCGGTGTCGGCGGTCATCGGTCCCATCCTGCCGCCGTCCATACCGCTGGTGCTCTACGCGCTGGTGTCGGGCACCTCCATCGGTTTCCTGTTCATCGCCGGCGTGCTGCCGGGCCTGCTGCTGGGGGCGGTGCAGATGGCGCTGATCCACTACCAGGCCAAGAAGCGCGGCTTTCCGGTGGAGGCACCGGTGCCACTGCGCGACATGCCGCGCATCACCCGCGAGGCGCTGCCGGCCCTCATGCTGCCGGTCATCCTCCTGGGCTGCCTCTACAGCGGCATCACCACCCCTACCGAGGCCGCCGGCCTGGCCGCCGCGTACGCGCTGCTGCTCACCGTCACGCTCTACCGCAAGAGCGTGACCTGGGGCGAGATCGGCGACGCGGTGGTCTCGAGCGCGCGCGTGAGTGTCTCCATCGGCATGCTGATCGCCGGCGCGCTGGTGTTCAACTACGTGATCACGGTGGAGAACATCCCGGCCTCGCTGAGCGTGGTGCTCAAGACGCTGGACCTCTCGCCGCTGGGTTTCCTGCTGCTGGTCAACCTG
>CALRLO020000035.1:0-42753 GCA_943368755.1 Synechococcus sp. UW140 | reverse complement strand
TGGCACGCTGGCGGTGGACATGATGTACGGCCCCGCGGCCCAACCGTTTGCCGACTGGGTGCGCTCGCACGGCGCGGTGCCGCGCGATGGCCTGGGCATGCTGCTCGAACAGGCGGTGGCGGCGTTCAAGTTCTGGCGCGGCGTCGAGCCGCCCGGTGCGCAGGTGCTGGCCGAATTGCGCGCGGAGCTGGCATGACTATGACCCCCACGCTCATCGCTTCGCGTATCGCTGCCCCCCAAGGGGTGGCGCCAGTGCCTTCGGGCGGCCGGGCGGCACTGGCATGAAAGGTGTCGCGCGCTGGATCGGATGGCTGCTGCTGGCGGGCATCGGCCTGCAGCTGTTCTTCGTGCTGCGCATCGCGGCCATGGCCGCCATCGACCCGCAGAGCACGGCCTTCATGCGTTCGGAGGTCTGGCGCGTGGCCACCGAGGGCGACGGTCTGCACTGGCGCCAGGAGTGGGTGCCTTACGAGTCCATCTCGCCCCACCTCAAGCGTGCGGTGATCGCGGCCGAGGACGCGGGTTTCGCCGACCACGGTGGCGTGGACTGGGAAGCCATCGAACAGGCCTGGCAGAAGAACGAACGGCGTGCGGCCCAGGCCGAACGCCGTGCTGCCCAGGCCAAGAACCCGGCCGCGGTGCGGCCGGCCAAGGTGGTGGGCGGCTCCACCATCACGCAGCAGCTGGCCAAGAACCTGCTGCTGTCGGGCGAGCGGCAGCTGATGCGCAAGGGCCAGGAGCTGGTGCTCACGCTGGCGCTGGAGGTGTTCCTCGACAAGCGCCGCATCCTCGAGATCTACCTCAACAGTGTGGAGTGGGGCGAAGGCGTGTTCGGGGCCGAGGCGGCCGCGCAGCGGTATTTCCGAAAGCCGGCGCGCCAGCTCAGCGCCTACGAGGCCGCGCGCCTGGCGGTGATGCTGCCCAGCCCCAAGTTTTTTGAGACCCGCCCGAACTCGGCCTACCTGGCCGGCCGTGCAGGCACCATCGTCGCGCGCATGGGCGCGGTGCAAGCACCATGATGGCCCGCATCGTCGGCTGGTTCCTGCTCGGGCTGGTGCGTGTGCTGACCGGTGCACAGGCGCGCTGGCACGGCTGTCCGCCCAAGGCCGAGCAGCGCATCTACTTTGCCAACCACCAGAGCCATGCCGATCTGGTGCTGATCTGGGCCGCGCTGCCCACCGAGCTGCGCGCCATCACCCGCCCCATCGCGGCCAAGGACTACTGGACCGCGAGCCGCCTCAAGCAGTGGATCACCACTGCCGTGTTCAATGCCGTGTACGTGGAGCGCCAGCGCAGTGTGGGGCCGGACGGCGAGTCGGTCGATCCGCTGGAGCCGCTGATCGCGGCGCTGGAGCAGGGCGACTCCATCATCCTGTTCCCCGAAGGCACGCGCGGTTTCCAGGAAGACCCGCAGCCTTTCAAGTCGGGCCTGTACAACCTGGCACGACGTTTTCCCGATGTGGTGCTGGTGCCGACCTGGATCCACAACGTGCAGCGCGTGATGCCCAAGGGTGAGGTGGTGCCAGTGCCGGTGCTGTGTTCCGTCACCTTCGGTGCACCGGTGGTGTTGGGTGCCGATGAACCCCGCGCCGATTTTCTGGTGCGTGCACGCGAGGCTGTCATGGCTTTGAGAGACGTCTGATCATGGGCGGCTTCCTGCGCAGTCTGTCCACCGACCAGCAGGTCGGTCTGCTGTTCCTGGTGGTGTTCGGCCTGCTGTCGCTGGCGAGCGTGGTGCAGCTGATGCTCTCGCTGCGCGAGCGCAACCGCGACGACCCCGGGCACGATGCCCGCATCGAACGCATGCGCGACCTGGCCGACATCCTGCGCGCCTCCTGGGCGATGGCGGTGGTGTTCTGGATCGGCTGGGCTGCCGGCGACGGCGGTGCCACGCTGCTGTTCGGCCTGCTGTCGTTCTTCGCGCTGCGAGAGTTCATCAGCCTCTCGCCCACCCAACGCGGCGACCACCGCAGCCTGGTGCTGATCTTCTTCGTGGTGCTGCCGGTGCAGTACCTGCTGGTCTGGGGCGGGCGCTACAACCTGTTCACGGTGTTCATCCCGGTCTATGTGTTCCTGGCCATCCCGGTGGTGAGCGCGCTGGCCAATGAGCCGCAGCGGTTCCTCGAGCGCAACGCCAAGCTGCAGTGGGGCATCATGGTCTGCGTCTATGGCATGAGCCATGTGCCCGCGCTGCTGGTGCTGGACTTTCCTCGCTACAACGGCAAGAGTGCCTTCCTGGTGTTCTTCCTGGTGGCGGTGGTGCAGACCTGCATGCTGGTGCAGCACCTGGTGGCGCGTGGCCGGAGCCGGCCAGCGGTGCCGGCCATCAGCCAGAGTTTCCACTGGAGCAGCTGGGCGGCCGGCGTGCTGGCAGGCGGCTTCGTCGGCGTGCTGCTGGCCGGCTTCACACCCTTCGTGGCCGGGCAGGCGCTGGGCATGGCGCTGATCGCCTGCACCGCCGGCTCGCTGGGGCATCTTGTCATGAAAGCCATCAAGCGCGACCGGGGCGTGCGCCACTGGGGGCTGGATGGCAAGTCGGTCACCGGCACCAGTGGTCTGCTGGACCGGGTGGACGCGCTGTGTTTCGCGGCACCGGTGTTCTTCCACTCGGTGCGCTGGTATTTCGGTCTGTGAGCGGTCTGTGAGGCACGCATGAGAATTCTCGGCATCGACCCCGGCCTGCAGTGCACCGGCTTCGGCGTCATCGACACCGACGGCCCGAAGATGCACTACGTGGCCAGCGGCACCATACGCACCAGCCCGGAAAACGGCACGCTGCTGCCCGAGCGGCTCAAGGTGCTGTTTGACGGCATCAGCGAAGTGGCTGCGCGTTACCAGCCCGAGGTGGCGGTCTGTGAAATCGTGTTCGTCAACGTGAACCCGCAGGCCACGCTGATGCTGGGCCAGGCGCGCGGCTGCTGCCTCACGGCGCTGGTGGCCAGTGGCCTGCCGGTGAGCGAGTACACCGCGCTGCAGCTCAAGAAGGCGGTGGTGGGCTACGGCAAGGCCGCCAAGCCGCAGGTGCAGGAGATGGTCAAACGCCTGCTGCAGCTGCCCGGTCTGCCGGGCAAGGATGCCGCCGACGCGCTGGGCCTGTGCATCACCCATGCGCAGGTGGCGCGCACAGCCAGCGCCATCAACCGGGTGGCGCCGCTGCAGGCGCGCACCAGCGGCTCCTACCGCGACGGTCGCAGCTACTGAGCCTGCGGCCCTAGGCGTTGAGCCAGGCAAAAAAGTCGTCCACCTGCTTCTGAGCGTTCGCGCGCATCCCCTGGTCGCGCTGGGCGCAGGCCAGCGGGTCGGTCAGCTCACGGGCGCCCGCTTCGCCCACGGCACGCGACGCGTCCTGCACGCGCTGGCAGATGGGCTGGCGGATCTGGCTCCAGCGGGTCAGTGCTGCTTCCAGAGGCGGGCCGTCCGGTGCGTCGGGGAGCTGCCGTGCCAGCTCTACCGCATCGGCCATGGCCATGGCGCCACCCTGGCCCATGAAGGGCGTTGAGGCGTGCACCGCGTCGCCGATCAGCAGGAGGCGGCCCCGGTGCCAGGGCAGTGAGGCCACGACCTCCTCCACACCGGTGTAGAGCACCTCGGCGCCCACGTCCAGCTCGTCCAGAAAGGGGCGCACCGGGCCACCGAACTCCGCAAAGCTGTCGCGCATCAGCTCGGGCCAGCGCTGCGGGTCGTGCCAGTGCCCGGGCGGCTGGCGCACGGTGCCAAACAGGTAGAGGCGGTCGTCGCTGATGGGCATGATGCCCAGGCGTTTGCCCGGGCCCATCAGCATCACCTTGTCGCGCAGTTCGGGTGGGCGGCGGTGCACGCTGCGCCAGACACCGAAGCCGCTGTGACGCGGTGCGAGTTCGCCGCAGACCTTTTGGCGCATCTGCGAACGCACGCCGTCGGCGCCGATCACGAGGTCGAAGTGGTCTTCGCTGCCGTCGGAGAGTGCCACCTGCACACCGTCTGCGCGCGTCACCAGGTCGCTGACGGTGGTGCCGAGACGCGGCGCCAGTCCCAGCCCGGCCAGATGTGCTACCAGCACCCGGTGCAGCTCGGCGCGTTTGATGCCCAGAATGGGGGGGAGCTGGCCGTCGGGTGAACGCGGGTAGAACACGTCCACGATGGGCTGGCCCAGGTGGTCGAGGTAGCGGTTGCGGCCGTCCTCGACCGCGAAGCCGGCGGCGATGACCGCCTCGGCCACGCCGATGGCGCGCAGGGCTTGCAGCCCGTTGCTGTAGACGAAGATGCCCGAACTCTGGAAACGCCAGACGTCCTGGCGTTCGATCAGGCTGACGCGGTGGCCGCGTTGTGCCAGTGCGGCAGCGGTGCAGCAGCCGGCGATGCCGGCGCCGACGATGAGGACTTTCAGGGCCATGACAGCGCTCCGGAAAAACGATGGCTGCGATGGTGCCCCCACCCTGTGAGCGCTTCAACCACCGCGCGGCCGGATCGGGGTACCGATCAACCGGCGTGCTGGCGCTGGTAGGCGGTAGGGGTGGCGCCCAGGTGGCGTTCGAAGGCCCGGGCGAACGCCTTGTCGGAGCTGTAGCCCACGGCCTCGGCCACATCCCACAGGCTCAGGCGGCGTTCGCGCAGCAGCTGCGCCGCCACGGCCATGCGGTGGCGCGCCAGGTAGTCCATGGGCGGGCAGCCCATGAGCGTGTGAAAGCGCTCGCTGAACACGCTGCGCGAGAGGCCGCAGGCGCGTGCGAGCGTGTCCAGCGTCCAGCGCTGCGCTGGGGCCTCGTGCATGCGCTCCAGCGCGGTGGCGATGCGCACGTCATCCAGACCCTGCCACCACCGGCTGATGCTGCCGGGAGCCGACAGCAGGTACTGCTGCAGCAGGTGCACCAGCAGCAGGTCGGACAGGCGCGCGGCGCTCAGCTGCCAGCCCGGGTGCTGGTGCAGCGTCTCGTCCACCAGGCCCTGCATGGACAGCGCCAGCAGCGCGTGTGTGGGTGCCTCGCCCTGGCGCAGCACGATCAGCGCGGGCAGCGGCTTGAGCAACGGGCGCAGCGCGGCCGCCGGGACCCACACATGCAGCGAGTACAGGGCCGTGGCTGCACCGCCGCCGCCGTGGGCGAAGGTGATGGGGTGGTCGCCGTGGCGGCCCCGCTGGTGTTGCGCGATCAGCGCGCGAAACGGCGTGGCGGGCCACCCGGGGTCTGAGGCGACGGTGTGCGCACTGCCATGCGGCAGCAGCGCGATGTCGCCGCTGTTCAGCAGCACCGGCGGCTGGCCCTCGGGCGTGAGCCAGTAGGGCGCGCCCACGCCCAGGCGGATCAGCAGGCCCTCGACACCCTGTGAGTGCAGCGACCACGGGGCCGACAGATCGAAGCGTGCGGTGCTGGCGCGTTCGGAGCGGCAGGCGGCGAGCACGCGGCTCAGGGTGTCGGCCTGGGGCGGCATGTGCCAGAGATCAGAGCGTGCGCACCACGTCCAGCGCCTGCTCGATGCGTTCGACCGCGTGGATGGTGAGGCCCGCAAACGCCGGGTCGTTCTTGCGTGGCGCGTTGGCCTTGGGCACCACGGCCACGGAGAAGCCCAGTTTGGCGGCTTCCTTCAGGCGCTCCTGCCCGCGTGGCGCGGGGCGTACCTCGCCGGCCAGGCCCACTTCGCCAAACGCGATGAAGCCCTTGGGCAAGGCCTTGCCCCGCAGGGACGAGGTGATGGCCAGCATCACGGCCAGGTCGGCCGCGGGCTCGCCGATGCGCACGCCACCGACGGCGTTGACGAACACGTCCTGGTCCAGGCAGGCCACGCCGGCGTGGCGGTGCAGCACCGCCAGCAGCATGGCCAGGCGGTCGCGGTCCAGGCCCACCGAGAGGCGGCGCGGGCTGGGCCCGCCGCTGTCCACCAGCGCCTGTATCTCCACCAGCAGCGGGCGCGTGCCTTCGAGCGTGACCAGCACGCAGCTGCCGGGTACCGGCTCGCTGTGCTGGCTCAGGAAGATGGCGCTGGGGTTGCTCACGCCCTTGAGGCCCTTTTCGGTCATGGCGAACACGCCGATCTCGTTGACCGCGCCAAAGCGGTTCTTGATGGCACGCACCAGGCGGAAGCTGCTGTGGGTGTCGCCCTCGAAATAGAGCACCGTGTCCACCATGTGTTCCAGCACGCGCGGGCCGGCCAGTGCGCCCTCCTTGGTGACGTGACCCACCAGCACCATGGCCGTGCCACCGGCCTTGGCCACGCGCGTGAGGTGGGCCGCGCATTCGCGCACCTGGGCCACCGAGCCCGGCGCGGAGCTGAGCTGGTCGGAGTAGACGGTCTGGATCGAGTCGATCACCGCAATGGCGGGCTTGTGCGCGTCCACGGTGGCGAGGATCTTTTCCAGCTGCGTTTCGGCCAGCACCTGCACCTGGCTGTCCACCAGCCCCAGCCGGCGCGAGCGCAGGGCCACCTGGGCACCACTCTCCTCGCCGGTGATGTAGAGGCTGTTCATGCCGCCCCGCTGCAGTGCGTCGAGCGCCTGCAGCAGCAGCGTCGATTTGCCGATGCCCGGGTCGCCACCGATCAGCACCACGCCACCCTCGACGATGCCCCCTCCCAGCACGCGGTCCAGCTCGTCCAGGCCGGTGGGCGTACGGGCCACGTCGGCGGCCTCGATGTCGGCCAGCACCGCGAGCTGGCTGGCGGGCGCAAGCGCAGCGAAGCGGTTCTTGGCGGGTGAGGCGTTTTCGGCCACCGATTCCACCAGCGTGTTCCAGGCGTTGCAGTGTGGGCATTTGCCCAGCCAGCGCGGGCTGGTGCCGCCACATTCGCTGCAGGTGTAGAGGGTCTTGTCCTTGGCCATGTCAGGTGAGGTGCAGGAACGCCAGCATCTCACCGATGTGGTCGTCAAAATCGGATATCGCGTGGTCGCCGCCGGCCAGCACGGTCATGCGTGCGCCGGCGCAGCCAGCGGTCATCTCGCGCCAGTCCAGCACCTCGTCGCCCTGGGCGATCAGGGCCCAGGCGTCGCGCAGGGGCAGCCGCACGCCGGCCTCGAGTTCGCGGAGCTCGTCCACGAAGCGCGGCTCGAAGAAGAAACGCTCTTCAGGGTTCTGCCAGGTGGTCTGCTCGCCGATGTAGGCGGCCAGGTCGCGCGCCGGGTGGATGGCCGGGTTGATCAGGGCCACACGGCAGCCGAGTTGCGTGTGCAGCCAGCGGGCGTAGAAGCCGCCCAGCGAGGAGCCGACCACGGCCATGCGCTCGCGCGGCCAGCTGGCCACGCCCTGCTGAATCAGATCCATGGCCGCGCGGGGCGAAGGCGGCAGCTGCGGGCACCACCAGGTCACGCCGGGGTGTTCGCGGGCCACGCGCTCGGCGACCTTCAGGGCCTTCATGGACTGTGGAGACGAGCGGAAACCGTGCAGGTAGAGCAGGTGGGTGGTGGCTGGCGGGCTAGCGGGCATGGGGGAGAAGGATAATCCACCCCCATGGCAGTCGTTATCGAGAAACCGTCGCTCTGGCAGCGCGTCGCCCCGGTGTTCCAGGGGTTTGACGGGCCGCTGGCCTTCGCCGTCTTTTTGCTGGCCTGCATGGGCCTCACGGTGATGTATTCGGTAGGGTTCGACCACGGCTCCCGGTTTTCCGACCACGGCCGCAACATGCTCATCGCCGGCGCCGTGATGTTCGTGGTGGCGCAGGTATCGCCGCAGCGGCTGATGTCCCTGGCCCTGCCGCTCTACACCAGCGGCGTGCTGCTGCTGCTGGCGGTGGAGCTGTTCGGCATCACGCGCAAGGGGGCGACGCGCTGGCTGGACATCCAGGTGACGGTGATCCAGCCCAGCGAGATCATGAAAGTGGCCATGCCGCTGATGCTGGCCTGGTGGTTCCAGAAGCGCGAGGGCCAGCTGCGGCCGCTCGATTTCGCCGTCGCGGCGCTGCTGCTGGGCGTACCGGTGGGGCTGGTCATGAAACAGCCCGACCTGGGCACCTCGCTGCTGGTGCTGTCGTCGGGGCTGTTCGTCATCTTCTTTGCCGGCCTGAGCTGGAAGCTGATCCTGCCGCCTGTCATCGTGGGCGTGGTCGGCGTGGTCACGCTGATCGCCATGGAGCCCGAGTGGTGCGCACCCGGGGTCGACTGGAAGGTGCTGCACGAGTACCAGCGCATGCGCGTGTGCACGCTGCTCGACCCCTTCAAGGACCCGCTGGGCAAGGGTTTCCACATCATCCAGGGCATGATCGCCATCGGCTCGGGCGGCGTCTGGGGCAAGGGTTTCATGCAGGGCACGCAGACCCACCTCGAATTCATCCCCGAGCGCACCACCGATTTCATTTTTGCCGGCCTGTCCGAAGAGTTCGGCCTGGTGGGCGTGATCGCCCTGCTGCTGGCCTTCATCTTCCTCATCTACCGCGGGCTGATGATTGCGCTGGAAGGCCCCACGCTGTTCTCGCGCCTGCTGGCGGGCGCGATGACGCTCAACTTCTTTGTCTACGCCTTCGTCAACATGGGCATGGTCAGCGGCATCCTGCCCGTGGTGGGCGTGCCGTTGCCATTCATCAGCTACGGCGGCACCGCCATGGTCACGCTGGGCGCCTGCCTGGGCGTACTGATGTCGGTGGCCCGGGCCAAACGGTCGATGCAGTCATGAAACACGTGGCCCTCGTCGGCGCGGGGAACATGGGTGGCGCCATGGTGGAACGCCTGTGCGAGCGGGGCTGGACCGTGACCGTGTGCGACGTCGCCGAGACCGCACGCGAGCGCGCCCGTGTGGCCGGCGCCCGGGTGGTCACCCGGGCGGTCGAGGCGGCTGCCGCCCTGCCCGAAGGAGGCGCCCTGATCGTTGGTGTGGTGGATGCCGCCCAGACCCGCGAGGTCCTGCTGGGCCGTGCAGGCGCGGCCGCGGCCTTGCAGGCCGGCCAGACGGTGATCCTGTGCCCCACCATCGCGCCCGAGGACGTGGAGGATTTTGCCCTGGACCTGGCCCCGCTGGGCGTGGACACCCTGGACGCCCCCATGTCGGGTGGCCCGGCACGTGCCCGCGACGGCAGCATGAGCCTGATGGTGGCCGGCGACGCCGACGTGGTGGCGCGCCACCAGCCGCTGCTGGACGACCTCTCCAGCCGGATCTTTCGCGTCGGCACCCGCGTGGGTGACGGTGCCCGCACCAAGCTGGTCAACAACCTGCTGGCGGGCATCAACCTGGTGGGCGCGGCCGAGGCCATCGCCCTGGCCGAGCGCCTGGGGCTGGATGCCCGCACCACGCTCGGGGTCATCGAGCAGTCCAGCGGCCAGAGCTGGATCGGCGCCGACCGCATGCACCGCGCCCTGGCGGGCGATTTCGAGCCGCGCGCCCACGTGACCCTGCTCGAGAAGGACACTGCCCTGGCCGTGGCCATGGCCCGCGAAGCCGGCTTCGACGGCCCGCTGGGTGCCCACGCGGCCGCGGCCTTCCGCGCGGCCCACGCCGCCGGCCTGGCCCACCTGGACGACGCCGCGCTGCTGCTGTGGCTGCGCCAGCGCGGCTGATTTGCCCCCGGTGCTCGCGTGGCGGGCACCAGCTTCCTACAATGGCCCCATGATCGCCCGCGAACCAACCCTGGCCCGTCTGGCCACCGCCCAATCCCTGCTGCTCACGCCTTTTGGCCTGGACGAAACCCACCTGCGCCGCGCACTGGGTGAAATCCTGGTGCCGGGCGTGGACGATGCCGACCTCTACTTCCAGTACACCCGCGCCGAGGGCTGGAGCCTGGAAGAGGGCATCGTCAAGACCGGCAGCTTCAGCATCGACCAGGGCGTGGGCGTGCGGGCCGTCAGCGGCGAGAAGACTGCCTTCGCCTACTCGGACGACCTGTCCTGGGACGCGCTCAAGGACGCCGCCCACAGCGTGCGCGCCATTGGCCGCCAGGGCACCCAGCAGAAGGTGCGCGTGGGCGCCCGCAAGGTGGCCCGTTCGCGCAGCCTCTATGAAGGCGCCGACCCCATTGCCAGCCTGGACAGCGCGCAGAAGGTGGCGCTGCTCGAACAGGTGGAGCAGCGCGCCAAGGCCAAGGATCCGCGCATCGTGCAGGTGATGGCCGGACTGGCCAGCGAATACGACGTGGTGCTGGTGGCGCGTGCCGACGGCACCCTCGCGGCTGATGTGCGCCCGCTGGTGCGCCTGTCGGTCACGGTGATTGCCGAGCAGGCCGGTCGCCGCGAGATCGGCTCCTCGGGCGGTGGCGGCCGTTTCGGCTTCGCCTACTTCGACGACGCCATGGTGCAGCGTTACGTGGACGAGGCGGTGGACGCCGCGCTGACCAACCTCGATTCGCGCCCCGCGCCGGCCGGCGAGATGACCGTGGTGCTCGGCCCCGGCTGGCCCGGCGTGCTGCTGCACGAAGCCGTGGGCCATGGGCTGGAGGGCGATTTCAACCGCAAGGGCTCCAGCGCCTTCAGCGGCCGCATCGGCCAGCGCGTGGCGGCCAAGGGCGTGACGGTGCTGGACGACGGCACCATTGCCGACCGGCGCGGCTCGCTCAACGTGGACGACGAGGGCCACGTCACGCAGAAGAACGTGCTGATCGAAGACGGCATCCTGCGTGGCTACATCCAGGACAGCCTCAACGCACGCCTGATGGGTGTGGCGCCCACCGGCAACGGCCGGCGCGAAAGTTATGCCCACCTGCCCATGCCGCGCATGACCAACACCTACATGCTGGGCGGCGACAAAGACCCGCAGGAGATCGTTGCCAGCATGAAGAAGGGCCTGTACGCCACCAACTTCGGCGGCGGCCAGGTCGACATCACCAGCGGCAAGTTCGTGTTCTCGGCCAGCCAGGCCTTCTGGGTCGAGAACGGCAAGATCCAGTACCCGGTCAAGGGCGCCACCCTGGTGGGCAGCGGCCCGGAGTCGCTGAAAAAGGTCAGCCTGATCGGCAACGACATGGCGCTGGACAGCGGCGTGGGCACCTGTGGCAAGGAGGGCCAGAGCGTGCCGGTGGGCGTGGGGCAACCCACGCTGCGCATCGACGGCCTGACCGTGGGCGGGACGGCCTGACAGGCCCCCACGCTCAACCGCTGCGCGGGTCGCTGCCCCCCAGGGGGCGCGTTCCGCCTTGGGGCGGCCCGGCGGCGAAACCACCTTCCAATAACCTGTGCTACATTTGCCCGTCATGAAAGCCGCCCGCTTTTACTTTGCTTATTTTTGGTTCTCACGCGTCACCGACGGCAGAGAGGCCCAGGCGTAAGCAAAAGCAGCCAGGCTAAAAGAATCTCAGAAAACCGTCGGTGTCACCACCGGCGGTTTTTTTTTGCCCCTCACCCCTTCACCCGTTTCCCCCTTCAACCCGTTCAGGAGCCTCACGATGAATGCCAAAGCCACCAGCCCCGAGTCCTGGTATGCGAGCGTCGAGAAAACCAGCCAGACCGACGACGAACGCATCAAGGACATCACCGTGCTCCCGCCTCCCGAACACCTGATCCGCTTCTTCCCGATCGCCGGCACGGCGGTGGAGTCGCTGATCTCCCGCACCCGCAAGTCCATACATCACATCCTGCATGGCAAGGACGACCGCCTGCTGGTTGTCATCGGCCCGTGCTCCATCCACGACCCGGCCGCCGCGCTCGACTATGCGCGCCGCCTCAAGGTGCTGCGCGACCAGCACGCCGACACGCTGGAGATCGTGATGCGGGTCTATTTCGAGAAGCCGCGCACCACGGTGGGCTGGAAGGGCCTGATCAACGACCCCTACCTCGATGAGAGCTACCGCATCGACGAGGGCCTGCGCATCGCACGCCAGCTGCTGATCGAGATCAACCGCCTGGGTCTGCCCGCCGGCAGCGAGTTCCTCGACGTGATCTCGCCGCAGTACATCGGTGACCTGATCGCCTGGGGCGCCATCGGTGCGCGCACGACAGAGAGCCAGGTCCACCGCGAACTGGCCTCGGGCCTGAGCGCTCCCATCGGATTCAAGAACGGCACCGACGGCAACATCAAGATCGCAACCGACGCCATCCAGGCGGCGGCACGTGGCCACCATTTCCTGTCGGTGCACAAGAACGGCCAGGTCGCCATCGTGCAGACCAATGGCAACAAGGACTGCCACGTCATCCTGCGCGGCGGCAAGACGCCCAACTACGACGCCGCCAGCGTGGCCGAGGCGTGCCAGGAACTCGAGGCCGCCAAGCTGACGCCCAAGTTGATGGTGGACTGCAGCCACGCCAACAGCAGCAAGCAGCACGAGCGCCAGGTGGACGTGGCGGGCGACATCGCCTCGCAGATCGCGGGCGGCTCGCGCAGCGTGTTCGGCGTGATGGTGGAAAGCCACATCCACGGCGGCGCGCAGAAGTTCACCCCGGGCAAGGACGAAGTGGGCGCCCTCGAGTACGGCAAGAGCATCACCGACGCCTGCATCGACTGGGAGCACTCGGTGAAGCTGCTGCAGACCCTCTCGGATGCCGTCAAGGCCCGCCGCGCGGTTTGAAGGCAGGCGTGCTTGGCGGCACAATGGCCGAAACGACCGACCAGGAGACCCGACCCATGCGCTGCCAAGTGATCGTGAGCTGGGGCGACCACACCCAGTACCCGTTTGACCTGGAAGAGGTCCAGCCGCTGCCCCATGACCAGGCCCGGGTCTGGCTGGACCAGCAGTTCACCGAGCTGGGCTGCGAGCCACTGCGGCCCACGGGCAAGGTGCTGCTGGCCGACAAGGTGGTCTCGATCGCGATGGCGGCCGGCCAGAGCCGCTTCTCGCAGGAGGCCTTTCGGCCCTGGGCGCGGGACTTTGCCCGCGCAACGAGTTCCGCGTTGGCGAAACCGGTTGTCCGTGTGGACGTTCCCTCGCTGACCGTCAGCTACTGAACTTCTTCTCCAGCGCGTCCAGCAGCTTCTGGTGCACTCCGCCAAAGCCGCCGTTGCTCATGCACAGCAACTGGTCGCCGGGCTGTACGGCGGCCATCACCTGATCCACCAGCATGCCGATGTCGCCGGCCACCTGTGCGCGTGACCCCATGGGTGCCAGCGCCTCGGCGGCATCCCAGCCCAGACCACCGCTGTGGCAGAAGGCCAGGTCGGCCTGCTCCAGGCTCCAGGGCAACTGGCTTTTCATGGTGCCCAGCTTCATGGTGTTGCTGCGTGGCTCGAACACCGCAAGGATGCGCGCCGCACCGACCTGGCGGCGCAGCCCGTCCACCGTGGTGCGTATGGCCGTGGGGTGGTGGGCGAAGTCGTCGTAGACCGTGACACCGGCCACGGTGCCACGCACTTCCATGCGGCGCTTGACGTTCTGGAATGCGCCCAGCGCTTCGGCGGCCTGGGAGGGAGCCACGCCCAGGTGCTCGGCCGCTGCGATGGCCGCCAGCGCGTTGAGCTGGTTGTGCACGCCGCCCACGTTCCAGCGCACGCGAGCCACCTCGCGACCCGCCTGCAGCACCGCGAAGTCGTGCGGCTCGCCCTCGGCCGCAAAGTCGCTGACCGCGCTGCCGAAGCTGCGCTGCCCGCTCCAGCAACCGTGGTGCAGCACCCGAGCCAGGCTTTCCTCCAGCCCGTTGAACACCACGCGGCCGGCGGACGGGACGGTGCGCACCAGGTGGTGGAACTGGCGTTCGATATCGGCCAGCGAATCGAAGATGTCGGCGTGGTCGAACTCGAGGTTGTTGAGGATGGCCGTGCGGGGACGGTAGTGCACGAACTTGCTGCGTTTGTCGAAGAAGGCGGTGTCGTATTCGTCCGCTTCGATCACGAAAGGCTGGCCTGCGCCCAGGCGCGCAGACAAACCGAAATTCAGCGGCACACCACCCACGAGGAAACCGGGCTTCAGACCCGCGTGCTCCAGCACCCAGGCCAGCATGGACGTGGTGGTCGTCTTGCCGTGGGTACCCGCCACAGCCAGCACGTGGCGGCCTTGCAGGATGTGCTCGCTCATCCACTGCGGGCCGCTGGTGTAGCGCGCGCCGGTGTCGAGGATGGCCTCCATCAGCGGGAACTTCGGCGTGCCGTCGGGCAGGCGTGCGCGGCTGACCACGTTGCCAATCACGAACACGTCGGGATTGAGCGCCATCTGGTCGGCGCCGAAGCCTTCGATGAGGTCTATGCCCAGCGCGCGCAACTGGTCGCTCATGGGAGGGTAGACGCCGGCGTCGCAGCCGGTGACGGTGTGGCCCGCTTCGCGGGCCAGTGCGGCCACGCCACCCATGAAGGTGCCGCAGATGCCGAGGATGTGGATATGCATCCCCGGATTATCGTAGCCTGCCGCGCAGGGCCGCCCCAGGCAAGGCCGCGCCCCCTCGGGGGGCAGCGACCCGCGAAGCGGCGGAGCGTGGGGGCCCTCTATTTCGGAAAACGCTCTCGCAGTTTGAGCTTCCAGAACTTGCCCGTGGAGGTGCGTGGCACCGCCTCGATGAACTCGTAACGCTCGGGCAGCTGCCACTTGGCAAAGCGGTGCTGCAGCAGGTGTGCGTCGAGTGTGGCGGTATCGGTGGACTGCCCGGGCTTGAACACCACACAGGCCAGCGGGCGTTCGCTCCACTTCTCGTCGGGGATGGCGATCACGGCGGCTTCGGCCACAGCCGGGTGGGCCATGAGGGCGTTTTCCAGATCGACCGAGCTGATCCACTCGCCACCCGACTTGATCAGGTCCTTGGTGCGGTCGGTGATGCGCAGGAAACCCAGCCCGTCCAGGGTGGCCACATCGCCGGTGCGCAGCCAGCCGTCCGCGGTGAACTTTTCCTCGCTCACCGGCACCTGGTGGTAGTGGCTGGTGATGAAGGGGCCGCGCACCTGGATCTCGCCCATGTGGGCGCCGTCCCAGGGGGCATCGGTGCCGTCGTCACCGCGTAGGCGCAGGTCCACCAGCGGCACGGGCACACCCGCCATGGCCGCGCGGCGGTAGCGTTCGTCCAGCGGGGCATCGCGCAGCTCGGCCTTGGGGTAGGACACGGTGGCCAGCGGCGAGGTCTCGGTCATGCCCCAGCCCTGCAGCAGCCAGATGCCCTGGGCGTCGAAGGCGCGTATCAGCGATTCCGGCACCGCCGCACCACCCACCAGCGAGCGCATGCCTCGGGGCAACCGCCAGCGCCCGTGCTGCGGGTGGGCCGGGTCCAGCGCGGCGGTGTAGGTCTGGATCAGACCCATCCAGATGGTGGGCACGCCCAGCGACAGCGTGGGGGGCTCCTGCGTCATCAGGTCCAGCAGGTCGTCGGGGTGCAGGTGCGGGCCGGGAAAGACCAGCTTCACGCCCATCATCACCGCGCCGTAGGGCACGCCCCAGCAGTTGGCGTGGAACATGGGCGTGACCGGCAGGACCGAGTCGGTGCCTTTGAGGCCCCAGAAATCACCGAGGCACCCCACCAGTGTGTGCAGGATGGTGGAGCGGTGCGAATAGACCACGCCCTTGGAGCGCCCCGTGGTGCCCGAGGTGTAGCACATGGCCACCGGGTCGGTTTCGGCGTGCGGGGCGTACTCGAATCCGTCCGGGTCGGCCGCAGCCAGCAGGGCTTCGTAGTCCAGCAGGTCGGGCGGCACCGGTTGGCCCGAAAAGGGGAACACGATCACGCGCTCGAAGGCGTGCAGGTGGGCGAACTGGCGGTACAGCGGCACCAGCACGTCGTCCACGATCAGGAAGCGGTCCTGGGCATCGCCCGCGATCCAGCCGATCTCCTCGGGCGCGAGCCGCAGGTTGAGCGTGTGCATCACGCCGCCGGCGGCCGGGATGCCGAAGTAGCACTCCAGGTGGGCGTGGTGATTCCAGCTCAGCGTGGCCACGCGCTCGCCGGGTTGCAAGCCCAGCTCACGCAATACGGCGGCCAGCGCGCGGGTGCGGCGGTGCCACTGCCCGTAGCTGTGCCGCACCAGGGATTTGTCGGGCAGGCGCGAGACGATCTCGGCCTGCGGAAACAGGGTGCCGGCGCGCTCCAGCAGGTGGTTGAGCGACAGCGGCACGTCCATCATGGTGGCTTGCATGGCAGCGGGTCTCCTGATCGTTGTGATGGCACTGTAGGCAGGTGGGTCGAGGCCTGCAAGGCACAATGTCGCCTGATGGACAAGCACATGGATACGACCCGGCTCGAGCTGGCCGCCGCCGCCGCCCGGCTGGTGGTGGAGGAGGGCCTGGAGTACGGCCCGGCCAAGCACCGAGCCCTCAAGGTGCTGGGCCTGCCGCCGCGCACCGAGCTGCCCGACAACACCCTGGTGGAAGAGGCGGTGCGCGAACACATCGCCCTGTTCCACGCCGATACCCAACCGGTCGAGTTGCGGGCGCTGCGCGGGCTGGCGCTGGTCTGGATGGAGCGGCTGGCCGGGTTCCGGCCCCATGTGGGCGGAGCGGTCTGGCGCGGCACCGCGACCCGCCTGTCCGACATCTACCTGCAGCTGTTCTGTGACGATCCCAAGTCGGCCGAGATCGCGCTGATCGAGCACAACGTGGACTACGAACCACGCACCGTGCGCGGGTTTCGGGGTGAGCCGGTGGAGGCCCTGAGCCTGAGCAGCTTCTGTCGGGAACTGGACGAGTGGATCGGGGTCCATCTGCTGGTCTACGACCACAACGACCAGCGCGGTGCGCTGTTGCCCGATGCCCAAGGCCGCAAACCGCGGGGAGACGCGGTGGCACTCAAGGCCCTGATGGCGCAATCCTCATCTGATTCGCACTGACATGAACCGACGACATCTGTTGACCGGCGGCGTGGCCGCTGCGGCTGCCCTGGCCGGGGGGGGCCTGGCGTGGTGGCGCTTCCAGCCCCACGGCATGGACAGCGGCGCCGAGGCCGCGTGGTGGGCCCTGAATTTCGACACGCCGCAGGGTGATGCGTCCCTGAGCATGGCCAGCCTGCGCGGCAAACCGCTGCTGGTGAACTTCTGGGCCACCTGGTGCCCGCCCTGTGTGGAAGAGTTGCCGCTGCTCAACGCCTTCTACCGCGAGCAGCGGGCCAGGGGCTGGGCCTTTCTGGGCCTGGCCATTGACCAGCCCAGTGCGGTGCGGCGTTTCCTGCAGAACATCCCGCTGGATTTCCCGGTGGGCATGGGCGGGCTGGGGGGCACCGAACTGAGCAAGTCGCTGGGCAACAGCAGCGGTGCACTGCCGTTCACGGTGGTATTTGGCGCCGATGGCACGGTGGCCCACCGCAAGCTGGGCCAGCTCAGGCCCGACGATCTGGCCGGCTGGGCCCGGTCGACCTGATCAGCCCGCTGCACCCATCAGGGCTTCGAAGCGCGCGGCCGGCAGCCCCGGCGCGTACAGGAAACCCTGGTACTGGGTGCAGCCGATCTCGGCCAGGAACTGGCGCTGTGCCTCGGTCTCCACGCCTTCGGCCACCACCGCCATGTCGAGCGCACGGCCCATCTGCACGATGGCGCTGACGATGGCGCAGTCGCTGCCTTGGTCCGGCAGGTGCTGGATGAAGGAGCGGTCGATCTTGAGCTTGTGGATGGGGAACTGCTTGAGATAGGCCAGCGACGAGTAGCCGGTGCCGAAATCGTCGATGGCCAGGCGCAGGCCCAGTGCGGACAGGGCCCGCAGGCGCTCCAGTGCCTCGTCGGCGTCGTGGATCAGGATGGACTCGGTCAGTTCCAGCTCCAGCAGCGCCGGCGCCACGCCGAACTCGGCCAGCGTCGCGGCCACGGTATCCACGAAGTGCGCCTGCTGGAACTGCAGCGCGGAGACGTTGACCGACACCCGCATCGGGCGGCCCTCGCGCTGCCACAGCGCGGCCTGGTGCGCAGCCTCGCGCAGCACCCACAGACCGATGTGCACGATCAGGCCCGATTCCTCGGCCACCGGGATGAACACACCCGGCGAGACCGCGCCCAGTGTCGGGTCGGTCCAGCGCAGCAGGGCCTCGCAGGCCACCAGACGGCCATCGGCGGTGGTCACCTGGGGCTGGTAGTGCAGCTCGAAGCGGTCTTCCGCCAGCGCCTCGCGCATGGCCTGGTCCATCTTCATGCGGGCCAGCAGGTCCACGTTCATCTGCGGCTGGTAGAAGCGGAAGTTGCCCTTGCCCCGCTCCTTGACGCGGTACATCGCGGTGTCGGCGTGCTTGATCAGTTCGTCCAGCGTGCGGCCATCGGCCGGGTACATGGCGACGCCTATGCTGCAGCCCAGCGTGAAGGCCATGCCGTCGAGTTCGATCGGGCGCGAAATGGCGTCAAGGATGCGCTGCGCGGTGAGCTCGGCCGCGCGGGTTTCGGCCTCGTGCAGGTGCACCACGAACTCGTCGCCGCCCAGGCGGCACAGCGTGTCGGTCTGGCGCAGGCAGCCCTTGAGGCGGTGGGCCACCTCCTGCAGCACGCGGTCGCCGAACAGGTGTCCCAGCGAGTCGTTGATGTGCTTGAAGCGGTCCAGGTCGAGAAACAGGATGGCGAAGTGCTTGCCATCGCGCTGCGCCATGCTCAGCGCGTACTCCACGCGCTCGGTCAGCAGCAGGCGGTTGGGCAGTCCGGTCAGCGGGTCGCTGTAGGCGAGTTGTTCGATGCGTTGCTGCGCGGCGAGCTTTTCCGTCAGGTCCTTGGCGAAAACGAGGGTGTGGCGCGGGTTGCCGTCGGCATCGGCCAGCAGCACCCAGGATGCCAGCACCGCGAAGGCCGCACCGTCGGAGCGCCGGTGCCAGACCTCGCCTTCCCAGAAGCCCTGGTCCAGCAGCTGATCGGCCACCCGGCGGTTCAGGTCGGGGTCGTTCGGCGAGAAGAACAGGTCGCGCGAGGAGGTGCCCACCAGTTCGCCGTTGGTGCATTCCATCAGCCGGGCGGCCATGGGGTTGGCCATGACGATGCGGTACTCGGGATCGGTGACGAAGATCGCATCCAGGCTGGACTCGAACACCTTGGCGGCCAGCTGCAGCTGGCTTTCGGCGGCCAGGCGTTCGGTGATGTCGCGGAACGAATAGACCCGACCGATCGGACGGCCACGGCCGTATTGCGGCAGCGTCACCCGCTCGAGCACGCGGCCGGTGCGCAGCACCAGCACGTCGGTGCACTCCAGCAAGGGCGTGCGCAGGATCTGCTGCAGCCGCTGCTGGTAGTTTTCGGTGTCGGCGGCCTGCTGCTGCAGGAAGTTGTGGATCGCTGCGTCGTCCTGGGCCTGCAGGAGGTGTTCCGGCAGCGCCCACAGGCGCGCGAAGTTGCGGTTGTAGCCGCGGATGTGGCCGTCGAGGTCGCACACCAGGATGCCGTCGGCTGTGGATTCGAGGGTGGCGCGCAGCTCGGCAATGAGCTTTTCAAGCTCACTCTCGGCGCGCCGCTGCTGGCTGTGGTCCAGGATGCCGACCACGTAATAGCGTTGATCGTCGGGCAGCGACAGGCGGCTGACCCGGCGTTCGACCTGTACCGAGGCGCCGCTGCTGTGGCGCAGCAGGGTCTCGGACTGGATGTGGTCGGCCTGGCCGGCGGCGACGTCTTCCCAGAAGAACAGGTCTTCGGGCGTGGCGGTGAAGTCCACCGCCGGGCGGCCAATCATCTCTTCGTCCCTGAGCCCCTGAAGCCTGCAGGCTGCCCCGTTCACGGCCAGGATGCGCAGGCTCACCGGGTCCACCACCCAGATGGCCTCGAGCACGCCCTCGATCAGCGGCGTCCAGTCGAGCCGCATCATGCGTCCGCAGCGGCCACCAGGGGGTCAGCGGCGCGTTCGAAGAAGTAGCAGATCCGTTGTCGAGGCGACAGGTAGTCGATGGTCGCCTTGGGCAGCTGCAGGGGGCGCACGCTGCGCTTGATGCCCAGCTCGGGCCGGGTTTCGAGGTCGAGGATCAACGCCTCGTCCTTGGGTACCGAAGGCTCGTGGATGATGATGCGCGGGCGCAGCGGGCGCGACGAGTTGACCGACACCACCATCGCGTAGCGCGAATCCACCAGCTGCACCACCGAGCCCGGTGGGTAGACACCCATCATGCGGATGAAGGCGCCCAGCGTGTTCATGTCGAAGCGCGCCTTCATCTGCGCAAAGATCAGCGACAGCGCCTCGTGCGGCGTCAGCGCGCCCGAAGGGTTGCCGGGGTTGCAGAGGTTGTCGTAACGGTTGACCAGTGCCAGCACCCGTGCCAGCGGGCTGATCTTGTCGCCCTTGAGGCCGAGCGGGAAACCGCTGCCGTCTTCCATCTCGTGGTGCTGCGAGATGCCCAGCAGCGTGGGCACCGAGAAGCCCATCTGTTTGGCAATGGCCGCGCTGTGCGCCACATGGCCCTGGTAAAGCTTGTGCTCGGCCGGGGTGAAGTGTTCCTCGCGGAAACGCACCCGGTCGGCCAGGCGCGACTTGCCCACGTCGTGGATCAGCGACGCGTTGCCCAGGTCGTTGAGCGCATCGACGCCCATGCCCATGGCCTTGCCCAGCAGCAGGCTCAGCACCGTCACGTTGACCGAATGCAGCGAGGCGCGATCGCCCAGGCCTTCGGACAGCAGCCGGATCACCGACTCGCCATTGCCCAGCATCTGGTCTACGAAGCCGCTCACCACCGCCTGCGCCCGCTCGCGCGACTCGACCGGGTGCTGGTCCATCTCCTCGACCACCTGGCGGTAGCTGCGGGCGGCATCGGTGAAGTGGCGTTCACACACCATCAGGCTGTGGGTCTGCTCGTTGAGCAGGGCGCGGCGCGCCAGGCGCTCCTGTTCGGCGGCGGCCCGCGCCGCCTGCAGCTTGGCGTCCAGCGCGGTGGGGGGCGGGTTGGGGACGTCCTTGTCAGCGCCTTCGGGTGGATCGCTCTTGTCGGGCGACCAGCGCACCGCTGGCTTGCCGAGCGACCGGATGGTGTCGATCTGCTGCTGGCTGGTGATCTTGAAGCTGCTCAATGGAAAGGGATGGTCCATCCAGCCCACATCCAGGTGCACGAAGATGCCAATCCGCAGATCGGCAACGGCAATGGATGGCAATGGGCTTTCTTTCATCGGCGTAACGGGTGGGGAAACCCGCTTGGGTGCTGTGGTTCATTATGGCTAAACTTGTTCACAATTATTGGGCGTACACCCCCATTTCCGCATGTCGTTCTACGTCCCGCTGCCCTTGGAGACCATACCCCTGGGGGCTCCCATACCGATCAACGTGTGGGAGGCCGATGGCACGCTGTTGCTGCGAAAGGGCGAGGTGATAGAGACCGAACGCCACCGCATGAACCTGATGGCGCATTCGCCGGTGGTGACCGAGTCCGACTTCAAGTCCTGGACCTACAGCTACACGATGCAGCTGGACCGCATGGTCCGCCGCAACGAGAGCATCAACAAGCTGGCCGAGGCCACGCGCCCCACGGAACTCAACGAGGTCGAGCAGCGCGACAGCCGGGACCCGGTGACCGCCTGGCCCGACCTCCAGGCCTCACTCACCACCTTGCTGCACCAGAACGTGGCGGCCCAGGATTTCGTGAGCCGGCTGGTGGTGCTGGAGGCCCGCGCGCAGCGTCTGGTCCAGGCGCGGCCTGATGACGCCCTGTTCATGTTGTTGTTGCTTTTGCACGACAGAACGCTCAGCTACTGCGCCTCGCACGCCCTGCTGTGTGCGGTCATGTGCGAGCTGGTGGCCCCGGCAGCTGGCGTGGGCGAGGACGACCGGCAGTCGCTGTTCCGCGCTGCCATCACCATGAACATAGGCATGGCCCGGCTGCAGGATGAGCTGCTCAAGCAGGCGGCGCCCGTGACCGACGCCCAGCGCGAAGAGATCCACAGCCACCCCGTGCGCAGCGTGCAGCTGCTCAAGTCGCTGGGGGTGGGCGATGCGCAGTGGCTCAAACTCGTGGCCGAGCACCACGAAACGCCTCAGGGTGACGGTTACCCCACCGGAAAGACCGATCTGGGCCAGCCCCAGCAGCTGCTGCACCTGGTGGATGTGTTCGTGGCCCGCCTGAGCCCGCGCCGCAGCCGGCCTGGCCTGGTGCCCCAGCAGGCCGCCCGTGCGATCTACCTCAACGAGGCGGGTGTGCCCAACGCCATCGGTGCCGCGCTGGTCAAGACGCTGGGCATCTACCCGCCGGGCAGTTACGTGCGCCTGGCCAACGACGAGGTGGCGGTGGTGGTGCGGCGCGGCCGGCGGGCCAATGCGCCGGTGGTCTTCAGCATCGTAGGTCGCCAGGGCCTGCCACTGGGTGAGCCACCGCTGCGCGACACGCTGGAGCGTGCCTACGAGGTCAAGGCCAGCGTCCCGGCCGAGGACGTGAGGGTCGTGGTCAATGCCGCCAAACTGCTGGGCCGGGTGTGAACTGCGTTGTCCGGGCCGTTGCTCCGCCCGAAACGCCCCATCGTGGATGCCGCCGGGCCGGCTTTGCCGGACGGCCGGCATCGCCCCCTTGAGGGGGTGACGCGCAGCGCGCGGCGCGGGGGTGTATCAACTCACGCCCGCCGCCGTTCGATCTTGTTGAACGCGTAGTAGCGCGCCTTCTCCGCGTACATCTCCCGGTCGGCCTCCTGCACGGCGGCTTCCACCTCGGCGCCCGAGCGGCAGGTGGCGATGCCGATGGCCAGGCTCAGCGGCTGGCCCGGGTAGTACTGGTTGTTGAGTTCCACCATGGAGTCGATGTGCTCCTTGAGCTGCACCGCGCCCGCGCGGTCGGTGCCGGGCAGCAGCACCACGAACTCGTCGCCACCGATGCGTGCGGCGCAGGCTGGCTCTGACACCGCCTTGCCCAGCACTTCGCCTGCGCGGCGCAGCATCGTATCGCCGGCTGCGTGGCCCTGGCTGTCGTTGGCGTTCTTCAGGCCGTTGAGGTCCAGCGCCATCACGCTCAAGGGCCAGGGCCCCTTGCGGGTCAGGCGGTTGAGTTCCTCGGTGTAGAAGCTGCGGTTGCGCAGCTTGGTCAGGGTGTCGTGTTTGCCGAGGTATTCCAGGTAGGCCTCGGCCTTCTTGCGCGCGGTGATGTCCACCAGCGACACCAGCACCAGGTCCCACTGCTCATCGTGGCCTGCCAGCACCGTGAACTGCATGTGAACGTGCAGCGTGTTGCCATTGAGTGCGTAGTTGACCACCTCTCGCTGCTGGAAGGTCTTGCCTTCCCACAGGTCGATCAGCTGCTCGGTGAACGAGGCGTGCATCTCGTCGCGGAATACCCGGTCAAGCTGGGTGAGCAGCGTGGACTTGTCGGGCGCGCCGAACATCCGCAGCGTCTGCTGGTTGATGTCGATGACGCGGATCTCCTTCATGCAGCGCGAGACGAACTCGGGGTGCACATTGATGAAGGTGCGCAGGTCCTCGATGCCGCGTTCGCGCAGGTCGTTCATGAGCTGGCGCACGACGCTGAAATCTTCCACCCACAGCGAGACCGGCGAGTGGGTGAACAGGTCGCGCGCATAGGTCTCGCTGGACTCGACCCGCCGCTGGGCGGCCACGCGTTCGGTGATGTCCTGCAGCGACAGCAGCACCCGGCTCCAGCATTCTTCGTGGCCGGGCAGCACCTGGGCTTCGAGCAGGATGTCGAGGCGGCGGCCGCTCAGGCTGTAGTTGACGGTCTGGCTGTTGAAGCCATTGCGGGCATCCCAGAGCTGGCCGATTTCACCTGCGAACTGCTGCAGCGAGTCCTCGCCCAGCACGCGCCCCAGCTGGCCCACGAGCTCGGCCTGGCTGCCGGCTTCGAACAGGTCAAGGGTTCGCTGGTTGACCCGCAGGATCTGTGGCGCCGAGGCGCATTCGCGCAGGCGTTCGGGCCGCTCGCGGAACATCGCAGCCAGGTCGGTCACGCCTTCGGCGCGCCAGGTGTCGAAGAGGCGCTTGATGCCGCTGTAGTCTTCCAGCCAGAGGGACACGGGGGCGAGTTCGAACATCCGTTCGAAGTCGGATTCTGAGGTGGCGTTCATCGGGATGGGGGTAGGGGTGTTCAGATGCGGTGGGCCACGGTGGTCATGACCCGGGCCGCTGCGCGCATGAGGCCGCGCACCGGCAGCGGCAGGGGTGCCGCGCCGGCCTGTTGCGCGTCGTTGGCGTGGCGCGCCTCGTCGTCCTTCATCTGCGCGACGATGGCCCGTGAGGCGTGGTCCTGCGCGGGCAGCCGTTCCATGTGGCTGGCCAGGTGGGCTTCGACCTGGCGCTCGGTCTCGACCACAAAACCCAGGCTCACCCGGCGGCCCAGGGCACCGGCGGCCAGGCCGATGCCGAAGGCGCCGGCGTACCACAGCGGGTTCAGCAGCGAGGGGCGTGCGCCCAGTTCGTCCAGCCGCCGCCGGGTCCAGGCCAGATGGTCGGTTTCCTCGGCGCTGGCGGTTTCGAAGTGGTGGGCCAGCTGTTCGCGCATGGCGGGCTCGCCGGGGCCGATGCGGGCGGCCAATGCCTGGGCGGTGTAGAGGGCCTGGGCGCAGACTTCTCCCACGTGGTTCACGCGCATCAGCGCACCGGCCAGGGCCTTGTCCTCGCCATGGAGCTCGGGCGTGCCGGCTTCTGGCACCGTGGGGCAGGCGCGGGTGGCGCGGTGGGGGGCGAACAGGGTTCGCAGCGCCGAATCGGCGGCGCTCAGGCTGGCGTCCAGGGCATTCATGGGCCCGATTATCCCAGCCGCAGCAGCTTCTTGCGCACCACGTGGATGTGCTGGCGCAGGGCGTAGAGCTCGCTGTTGTAGGCCAGCGGCACATGGACCTGCTCGACCTTGTGGTCCAGCTCGTCGAGCCGGCCCAGTAGCGGAGGCAGCTGGGCGCCGGGCTCCTGCGCCAGCTCCTCGATCTCGCGCAGCTCGGCGTACCAGCGGAACACGCGGCGGCGGATGCGGAAGGTGTAGAGCGGCGGCACGATGCGCGACAGGGGCAGCGCCAGCGCGATGATCAGGCCCAGGCTCAGCCACATGCGCTCGATCAGGTTCGCCAGCCAGAAAGGCAGGTAGCGCTGCAGCAGTGGCGTGCCGCTGCGTATGGTGCGTTCGGCCTCCTTGGCGATGGTGCGTTCGGCGTGTTCCAGGCTGGGGTATTCGCGGGCCCGGTTGAACCAGCCGGCGGGACTGTGCAGCTGCATCGCCGCCTGGGCCATCAGCTGCAGGATGGCGGGGTGGGTGTCGGCGTGGGCCAGCAGGCTGGTGGTGGAAGCGATCAGCGGCACGTCGCGCGCCGGGCGGTTGGCCGCGAGGTTGACCACGCCGCGGGGCAGCACCACCGGCGTGAGGAAGCTGAAGCGGCGCGAGTAGGCCTGCGCCTGCGGCCAGGGCATCAGGCGCACGCCCGGTGTCTGGAGCAGCATCTGGACCATTACCGCCTCGGGTGCCGACACGAACACCAGCGCATCCAGCTGGCCGTTGATGAAGGCAACCGTGGCGGGTGTCTGCTCCAGCTGGCTCAGCGCAAAGTCGGAGGGCAGCAGCCCGTTGGCATCGGCCAGGCGGTGGAACAGCTGTGGTACGCCGCTGCCCGGCGTGCCCACGTTGACGCGCCAGCCCTTGAGGTCGCCGAGCGCGTCGACCCGCTGCCCGGGCAGCTGGAGGGCCCGTTCCTCGCGGTAGAACAGCCACAGCGGCTCCACGAACAGGCTGCCCAGGCTCTGCAGTTCGTCGGGCTCGGCTGCGCCCACGGCGTCGCTGCCGCCCTGCACGAAGCCCAGGTCCACCTCGCCACGGCGCAGCAGATCGAGGTTGTCGGAGGCGCCTTCGGTGGCGCGCAGTTCGACCGTGATGCCGTGGCGCGCCAGCGCCTCGGCGTAGGCGCGGCCAAAACTGTCGTAGGCGCTCTGGGCGGGCCCGGTGGCCAGCACCAAGCGTTGGGGTGGGTTGGGCTTGAGCCACCAGAAGGCCAGCACCAGCAGCGCCACCGTCAGCAGCACGAAGGGGCCACCCGAGACCAGCATCTCGCGCAGCGACAGCAGGGTGTAGCGAAGGGTTCGGGCCATGCTGCGACCTTAGCATGCGCCAGCAGGCGGGCTCGCCTAAGATCGTGGCATGAACTCCCGCTACTTCAACCTGGTGTCTACCCGTTCGCAGGACGGTGACCATGTGGCGCTGCAGCGCTGGTACAACGACCACATCGCCATCCTGTGGCGCTGTGACAGCCTGCAGAGCGCCACACTGCTGCGGCGCGAGGTCTCCGAGGGCAACGAGGCCGATTACATCTGCTGCTACGGTTTTCCTGACGAGGCCGGTTTCCTCAGTTACGAAAACGGCCCGGCCCGTGCAGCTGCCGGCCAGGTGATCCAGACCGGATGGGGCCGCGAGGGCATTGTCATCACCGAACGGCGCCAGTACCGGCGCCTGTGGCAGCGCCGGGAGGATCCGGGTGCGCCGCTGCCGGCACGGCAGGGGGTGGCCCGATTCGATCTGGGTGCAGGCCCTTGGGACGAGGTCTCGCGCTGGCTGGCCGACCAGCTGCACGTGCTGTTCACGGACCACGGCGTGCGCGCCGCCACGCTGATGCAGGCTGCCTCCGCCGGTGAGGCCGGCGGCGAGGTGTTGCTGTTCGTGCAGGCCGACGGAGAACTGCCGCCCTGGCGCGACTGGCTGGCCGGCAAGCCGCTGGCCTGGGGGCAGGCACCAGCCAGCGTGACGCCGCGCTGGTTCTGGCAGGGCCGGCCTGCCATGCACTGGGTCCGCTAGGGTTTGAGCGGCTCCAGGCTCAGCACGGTGTAGTCGCCGCCGACCTTGTCGGCGGTGAAGCGCACCCGGTCGCCGGGTTTGATGCCGGTCAGCAGGCCCGGCTCCTTGACGCGGAACACCATGGTCATCGGGGGCATGTCCAGGTTCCTGATCTCGCCATGTTTCAACGTGACCTTGCCGGCACCAGTGTCCACGCGGCGGACTTCGGCCTCAGCCGCTGGCAGGTCCTGAGCCCTTGCGAGCAGGGTCAGCGTGGCCAGCAGCAGTGCGGTGAGGGGTTTGTGCATCATGGTGGATCTCAGGTGCGGAAGTAGCTCTGGTAGACGCGGGTGCTGCCATCGCGTGCGACCAGCAGGACGTCAAAGGGATCGCGGCGGTCGCCATAGACGGCGCCATCCATGCCGGGCGAGCCCACCGGCATGCCCGGCACGGCCAGACCCAGCGCGGCGGGCTTCTCTTTCAGCAGGCGGCGGATCTCGCGCGCGGGCACATGACCTTCGATCACGTAACCCGCGACACGTGCCGTGTGGCAGCTGCCCAGCCTGTCGGGCAGCCCCAGGCGCTTGCGCACGGCGCTGTTGCCGGAATCCATCACCTTCACGGCGAAGCCGTTGTCCTGCAGGTGCAAGACCCAGTCGCCGCAGCAGCCGCAGTTCGGGTCTTTCCAGACCTCGACCGTGGGGGAAGGCACCTGGGCTGCGACCTGTACGCCAGTCAGCGCTGCCAGGGTGCCGGTGAGAAGGGTGCGTCGTTTCATGCTCTCGCCTTTCAAGCTGTGCTGGGTGGGGTGATCTTCTCGTCCAAGGGGGGATCGCCAGAACCTGGTTCCGAACGGCGATCAGCATGCACGGCCAGACAGCCGCCGCTTGCCGAAAGTTCCCCGAAGCCGCCTCAACGGCGGGCGCGCCACCAGGCCACGCTGCCCATGACCACCACCAGTGCCGCATAGGTGGCGACCTTGCCGTCGCGGCCAAAGATCGCGAGGCCCGCCACCAGCACCAGCACGCCGCTGGCCGCCAGCCAGGCGGTCGAGTGCCAGGTGGTCTCCAGGCCCCGTCTGGGCGAACGCAGCCACAAGGCCAGGCCCAGCAGCGCCGCCAGGCCCAGGGCCGGGGCGGTGAAGTTCAGCAGGTGCCACAAGGCGAGCAGGGGGTCCATGCGGGGCGTGAAGCGTTGAAGGGCGCTGCATTCTAAGCACGGCGCCTGGCGGTGCGAAGGCCATGCGTGCGCAAGACCTCCGCACCAAAGCCCGACAGGTTCTGTCGGGCCGACCGGTCCCGGGATCAGTTGGTCTTCACGCCCTTCTCGAACTCGGCAAGCGACACCGAGCCGTCCTTGTCGGTGTCCAGGCGTTCGAAGTTCTTGGCCACCACCGGAACCTGCTTGGCTTCTTCTCGGCTGAGGCGCTGGTCACCGTTGGCGTCGGCCCGCTTGAAGGCGTCGTTGCTGGCGGATGTGGAGGCGGCGGCCGCGGGAGGTGTGGCCATGGGTTGCGCGGTGGACTGTGCCGATGCGGCGGCACTGCCCACCAGCAGGGCAGCAAAAAGGGTCACGCTGCGGGTTTCGAAGGAGGGGATGAGTCGTCGTTGGAAACGCATGGATGGGTACTCCAAGGGGTTGAACGAGGCCCCATTGCAGCCCGTACAGAGCCACAGCGCCAGTGTTTTTGCCCCTTGTTTCCTCATCCACATCCGTACCCCGAATGAAACGTTTGCTGTCGATGTGTGAAGCACCCGCAAACCGCTGGTAGCCCCACGTTGGCCGCGTCCTGGGGGCAAAATTTATAATCGCCCTCATGACCGTCTGGGCTTTGGGCATCAACCACCACACCGCGCCGCTCGATTTGCGCGGCCGGTTCGCGTTCACGCTCGACCAGGTCCAGCCGACGCTGGTGCGTTTTCGCGAGGCCATGAGCCGCCAGCCCGAGGCCACGCTGCTGTCCACTTGCAACCGCACCGAGATCTACTGCGCTTCTGATCAGCCCTCGCTGGACGGCGCGCTCGACTGGCTGGCCAGCAGCGCCGGCGTGAGTGCGGGCGTGTTGCGCGAACATGCCTACGTGCTGCGCGACGACAGCGCGGCGCGCCACGCCTTTCGCGTGGCCAGCGGACTCGACAGCATGGTTCTGGGCGAGCCGCAGATACTGGGGCAGATGAAGGACGCGGTGCGTGCGGCCGAGGAAGCCGGTGCACTGGGCAGCACACTGCACCAGCTCTTTCAGCGCTCGTTTGCCGTGGCCAAGCAGGTGCGCAGTTCCACCGAAATCGGCGCCCATTCCATCAGCATGACGGCCGCTGCCGTGCGCCTGGCGAGCCAGCTGTTCGAGGACCTGCGCGACATCCGTGTGCTGTTCGTGGGCGCGGGCGAGATGATCGAACTGGCCGCCACCCACTTCGCTGCCAAGAACCCCAAAAGCCTGGCCATCGCCAACCGCACGCTGGAGCGTGGCGAGAAACTGGCTGGTCGCTTCGGTGCCGAGGTGTTGCGCCTGGCCGATCTGCCCGAACGGCTGCACGAGTTCGATGCCGTGGTGAGCTGCACCGCAAGCACGCTGCCTATCATCGGCCTCGGTGCCGTGGAGCGTGCGCTGAAGAAGCGCCGCCACCGTCCGATCTTCATGGTCGATCTGGCGGTGCCACGCGACATCGAACCCGAGGTCAAGGCACTGGATGACGTCTACCTCTACACCGTGGACGACCTTGCGGCCGTGGTGCAGACCGGCAAGGACAACCGCCAGGCTGCCGTGGCGCAGGCCGAGGCCATCATAGATGCCGGTGTCACCAGCTTCATGCACTGGATGGAGCAGCGCGACCCCGACCGGGGCGTGGTGCCGCTGATCCAGCAGATCCAGGCCCAGGCCGACCAGTGGCGCGCCGCCGAGATTGCACGCGCGCGCCGCCGCCTGGCCAAAGGCGACGACCTGGAAGCGGTGCTGGAGGCGCTGTCGCGTGGCCTCACGCAAAAGATGCTGCATGGCACGCTGGCCGAGCTGCACAGCGGCGACACCGCCAGCCGCGACGCCACGGCCCAGACCGTGGCACGGCTCTTCCTGCGCGACCAGCTCTAGCCCCACCTTTCAACCGCCACCGCTCCCGGTGAGCTGGTGGCTTGCTTGCCCGTGCCATGAAACCCTTCATCCGCGAGACCTTAGAGCGCCAGCGCCTGCGGCTGCATGAGCTGGATGCGCTGCTGTCCGCACCGGACGCGACCGCCGACCTGGCGCGGTTTCGCCAGCTCACGCGAGAGCACGCGGAGACCGACGCGCTGGTCGGGGTCTACCTGCGCTTCCTGCAGCGCGAGGCCGATCTGGCAGAGGCTGTGGCGATGGCCGAAGGCGACGACGCCGAACTCGCGGCCCTGGGCCGTGAGGAATCCGAAGCAGCGAGCACCGACATGGAAACGTTGGACCGCGAGCTGCAGTTGCTGCTGCTGCCCAGGGACCCGGACGATGTGCGCAACGCCTTCGTCGAGATCCGTGCAGGCACCGGTGGCGACGAGTCTGCGCTGTTCGCGGGCGATCTGGCACGCCTGTACACCCGCTACGCCGAATCGCAGCGCTGGCAGGTGGAGGTCGTCAGCGAGTCGCCGGGCGAAGTGGGCGGCTACAAGGAAATCGTTTTGCGCATAGCGGGTGAGAACGTCTACGGCCAGCTGCGTTTCGAGTCCGGAGGCCACCGCGTGCAGCGCGTGCCCGCCACCGAAACCCAGGGTCGCATCCATACCAGCGCCGCCACCGTGGCCGTGCTGCCCGAGCCCGACGAGGCCGAAGCCGTCACGCTCAACCCCGCCGAACTGCGCATCGACACCTTCCGTGCCAGTGGCGCGGGCGGCCAGCACATCAACAAGACCGATTCCGCCGTGCGCGTGACCCACCTGCCCACCGGCATCGTGGCCGAATGCCAGGACAGCCGCTCGCAGCACAGCAACAAGGCCCGAGCGCTGCAGGTGCTGCAGGCACGCATCCAGGAAAAGGCCCGCAGCGAGCAGGCGGCGAAAGACGCCGCCACCCGCAAGGGCCTGGTGGGCAGCGGCGACCGCAGCGACCGCATCCGCACCTACAACTTTCCCCAAGGCCGGCTGACCGACCACCGCATCAACCTCACGCTCTACAAGCTGCTGCAGGTGATGGAAGGCGACCTGGGCGACGTCATACACGCGCTGCAGGTGGCGCGCGGTGCCGAGTTGCTGGCCGAACTGGAGCAGCGCGCGTGACCACGGTGGCGCAGCTGCTGGTGCAGGCGGGTCTGGAGGCCACCGATGCCCAGATGCTGCTGCTGCACGTGCTGGGCCGTGCCACACACGACCGCGCCTGGCTGCGTGCCCACGACACCGATGTGCTGCCCGACGAAACAGCCCAGGCCTTCGCCGCCCTGTGTGCCCGGCGCCGGGCTGGCGAGCCGGTGGCCTACCTGACCGGGTACAAGGCCTTCTACGGCCTGGACCTGGCGGTGGATGCCCGCGTGCTCGATCCCCGCCCCGATACCGAAACCCTGGTGGACTGGACGCTCGAATGTGTGCGTTCACTGACGAAGCCGGCCCTGATAGATCTTGGTACGGGCAGCGGTGCGATTGCGCTGGCACTGGCCGCTAAGCGACCCGATGCCATGGTTCACGCCGTGGACGCGAGCGCCGATGCGCTGGCCGTGGCCCGGGGCAACGCCGAGCGGCTCGGGCTGGCGGTAGCGCTGCACCGTGGCAACTGGCTCGCCGCCGTGCCAGCCGGCCAGCGTTTCGATGCCATCGTCTCCAACCCCCCCTACATCCGGGCCGACGACCCGCACCTTGCCGCGCTGGGCCACGAACCGCGCCAGGCGCTGGTCAGCGGAGACGACGGGCTGGACGACATCCGCGCCATCGTGGTGCAGGCGCGCTCGCACCTGTTGCCCGGCGGCTGGCTGCTGCTGGAGCACGGCCACGACCAGGCGGATGCCGTCTGTGCGCTGCTGCGCCAGGCCAGCTACTCGGAGGTGGGCAGCCGCACAGACCTGGCGGGCATACGCCGCTGCAGCGGCGGCCGCGTGCCCACGCTGGGATAATCCACCCCGATCGAATCCTACGGAGAGTTTCCATGAGCAACGCCCACCAACGCATCGACGAACTGGTCAAAGGCAACGACATCGTGCTGTTCATGAAAGGCAGCGCGAGTTTCCCCATGTGCGGCTTCTCGGGCCGCGCAGTGCAGATCCTCAAAGCCTGCGGTGTGGACACCAAAGGCCTGAAAACCGTCAACGTGCTTGATGACCCCGAGGTGCGCCAGGGCATCAAGGACTACAGCAGCTGGCCGACGATTCCCCAGCTCTACGTCAAGGGCGAATTTGTCGGTGGTTCGGACATCATGATGGAGATGTACGAGTCGGGCGAGTTGCAGCAGTTGTTGAGCGGCAACGCTGGAGGTTGAGACCCGGCACGGCCTGTGCTTGAATTGAATTCAGGCACAGGTCCCGCCCAGGAGGTCTCGATGGATTCGCGCAGTCTGGTCACCACCCCCGTCCTGAACCTGCCCATTGCGCACATGCGCAGTGTGTTCCAGGCCGACGAGGTCGAACGCAAGCTGGCCAAGCTGCAGGCCGTCAGCGAGCGCGAACACGAAACGCTGCGCGCCACCTACGAACGCATGCTTGAGCGCGGCCCGCAGCGCTTCGCGGTCAAGCCTGCGGGCCTGCCGCAGATGGAGCCGCTCTACGGGCAGTTGCCCAACTTCACCGAGGTGCTGGACGACATCAAGCGCCAGGTGGCCCTGTCCACCGACAGCCAGGACGCGCTGGAAGTGACCCCACTGCTGCTGCTGGGCCCCCCCGGTGTGGGCAAGACCCATTTCGCGCGCCAGATGGCGGAGCTGCTGGGTACGGGCATGAGCCTGGTGCCCATGAGTTCCATGACGGCAGGCTGGCTGCTCTCGGGCTCCTCGTCGCAATGGAAAGGCGCCAAGCCCGGCAAGGTGTTCGAGGCGCTGGTGGACGGGCAGTACGCCAACCCGGTGATCGTGGTCGACGAGATCGACAAGGCCAGTGCCGACGCGCAGTACGACCCGCTGGGCGCGCTCTACAGCCTGCTCGAGCACGACACGGCGCAGCGCTTCGTCGACGAATTTGCCGACGTGGCGGTGGACGCCAGCCAGGTGATATGGGTGACTACGGCCAATGACGAGCGTGGCATCCCCGACCCCATACTCAACCGCATGAACGTGTTCGAGATAGAGCCGCCCAGCCTGGAGGCGGCCCGGCAGATCGCGGCCAACCTCTACCGTTCGATCCGTGAGGAACACGACTGGGGCCGGCATTTCATGCCCGATCCCGCGGACGACGTGCTTGACGCACTGGCCTCGCTGGCGCCGCGGGAGATGCGCCGCGCGCTCATGACCGGTTTTGGCAACGCCCGGCTCGACAGACGCGGCGCGATGACACCGGACGACCTGCCGCGCACCGGCGCGGGCAAGTCGCGCATGGGCTTCATCCAGTAGGTTTGTCGGTGTATTGCCAGTGCTTCTGCGCCGCGAACACCGCGCTAGGGTATTCGGCCTTGCCCCGGCTGCCGTTGTAGCGGCCCAGTGCCAGGAAGAGATCGCCCTTCTCCCGGTCGAGGTAGTGGCGCAGGATCACGCAGCCAAAACGCAGGTTGGTCTGCATCACGAACAGCTTGCCCACGTCGCCATCGCCGATCAGCCGCGCCCAGAACGGCATGACCTGCATGTAACCCCGCGCACCCACGCGCGAGATGGCAAAACGGCGGAACGCGCTCTCCACCTGGATGAGCCCCAGCACCAAGGACACGTCCAGCCCGGCGCGGCGGGTTTCATACCAGAGGGTCTGCAGGAACTCCACCCGCTGTTGCAGCTCGGGCTTGCGCCGCACCAGGCGGGGGCTCATGGCATTGAGCCAGCGCAGATAGGCCAGGCGGGCCTCGGTGCTGGGGAACTCCAGCTCGGGCGGTGCATGAAAGGCGATGGCGGTGCTGAGCGCGGTGCGCACGGAGTCGATCAGCGGCTCCTCCAGCTGGCCGCCCGCGTGTGCGGCCCAGGGCCAGCTGGCGCCGCCCAGTGCCGCAGCGCCCGCGAGCAGGCAGCGGCGGCGGTCCATCATGCCTGGAGGCGGGCCTTGATGTGGGCCGTCACGTCGGCCAGCGCGAGTTTCGTGGCTTCGGTGTCGCGGCGGTGCTGGTACTCCACCACGCCGTCCTTCAGGCCCTTGTCGCCAATGGTCACGCGGTGGGGCACACCGATCAGTTCCCAGTCGGCGAACATCGCGCCGGGGCGCTCTCCGCGGTCGTCCAGCAGCACGTCCACGCCCAACGCGGCCAGTTCGTCGTGCAGCTTCTCGGCGGCCTCGCGCACGGCCTCGCTGCGGTCCATGCCGATGGGGCAGACCACCACAGTGAACGGTGCAATGGCGTCGGGCCACACGATGCCGCGTTCGTCGTGGTTCTGCTCGATGGCGGCAGCCGGCAGGCGCGTCACGCCGATGCCGTAGCAGCCCATCTCGAAGAACTTGGGCTTGCCATCGGTGTCCAGAAAGGTCGCGTTCATGGCCTTGCTGTACTTGGTGCCCAGGTAGAACACGTGGCCCACTTCGATGCCGCGTTCGATGGCCAGCACGCCATTGCCGTCGGGTGAGCGATCGCCCGCCACCACGTTGCGGATGTCGGCCACCAGGTCGGGCTCGGGCAGGTCGCGGCCCCAGTTCACGCCGGTCAGGTGGAAGTTCACTTCGTTGGCGCCACAGATCCAGTCGGCCATCACCGCCACCTCGCGGTCGGCCAACAGCTTCACGGGTTTCTTCAGCCCGATCGGACCCAGATAGCCGGGCTTGCAGCCGAAGTGGTCCTCGATCTCGGTCACGGTGGCGAAGCGGAAGCCGGCGTCCAGGCCCGGCACCTTGTTGACCTTCACCTCGTTCATGTCGTGGTCGCCACGCAGCAACAGCAGCCAGACCTGGGTCTTGACGATCTCGCCGGCTTCGTTGGTGGTGTCGGTGGCCAGCACCAGGGATTTGACCGTGGTGGACAGCGGCACGCCCAGCAGTTCGGCCACATCCGCACAGGTGGCCTTGCCCGGCGTGGCGGTCTTGGTCAATGTCTGGGCGGCGACAGCGCGCGGGCCTGCCGGCTCAAGGGCCTCGGCCTTTTCCATGTTGGCCGCGTAGTCGCTGTCGGGGCAGTAGACGATGGCGTCCTCGCCCGTGGCAGCAATCACCTGGAATTCTTCCGACAGGTCCCCACCGATGGCACCGCTGTCGGCTGCCACCGCGCGGTAGCGCAGGCCGAAGCGGTCGAAGATGCGGCGGTAGGCGTCGGCCATCACCTGGTAGCTGACCTGGGCGCTCTCGCGGTCACGGTCGAAGCTGTAGGCGTCCTTCATGATGAACTCGCGCCCGCGCATCAGGCCGAAGCGCGGGCGGCGTTCGTCGCGGAACTTGGTCTGGATCTGGTACAGGTTCTTGGGCAGCTGCTTGTAGCTGCGCAGCTCCTGCCGCGCGATGTCGGTCACCACCTCTTCGCTGGTGGGCTGCACCACGAAGTCGCGCTCGTGCCGGTCCTGTATGCGCAGCAGCTCGGGACCCATCTTCTCGAACCGGCCGGTCTCCTGCCACAGCTCGGCGGGTTGCACCACGGGCATGGTGAGTTCAACCGCACCAGCGCGGTTCATCTCCTCGCGCACGATCTGTTCGACCTTTCGGATCACCCGCAGGCCCATGGGCATGTAGGTGTAGATGCCGGCACCGAGCTTCTTGATCATTCCGGCTCGCATCATGAGCTGGTGGCTGACGACCTCGGCGTCGGCCGGGGCTTCCTTGAACGTGGAGATGAAGAACTGGGAGGCTTTCATGAGCGGGAGGAGGGGGTCGGCGGGCAGGCGTGGCTTTGACGCGGTCGCACTGCGATGCATAATGACCACAGTTCAAAATTTGGGGTTGATTATGCTTGACAGAGATGGCTTCAGGCCCAATGTCGGCATCATTCTGCTCAACCAGAGAAACCAGGTGTTCTGGGGCAAGCGCATACGCACCCACTCCTGGCAGTTTCCGCAAGGTGGTATCGACCGGGGCGAGTCCCCCGAACAGGCCATGTACCGGGAGTTGCATGAGGAAGTGGGGCTGATGCCCGAACACGTGAGCATCGTTGCCCGTACCCGGGACTGGTTGCGCTATGAAGTGCCAGAGCGCTACATCCGCCGCGATGCGCGCGGCCACTACAAGGGCCAGAAGCAGATCTGGTTCCTGCTGCGTCTGGTCGGTCACGACTGGAACCTGAATCTGCGTGCCACCGATCACCCCGAGTTCGATGCCTGGCGCTGGAACGACTACTGGGTGCCGCTGGACATGGTGGTCGAGTTCAAACGTGGCGTCTATGAAATGGCGCTGACGGAGCTTTCACGCTACCTGCCGCGCACCGACAGCCGCAACCGCTACCTTCGGGGCGGTGCGCGCCATCGTGCGGGAATTGACGGGGCCGCCCGAGACATGGCGTCCACCGATCATTTGGCCAACATACCGCAGGCCATGGAGCTGCCGCCCGGTGCGGTGTTCGATCCCGATCCCAGTCTTGCTTCCGAGAACGTCAAACCATGAACGTCCGTTTGCTGCCGCGTGCGCTTTGCGTGGCAATGCTGTTGTCTCTGGAGCTGGGCTCCGCATGGGCCCAGGCCACCTCGGGCTGGCTGGAAGAAAACCGTTTCGAGGAAACCGAGGTCAAGCTGCCGGAGCGTTTCAGCGCCGACCGGCTGATCGAGTTCACGGTGTCCTCCGGCTCCGAACTGCGTTTTGGTATCGATCCTCAGACCCTCACCGTGGGTAGCGACCGCGTGGTGCGCTACGTGCTGGTGGCCCGCAGCCCGAGTGGCGTGACCAACGTGCTCTACCAGGGCCTGCGGTGCGAGGCGGGTCAGTTCCGCACCTACGCCATCTGGCAGCAACCGGAAGGATGGCGTGCCCAGAAGGTGGACTGGGCCGACTGGTCCCGCACGTCCGCCGGACTGCCTGCGGCACGTCTGGCCCGAGAGGGCCTTTGCCTCGGGCGTCTGCCGAACACGCCCGTGACCAAAATGGTCAACGAACTGCGCTACGGCAGGCAGGAAGCCCGTTGAGTCCTGTGCGGGTGCTCAGCTGCGGCTGAGCACGAGGTTGTCGCGGTGGATCATTTCCGCCTCCGCGGCGTAGCCCAGCAGGCGCTCGAAATCGCTGGAGGCCTTGCGGCACAACAGACGGGCTTCCGAACTGGCGTAGTTGGCCAGGCCGCGCGCCACCTCGGTGCCGCTCGGATCGCGCACGGCGATCACGTCGCCGCGCGAAAAATCACCTTCCACCGCCGTCATGCCAATCGGTAGCAGGCTCTTGCCTTCGTCCACGATCTTGGCGACTGCGCCGTCATCCACCACCACCGCGCCACGCAGCTGCAGATGATCGGCCATCCAGCGTTTGCGTGCCTGGTTTTTGCCCGTCTGCGCCAGCAGGCAGGTGCCTATGGGTTCGCCATGGGCCAGACGCAGCAGCACCTGTGGCTCGCGGCCCCAGGCGATCACGGTGGAGGCGCCTGATCCCGCTGCACGCTTGGCGGCGAGGATCTTGGTGATCATCCCGCCCTTGCCGATGCCACTGCCGGCACCTCCTGCCATGGCTTCCAGCGCGGGGTCACCCGCCCGTGCCGTGTGGACGAACCGTGCGGTCGGCTCCTTGCGGGGGTCGGCGGTGTACAGGCCCTTCTGGTCGGTCAGGATGACCAGGGCATCGGCTTCCACCAGGTTGGCCACCAGCGCGCCCAGCGTGTCGTTGTCGCCGAACTTGATCTCGTCGTTGACGACGGTGTCGTTTTCGTTGATGACGGGCACCACGCCCAGCTGCAGCAGCGTCAGCAGGGTGGAGCGGGCATTGAGGTAGCGCTCCCGGTCGGCCAGGTCGGCATGGGTCAGCAGCACCTGGGCGCTGCCTATGCCCTGCTCACGCAATTTGGACTCGTACATCTGCACCAGCCCCATCTGTCCCACGGCTGCTGCGGCCTGCAGCTCGTTGATCTCTTTGGGGCGGCTTTTCCATCCCAGGCGTTTCATGCCCTCCGCTACCGCACCGCTGCTGACCATGATCAGCTCGCGCCCATCCTTGACCAGCGCCGCCAGCTGCTCGCACCAGTGGCCAATGGCGGCTTCGTCCAGGCCGCGGCCTTCGTTGGTGACCAGGCTGGAGCCCACCTTGACGACGATGCGCCGGGCGGGCTTGAGCACGGATTCCTGGAGCGGGGCGAGCAGTGCGGAGTCGTTGGCGGTCATCGGGGCTTCAGGCGCCGGTGGAAAAACGGGGATCGACATCGACCGGCGGCAGCGCGGCCTGGCGGGTCGCCTCGATGTGTTCGTAGATCTTGCGGACCAGCTGTTCGCAGCCTTCACGCGTGAGGGCTGAAATCTCGAACACCGGGCCCTTGTAGCGCATGCGCTTGATGAAGTCTTTCACCAGCGCCTCGCGCTCGTCACTGGGCACCATGTCCAGCTTGTTGAGCACCAGCCAGCGGGGCTTGTCGTGAAGGGCTTTGTCGAACTTCTTGAGCTCGGCCACGATCGCCTTGGCTTGAGCCACGGGATCCACGCTGTCGTCGAAGGGCGCCATGTCCACGAGGTGCAGCAGCAGGCGGGTGCGCTGCAGGTGGCGCAGGAACTGATGGCCCAGTCCCGCACCTTCGCTCGCACCTTCGATGAGGCCAGGAACGTCAGCCACCACAAAGCTCTTTTCAGGCCCCACACGCACCACGCCCAGGTTGGGGTGCAGGGTGGTGAAGGGGTAGTCGGCGATCTTGGGGCGCGCGTTGGAGATGGCCGCGATCAGTGTGGACTTGCCCGCATTGGGCATGCCCAGCAGGCCCACATCGGCCAGCACCTTGAGTTCGAGCTTGACGGTGCGCCTCTCGCCAGGCCAGCCCGGCGTCTTCTGGCGCGGGGCACGGTTGATGGCGCTCTTGAAGCGCAGGTTGCCGAAGCCGCCATCACCACCTTTGGCGATGGTGATCTGCTCGCCGGGCTGCAGCAGCTCGAACAGCACCTCGCCGGTCTCGGCGTCGCTGATGATGGTGCCCACCGGCATCTTGAGCACGATGTCGTCACCCTTGGCGCCGAACATGTCCGAGCCCTTGCCATGTTCGCCGCGTTGCGCCTCGAAGCGGCGGGTGTAGCGGAAGTCCACCAGCGTGTTGAGGCTGGGGTCGGCCAGCGCAAAGACGTGTCCACCCCGGCCGCCATCGCCGCCATCGGGGCCGCCGAACTCCTTGAATTTCTCGTGTCGGAAGGACACGCAGCCGTTGCCACCGTCACCGGCGGCAATGTCTATGGTGGCTTCGTCGACGAATTTCATGGTGCGATTGTAGGGAAGGGAAAAACACAAAAGGCCCGCGGGGCGGGCCTTTTGCGGGAGGAGGGGAGAGCCGTCCTCAGACCGGGGTCACGGTCACCACGTGGCGGTTCAGCGCGCCCTTGATGGCGAAGCTGACGGTGCCGTCCGTCGTGGCGAACAGGGTGTGATCCTTGCCGATGCCGACGTTGTCGCCGGCATGGAACTTGGTGCCACGCTGGCGCACGATGATGGCGCCTGCGCTGATGGTCTGGCCACCGAACACCTTCACGCCGAGCATCTTGGGCTTGGAATCCCGACCGTTGCGCGTAGAGCCGCCGCCTTTTTTCTGTGCCATTTCAATTCACTCCTGGGCGACTCAAGCGGCGATCGAAGCGATCTGCAGCTCGGTGTAGTTCTGACGATGACCTTGGCGCTTCTGGTAGTGCTTGCGACGGCGCATCTTGAAGATGCGGACCTTTTCGCCACGACCATGGGAGACCACGGTGGCTTTGACCGATGCGCCGGAAACCAAGGGAGTGCCCACCTTGATCTCGCTGCCGATACCGACAGCCAGAACCTGGTCGATCACGATCTCTTGGCCCACATCCGCAGCAATCTGTTCTACTTTGATTTTTTCGCCAGCAGCAACACGATACTGTTTGCCACCGGTTTTTATGACCGCGTACATATGAACCTCTTGAACGAATTCGGCAGACGGATTCCACCGAACCGCAAATTGTAGCACCTGCCGAAAAATGAGGCAAGTCGGGCCCCGGGACAGCCTGGGTGCTCAGGCCTGCGTTCCTATAATGCCGCGTCGCGTTCTTCACCCCAGGCCCGTACCTTGACCACCGCCGCATCGCCCACCGCCCATGCCCTGTCACTGATCGCAGCCGACATGGAGCAGGTCGACGCTGTCATCGGCAAGCGGCTGGCGTCGGACGTCCCGCTGGTGGGGCAGGTCGCGAGCTACATCATCGCCTCGGGCGGCAAGCGGTTGCGCCCTGCACTGCTGCTGCTGATCAGCGCTGCCATCGGTAGCGGCAGCCAGCACCGGCACACGCTGGCAGCGGTGGTCGAGTTCATCCACACCGCCACGCTGCTCCATGACGACGTGGTGGACGAATCCGCTCTGCGCCGCGGCCGCGAAACCGCCAACCACGCCTTCGGCAACGCGGCCAGTGTGCTGGTGGGTGATTTCCTCTACTCCCGCGCGTTCCAGATGATGGTGGAGGTGGGCCGCATGCGTGTGATGGAGGTGCTGGCCGAAGCCACCAACGTGATTGCCGAGGGCGAGGTCATGCAGCTCATGAACATGCACGACCCCGACCTGGACGAGGCGGGCTACCTGCGCGTGATCCGCTCCAAGACCGCCAAGCTGTTCGAGGCGAGCGCCCGGCTGGCGGCCCTGCTGGCCGATGCCTCGCCAGAGCTGGAGGCGCAGTGCGCCACCTACGGCCAGGCACTGGGCACCGCGTTCCAGGTCATCGACGACGTGCTGGACTATGAAGGCCAGGCCGAGGAAATGGGCAAGAACCTCGGGGACGACCTGCGCGAAGGCAAGGTGACGCTGCCTATCATCTGGGCATTGCGCCTGGCCTCTGCCAATGAACAGACCATGATCCGCCACGCCATTGAGCACGGTGACCTGAGCCAGCTGGCCGAGATTTCTGCCGTGATCCGGCGTTGTGGTGCGCTGGACAGGGCCCGCGACGCCGCTGCGGGTGAGGCCGAGCGCGCGATAGCCGCGGCGCGTTCGTTGCCCGTCAATGAGCACTCTGAAGCTTTGGTACAATTGGCGGCTGATTTGCTGAAGCGTCGCCACTGACGCGCCGTTTCCACGGTTTCGGCAGCATCGGGGTGTAGCTTAGCCTGGTAGAGCGCTACGTTCGGGACGTAGAGGCCGGAGGTTCGAATCCTCTCACCCCGACCATGTTTTCTTCTGCCCCTAGCCCCGGTTCCCGGGGCTTTTGTGTTTCTGGCGTTGCTTTGGGGGCGACAAACTGGTTTTGCCCATGTCCTCCCGTCCGGCCACCTCCTCCGAACCGCCCCTGCTGGCACTGGCCCGCATCTACCTGTCGCAGGGACAGGCCGACATGGCCCTGCGCAGCCTGCGCACGCTCTCGCTCGCCGAGGTTCACGACGCCGATCTGCTGCACCAGTGGGGTCTGATGGAGATGCAGGCGGGTGAAGCGGCGCGTGCCATCGAGCTGCTGCGCCGCGCCTGGACGCTGACACCTGTCACCGACGCCGGGCTGGCCAACAACCTGGGTTACGTGTTGCAACTCGCGGGCCATGGCGACGAGGCGGTGAGCATCTACCGCGAAGGTGTTGCGCATGCACCGGCCGATGCAGCCTTGAGCACCAACCTGGGCCTGTGCCTCAAGCAGGTCGGTCGCCTGAGCGAGGCGCTGGCCGTGTTCGATGCGCTGCTGGTCCACCATCCCCGTTCGGTAGAAGGGCTGTGCAACCGCGCCAATGTGCTGGTCGCGATGGGGCGGCTCGAAGAAGCGCTGCAATCCAACCAGGCGGCGTTCGCGCTCGCGCCCCGGCACCTGACCGTGCTGTGCAACCTGAGCAGCGTGCTCTCGCAGCTGATGCGCGCTGATGAGGCGCTGACGATGGCCGAACAGGCACTGGCGCTGGCGCCCCGGCATGTCACAGCCTGGGTGCACAAAGGTCAGGCGCTGCAGAACCTGGGCCGTTTCAGCGAGGCTGTGGCGAGCTACCGGCAGGCGTTGCAGATCAATCCCGACCATGGCTTGGCGCAGCAGAGCCTGACGGGGCTGTATGTGGCCGGCCTGGCCGACGAAGGTGAGGCCATGCTGGCTTCGTCACGTAGCCTGGCCCTGGAGGTGCAACGGCAGTTTCCGGCCAGAGGGGCGCAGCGTGAATGGCGCATGGCCCCGTTCCGTCTCAAGCACGACCTGCAGCAAGCCGAGTATCTGGCGGGGCAGGGCGTCCCGGTGCCCGGGCTGCATCGCTTTCTTGACCGCGCAGGCGCTGTGCTGGCCCGCGCGCCGCTGGGCCATGAACCGGTTCGGTTGCTGGACGACGACTGGCGCGAGATGTCCACCTACCAGCAGGCGCTGTGGGTGGTTGACTCGCCCGCGCTGCCCCACGCACTGAACCCGGCAAACGACTGGAGAGGCATTGAGGACGCGTACCTGAGTGGCACGCCGGAAATGCTCTACATCGACGACTTTCTCGCCCCCGACGCGCTGATGGCGCTGCGCCGCTACTGCCTGGAATCCAAGGTGTGGCTGACCGAGTATCAGGGCAAGTACCTTGGCGCGTTTGCGAACCAGGGTTTCCTGAGCCCGCTGCACGTCCAGATCGGGCGCGAAATGCGCGAGCGCATGCCGCGCGTGTTCCGGGACAACCCGGTCAACCAGCTGTGGGGCTTCAAGTACGACGCCAGGCTGGGCACCGGCATTGGCGTGCACGCGGACTTCGCGGCGGTCAACCTGAATTTCTGGATCACTCCCGACGAATACAACCTGGCGCCGCAGGCGGGCGGACTCAAGGTCTACCATGTGCCCGCGCCGCAGGACTGGAACTTCTACCAGTACAACAACGACGTCTCGCGCATCTATGGGTTCCTCCGCGAGCACGGTTCCGATTGCCTCACGGTGCCTTACCGGTGCAACCGGGCGGTGCTGTTCAACTCCGCCCTGTTCCATGAAACCGATCGCATCGATTTTGTGGACCGCTATGAGGCGCGGCGCATCAACGTGACCTACCTGTTTGGACGGCAGTTGTGGTGATCAGGGTGTCGATTCTCGCTGAGTCCTGAACAAGAAACCGTTACATAACAAGAACTTGCGAAGGACGATGCGAGCAAGTTCTGTACTTCGTTCTCATTGAGTCTTGAACTTTTCCTTTTTGTACTCATTGAGTTCTGAATCTTTGGGTGAGGGGCCCATAGGTCCTTCGAGGAGGGTGTGCAGAATTTTGTGTAAACGGACAATCCACCGCCGGCGCGAGCCGGCTTGTCCGTGAACACAATGACATCCAAGAAGCACGAAGTACCCGAAGAACTGCTGGCCAACCTGCTGGCCGACTACAAGAAGCCTGAAGACCTGA
>CALRLO020000034.1:0-45183 GCA_943368755.1 Synechococcus sp. UW140 | reverse complement strand
GGAAGGCAAGGAGATGGTGATGCCTGGCGACAACGTGTCGATCACGGTCAAGCTGATCGCCCCGATCGCGATGGAAGAAGGTCTGCGCTTCGCTATCCGTGAAGGCGGCCGCACCGTCGGCGCCGGCGTCGTGGCCAAGATCATTGCCTGATTGTCGAACGAAGGGGTATAGCTCAATTGGCAGAGCGTCGGTCTCCAAAACCGAAGGTTGTAGGTTCGATTCCTACTGCCCCTGCCACTGAAATGCGCTGAGGTCCGATACTGTCTTTTGGCGCTTTCCAGTGGTTTTCAAGCCCGCCGAAGTCGAAAGACCTCTGGTGGGCTTGCGTGCCTGATGGCATGGCTTTTTTTCAACGAGTGAATACAACATCGAATGGCCACTTCTGACATCGAAACCGTGAGCACGGGTGCCGACAAGGCCAAGCTGGCCGTCGCGGTGCTGCTGCTGGTCGGCGGCTTCGTGGCGTTCTACTTCCTGACGCGCCAGGGTGCTCTGGCGCAATGGGGTGCGCTGCTGGTGGCGCTGGCTGCTGCAGCCGGCGTGTTCGTCACTTCCGAGTCCGGGCGTCAGTTCACGGCCTACTGCCGCGAATCCGTCCGTGAGGTGAAGAAGGTTGTCTGGCCGGCCCGCAAGGAGGCCATCCAGATGACGGCCTATGTGTTCGCCTTCGTGTTCGTGATGGCCCTGTTTCTGTGGGTCACCGACAAGACGGTCGAATGGGTGTTCTACGATCTCGTGCTGGGCTGGAGGTAACTATGACTGAGCAGGCTACGAGTCCCGACGCCGATATCGCCGCTGCCAACGCGGCTGCCGGCATGCGCTGGTACGTGGTGCATGCCTACTCCGGCATGGAGAAGGCTGCCGAGCGCAACATCGTCGAACGCATCCAGCGTGCCGGCATGCAGAGCAAGTTTGGCCGCATCCTGGTTCCGACCGAAGAAGTGGTCGAGATGAAGAACGGCCAGAAGCGCACCACCGAGCGCAAGTTCTTCCCTGGGTACGTGCTGGTCGAGATGCTGATGGATGATGACACCTGGCACCTGGTGAAGCACACCAGCAAGGTGACCGGTTTCGTCGGCGGAGCCAAGAACCGCCCGGTGCCGATCTCCGAGGAAGACGTCCAGAAAATTGTCAGCCAGATGCAGGAAGGTTCGGACAAGCCGCGCCACAAGGTGGAATTCATCACCGGTGAGTACGTGCGTGTCAAGGAAGGACCTTTCGCCGACTTCAACGGCACCGTCGAAGAAGTCAACTACGAAAAGAACAAGCTGCGCGTGTCGGTCACGATCTTCGGTCGTGCCACTCCCGTGGAGCTGGAGTTCAGCCAGGTCGAGAAGACCTGAAGGTTTTTCAGGCAGGCGCGGGACTGGCCCGACGCGCATGCCGTTGTTTGAACCGGGTCCCAACCGCGAGGAGGTCGTGATGTTCACGGCCGATTGCACTCGCAGGAGCTAAATCATGGCGAAGAAAATCGTCGGCTTCATCAAGCTGCAAGTGCCAGCTGGTAAGGCCAACCCCTCTCCCCCGATCGGTCCGGCGCTGGGTCAGCGCGGCCTCAACATCATGGAATTCTGCAAGGCGTTCAACGCCCAGACCCAAGGTGTCGAGCCCGGCCTGCCGCTGCCTGTGGTGATCACCGCTTTTGCGGACAAGAGCTTCACCTTCATCATCAAGACCCCCCCGGCCACGACGCTGATCAAGAAGGCGATCAAGCTGGACAAGGGTTCCTCCACGCCGAACAGCGCCAAGGTCGGCAAGATCACGCGCGCGCAGCTTGAGGAAATCGCAAAGACCAAGCTCAAGGACATGAACGCTGCCAGCGTCGACGCCGCCGTGCGCACCCTGGCTGGTTCGGCCCGTTCGATGGGCGTCATTGTGGAGGGCGTGTGACATGGCCAAGCTGACCAAAAAACAGAAAGCCCTTGAAGGCAAAGTCGACAGCAACAAGCTGTACACCCTGGCCGACGCACTGGCCATCGTGAAGGAATGCGCGAACGCCAAGTTCGACGAATCCATCGACGTGGCCGTGCAGCTGGGCATCGATGCCAAGAAATCCGACCAGGTGGTGCGTGGCGCCGTCGTGCTGCCCAACGGCACCGGCAAGACCAAGCGCGTCGCCGTGTTCGCCCAGGGTGCCAAGGCTGAAGAAGCCAAGGCCGCCGGCGCCGACGTGGTCGGTTTCGATGACCTGGCTGCCGAAGTCAAGGCCGGCAACATCAACTTCGACGTGGTGATTGCCTCCCCTGACGCCATGCGTGTGGTGGGTACCCTGGGTCAGGTGCTGGGTCCGCGTGGCCTGATGCCCAACCCCAAGGTGGGCACCGTTACGCCCGACGTCGCGACCGCCGTCAAGAACGCCAAGGCTGGCCAGGTCCAGTTCCGCGTTGACAAGGCCGGTATCGTGCACGGCACCATCGGTCGTCGTTCGTTCGATGCCGACAAGCTCCAGGGCAACCTGGTGGCGCTGATCGATGCCCTGAACAAGGCCAAGCCGGCCACGAGCAAGGGCGTGTACCTGCGCAAGCTGGCGGTTTCGTCGACCATGGGCGTGGGTGTCCGCGTGGACACCCAGACCATCTCGGCGTAATCGCGAAAGAATCTCCGTGCCGCCCGCAAGGGGGGTGCGGATGTGGTGGGTCCGCCGGGGTGTGAATTCCGGTGGGGCCATCCAAGACCGCTGGCGCGGCAGGGGCGAAAGCCTCAGCCGCTTAAAAGATCAGCCAGCGCAGATGGCGATCCCGCTGCAGATGGAATGGAATCCTGAAACAGTTGGTCGCTGCAATCCGGCGCACCGAGGGCCTGGCCCGACGTGCATTTTTAAGGAGTAGACCTTGAGTCTGAACCGCAGTGAGAAGCAAGCCGTCATCGACGAGGTGTCGGCGCTCGCCGCTAAAGCTCAAACGCTCGTGATGGCAGAGTACCGTGGCATCACGGTCGCCGACATGACCAAGTTGCGCGTTGACGCACGCAGCAAAGGTGTGAGCCTGAGTGTTCTGAAGAACACCCTGGCCCGCCGCGCTGTGTCCGGCACGGGTTTCGAAGTCGCGGCCGACCAGATGACCGGTCCGCTGATCTACGGCTTTTCCGAAGACGCTGTGGCCGCCGCCAAGGTGGTGGCCGATTTCGCGAAGACCAACGACAAGTTGGTGATTCGCGGTGGTGTCTTCAGCGGCAAGGCCCTGAACGTCGACGGCGTGAAGCAACTGGCCAACATCCCTTCGAAAGAAGTGCTGCTGGCCCAGCTGCTGGGCTTGATGCAGTCGCCCATCTCGCGCACCGCGCGCGTGCTGGCGGCCCTGGCCGAGAAAAAAGGCGAAGCCCAGGCCGCCTGAGGCGGGGCTGTTACCAACCCGATATTTGTTTTAGGAAATCAAAATGGCATTCGATAAAGACGCATTTCTGACCGCGCTGGACAGCATGACGGTCCTGGAACTCAACGACCTGGTGAAAGCCATCGAAGAGAAGTTTGGCGTGAGCGCTGCCGCCATGGCCGCTCCTGCTGCCGCTGGTGGCGGTGCTGGCGCTGCTGCCGCTGAAGAGAAGACCGAGTTCAACGTGGTGCTGACCGAAGCCGGCGCCAACAAGGTCTCCGTCATCAAGGCCGTGCGCGAAATCACCGGTCTGGGCCTGAAAGAAGCCAAGGACCTGGTGGACGGCGCACCCAAGACCGTCAAGGAAGCCCTGCCCAAGGCCGACGCCGAGGCAGCTGTCAAGAAGCTGGTGGAAGCCGGCGCCAAGGCCGAACTCAAGTAATTCGGCCCTGTTCCGAGGCTGGAGTGTCCTTCAAGGGCCTCCAGCCTTTGGTGCTTTCAGAGCGCACCCAAAAGTCGTTGCCCAGGCGCTGATTTTTGAGTGTCTTCTGATCCCGACTGCAGAAGACCACTTGGTTCGGGCCCGCGTGCAAGGCGTGGGCCGTCCGCCATCGGCAGGTAGTGGCCTGCCGCCAAGTCTGCCGGCTACGCCGGCAAGACAGTCGCCGAAGACCTCAAGCCCGGAGATCTCATGGCATCCGCATCGACCTATTCCTACACCGAACGCAAGCGCATCCGCAAGAGCTTTGGCAGCCGCGAGAACGTGCTGGCCATCCCCTACCTGTTGCAGATGCAGAAGGACGCCTACACCGCGTTCCTGCAAGCCGACCTGCCGCCCAAGAAGCGCTCCCCCGAGGGCCTGCAGGCCGCATTCGAGGCGGCTTTCCCCATCGTGTCGCACAACGGCTTCGTCGAGATGAAGTTCGTCGAATACAACCTGGCCAAGCCGGCGTTCGACGTTCGTGAGTGCCAGACCCGTGGCCTGACCTTCGCGTCGGCCGTGCGCGCGCGCGTGCAGCTCATCATCTACGACCGCGAGTCCTCGACGTCGCAGTCCAAGGTGGTCAAGGAAGTGAAGGAGCAGGAGGTCTACATGGGCGAAGTGCCCCTGATGACCGACAAGGGCTCTTTCATCATCAACGGCACCGAGCGCGTGATCGTCTCCCAGCTGCACCGCTCGCCGGGTGTCTTCTTCGAACACGACAAGGGCAAGACGCACAGCTCGGGCAAGCTGCTGTTCTCGGCCCGCATCATTCCCTACCGCGGCTCCTGGCTGGACTTCGAATTCGATCCCAAGGACCTGCTGTACTTCCGCGTCGACCGCCGTCGCAAGATGCCGGTCACCATCCTGCTCAAGGCCATTGGCCTGACCCCGGAAACCATCCTGGCGAACTTCTTCGTCAACGACCACTTCCGCCTGATGGACAGCGGTGCGCAGATGGCCTTCGTGGCCGACCGCCTGCGTGGCGAGGTGGCCCGTTTCGACATCACCGACAAGTCGGGCAAGGTGATCGTCGCCAAGGACAAGCGCATCACTGCGCGCCACACCCGTGAGCTGGAGCAGTCGGGCACCACCCACGTGAGCGTTCCCGAGGACTTCCTGCTGGGTCGCGTGGTCGCCAAGAACATCGTCGATGGCGACACCGGCGAGATCATCGCCAAGGCCAACGAAGAGCTGACGGAAGCCCTGCTCAAGAAGCTGCGTGCCGCCGGCATCACCGAGCTGGCCTGCATCTACACCAACGAGCTGGACCAGGGCGCCTACATCAGCCAGACCCTGCGCGTTGACGAGACGGTGGACGAGTTTGCCGCCCGCGTGGCCATCTATCGCATGATGCGCCCTGGCGAGCCGCCGACCGAAGACGCCGTGCAGGCCCTGTTCCACCGCCTGTTCTACAACCCGGACACGTACGACCTGTCGCGCGTGGGCCGCATGAAGTTCAACGCCCGTGCCGGCCGCAATGAAGCCACCGGGCCTATGGTGCTGTCCAACGACGACATCCTGGACGTGGTCAAGATCCTGGTCGATCTGCGCAACGGCCGTGGCGAGGTCGATGACATCGACCACCTGGGCAACCGCCGCGTGCGCTGCGTCGGCGAACTCGCCGAGAACCAGTACCGCACCGGCCTCGCACGTATCGAGAAGGCTGTGAAGGAACGTCTGGGTCAGGCCGAGCAAGAGCCCCTGATGCCGCACGACCTGATCAACTCCAAGCCGATTTCCGCGGCGCTCAAGGAGTTCTTCGGTGCCTCGCAGCTGTCGCAGTTCATGGACCAGACCAACCCCCTGGCCGAGATCACGCACAAGCGTCGCGTCTCCGCCCTGGGCCCGGGTGGTCTGACCCGCGAACGTGCCGGCTTCGAGGTGCGCGACGTGCACGTGACCCATTACGGCCGCGTCTGCCCGATCGAAACGCCTGAAGGCCCGAACATCGGTCTGATCAACTCGCTGGCGCTGTACGCCCGTCTGAACGACTACGGTTTCATCGAGACGCCCTACCGCAAGGTGGTGGACGGCAAGGTGACCAACGAGATCGCGTACCTGTCGGCCATCGAGGAAGGCAAGTACATCATCGCCCAGGCCAACGCCGCGCTTGACGACGAAGGTCGCCTGACGGGTGACCTGATCTCCGCTCGCGAAAAAGGCGAATCGGTGCTGGTGAGCGCCGACTCCATCCAGTACATGGACGTGTCGCCGGCACAGATCGTCTCCGTGGCGGCCTCGCTGGTGCCCTTCCTGGAGCACGACGACGCCAACCGCGCGCTGATGGGCGCCAACATGTCGCGCCAGGCCGTGCCGGTGCTGCGCCCCGAGAAGCCGCTGGTGGGTACCGGCATCGAGCGCGTGGCTGCGGTCGACTCCGGCACCGTGGTCACCGCCCACCGTGGTGGCGTGGTGGACTACGTGGACGCCACCCGCATCGTGATCCGCGTGAACGACGCGGAAGCGGTGGCCGGTGAAGTGGGTGTGGACATCTACAACCTCATCAAGTACCAGCGTTCCAACCAGAACACCAACATCCACCAGCGCCCCATCGTCAAGAAAGGCGACAAGCTGGCCAAGGGTGACGTGATCGCCGACGGCGCTTCGACCGACCTGGGCGAGATCGCCATCGGCCAGAACATGCTGATCGCCTTCATGCCCTGGAACGGCTACGACTTCGAAGACTCGATCCTGATCTCCGAACGCGTGGTGGCCGACGACCGCTACACCTCGATCCACATCGAGGAACTGGTGGTGATGGCTCGTGACACCAAGCTGGGCCCTGAGGAAATCACCCGCGATATCCCCAACCTGGCCGAGCAGCAGCTCAACCGCCTGGACGACTCCGGCATCATCTACGTGGGTGCCGAAGTGCTGCCCGGCGACGTGCTGGTGGGCAAGGTCACGCCCAAGGGTGAGACCACGCTGACGCCCGAAGAGAAGCTGTTGCGCGCGATCTTCGGCGAGAAGGCGTCCGACGTGAAGGACACCTCGCTGCGTGTGGATCAGGGCTCGCAGGGCACCGTGATCGACGTGCAGGTGTTCACCCGCGAAGGTATCCAGCGCGACAAGCGCGCCCAGCAGATCATCGACGATGAACTCAAGCGTTTCCGCCTGGACCTGAACGACCAGCTGCGCATCGTCGAGGCCGACGCCTTCGACCGTATCGAGAAGCTGCTGACCGGCAAGGTCGCCAACGGCGGCCCGAAGAAGCTGGCCAAAGGCACCAAGATCGACAAGGCCTACCTGGCCGATGTCGAGAAGTACCACTGGTTCGACATCCGCCCGGCGGAAGACGACGTGGCCGCCCAGCTGGAGTCCATCAAGAACTCCATGGAGCAGACCCGTCACAGCTTCGACCTGGCCTTCGAAGAAAAGCGCAAGAAGCTCACGCAAGGCGACGAGCTGCCGGCGGGCGTGCTCAAGATGGTGAAGGTCTACCTGGCCGTCAAGCGCCGCCTGCAGCCCGGTGACAAGATGGCCGGCCGCCACGGCAACAAGGGTGTGGTCTCCAAGATCGTTCCGGTCGAGGACATGCCCTACATGGCCGACGGCACCCCGTGCGACATCGTGCTGAACCCGCTGGGCGTGCCTTCGCGCATGAACGTGGGCCAGGTGCTGGAAGTCCACCTGGGCTGGGCGGCCAAGGGCATCGGCCAGCGCATCGGCGACATGCTGCAGCGCGAAGCCAAGGCCACCGAGCTGCGCCAATTCTTCGACGGCCTGTACAACAGCACCGGCAAGAAGGAAGACCTGTCCGCGCTCAGCGACGAGCAGGTGCGGGAGATGGCTGCCAACCTGACCGGCGGCGTGCCGTTTGCCACCCCGGTGTTCGATGGCGCCTCGGAGGACGAGATCCGCGCCATGCTGAAAGTGGCCTACCCGGACGAGATCGCCAAGGCCAAGGGCCTGACCGCGACCCGCACCCAGGCGCAGCTGTACGACGGCCGTACCGGCGACGCGTTCGAACGCGTCACCACCGTGGGCTACATGCACTTCCTGAAGCTGCACCACCTGGTCGACGACAAGATGCACGCCCGTTCCACCGGCCCGTACTCGCTGGTCACGCAGCAACCGCTGGGCGGCAAGGCCCAGTTCGGTGGGCAGCGTTTCGGCGAGATGGAGGTGTGGGCACTGGAGGCCTACGGCGCCTCCTACATCCTGCAGGAGATGCTCACCGTCAAGTCCGACGACGTGCAGGGCCGCACCAAGGTGTACGAGTCCATCGTCAAGGGCGAACACGCCATCGACGCGGGCATGCCCGAATCGTTCAACGTGCTGGTCAAGGAAATCCGCTCGCTCGGCATCGACATCGAACTCGAGCGTTCGTGATCCACTGAAGTAAAGGAAAGCTACACATGAAATCCTTGCTCGACCTGTTCAAGCAGTTCACCCCCGACGAGCACTTCGATGCCATCCGCATCGGCCTGGCCTCGCCGGAAAAAATCCGCTCCTGGTCCTTCGGTGAAGTCAAGAAGCCCGAGACCATCAACTACCGCACGTTCAAGCCCGAACGCGACGGCCTGTTCTGCGCCAAGATCTTCGGCCCCATCAAGGACTACGAGTGCCTGTGCGGCAAGTACAAGCGCCTGAAGCACCGTGGTGTCATCTGCGAGAAGTGCGGCGTTGAAGTCACGCAGACCAAGGTGCGTCGCGAGCGCATGGGTCACATCGACCTGGCCGCACCCTGCGCCCACATCTGGTTCCTGAAATCGCTGCCGTCGCGTCTGGGCCTGGTGCTCGACATGACCCTGCGCGACATCGAACGCGTGCTGTACTTCGAAGCCTACGTCGTGACCGACCCCGGCATGACCGCGCTCAAGAAGTTCAGCATCATGTCCGAGGACGACTACGACGCCAAGCGCAAGGAGCTCGGTGACGAGTTCGTGGCCAAGATGGGCGCCGAAGGCATCAAGGACCTGCTGGAGTCGATCGAGATCGACACCGAGATCGAGAAGCTGCGCAACGACCTGACCGGCTCCGAGCTCAAGGTCAAGAAGAACGCCAAGCGCCTCAAGGTGCTGGAAGCCTTCAAGAAGTCCGGTATCAAGCCCCAGTGGATGGTGATGGACGTGCTGCCCGTGCTGCCGCCGGACCTGCGTCCGCTGGTGCCGCTGGACGGCGGCCGCTTCGCGACGTCCGACCTGAACGACCTGTACCGCCGCGTCATCAACCGCAACTCGCGTCTGCGCCGCCTGCTCGAACTCAAGGCCCCCGAGATCATTGCGCGCAACGAAAAGCGCATGCTGCAGGAAGCCGTGGACAGCCTGCTGGACAACGGTCGCCGTGGCAAGGCCATGACGGGCGCCAACAAGCGCGCGCTCAAGTCCCTGGCCGACATGATCAAGGGCAAGAGCGGCCGTTTCCGCCAGAACTTGCTGGGCAAACGCGTCGACTACTCCGGCCGTTCCGTCATCACCGTGGGCCCGACCCTCAAGCTGCACCAGTGCGGCCTGCCCAAGCTGATGGCCCTGGAGCTGTTCAAGCCCTTCATCTTCTCGCGCCTGGAAGCCATGGGCATCGCGACCACCATCAAGGCGGCGAAGAAGGAAGTGGAAGCCGGTACGCCGGTGGTGTGGGACATCCTGGAAGAGGTCATCAAGGAGCACCCGGTTCTGCTGAACCGTGCGCCCACGCTGCACCGCCTGGGTATCCAGGCCTTCGAGCCCATCCTGATCGAAGGCAAGGCCATCCAGCTGCACCCGCTGGTCTGCGCGGCATTCAACGCCGACTTCGACGGCGACCAGATGGCCGTTCACGTGCCGCTGTCCGTGGAAGCCCAGATGGAAGCCCGCACGCTGATGCTGGCCTCCAACAACGTGCTGTTCCCGGCGTCGGGCGAACCCTCCATCGTGCCGTCGCAAGACGTGGTGCTGGGTCTGTACTACACCACCCGCGAGCGCATCAACGGCAAGGGTGAAGGCATGGTCTTCGCCGACATCGGCGAGGTGCAACGCGCACTGGACGCCGGTGTGGTCGAGCTGACCGCCAAGATCGGCGTGCGTCTGACCGAGTGGGTCAAGAACAAGGAAAACGGCGAGTTCGAGCCCGTGACCAAGGTGGTGAACACCACCGCCGGCCGTGCGCTGCTCTCCGAGATCCTGCCCAAGGGCCTGCCCTTCGAGAACCTGAACAAGGCACTCAAGAAGAAGGAAATCTCGCGCCTGATCAACACCTCGTTCCGCAAGTGCGGCCTGAAGGAAACCGTGGTGTTCGCAGACAAGCTGCTGCAGAACGGTTTCCGCCTGGCCACGCGCGCCGGCATCTCCATCGCCATCGACGACATGCTGGTGCCGCCGCAGAAGGCCGACATCATTGGCCGTGCCGAAGCCGAGGTGAAGGAAATCGCCCAGCAGTACTCGTCCGGTCTGGTGACCGCTGGCGAGCGCTACAACAAGGGGGTGGACATCTGGGGCAAGGCCGGTGACGAGGTGTCCAAGGTCATGATGGCCCAGCTGGCCAAGGAAAAGACCACGGACCGCTTGGGCAAGGAAGTCGAGCAGGAGTCGTTCAACTCCATCTACATGATGGCCGACTCCGGCGCTCGCGGTTCTGCCGCGCAGATCCGCCAGCTGGCCGGCATGCGTGGCCTGATGGCCAAGCCCGATGGCTCCATCATCGAGACGCCCATCACGGCCAACTTCCGTGAAGGCCTGAACGTGCTGCAGTACTTCATCTCCACGCACGGCGCCCGCAAGGGTCTGGCCGACACGGCGCTGAAGACCGCGAACTCCGGTTACCTGACCCGCCGTCTGGTGGACGTGACCCAGGACCTGGTGGTGACCGAGCAGGATTGCGGCACCAGCAACGGCACCCTGATGCGCGCCATCGTCGAGGGCGGCGAGGTGATCGAATCGCTGCGCGACCGCGTGCTGGGCCGCACCACGGCCGAGGAAGTCATCCACCCCGAGACCCGCGCCAGCGTGTTCCCGGCCGGTGAAATCCTCGACGAAGACGCGCTGGACCTGCTGGAAGCGGCGGGCGTGGACGAAGTCCGCGTGCGCACCGCGCTGACCTGCGAAACCCGCTTCGGCCTGTGCGCCAAGTGCTACGGTCGCGACCTGGGCCGTGGCGGCCTGGTGAACATCGGTGAGGCGGTCGGCGTGATTGCCGCGCAGTCCATCGGCGAACCCGGCACGCAGCTGACCATGCGCACCTTCCACATCGGTGGTGCAGCCTCGCGCGCAGCGATTGCCTCCAGCGTGGAAGCCAAGTCCAACGGCATCATCGGCTTCAACGCCACGATGCGCTACGTGACCAACTCCAAGGGCGAGCTGGTGGTGATCGCGCGTTCCGGCGAGATCATCATCCACGACGAACATGGCCGCGAGCGCGAGCGCCACAAGGTGCCGTACGGTGCGACCCTGACCGTCAAGGCCGACCAGGCCATCAAGGCCGGCACCATCCTGGCCAATTGGGACCCGCTGACCCGACCCATCATCACGGAATTCGCCGGTCAGGTGAAGTTCGAGAACGTGGAAGAGGGCCTGACCGTGGCCAAGCAGGTGGACGATGTCACCGGCCTGTCCACGCTGGTGGTGATCGATCCCAAGCGCCGTGGTGCCGCCAAGGTGGTGCGCCCGCAGGTCAAGCTGGTGGACGCCGGCGGCCACGAGGTGAAGATCCCCGGCACCGACCACTCGGTGACGGTGGGCTTCCCCGTGGGCTCGCTGATCCAGGTGCGTGACGGTCAGGACGTGGGCCCCGGCGAGGTGCTGGCCCGCATCCCGGTCGAAGGCCAGAAGACCCGTGACATCACGGGTGGTCTGCCCCGCGTGGCCGAGCTGTTCGAAGCGCGCAGCCCCAAAGACAAGGGCATGCTCGCCGAGATGACCGGTACCGTGTCGTTCGGCAAGGAGACCAAAGGCAAGGTTCGCCTGCAGATCACCGACCCCGAAGGCAAGGTGTGGGACGACCTCATTCCCAAGGAAAAGAACATCCTGGTGCACGAAGGCCAGGTGGTCAACAAGGGTGAGAGCGTCGTGGACGGCCCGGCTGATCCGCAGGACATCCTGCGCCTGCTGGGCATGGAAGAACTGGCGCGCTACATCGTCGACGAGGTGCAGGACGTCTACCGACTGCAGGGTGTGAAGATCAACGACAAGCACATCGAGGTGATCGTTCGCCAGATGCTGCGCCGCGTCGTGGTCGAGAACCCGGGCGACTCCAGCTACATCGCCGGTGAGCAGGTCGAGCGCAGCGAGATCCTCAACACCAACGACGCGCTGCTGGCCGACGGCAAGATCCCCGCAACCTACAGCAACGTGCTGCTGGGCATCACCAAGGCCTCGCTGTCCACGGATTCGTTCATCTCGGCCGCTTCCTTCCAGGAAACCACCCGCGTGCTGACCGAAGCCGCCATCATGGGCAAACGCGACGAGCTGCGCGGCCTCAAGGAGAACGTCATCGTCGGTCGCCTGATTCCCGCAGGTACCGGCATGGCCTACCACGAAGCCCGCCGCGTGCGCGAGAAGATGGACGACGAGGAACGCCGCGCCATCGCCGAAGCCGATGCCATGCAGCTGGCCGCCGACCAGGCCGCTGCGAGCGAGAACGAGTCGGCCGAATAAGCCGCGCCGCTCCGCTCCCCGCAACGCCCCGTGCCGCCAGGCCCGGGGCGTTTTTTCTGGGGGCTGGGTTACAGTCGGCTTTTCGTTTTGGAGGGACGCGACATGACACTTGGCCTGTGGGTTCTGCTGATCGTGGTGGCCGTGCTGTTCTTCTGGGGCGTGGGCGCCTACAACCGGCTGGTGCGGCTGAAAAACGCCATTGCCAATGCCTTTGGCCAGATCGATGTGCAGCTCAAGCGCCGCTACGACCTGATTCCCAATCTGGTCGAGGTGGCCCGCAAATACCTGGCGCACGAAGCCAAGACGCTGGAGGCCGTGATCGCCGCGCGCAACCAGGCGCGCACGGCCGAACAGAGTGCCGCCGCGAGTCCGCTGAACGCCGGTGCACTCGGCGCGCTGGCGGGGGCCGAGCAGGTGCTGGGCGGTGCGCTGGGCCGCCTGTTTGCGGTGGCCGAGGCCTACCCCGACCTCAAGGCCGACGAGAGCATGCGCGAGCTGAGCGAGGAGCTGACCAGCACCGAAAACCGCATCGGCTTTGCGCGCCAGGCCTACAACGACCATGTGCTCGAATACAACGACGCGGCGGCCCAGTTCCCAACGCTGATCGTGGCCAGGCTGTTTGGCTTCTTCCCCTTGGAGATGCTGGCTTCCACCACCAGCGAGGAAGAGCGCCAGACGCTGCGTGTGCAACTCTGATGCGGTTTTTTGAGCACCAGGGCGACGCGCGCAGCCAGACCCGCCGGCTGCTTCTGGCGTTCGTGTTGGCGTTGCTGTTACTGGTGCTGGCCATCAATGCCGCGCTCGCGCTGGCCTGGGCGCTGACCTGGGGCTTGTGGATGCCGGGGCCGCTGAGTTACCCGCGCCACTTTTTTACCGTCAACACCGCTGTCACGTTGCTGTTCGTGCTGGGCGGCTGGTGGCTGGAGACCTCGGGCATGGTGGATGGTGGCCACAAGCTTGCGCGCCGCATGGGAGCCCGTGAGTTGCGGCCTTCCACCAGCCTGACCGAACAGCGTTTTGGCAACATCGTGGACGAGATGGCGATTGCTGCCGGCATGCAGCGACCCACGCCCATGGTGGTGGCGCGGGCCGACGGCATCAACGCCTTTGCCACCGGCTGGGGCGAGAACGATGCGGTCGTGGCCGTGACCCAGGGCGCGCTGGACCGCCTCACGCGTGAGGAGCTGCAGGGCGTGGTCGCACACGAGTTCAGCCACATCAGGGAAGGTGACACCCGCCTGAACATGCGACTGGCTGGCATGGTGTCGGGTCTGGAGATGGTCTACCGACTGGGCCAGTCGCTGTGGGCGCCCAACGACCAGGGCCAGCGCACCGCACTCGCGGGGCTGGGTCTGGCCATCATGGCCGTGGGCTGGCTGGGCTGGTTGGCGGGCCACGCGCTGCAGGCGGCGGTGTCGCGCCAGCGCGAGCTGCTGGCCGACGCGCGCGCCGTGCAGTGGACCCGCAGCCGCGACGGCCTGGGCCAGGCCCTGCGCAAACTCCTGACCCAGCAGGACGAAGCCTGGCGGGACCGCACCGAACCCCGGTTGGGCGACGCGACCGTGCAGCACCTGCTGCTCATCAACGCCGCCACCGACCGCACCGCCCACTGGCTGGATTCGCACCCGCCGCTGGCTGTGCGTATTGAGCGCCTGTACGGCCGCCCCATGGGCGGTCTGCCGTTGCAGGCCGACGGGCCTTCGCCGGCCACACCCGTTTTCTGACGCCATGACCGATTCTTCCGTTTTTCCCGTCACGCTGGCGGCACAGCTCCAGCACGCGGCCCAGGCGCTGCGCGCGGTGGAGGCCGGGCGTTCCCTCGGCGACGTGCTGCCGACTGTGCCCGCGCCGTTGCGTCCCGGCACCCAGGCGCTGGTGTTCCATGCCCTGAGGCACCTGGGCGAGAGCCGCGCGCTGGTGCGCCAGCTGGCGCCGCGTGCGCCGGCGCCGGCCACCCGCACCTTGCTGGGCGTGGCCCTGCCGCTGCTGCTGCCCGATCTGCCCGAGACCGCGCCGGTCTACCCCGCACACACGGTCGTGAGCCAGGCGGTGGAGGCGGCGAAGGCCGGGCGAGACACCCGTGGCCAGGCGGGATTTCTCAATGCCTGCCTGCGCCGCTTCCAGCGCGACGCCCCGGCCCTGCTCAAAGCCGTGCGCACCGACCCCGCGGTGCGCTGGAACCACCCGAGCTGGTGGTTGCAGCGGCTGCGGCGCGACCACCCGGACCAATGGGAGGCCATCCTGGCGGCCAACAACCGCCCGGCTCCGATGGCGCTGCGCGTGAACCGCCGCCACATGAGCCGCGATACCTATGGCGAACACCTGTCGGCCCAGGGCCTGGTGGCACACCCGGTAGGCGAGGACGGCTGGGTGCTGGCCCAGCCCAGCCCGGTGGACCGCCTGCCCGGCTTTGCCCAGGGCTGGGTTTCGGTGCAGGACCCGGCGGCCCAGCTGGCCGCGCCGCTGCTGTTCGAGGGCTGGTCTCCCGCGCCGGGTGCACGGGTGCTTGACGCCTGCGCCGCGCCGGGCGGCAAGACCGCGCACCTGCTGGAGCGGGCCGACCTCGACGTCTGGGCGCTGGAGCTCGACGCCGACCGCCTGCCACGCATACACCAGAACCTGGACCGCCTGGGCCTGCGTGCCACCGTGCGACAGGCCGATGCGGCGGCGGTGGACACCTGGTGGGACGGGCGACCCTTTGACGCCATCCTGCTCGATGCGCCGTGCACGGCTTCCGGCATCGTGCGCCGCCACCCGGACGTGCGCTGGCTGCGCCGCGAGACCGACGTGGCCCAGCTGGCCGCACTGCAGCGCCGCCTGCTGGAGGCCCTGTGGCCGCTGCTGCGACCCGGGGGCCGCTTGCTGTACGCCACCTGCTCGGTGTTCCGCGCCGAGGGGGCTGATCAGGTGCAGGCGTTTCTTGAACGCCACACCGATGCCGTTGCAGGCCCCGCACCTGGGCATCTGCTCCCCTCGCCACCCAGCCAGCGGGGGGAGTTCAACGACAATCTGCCGGGTGAACACGACGGATTCTTCTACGCCCGACTGGACAAGCGGCATGCCTGAGCACGGTGCCCGGGTCCGGCGTCGTGTGGTGCTGGCCGCCGCCGGCGTGTGGCTGGCCGGGAGCCTGCTCCCGGCGCGGGCCGAGGGCGGTGAGGTCAGCCTGGAGCGCACGGCCGACGGGCTGTTCCTGTCCGCGCGCGAGCCGCTGGATCTGGGCGACGGGGTGGAGGAGGTGCTGCACAAGGCGGTGCCAATCTATTTCACCTACCAGGCCGAGGTCATGGCACCCCGCTGGTACTGGACCGACCGGCGCGTGAGCAACGCGGCGCGCACGCTGCGCCTGGCCTTCCAGCCGCTCACCCGGCGCTGGCGCCTCAGTGTGGCGTCCGGGCTGGGAACGGCGGGCATGCCGTACGCGTTGCACCTGAACTTCGACACCCTGTCCGAAGCGCTCGCGGCGGTGGGGCGTGTGGCCCGCTGGAAGATCGCCGATGCCGCCGCGCTCGACGACGACGAACGCTACCGTGTCGGCTACCGCTTCCGGCTTGACCTGTCCCTGCTGCCGCGGCCGTTCCAGATCGGCATGGCCACCCAGCCCGAGTGGAACATCGAATCCGAGCGGCGCCTGGAAGCCGGGCCGCTGAAGCCATGAACGCCACGCCAGCCAAGCGTTCGGCGCCGGCCCGGTGGGCCATCGGCACGGCCATCGTGTTCATGGCTGGCCTGGGTCTGGTGCTGCTGTTCCTGCTGACGCTGGCGACCAACAACCGCGCCTTCTACGAGGCCAATTTCACCCGACTGCTGGTGGTCAACATCGCGGTGGCCGCCGTGCTGTCGCTGGTGATCCTCTGGCTTGCTGTGCGGCTCGCAGCGCGGTTGCGGCGCGGCAAGTTCGGCAGCCGCCTGCTGGTCAAGCTGGCGGCCATTTTTGGCCTGGTCGGTTTTCTGCCGGGCCTGCTGATCTACACCGTGTCCTACCAGTTCGTGTCCCGTTCCATCGAGTCGTGGTTCGATGTGCGGGTGGAGACGGCACTCAACGCCGGCCTCAACCTCGGGCGCACCACGCTGGACGTGCTCACCGAGGACATGCTCAACAAGACCCGCAGCGCGGCCAACAGCCTCTCGGGCGTGTCCGACCCCTCGGCCGCGCTGGCGCTGGAGCGGCTGCGCGAGCAGCTGTCGGCTGGCGATGTCGTGCTATGGAGTGCCGGCGGTCAGGTCATCGCCAGTGCGGGCTCTTCGCGTTTTACGCTCAGCCCCGATCGGCCGCCAGCGGCGCTGCTGCGCAACGTGCGCAGCCAGCGTGCCATTGCCAGTGTCGAAGGCCTGGAAGACAGCGGAGACGGCGTGGCGTCCACTGCGCCGGCCGCCGAGGCGCCTCGCATACGTGCGCTGGCCGTGGTCAACCCGCCCATCGGAGGCCTGGGGCTGGAGCCACGATACCTGCAGGTGGTCGCGCCGCTGTCGCCGCTTCTGGTGTCCGATGCCCTGGCGGTGCAGCAGGCTCACCGCGAGTACCAGGAGCGGGCCCTGGCGCGTGACGGGCTGCGGCGCATGTACATCGGCACGCTCACGCTGGCGCTGTTTCTCACCGTTTTTGGAGCCGTGCTGCTGGCCGTGCTCCTGGGCAACCAGATCGTGCGCCCGCTGCTGGTGCTGGCCGAAGGCATGCGCGAGGTGGCCCAGGGCAACCTCCAGCCCAAGACCGCCATGACCTCGCGCGACGAACTGGCCGGGCTCACACGCACCTTCGCCCAGATGACCCAGGACCTGGCCGAGGCGCGCGAAGCGGTGGACCACAGCATGAACCAGGTGGATGCCTCGCGCGCCCACCTGCAGACCATTCTGGACAACCTGACCGCCGGCGTGGTGGTGCTGGACGCCGAAGGCCGCATCGCCAGCGTCAACCCCGGGGCGTCGCGCATCCTGCGGCAGTCGCTGTCGCTGCACGAAGGTCAGCCGCTGGCCCAGGTGCCGGGCCTGCAGGCCTTCGCCCATGGGGTGGAGCAGCAGTTCGACCGCTTCCTGTCCGAGCAGAGCGCCCACGAAGGCGGGCAGTGGCAGCAGTCGTTCGAGCTGGGCGCCGACGGCCTGAGCGACGAGACCAACACCGTGACGCTGATTGCTCGCGGCGCCTTGCTGCCAGGCAATGAACGCCTGCTGGTGTTCGACGACGTGTCCGAGATGATCTCGGCCCAGCGGGCCAAGGCCTGGGGCGAGGTGGCGCGGCGCCTGGCCCACGAAATCAAGAACCCGCTCACACCCATACAGCTATCGGCAGAGCGCCTGGCCATGAAGCTGGAAGGCAAGCTGCCCGACCCCGAGCGCCACGTACTCGACAAATCGGTGCGGACCATCGTCGACCAGGTGGACGCCATGAAGCGTCTCGTCAACGAGTTCCGTGACTATGCGCGCCTGCCGGCCGCCCAGCTCACCCGGCTGGACCTCAACGGGGCACTCACCGACATCCTGGCGCTGTACGACCAGTCCGTCGTGCCGGTGGTGCTGGACCTGCAGCCCGATTGCCCGCCCGTGATGGCCGATGCCCAGCAGCTGCGCCAGGTGGTGCACAACCTGGTGCAAAACGCCCAGGATGCGACGGCCCAGGCTGCTGGCGCGCGGGTCACCCTGCGCACCCGGGTGTCGGAATCGGGGCGCTGGGTGCGGCTGACCGTCTGCGACGATGGCCCGGGATTTGCTGAGCACATCCTCAAGCGCGCATTTGAGCCATACGTCACCACCAAGCCCAAAGGCACAGGCCTGGGTCTGGCCGTCGTCAAAAAAATCATGGATGAACACGGCGGCCGCATCGAGCTCAGCAACCGGGTGGTGGACGGCGAGGCGAAGGGGGCGCAAGTGTCGCTATCATTCGCAGTTGCAAATTGACAACAGAACCACAGGGAACACCGCAGCGGCGCCATGGCAAACATCTTGGTAGTGGACGACGAGTTGGGCATTCGCGACTTGTTGTTCGAGATCCTCAATGACGAAGGTCACACGGTCGAACTGGCCGAAAACGCCGCCCAGGCGCGCGCAGCACGCCAGCAGCAGCGCCCTGACCTCGTCCTGCTCGACATCTGGATGCCCGACACCGACGGGGTCACGCTCCTCAAGGAATGGTCGGGCGCCGGCCTGCTGAACATGCCGGTGATCATGATGAGTGGCCACGCCACCATCGACACGGCGGTGGAGGCGACCCGCATCGGCGCCATGGCCTTCCTGGAGAAGCCCATCACGCTGCAAAAACTGCTCAAGGCGGTGGAAACCGGCCTGAACAAAGGGCAGCCCAAACCCGCAGCCGGCAAACCTGCCGGTGTGCCGGGTGAAGCCATGCCGTCGGCCATGGCGATGCCCATGCCCGGCAGCTCCCCCATCCTGGCTACCCCCAGCGGACCGCGCCCGGTGCAGAGCTTTGAACTCGATGCCCCCCTGCGCGAGGCGCGCGACAGTTTTGAAAAGGCCTACTTCGAGTTCCACCTCGCCAAGGAAGGCGGCTCCATGACCCGCGTGGCCGAAAAAACCGGCCTGGAGCGCACCCACCTCTACCGCAAGCTCAAGCAACTCGGCGTTGACCTGTCTCGCGGCAAGCGCAGCGGGGTCTGAGACCTCGAAATCCTGCTATACTCTCGCTTCTTTAGGCCCGGTAGCTCAGTTGGTAGAGCAGCGGATTGAAAATCCGCGTGTCGGTGGTTCGATTCCGCCCCAGGCCACCAAGATTCGAAAAACCCGGTTCGTGTAACCGGGTTTTTTTTTGCTATGCGAATGTGTCGCTCGAGGTGGATTGAGCGGCGATACCTGCTGCCCTGTTGACTGATGTCAGCGATTCAAGGGGCGTTGAGTGGCAGAATACGTTTATCACTTGAGGCTCCGGTAGGGATGTCCAATGATGAAACTCGAGGTGGACAATGTACATACCCTATGGCCGACAGAATATTGACGAAGAAGACATCCAGGCTGTGGTCGATGTCTTGAGATCCGATTTTCTTACCCAGGGCCCTGTGGTGCCTGAGTTTGAGGCTGCGGTGGCCAAGTATTGTGGAGCAAAGTTTGCATATGCAGTAAACAGCGCCACCAGTGCATTGCACATCGCGTGCATGGCGCTGGGTGTCGGGCCAGGAGACAGGGTGTGGACGACGCCCATCAGTTTTGTCGCCACTGCCAATTGCGCGCTCTATTGTGGCGCTCAGGTCGATTTTGTCGATATCGATCCACAGACCTACAACCTCAGTGTGGAGGCACTGGAGAAGAAGCTTGTACAGGCGCAGAAGGATGGCCTTCTCCCCAAGGTCGTGATACCAGTCCACATGTGTGGCCAATCATGTGACATGGAGGACATAGGGCGGTTGGCGACCCGGTTCGGGTTCCGGGTCATTGAGGACGCATCTCATGCCATTGGGGCGCGCTATCGTGGCCGTCCCGTGGGAAGTTGCGAGTACAGTGACATCACGGTGTTCAGCTTTCATCCGGTAAAGATCATCACGTCCGGGGAGGGTGGGATGGCCTTGACCAACGACCCTGATCTTGGCGTGCGGATGGCGCGTTTGCGCAGTCACGGGATCACTCGCGATGCCCAGGCCATGCTTAACGAATCGGATGGGCCGTGGTACTACGAGCAGCTTGAACTGGGCTATAACTATCGGATGACGGACATACAGGCCGCGCTGGGGTTCAGTCAATTCGCAAAGCTGGATGATTTTGTCAGAGACAGGAATGATGTCGCACGTAAGTATGATGAACTGCTGTCGGGACTTCCCGTCCGGGTTCCCCATCTGCGACACGACATCCTAAGTGCCTTTCATCTGTACGTGGTGCGTCTCAACCTCCAAGAGATGGAGGTTTCACAAAGGGATGTGTTCGCTCGAATGCGGGCAGATGGAATTGGCGTCAATCTGCACTACATCCCGATCTATCGTCAACCGCATTACGCGGCATTTGGCTATCAGCGAGCAGACTATCCAAATGCCGAACAGTATTACGCCGAGGCCATCACGATCCCCATGTACCCTGGATTGACGGAGGAGCAGCAACGGGAGATCGTCAAACACTTTTCGCGGCCCAGGCCGGTTGGATATCAGACCTTGTTCTAACGTCGACATGCAAAAACTGGGGTTGGGAACGGTGCAGTGGGGCACTGCTTACGGAGTGACCAACACTTCGGGGCAGACGCCGCTTGCGGAGGTGGCACGCATTCTGGATGCGGCCGGTGAGCGCGGCATACGGCTGCTGGACACTGCAAGTTTGTATGGCGAGGCCGAATTGGTCTTGGGTCGATACGGTGTGGGTGATTTCTTGGTGGTGAGCAAGACCCCCCGACTGGCGGATCTCCACAGCGCCTCGGATGCCATGGGTCAGATGCGGCGCGCGCTTGAGGCTTCACTGCACAGATTGGGCGCGACTCGATTGCACGGTTACCTTCTGCATCAGCCAGATGATCTTGAAGGCATTCGTGGCGAGTGGGTCGTGAGTGCGCTTCAGCAACTCAAGGTCGACGGATTGGTGTCCAATGTGGGTGTTTCGGTGTATGACCCAGCCCAGGTTGATCGCATGCTGGAACTGTTCATCCCTGACCTCGTTCAGTTGCCGGTCAATGTCCTTGACCAGCGTTTTGTCCTTGATGGCACGCTGGACCGACTGCACAAGCTGGGTGTTGAGATTCACGTGCGCTCTGCTTTTCTGCAAGGGCTCTTGCTCATGCCTCTGAAAGGAGTGCATCGATATTTTGATCCCATACGGTCCACGCTTCAGGCATGGCATGGCCGCCTGCAGCGAGATGGTGTAAGCGCTGTGTCGGCAGCGTTGGCATTTGTGCGCGATCTTCCGCAAGTCAATGTGGTGGTGGTAGGGGTTGAAGATCTTGGTCAGTTCCACCAGGTCGCGCACGCGATGGAGGTGGGCCGTTGCCCTCATGTGGTGGACTTGGCTTGCGAAGATCCTGCGTACATTAATCCCAGCAGATGGGAACTGTCATGACGCTTCGACTCGGAGTCATTGGGATGTCTGAAGGGAACGGCCATCCTTATTCGTGGTCAGCGATATTCAACGGGTATGACCCTGCTCACATGGAATCCTGTGGATTCTCGGTCATTCCCCGCTACTTGGGACTGCGCCAGTTCCCTCGGGACGGAATCGCGCAGGCCAAGGTGACTCATGTATGGGCGCAGGATGTCACTGTGGCAACCCACATTGCCCGCGCTGCGCTCATTCCGACAGTGGTGCGGCATTTCACCGACATGCTCGGATGTGTCGACGGCGTGTTGCTGGCCAGGGACGACGCGGAGCTGCACGTCGAGATGGCGAGACCATTTCTTGAGGCGGGCGTTCCCATCTATGTGGACAAGCCTGTGGCCTTGACGACTGTGGCAGTGGAAGAGTTGCTCGCCCTGCAGAAGTTTCCCGGACAGCTTTTTTCTTGTTCTGCCCTCCGTTACGCTCCGGAACTGACGGTGACAAGTGAGCAACGACAAGCGCTAGGCGATATCCGCTATGTCCAAGCTGTGACCCCCAAGGACTGGAGTCGTTATGCCATCCACGTGATTGATCCCATGCTGAATCTGCTGGGCTATGAACCGCCATTGCAAACCCATTCGATGCACGATGGAGATGCCGTGCTGCTGCAAGCACTACACCCTGCGGGTGCCCGGGTTCAGATCGCTGCCCTGGGGGGGGCTGCCACGCCCATTGCATTGACGATTGTCGGAAGCCGTGGCAACTTTCAATACCGTTTCGATGATTCGTTTACGGCATTCAGAGCCGCATTGCAGGATTTTGTGGAGGGCATCATCGCCCGAGATGTGCGCAGCACCCCACAACAATTGCGAAGTGCTGTCTCCTGGGTTCAGGCAGGAGCGTCAGCATGACAGCGGATGCAAAGATGGTCTTGCTCACCGGAGCTTCGGGAAAGTTTGGTCGAATCTTCATCGCCCACCTGCTGCAACGGGGGCACCGGGTTGTGGCCACTGCTCGCAGCACAGAAGCCCTCGAATTGTTGCGTCTGACCCTGTCCGATCAAGGTGTTCCCTTGGACGGGTTTCATGGTCTGGTGGCGGATTTCTCCCGCGACGCAGCAGTGGCAGACCTTCTGGGCGAGGTGGAGCCGATGGGTGTACAGGTGTTGATCAACAACGCCAGAAGTCTGGATCACCTGAAGACTGAAGCCAATGGCGTGGTCAATCGGAACCACTTCGTGCAGGAGTATGTGATTGATGTGGTGGTTCCCTATGAGTTGAGTATGGGGCTGGTGTTGCATCGGCATAGTGTGCTGCAGCAGGTCATCAACATAGGGTCGCAGTATGGGTCGGTCGCGGCCAATCTCCGGCTGTATGACAGCCCAATGGTGGACTCGCCCATTCAATACAGCGTTGCCAAGGCTGCATTGACGCATCTCACCAAGGAGATGGGGGTGCGCCTTGCGTCTCGAGATATTCAGGTCAACTGCATCGCGTATGGCGGTGTCGAGGGACGCGCAACAGATTCGTTCAAGACCAGGTTTGCGCAGTTGAGTCCCATTGGACGCATGTTGTCTGAGCAAGAAATCATTGCGCCGCTGGAAATGCTAATCGCTCATCCGGGTATGAGCATGACCGGACACACCATTCAGGCAGATGGTGGATGGAGTCTTTGGTGACATTGGGTCAACGCGTTCGGGCTCTGGCTGGCACCTACATCGCGCAGCGTGTGATGGTTGCAGGCCTTGTATTTGGTGCGTCGATTTTGTGTGCCCGTGGATTGAGGCCGGATACCTACGCCGAACTCGCCTTCTTTCTGTTTCTCTCGAAAGCATTGCTTATGGGCAATGTGGGGGCGGCCAGTGGATATCTGGTACGGCACTACACCGGCGATGAGACTACAGAGGAGAACGCCCGAAGTTTCGTGGTGATGTACGCGATGCACATGGCATTTCTAGGCCTGGTCGTGGCCCTCATTGGTCTCTTTGCAGGACCTATCTACTGGGCGTCGGCTCTGGGTTTCTTGTTGCTGTTGCCTCTCACCGTCGTTGAGCCACTGCTGAGGATCAAGCGCCGATTCGGTTACTCATTGTTGCCAGACGCCTTGCTGAGTATCGCGGCCCTGCTCGCCACTGGAGGCTACCTGTGGGCGACTTCTTTTCGTGGTGCCGAGATAACCGTGCTGTGGCTGACCGTACCTGCATTGGCTATTCTGATGGTTCCCTTTGCTCCGTTGGGCTACCGCGCGCTGGGTTGGAGTGGGGTGTGGCCTTGGCGCCTTGATGGTCGCGCATACAGCGAGGTGGTGCGCGCGGGTTTCCCGCGATATGCCGCGACAGGGATATTCACTCTCCTGCTGTGGATGGATCGAGTCTTCCTAGAGCGTTTTTACGATAGAACGGAACTTGGTATCTACTTGCTGGCCTTTCAGCTTGCGACCGGGGCTGCTCTCATGGTGTCCGCGCACAACATGGTCAGCGGTGTTGATATTGGTGAAGCCATCGCAAGAGGGTCTGCAACTCGACCGTTGTTGGGCAAGGTGTTCCGGCAGTCATTGTTGCTGGGGCTGTTGGGTTTGGCGGGCGTGATGGGACTTGCTATCGTTCTCGAGCATGGCTTCCTGCTCAACTACCCAGGCCTTGCCTGGAAAACGCTGATGCTGAGTATTGGGTTGGTCGCGTTCCAGTGCGCCGCCAACGTCACGGATGTCGCCTATTACCAACGACGGCACAAGCCGCTCATCGTCGGGCTCGTCATGCTGGTGTGTGCAAGCCTTTGCTGGAATGCACTCTTGCTGTACCTCGACCTTGGGACATCGTTTCTTCTGGCGGCGGCTTGTGGTACAGGTCTGCTGCTTTACTCGGTGCTTAGCTTGGGTTATTGCGCCACGCTGGTGCTGCCTGCAACAGACAGATCACTCTCATGAGCCGGATCGCGATCATACTGGCGCGGGGAGGGTCGAAACGCCTTCCGCGAAAGAACGTGCTGCCGATCAACGGAAGACCCATGTTGGCTTGGTCAGTGGACGCGGCTCTTGAAAGTCGACTTTTTGATCAAGTGCTGGTGTCCACAGACGACGAGGCCATTGCCGAGGTGGCACGAGCGTGGGGTGCGATGGTGCCCTTTCTTCGGGATTCAGCCGCAGATGACCTGGCTTCTTCCAGTCAGGCCACCTGTGCTGCGCTGCTGCAGGCACAGGACTATTGGGCGTGCACTTTCGACGTGGTGGCGCAGTTGATGGCCAACTGCCCGTTGCGTGACGCTGACGATATTCGTGAAGCTGTCGCCCATTTTGACGATGCAGGAGCGCCAGCGCAGATCAGTTGTTTCAAGTTCGGCTGGATGAATCCTTGGTGGGCCATGACGCTGGAATCCGGTGGGCAACCCCAGTATCTGCATCCACACGCGCTGCAGAGCCGCTCCCAGGATCTCCCTACGCTGTATTGTCCGACCGGGGCCTTGTGGTTGGCTCGATCCGCTGCGCTGCTGGAGCATGGGACGTTCTACACACCTGGTCACATATTTCACCCTATGAGTTGGATATCGGCGGTGGATGTCGACGACGCCGAAGACCTACAGATGGCAAAGGCCGCATTTCAATTCAAGCCTGTTCGTAGAGCGGACTGAGAATCTGCATTGAGTGCCTTCATGAGACGCCTGTTGTTTCGCCTTGACTGTTCAGTCCAGATTGGCAGTGGACATCTGATGCGTTGTCTGACCTTGGCAGACGCATGGCGCCGTGAGGGTGGTCAAAGCACATTCATGGTGCGTGACCTCTCTCCCATGCTTCAGGGTCTGCTGATCCAACGAGGGCATCGACCACTGCTGTTGACGCACAGCGGCAGTACTACTACAGGACAGGTCGCGGGGGGCGAGGATCTGGCGCACTCCCACTGGCTGAACTCATCGCAGGCCGCGGATGCGCAAACATGTCTGCAAGCGCTATCCCATGCGCAAGAGTTATTGCCATTCGATGGATTGATCGTTGACCACTACGCTTTGGATCAGCGTTGGGAAGTGGCTATGCGCGGGGTCGCAAGGTGGGTGATGGTGATTGACGATTTGGCTGACCGGCAGCATTCGTGTGACATGCTGCTCGATCAGAACCTCGGGCGCCAACCGGAGCATTACGCCCGTCACGTACCCGCCTCGACCCGCTGTCTCCTCGGTCCGACGTATGCATTGTTGCGGCCGGAGTTTGCGGAGGCACGTGAGCCAAGTTTACGACGGCGCAGTTCGGGGACGCTGGGGCGCGGTCTGATCAGTCTCGGTGGCGTCGATGCGTTCAACCTCAGTGGCGCATGCTTGGCACAATTGGAGGCATGTGACCTTCCTGCGGACACCCGTATCACCGTCGTCCTAGGAATCCAAGCGCCGCACCTGGCGGCGGTACAGGCGCAAGTGGATCGTGCGTCGTGGCCAGTGGAGGTGGTTGTGGATGCTCGAGACATGGCACAGCGGCTAAGCCATTGCGATTGGGCCATAGGGGCGGCTGGTGCATCTGCCTGGGAGCGATGTTGTCTCGGCGTGCCCAGCCTGGTGATGGTGCTGGCTGACAACCAGTTGGCGGGGGCGCGAGCACTGGAGGACACTGGCGCAGCGGTGGTTGTGCCCGGTCCGGTGGGGGCGTTGCCGTCGTTACCAGCGTTTTCGGAAGGTCTCCATACGCTGTTTTCCCATGCCAGGACAGTCTCCGGGCGTGCGGCGGCGGTGTGCGATGGACTGGGGACGCAGAGAGTATTGGCAGCTATGAGTGAGTTGGGCCGTGAGTAAGAACATTTCCGTCAACTGCGTGGTTCGAGCGGTGACTGAGGCAGACCTTCCAAACATGCTGGCATGGAGAAACCATGCTGATGTAAGGAAGGTGATGCTGACGCAACACGAGATCGGCTGGGAAGAACATCTGGTATGGTTTTCTCGAGTCTCCAAGGATCCGTCGCGTACCGTACGCATAGTTGAGCATTGTGGCGAGCCGATTGGGTATGTGCAGTTTTCTCAGGCTGGAAACCCAGGCGTCGTGGATTGGGGGTTTTATGCCGTACCTGGTGCAGCGCGCGGTGCCGGGATCTTGCTGGGGCGGGCCGCACTGGAATATGGATTTGCCCAGATGGGGGTGCACAAGGTGTGCGGTCAGGCATTGGCGTACAACACTGCCTCCATCGCATTTCACTACCGTCTAGGCTTCGTTCAGGAAGGATTGCTGCGCCAGCACAGCCTAGTGGGTGGCGCCTACCATGACCTTGTGTGTTTTGGTCTACTGCGAGAGGATTGGGCAGTGGCCGTTTCAGAGTCTAGCCAACCATCATGAAGCACATCACCATCGCTGGCCGGCGGATAGGCCCTGACCAACCACCCTATGTGATCGCCGAGATGTCCGCGAACCACAATGGATCGCTGGATACCGCGCTTCGCATCATTGATGTGGCACAGGCGCAGGGGGCGGATTGCGTCAAGATTCAGACCTACACGCCCGACACGATCACACTGGACTATGACAAACCTGACTTCCAGATTCAGGGTGGGTTGTGGCACGGACGAACGCTGTATGACCTATATCAGGAGGCGCACATGCCTTGGGAGTGGCACAAGCCGCTCTTTGATCATGCGCGCAAGGTTGGAATCACGATGTTCAGTTCACCCTTCGACAATTCTGCCGTCGATCTGCTCGAAGATCTGAACACTCCTGCCTACAAGATCGCCTCGTTCGAGGCCATCGATCTGCCACTGATCAAATATGTTGCCGCCACAGGCAAGCCTATGATCATCTCCACTGGCATGGCAAACGAAGAGGAAATTCGCGAAGCCGTGGATACGGCGCGCGGGGCTGGGTGCAAAGAGCTTGCCCTCCTGCATTGCGTCAGTGGTTACCCTGCGCCGGCGCAGGACTACAACCTTCGGACCCTGTGTGACATGGCCGACCGTTTCGATGTCCTGACAGGGTTGTCCGATCACACCCTTGACAATACGACCGCCATCGCCAGTGTCGCGCTGGGTGCTTGCCTGATCGAAAAGCACTTCACGCTGGATCGCAACGGGGGCGGGCCAGACGACAGCTTTTCGCTCGAACCGCAGGAACTGCGTCAGTTGTGTGGTGGTGCCCGCACGGCCTGGGAGGCTCTCGGGCGTGTCGACTACGGACTCAAATCCAGCGAGCAAGGCAATGTCCAGTTCAGGCGGTCAATCTATATCGCGCAGGACGTGGCGCAGGGCGAGACACTGAGCCCACACAATCTGCGTGTGGTTCGACCGGGGCATGGTCTGGCTCCCAGGCACTATGAAAGCCTCCTGGGCCGCAAAGTCAATCGCGCGTTGTCTGGAGGTACGGCCATGGCGTGGGAATACTTGGAAGAGAACTGAACTGGCATGAACAACGAAAGCCAATTGCTCAAAGACATGATCATGGGTGTCCGTGAAGCCTACCGACGTGGCGAGAATGCCATGGAGTATGCACGGAGTACCTTTGGTCAAGCGGCCAACTCGCCTGCCATCACGCTGATGGCCTATGACTTGCAGGCGGGAAACTATGTCGCCAATGCGCGGGCCAATCCAGAATATCGAAGCCGGTGGTGTGGACAGCTTGCCCGACTGTTGGACGCCCAACTGGTGACGGGGGAAACCGTGCTGGAAGTGGGTTGCGGTGAAGCGACAACCTTGGCCGGTGTATTGCTTGCACTGAACAATCGCCCTTCAGAGGCACTGGGTTTCGACATCAGTTGGTCGCGCTGTGTATATGGCCAGCGCTGGTTGCACGAAAAGCAGGTGGCAGCCCGGCTTTTTGTCAGCGACCTGTTCAACATCCCACTGGATGACGGCAGTGTGGACGTGGTCTACACCTCGCATTCGCTAGAACCCAACGGGGGCCGGGAGGCTGCGGCGATTGCCGAGCTGATGCGCGTTGCTCGCAAGGCCGTGGTACTGGTCGAACCGGCCTATGAGTTTGCCTCTGATGCGGCGCGCGCCCGCATGCAGGCACACGGTTATGTACGGGATTTGAGGGGTGCAGCCGAATCGCAGGGTTTTCGTGTGATCGAACACCGCTTGCTGGAGGTCTATGGCAATGAGCTTAATCCAAGTGGTGTCCTGGTCTTGGAAAAGGGTGTTGGACGATCTGTGGATGACAGCGCACCGCGTTGGCGTTGCCCCGTCACGCACACGCCATTGACACCCTATGCACAAGGCTATTTCTCCCGCGACTCGGGCATGCTGTACCCGGTGCTGCAAGACATACCGCTGTTGCGCTCGGAGCATGCGGTGGTGGCATCCGCATTCGAGGCAACTGTAGGTGGCACATGAAGTATTGTGAGCGTTGCCTGCAGCCCGATACGCGACCTAACACGGTGTTCACGGCGGCCGGACTGTGTCCCGCTTGTGACTACCATGAACAGGCGCGCCAAATTGACTGGCAGGAGCGCTACGAAATCCTGCTGGATCTGGTTGCCGGTCTTAAACGGCGGCCCGGTCAGCACTTTGACTGCATCATCGGTGTCAGTGGCGGCAAAGACAGTACGCGACAGGCTTTGTGGGTACGAGACAAGCTCGGGCTGAATCCCCTCCTGGTCAGCCTCAGTCATCCCCCTCAACAAGTCTCCCAGTTGGGTGTTGACAACATCTCCAATCTGGTCGAACTGGGGTTTGACGTGCTGTACTCCGCGCCAGCGCCTGGGGTTTGGCAGAGGTTGATGAAGGACAGCTTCTTCAAGTTCGCCAACTGGGCCCGCTCTTCAGAACTGGCGCTGTTCAGTTCGGTGCCGCAAGTTGCCATCCGGTATGGCATTCCGGTGATCTTCTGGGGGGAGAACCCGGCGTTGCAGGTCGGCGACCTGAAGACGATGGGGCGCAACGGCTATGACGGCAACAATCTGCGCTACTCCAACACGCTGAGTTCGGGCCATGCCTGGATGTTGGAGTCGGGCTATTTACCCCAAGAATTGATTCCATATGTCTACCCCACGGTGGATGCATTTGATCGCGCCGGCATTCAGATTGTCTACCTGGGATGGTTTCTGGGGGATTGGTCCTTGCTGGAGAACGCTGCTTATGCCTGTCCTAACGGACTCAACATCCGGGATGCGTCGGCGCAGGAAACTGGGGACCTATATGGAATCAGTAACCTGGATGAGGACTGGCACAACATGAACCAGATGATCAAGTATCTCAAATTCGGGTTTGGGAAAGTCACCGAATATGTGAACGAGGAACTGCGTGCCGGTACCATTAGCCGTCAGCGTGCCATTGAGTTGGTCAATGCGTATGACGGTCGGTGTTCCGATGTGTATGTGTCCAGTTTCTGTGAGTACATCGGCGTTACCACTGATGCGTTCTGGGCCCATGTTCACAGCTCACTCAACCGCGAACTTTTCGATCTTTCGCCGCAAGGGGTGATCACGCCACGGTTTCAAGTCGGGGTAGGCCTGTGAGCGTCATTACAGTGGGCATCGTCGACTATGGCATGGGCAACCACGCTTCGGTCAAACATACCCTTCACCGCCTAGGATTCAGAGTCCGTGTTGGCCATACCACGGATGTACTTGACAGTGTCGATGTCATGGTCCTGCCAGGGGTTGGTGCGTTTCCTGCCGCGATGCACCACATCAGTGAACGAGGCCTATTCGCCTATCTGCGGGAGCAGGTTCGCCGCAAGCGCCCACTGGTAGGTATCTGCCTTGGCATGCAACTGCTTGCTACGGCAGGGTACGAGCATGGTCTCAGCAACGGACTCGATCTCATCCCGGGGGAGGTCCGGCCGTTGGAGCAGCCGCGGTGGCACATTGGATGGAACAGCATCGAATGCGTGCGCCCGGATCCGCTGCTGGACAGCAGCGACGGCGAAGCTTTTTATTTCAACCACTCGTACGCCTTTGAGGCCGCATCCGAATATGTACTCGCGGTGTCTCGCCTTGAGAAGCCGATCGCCGCCGTGGTGCGACGGGGCACGGTGGTGGGCATGCAGTTTCATCCTGAGAAGAGTCAGGCATCGGGTTGGCGGCTGCTCAAGAACGTGATCGAGGGTTTGCATCGTGCTTAAGAAGCGTCTGCTGGGCGTCGTCACGGTACGAAATGGCTGGGCGGTGCAGTCTTTCGGTTATCACCGCTATCTGCCCTTGGGGCGGGTTGAGACCATCGTGGACAATTTGGATCGATGGGGCGTGGATGAGATACTGATCCAATGTATTGATCGGACCGCGCATGGCATGGGCCCCAACCTGGACGTCCTGCGTGAAGTAGCGCGTGTCGGGATCAGCACTCCCCTGGTGTATGGGGGGGGGATTGCCAATTCAGAGCAGGCGGTAAGTGTGGTTCAGCAAGGAGCTGACCGCATCGTGATTGACCGCCTGATCCATGACCATCCCTTGGAGGTTGAGGCGATTGCGCAAAGGCTTGGGTCGCAGGCCGTGGTGGCAGCATTGCCAGCGATAGGTGGCGGTCGCGGGGCCACTCCCTGGAACTACCGTCAGCGGACCGAGCAGTTGTGGTCTGCAGAGTCTCGAGCCCTGCTCTCGCAGGGTGTCATATCTGAGGTGATGCTGATCGATGTGCAGCATGAAGGGCAGCCGCTGGCTTTCGATGAGACGCTGCTTGACATGCCGTTGCTCGAAGGCATCCAGTTGATCGTGTTTGGCGGCATCAGTTCGGAGACGCAGATGCGGCAATTGCTGACGCGCGGAAATGTATCGGCCGTCGCAGTGGGCAACTTTCTCAACTACCGCGAGCATGCGGCCCAGGCCTACAAGCGTGGGCTCGATACGATGTGGATGCGACCGGCGCGGTACGACGGCCGGCTTGCTGGCGAGCAATGACATGGATGCCATAACTTTCTGCAAGCGTTGCCTTTACGGCAGCGACCATCCCTTGGGGCTGGTGCTCGATGACGAGGGCGTCTGTTCAGGTTGCCGTGTCCACGAAGAGAAGGATGCACTGGACTGGGACCTGCGCTGGAGCATGCTGGAGCGCTTAGTGGCGCCCTACCGCAGCAGCAGTGGGCAGACGTACGACTGTATTGTTCCGGTATCAGGCGGACAAGACTCGTACTTCATTGTGCATACGGTCAAGAATCGCCTCGGCCTTAATCCGTTGCTTGTGGCGTACAACAAGTATTTCAATACACCCCTTGGAATCCGGAACCTTGCCAATCTACGCATCCGCTTCAATTGCGACATTCTGATCCAGAATGTCAATCAGAAGGCGGTCAAGAAGATAACGCGGAGCACCATGCGCCAGTTAGGCAGTATGTACTGGCCTATCTTGGCTGGGCACACTGTTTTTCCAGTGCAGACCGCCGTGAGGTATGAGATCCCCCTGATTGTGTGGGGTGCCCATCAGGGTCTGGAGCAGGTCGGCATGTTCTCGCACGAGCATGAGGTCGAAATGACACGCCGCTATCGAAAGGACCACGATCTGATGGGTCACGAAGCCGATGATTTGCTATCGGTATTCGATACCCTTCGTGAAGAAGATGTCTGGCAGTACCGCTACCCCGAAGATGAGGCGCTGCAACGCATTGGAGTGCGTGGAATCTATCTGGGAAACTATGTTCGCTGGGATCCCAAGGCGCAGCATGAGCAGATGGTCAGGTCGTATGGCTATCAGGGTGCGTCGTTCGCCCGGACGTTCGACACCTATGACTATGTGGACTGCTTCAACTACATGGATGTCCATGATGTGCTCAAGTTCTACAAACATGGCTACTCGAAGGTCACGGATCACGCCTGCAGGGAAATCCGCCACGGCCGCTTGAGTAGGGAGCATGCTCTGGCGCTCGTGAGGCGAACGGAGAGTCAACCCCCTCGATATCTGCGCCAGTTTGCAGATTGGCTGGGTATGCAGGAGCGTGCCCTGGATTTCATGATGGACCAGTCGCGCAACCCCAGGTACTGGCGGCAGCAAGGCCATCGGGATTGGAATTTCAACGGCTGGAGTGCCCGGCAACAGGCGGATGCATCTACGACGGCGGACCTCGCATTTGAGGCGGCCGCCACCCTGGAACTGGACCGTGGCCCCTCTTACATCATTTTGGGCAAAGGATACCCGTAATGCCTGTATTAGAGCGCGTCATGGCCTATGTTCGGCCATGGAGCAAGGACTACTACCGATTTTTCATTCCGCAAGCCTTTCCCAACGCCCGGCCGATCGTGGTCAGTGACTGGAAAGGCTTGGGTGATTTTGATCTCAGCGGCGCCTTCTACCGCTACATGGGTCAGCGGGGGGAAGATGTCTTAGTGCCTGTGTGGTTGGACCATTGGATTGAGCATGAGATCATTCTTCGGAACTTCATGCTTCGAAGTTTGCCTCTGGAACGCGCCAGTCGGATGTTGCGGGCCATGAGTCGCGCGATAGAAGACGCGCTCGAAGCCTTCGAGCCCACGGCCATGCTCAGTCCGGCCGTCGATTCCTATGTCATGGATCTGTTCCATCGCCATTGTGTAATGCGAGGGATTCCTTTCTGCGGGATGTTGCCCTGCCCATTCCCCAATTTCACGCGTGCGACCGCTGTCGGCGAGCATCTGAACTTTCGGGATCCATCGGCCGCGGAAGTGGATGCAGCGATTTCGGCGGTTGCAGATCCAGATTTCAAGCCGGTGGACCTGACCGAATGGTTGAAGATGTATGGATCCAGTCGCGTTCACCTCAAACGTGGACTGCGTGAGCTGCCAAAGCGCTATGTCTTTCCGATGGTCGGTCATCTGCGGGGGGATTCGCTGAATTACCACTATCTGGCGAGCGCCTTATCGTCGGTCAGTTTCTTCTCGCAGGCGCTGCTGGTCCACAAGCAGTTCGATTCCGACTGGCTGACGCGTATGCGCGCATGGAAAGGGACCAAGGTCTATATCCCATTGCAGGCCTATCCGGAGTGCACAACGGACTACCATGTGTCGGATCTCGACTTGATCGATTTTCCCCGTGTGTTGCCCCGCTTGGTCGATCAGCTGGCCAAGGACCCCGACATTCTCATCTGCATTAAGGAGCACCCAGGGATGATGGGCGTTCGGCCACCCGGGTTCTATGAGAGTCTTCGCCGCCGTAAAAATGTGCTGCTGCTGTCGGGAGATATCCCGGCCTCGTCGCTGATTGCCGAGACTGACGTGTTGGTCACCTGGACGGGCACGGGAGGACTCGAGAGTCTTCTGCGTGGCAAACGTGTCGTGACGCTGGGGCGCCCGTACTACGCCGCCGGCGATGCTGTGATTGCCGTGTCGGAGTTGAAGGAGCTGGAGGACGTCGCAGACATGGTGAAAGTGGCCCGCAGCAGCTCAGTTGACGCCACAGCGAAGCGGGCCATTGCCCGACATGTTCTGGCCGGGACATTGCCTGGCGAGTACAAGTTCATTCGATTCGACAACGAAGACCACTCGCTGCGAAGCGATGCCATGAACCTCGCAATGGGAACGGCCGCCCACTGGGATAGCTGGGCCGATGCGTTTGATGCACATCATGCGCCGGCACGTGCCCGGAGGCATGCCGGTTCAACATCGGGCGCCAGCGCGGCACCCTGCTAGACGATCACCGATGTTCGACCTCGCATCCAGCCGTTCATCCATCATGGCTCCGGCCGTCAGCAAATTCACCCTGTTGAGGGTGCTGCTCGGCTTTTCGCTTGTCGATAGCCTGTCCGCCTGGCTGCTCATCCTGCTCTATCTGACGGGCTTGGATTTGATCTGGATCGTCAACATCAACTTCCTGTTGATGTTCGCCTGCATGGTGCTGTTTGTTCCACGCCGCCTGCCTCTGAACTTCCTGACCACGCTGTTCCTCGTTGCCATTGGTGCATCGGCCTTGAAGATGCTGCTATTTCTGGAGTCGGTTCGAACTTTTGATGCCTATCATTTGGCCACATATGGCTATGGGTTGTGCATGCCACTCGCGGCACTGGCCTTCGGCTCACGCTTCCATCCCGCCGATCTGCCACGGCTAGAGCGCGAACTCAGGCAGTATGCCAACTACTTCCTCTGGATTGCACTGCCCGGCATCGTCGTTTATTCAACCCTGTATTTTATGGGGCGCATTGAGTACTTTGGTCTTGGTGTGAATCTCTATTACATCTACCCCCATCTGGTTGCGAGCAAGACGGTGGGGCCAACGATCCTGTTCTTCGCCATTTGCTTCCTCACAGGGAAACGAGCCTCACTGTTGACACTGCTGGTCCAGGTCGTGTTCCGGCACCTGGCTTATTGGAAGGGTAACGTTTTCGGTTTCGCCGGAGCAGCGGCCCTGTTCTTCATTCTCATGTTGGGTCTGTACGAGTTCACGGAACTGTTGGATCGCTTTAAATGGCTGTTTGACGGCAGCATTGACTTCACCGATCCGCGGTTTCTGGCGGTTTCTGCCGGTGGCCGATTCGAAGAGTTGTTCGGAATCTCTGCCTATTTCTTTCAACACCCTATGGATCTATTGTTCGGCGCACCGCCGGGCGCGTCCTATTTCTGGGTCCTCGAGTGGGCTGATTACATCACCACAAAAAACTATTCTCATGTCACTTGGGCTGGCTATCTTTTCCGCTATGGCTTGATATTTGCACTGCCGCTGTTGGTGCTCTTCATCTGGCTGTTGATTTCCAATCTGGGCAGCACCCGTCCATTGTTCATTGTTTTTGTTGGAATCTTGACGGTTTCATTTTTTGGGGCGCTGCTGCTGACCGACCCATCGGCCTGGCTATTTGTAGCCTTGTTTTATCAGGTGACCCGCCCTGCAGGGATGGTCAAAACTGTGAACCAGACTGATTGATCAGATAACTCAAGGGGAAATTATGTTTAAAGACAAGGTACTGCTGATCACGGGTGGTACTGGATCCTTCGGAAATGCGGTTCTGCGCCGCTTCCTCGAGTCAGATATCGGAGAAATCCGCATCCTGAGTCGCGATGAAAAGAAGCAGGATGACATGAGGAGGCTCTATCGCCATGACAAGCTCAAGTTCCATATCGGTGACGTGCGGGACTACAGCTCCATCGTCAATTCGGTGCGTGGGGTGGACTATATTTTCCATGCGGCAGCGCTGAAACAGGTGCCCTCGTGCGAGTTTCATCCGATGGAGGCCGTGAAGACCAATGTCTTGGGCACAGAGAATGTTCTTGAGGCAGCCATCTCGCATGGTGTTCAGCGTGTGGTGTGCCTGAGCACCGACAAGGCGGTTTACCCGATCAATGCCATGGGAATCTCCAAGGCGATGATGGAAAAGGTGGCTGTGGCCAAGTCTCGGATGGGAGGTGCCACAACTATTTGCGCTACCCGTTATGGCAATGTGATGGCATCACGCGGTTCGGTGATTCCGCTGTTTGTCAATCAGATTCGTCAAACTCATCCACTAACCATCACCGATCCTCGGATGACCCGTTTCATGATGACCTTGGATGATGCCGTGGATCTTGTGCTGTACGCCTTTCACCATGGAAATGCAGGTGACCTGTTTGTGCAGAAGGCCCCGGCCGCAACGATTGATACCCTTGCGCGTGCATTGACCGGACTGATGGGGATTCCTGAACATCCGATTCAGGTCATAGGGACGCGCCATGGCGAGAAGCTGTACGAGGTACTTCTGAGTCGGGAGGAAATGGCCGCGGCGGAAGATTTGGGGGACTATTTCCGTGTTCCGCCGGATCTGCGGGATCTCAACTATGGCAAGTTCGTCGAACAAGGCGAGACGCGAATTTCGGAGGCGGTGGACTACAATTCCCACAATACGGAACGGCTGGATGTAGCCGGCATGACCGCGTTGCTGATGAAACTGCGCTTCGTTCAGGCCATTGCGCGAGGGGAACATGCTCAACCCGAGGAATAGTCCATGAGGGTCCTGATCACCGGTGCGAACGGGTTCATCGGAAAGAATCTGGTCCTGCGCGTGCAGGAGCGGGGTGATGTTGACGTACTGACCCATGTTCGTCATGAGCCCGACGAGCGGCTCGCTGAGAAAGTTGCACAGGCTGAGGCGATCATCCATCTGGCCGGGGAAAATCGACCCAACGATGAACAGGACTACGAACGCGTCAATGTTGGACTGACGACCCGGTTGTGCGAACTCGTGCAGCGACACCCCCGTGGCTTGCCCGTCCTGTTCGCATCCTCCACCCAAGCCGAACTCAACAACTCCTATGGACGCAGCAAGCTGGCTGCTGAGCAGGTACTGCACGCGTTGGCCGTGCAGGGGCGTCATGCGGTGTTCGTCTACCGTCTTCCTGGCGTCTTTGGCAAATGGGGGAGGCCCAACTACAACTCCGTTGTGTCGACTTTCTGTCACAACATCGCCAACGACTTGCCGATTCAGATCAGCGATGCAGGTCGACAAGTGACCCTGGTGTATGTGGACGATGTGATTGACGCCTTCCTGCTGGCCCTGCGCACCGACTCGGCCGGTTATTTCAGAATGGATGTGGAGCCCCGTTATACGGTGACGCTCGGCGCCCTGGCCGAGCAAATCAACGCCTTCCGAAACTGCCGGGATACTCTGATATCCGAGCGCGTGGGAACTGGGCTGACGCGTGCGCTCTATGCGACCTATGTCAGTTACCTGCCGCCCAGCAAGTTCTCCTACGAGGTTCCGGCGTATGAAGACCAGCGGGGCATCTTCGTAGAGATGCTTAAGACGCCAGACTCGGGTCAATTCTCGTTCTTCACGGCTCATCCAGGCGTGACCCGGGGCGGACACTACCACCACACCAAGACCGAGAAGTTTCTGGTGATCAAGGGGCGGGCGCGATTTGGGTTCCGGCACATGCTGACCAACGACCTCTACTATCTGGAAACCGCTGGCAACAAGCCGCAGGTGGTGGAGACAGTACCGGGTTGGGCGCACGACATCACCAACATCGGGGACGAGGAGTTGGTCGTGATGCTGTGGGCCAGCGAGGTTTTCGATCGGTCGCGCCCGGACACGATTGCCAGCAAGGTGGAGCGATGAAGAGACTTAAAGTGATGACGGTGGTGGGTACCCGTCCGGAGATCATTCGCCTGTCGCGTGTGATCGCGAGACTGGATGAGTATTGCGACCATGTACTCGTTCACACTGGCCAGAACTATGACTACGAACTGAATCAGATCTTCTTTGAGGATCTGCAGATTCGTCGGCCTGACCATTTCCTCGCAGCTGCGGGGGCTACTGGGGCCGAAACCATTGGCAAGGTCATCATGGCGGTCGACCAGGTGCTGGAGGAGGCACGGCCCGATGCCATGCTGGTGCTGGGGGATACGAACAGCTGCATGGCAGTTTTGTCCGCAAAACGAAGAAAGATTCCCACCTTCCACATGGAGGCCGGCAACCGATGTTTTGACATGCGGGTGCCGGAGGAGATCAATCGCCGCATTGTTGATCACACGGCCGATGTCAATCTCACGTACAGCTCGATCGCTCGAGACTACCTGCTGCGGGAGGGTCTGCCGCCTGATCTGGTCATCAAGACTGGCAGTCCGATGTACGAGGTGTTGACCCATCACAGACCAACCATAGATGCATCAGATGTGATGGTTCGTCTGGGGCTGGAAGCTCATGGCTATTTTGTTGTCAGTGCGCACCGCGAAGAAAATGTCGATTCGGACCGGAACTTCATAAAGCTGGTGGGGATTCTCAACCAGATTGTCCAAGCGTATGGGGTACCTGTGATTGTTTCGACGCACCCGCGAACCCAGAAGCGCATCGATGCGATGGGTGTCACGTTCCCTCCCCTTGTTCGTCTCCTTAAGCCGCTGGGATTCAGTGACTACGTCAAACTTCAACTGAATGCCCGGGCCGTTCTTTCGGACAGTGGAACCATCAACGAAGAATCCTCCATTCTCAACTTTCCGGCGCTCAACCTGAGGGAGGCCCACGAGCGACCGGAAGGTATGGAGGAGGCATCTGTCATGATGGTCGGCCTGGAGGAGGTGCGCGTCTTGCAGGGCTTGTCTATCCTGGCTAAACAGGCTCGCGGCGACACCCGCCTTCTGCAGATGGTGCAGGATTACGGCGCTCCCCATGTGTCCGACAAGGTGGTGCGAATCATGCACAGCTATGTCGACTATGTGAACCGTGTTGTCTGGAAGAAGTATTGAGTTCGGATGAGATTGCTGATCGTCAGCCAGTACTTTTGGCCGGAAGATTTTCGTATCAATGACCTGACCGAGGCACTCGTGCAGCGCGGGTATGAGGTCACCGTACTGACGGGGATCCCCAACTACCCGGAGGGGCGTGTGCATCCGGGTTTCGCCAGCGACCGGGAGGCTTATGACCTGTTCAAGGGTGCGCGTATTGTTCGTGCGCCCATGCTGCCCCGCGGTGTTGGCAGCAAGCGCCTGATGTTGAACTATGCCTCGTTTGTTCTTGGCGCGCTGTTCAAGGGACTATGGGCATTGCGAGGCCAGTCGTTCGACGTGATCTTTGTGTTCGAACCTTCGCCCGTCACGGTGGCATTCCCTGCGCTGGCTCTGGGGCGAGTCAAACGCGCTCCCGTGGTGTTTTGGGTGCTGGATCTCTGGCCAGAAACTCTGGCCGCAGTAGGCGTCATTCGCTCGCAACGTGTGCTGAGCTGGGTAGGGCGAATGGTCAGCTTCATCTACAACCGTTGCCATCTGGTCTTGGGACAGTCCAAGGGGTTTCTTCGACATATCGCCCGCTACTGTGCCGACACGTCCAAGGTACGGTACTTTCCCAACTGGGTGGAAGATTTGTATGCCCAAGGCGCGAGTTCACCTGCGCCTGAGATCCCATTCAGACCCGACCTGTTCACTGTGGTGTTTGCTGGCAACCTTGGTGAGGCTCAGGATTTGCCCGCCGTACTGGAAGCCATCAAGATTCTGGCGTCACGTCATGACATCCGGTGGCTCTTCGTTGGCGATGGTCGCAAAGCCAGCTGGTTCAGGGAGGCAGTGATGGGCAGCGGTTTGCAGGACCGCGTTGTGATGGCTGGCCGGTATCCGCCGGATCGGATGCCATCCTTCTTTGCGCATGCCGATGCGTTACTGGTATCGCTCAAACGCGATCCTGTTTTCAGCTTGACGATTCCGGGGAAAGTCCAGAGCTATTTGATGTCCGGCGTACCGTTGCTGGGCATGTTGGACGGCGAGGGGGCCGCCTTGATCGAGGAAGCTCAAGCAGGCTTTACGTGTCCTGCTGGACAGGGTGGCGCATTGGCCCAGGCCGTGCTGCAAATGGCCGCTCTCGACGCCGATGAACGTCGTCAGATGGGGGCCAATGGTGCTGCGTTCGCGTTGCGGGAATTTTCCCGCTCGGCGCTGATGGACAAGCTGGAGCAACTGATGGAGGAAGCTGCTCAGGACAGCCACCGTCGGAGGGCGCGCCCATGATACTGATCACAGGGGCCAACGGAACGATCGGTCGCTCGCTGGTCGTGCATTTGCGGGCGCATGGGCACGACGTCAGGGCAGCTATTCGGCCGGCACATCATAGCGATTTCACAGAGGGGATGGTGGTGGCGCCGGACTTGGGGCCGGACGCCAACTGGTTACCTGCATTGACCGGGGTGCATACGATTGTGCACACGGCAGCCCGTGTTCATGTGATGAGAGACGAGGCAGCAGATCCCTTGTTAGAGTTCCGTCATGTGAATGTGTCGGGGACCTTGCAGTTGGCCAAACAGGCAGCGGCGTGTGGTGTGCGCCGGATCGTGATGGTCAGCTCAGTCAAGGCGATGGGCGAGTCAACCGAACCGAATCGGCCTTTTCAATCTACAGATCGATCGTCGTCGATGCTGGACCCCTATGGACAGTCCAAACTGGAGGCGGAGGCCGCGCTGCGTGAGGTGGCCAATTCCTATGGAATCGAGTTCGTGATCGTGCGGTCTCCCTTGGTCTATGGACCAGGCGTGAAGGGCAACTTTGCGTCGCTGCTACGTGTGGTTCAGCGTGGGTGGCCGTTGCCCTTGGGGGCCGTCACGGACAATCGGCGCAGCTTTGTTGCTCTGGACAATCTGGTTGACCTGCTGCGGGTCTGCATTTCGCATCCCGGAGCAGCAAATCAGGTGTTGCTGGTCAGCGATGGGTACGACCTGTCGACGGCTGAGCTACTGCGACGCATGGGCCAAGCCCTGGAGCGGCCGGCGCGCCTGGTCCCGGTCCCCGTGGGTCTGCTGCAGGTGGGGGCCCGATGCCTGGGGCGCACCGATATGGCGCAGCGGTTGTTGGGCAGTCTTCAAGTCGACATCAGCGATACCTGTCGTCGATTGGGTTGGACGCCGCCGGTGGCGGTCGATGATGGCCTGCGTCGGGCTGCAGGGAAGGATGGATGATGAAGCGGTCGTTGGATCTGATGTTAGCCCTGAGTGCGGGTGTCATCTTGTTGCTACCGATTGTCTTGATCGCCCTGGCGGTTCGACTGACGTCTCCGGGCCCGGCGCTGTATTGGAGTGATCGGGTTGGACGCGACAACCGATTGTTCCGCATGCCGAAATTTCGAAGCATGCGAGTCGGCACACCTGCCGTTGCCACGCACCTGCTGGCCGATCCGCAGGCTTATCTGACACCCATTGGGTCTTTCCTGCGCCGCAGCAGCTTGGACGAACTGCCGCAACTTTGGAGCATTCTGCAGGGGGACATGAGTTTTGTCGGGCCGCGTCCTGCATTGTTCAACCAACAGGACTTGATCACACTGCGCACTGAACAAGGGGTACATAGACTGATGCCAGGGTTGACGGGATGGGCCCAGGTCAACGGGCGAGACGAATTGCCGATCGTGCAGAAGGTGGCGCTGGATGCCGAGTACCTCAAGCGGCAGACGCTGTTTCTTGATCTGCGAATCCTCTGGTTGACATTCATCAAGGTTTGGCGCCGTGAGGGTGTCTCGCACTAAGAATGCTGGCCCCATCGTGTTCGATGAGAGACACTGTCGATCTTCCGTGCCCACCTGTTCCGTGTTCTCCAGGAGTATCTAGTTGATGAGTGATCAAGCTTCTCGCACAGACAATGAGTTGGGTCTGTTTTATCTGTTCGATCTGCTTCGCCGGGGGTGGTTCTGGCTGGTGGGGGGGGCCATTCTGGGATGCGCTGGGGCCTATGGGCTTGTCGCTACCATGGCGCCCACCTACCAAGCCCAAGTCCTCGTTCGTATTGGCACGGTTGCCAAGACCATACTCGAACCCGCCAGCACCACGGTCGAGCGGATCAACTCGCCCGCATTCCGTCTGGAAGTGGCCCAAGCGTCAAACGATCAGCAACTGTTGCGCCGCCTGAGTCGCAAAGCAGGTTCTGATCGGTTCATGAGCGCCTCACTGATTCGGGATTCACAACTGGTCTCGTTGGTGGTTCATGCGGCATCGACCGATCAGGCCCGAACCCTGGGCGTATTGGCTTTGGAAGCGATCCAACAACGCCACGAGACCATGACCGCGGCGCTGGTGGACAAGGCGAGGAGCGACATTGAGGTTCTGAAAGACAAGCTCAAGCTGGTCGAGCAGGAGCTGGCTGCATTGGCCCAGTCTCGCGCACAAACGTCGTCTCGGGATGCGATGGCGATCGGATCGGCTGCGTTGTTGACCAACCTGCAGTTGGAGCGACGGGGCGAAATCACCAGCCTGCGTGAAGACATTGCGGGCATGGAGTTCGCCCTGTTGCCGCCTGCCACGATGCCAACGGCCGCCATCGAACCTATCTTCGTCGGCGAGGACCCGGTCTCCCCTCGGCTGATACCGTGGCTGGTCGTGGGTATGCTGGGTGGACTCTTGATGGGGGTCGCAGTAGCGGTTGCACGCGAATGGTGGCCGGGGCGCAGCGGGCCCGCAGTCCACGAGGGCGCATGATGGTGCCTTCTCCCGTTGCAGGATGGGCACCACGATCATGAGGTCGCTGCAGCAACTGGCCGAACCGGTGTTGGCATTGCCTCGGGTGGCCAAGCGTCTGTTAGTGCTGCTGGTCGATGCAAGCCTGTGTGTATTGACGGTTTGGGTGGCGTTCTACCTGCGGTTGGATGAATGGGTACGACTCTCGGGAACAGGCGCTGCCCAGCCAGTCTGGGCCGTGTTGGTGTCGCTGGTATTGGCGCTGCCGTTGTTCGTTGCCAATGGCTTTTACAGGGTGATCTTTCGTCACTCGGACTGGCATGTCGCGAAGACCGTGTTCCGAGTGTTCGGTCTCTATGCCCTGCTGTACGCCACCCTGGTGACTGCCGTCGGGCTACCTGGTGTGCCAAGAAGTGTCGGCATCATTCAGCCGATGCTGCTGTTGCTGACGGTCGGCGCATCTCGTGCGTTGGCTCATTATTGGTTGGGAGGGGCCTACCAGGCCCAACTGCTGCGTGCCACGTTGCCCAAGGTATTGATCTATGGTGCCGGCGCCGCAGGCCGGCAATTGGCGGTCGCATTGGCCAGCAATGCTGCAATGCGCGTTGTCGGTTTCCTCGATGACGACCCACGCCTGCAACGCCAGGTTCTGCATGGTCTTCCGATCCACAGTCCCGCCGGGCTCTCAAGTCTTGTCGAGCAGCAGCGAATCGACACCGTTCTGCTGGCATTGCCATCGGTGTCGCGCGCGAGGCGCAACGAGATCCTGATGCAGATGCGTCGGATCCCGGTTGCGGTGCGGACTCTGCCCAGCGTGACCGAACTGGCGCAAGGCAAGGTTGGCATTACCGACCTTCAGGAGTTGGATATTGACGATTTACTGGGGCGGGACCCCGTGCCTCCGAATCAAACCCTGCTCCGCAGGAATGTGGCGACCAAGGTCGTGTTAGTGACGGGGGCCGGCGGTTCCATAGGCGCTGAACTGTGTCGGCAAATCGCTGCCATTGGACCAGCGACACTGTTGCTGATCGAGCAGAGCGAGTTCTTCCTCTACGCGATCCACCAGGAGCTCGAGATCCTGCTGGCCGGGCGGCCGGTACGTCTGGTTCCTTTGCTGGCCTCGGTGCAAGACCGCACGCGGATGAGCGAAATCATGTCGGCCTGGTGTCCGGACACGGTCTACCACGCCGCCGCCTACAAGCACGTCCCTCTGGTGGAGCACAACCCGGCAGAAGGCATTCGAAACAATGTCATGGGAACCTGGGTGACAGCCCAGCAGGCCATTGCCCATGGAGTCAAGGACTTTGTGCTGATCAGTACCGACAAAGCGGTGCGGCCCACGAACATCATGGGCGCCAGCAAGCGGTTGGCCGAAATGACCCTTCAAGCCTTGGCGGACACTGCATCAGGCACCCGGTTCGCCATAGTCCGGTTCGGCAACGTGCTGGGCTCTTCTGGGTCGGTCGTGCCGAAGTTCCGGCAGCAAATCCGCGAGAAGGGACCCATCACATTGACGCACCCGGATATCACCCGCTATTTCATGACTATTCCGGAAGCTGCACAACTGGTGATTCAGGCCGGCGCAATGTCAGAGGGTGGCGATGTCTTCGTGCTCGACATGGGCCCATCGGTGCGGATCATCGATCTCGCGCGCCGAATGGTGGAGTTGTCGGGCCTGTCCGTCAGGGATGAAAAAAATCCTTATGGCGACATCGAGATCCGGATCACCGGACTGCGCCCGGGCGAGAAGCTATATGAAGAACTGCTGATCGGGGACAATCCGCGACCGACCGAACATCCTGGGATCATGAAGGCCAACGAAGTCTTTCTTCCCTGGACCCAATTGGAACCTCATCTCGCGGCGTTGATGGCAGCGTTGCAGGTCAACGACATCGTAGCGGTGAGGCGTCAACTGCGACAACTCGTTTTCGGGTACGAACCTAATGGAGACATTGTGGACTGGGTCTACATGGAGCAGGCTGCGGAGGTGCTGCATTAGCCGACACCGTGTTGACGATTGCCCAGTCAGGACGGTGGGGGCTCGTCCGGATTGATTCCGGTTCGACTCCGCGCATACATGTTGGTCACGTTTACACTGCCTTCAAGAATGAAGCCGAGGTAGCAAGGTGTCAGATGAGGAAGGATAGATCTCAGCTTCCATGCCAAGCCTTGATTGCGCCAAAACCTCAGCAGCTTCACATCAAAACCAGCCATGATAAACTCATACTGCCATTGGGTCAGCATGCGCTTGTACTCGAAGTAGTTGATCTCGATATGTTTCTTGCTGCTCGCTGGAGATAGTTGGAAGAGGCGGTACAGCCATATACCAAGCAAGCCGATAACCGGCTCTCGTACGAATATCGCCTTGCCACCCGGCGCGAGGCAACGCCTGAACTCGAACAGTGCGGGCTTAAGGAAGTCAATGTGATGCAGCATCGCATCACCGAGGATCAGGTCGAACTGGCCATCTTCAAAAGGTAACGAACGAGCGTCCACCCCACCAAACACTGACAGATTGCGTGGTGTTGTCGGATAAAAGTTTCTGAATGCTTCGACCCGAGGCCCCGAGATGTCAGTGCAGACGATCTCTGCCTCGGGAAACCGCTGAGCCAGACGGCGAGCCAGGAACTGGCTGCCACCACCCACTTCCAAAATCCGTTTCGGCCTTGAACGCACATGGCGGTGCAGAGCGGCCTCCAACATTTCCGCGACAGCAAATTGCTCAAGCCCTGCAATCTGCTCCTTGCAATAGCCATGAGCCACCGAAGTCGAGTCCCAATATGCGGTCTGTTGGGTTTGCTGATCCATTAAGTCGACGTGCGCAGGTATTGGTTGTAGTGTCTGGCCGGCTCCTCCGCTCAAACCGAGTCAATATTCATGGCTACCTTGCTGCAGATTGGTAACACTCTAGCATTTTTTAGGTCTGATTGCTGTGGGTGCTCCGAGCAGGCTTTTTGGGGGGGAAGTGGATTGTACTCACCCCAACGTGTAAGCCGTCTTCACGGTCGTGAAGAACTCCGCCGCATAGCGCCCCTGCTCGCGCGGCCCGTAGCTGGAGCCCTTGCGCCCGCCAAAGGGCACGTGGTAGTCCACACCCGCGGTGGGCAGGTTCACCATCACCATGCCGGCCTGCGCGTGGCGCTTGAAGTGGGTGGCGTGTTTGAGGCTGGTGGTGG
>CALRLO020000033.1:0-45266 GCA_943368755.1 Synechococcus sp. UW140 | reverse complement strand
GGGGCCCGCGTTGCCACCGCCGTTCGCCTGAGGCGGGCGGGCGGGCTGCGCCGCGTCGGTCGGTGCGGCAGGGGCGCCGGCAGCGGAGCGCGGCTCCACCCCGCTGATGCGCACGCGCAGCGCGGCGTTGGGCACCTTGAGCACGTTCTCACGCCGGTCGGTCACGATGCGCACGTTGGCCGTCATGCCCGGCAGCAGCTGGCCGGCGTTGTTGGAGAAACGGACCACGGCCACGTAGGTCACCACGTTGGCCACGTTCTGTGCGGACTTGCGCACCTGGCGCACCTCGCCTTCGAAACTGCGCCCGGGAAAGGCGTCCACCGTGAAGGTGGCCTTGAGCCCGGTCCGGATGCGGCCCACGTCGGCCTCGTCGATGCTCGCGTCCACCTGCATGTCCGACAGGTTCTGCGCGATCACGAACAGCTCGGGCGACTGCAGGCTGGCCGCCACCGTCTGGCCACGCTCCACCGCCCGCTTGATGACGATGCCGCTGACCGGCGACTTGATCTGGGTGCGCCCCAGGTCCACCCGCGCCTGGGCCAGCACGGCCTCGCGCTGGGCTACGGTGGCCTGCGCGGTCTTGATCTGGGCCTCGTTCACGCCCAGCTGGGCTTGAGCGGCACGCAGGCTCTCGGTGGCTGACAGCAGCACGGCGCGGGTCCGGTCGGCCTCGCTCTGCGAGATGAAACCCTGCCCCACCAGGCCCAGGTTGCGCTCGTGGGTGCGCTGGGCTTCGGCCAGGTCACCCTGGGCACGCGAAACGCTGGCGCGCCCGGCGGCGGCGTTGGCCTGGGCAGTCAGCACGTTGGCGCGGGCGGCGTCCAGGTCGGCCTGGGCCGAACGCACCCGGTATTCAAAGGTTTCGGGGTCGAGCTGGGCGATCAGCTGGCCGGCCTTGACCTCGGTATTGAAGTCCACGAAGAGGTCGCGGATCTGGCCGCTGACCTGGGTGCCCACCGACACCTGCGTGACCGGGTTGACGATGCCGCTGGCGGCCACGGTGGCGGTGACACCGCCACGCTCGATCTTGGCCGTGCGGTAGCTGACCGCGTCGGCGTTGCCGCGCTGCGTCCACCACCAGCCGCCACCAGCCACCAGTGCCAGCACCACGACCGTGGGCATCCAGATTCTCGTTTTCATGCCGGAATTGTAGGAATCCTGTGTGTCTGAATGTGTCCGGCGGGTTTCCCGACGGCGAAACCACCCACCGCCACGCCACCGTTCGCGCCATCCGGCGGCATTTCGCGCCGCGCCCGGGGCGCTCTGTCGCATGGCGGTGGCGCTGCCACCGTCTGCCGGGCACAGTGCGGCCCACAGCCACGGAGCCCGCCATGACCCTCACCCCCACCATCGCCATCCACCTCACCGCCGCCCTGGGGGCCTTGGTGCTGGGCCCCTGGGTGATCTGGGCCCGGCTGGGCCGCACCCGCCGTCCGCGCCTGCATCGTGCGCTGGGCATGGTCTGGGTGGCGCTGATGGTGGTCACCGCGCTGTCGGCCATCTTCATCCGCGATTTTTCGCTGCCCAACCTGGCGGGCTACACCCCCATCCACCTCCTGGTGCCGGTCTCGCTCATCACCCTGTTCGTGGCCTTTCGCCAGCTCTACCGGGGCCACATTCGCAGCCACCGCATCGCCATGATCAACCTTTACCTCGGCGCCTGCGTCACCGCCGGCCTGTTCACCCTGCTGCCTTCGCGGCTGCTGGGCGGCTGGCTGTGGGGCACCCTCGGCCTGCTCTGAAATCCACCCTGCCTGAAAGGACGTCCTCTCATGAAAACCCAAGACCTCGAACGCCTGGCCCGCCGCCGCGCCGGCATGAAGCTGGGCTGGTACCTGCACGCCAGCGTGTACGTGCTGGTCAACCTGTTCCTGTTCACCGTGGCGCAGCGCAGCGGCCAGAGCTGGGCCATCTTCCCGGCCCTGGGCTGGGGCCTGGGCCTGCTCATCCATGGCGCGGTGGTGTTTCTGCACGGCAGCGGCCTGTTCGAAAACCAGGTGGAGCGCGAGCGCGCCCGCCTGGGCCTGGGGCCGCGGCCATGACGCGCCACCTCTCACGCACCCTGCCGCGCCGGATCATGACCACGCTCACCGTCACCCTGGTTCTGCTGCTGCCGGTGCTGCTGCTCATGGTCTGGCTGGGTGGCCCGAAGCCGCTGCCGCCGCTGCAGAGCATCCACGAGCCGTTCAAGGGTGTGGATTTTTCGGGCGTGCCCACGCCCTCGCGGTTCACCGCACGCGATGGCACATCGCTCGCCTGGCTGCGCTATGCCCCCTCGGGCGCCACACCCACCGGCCGGCGCATCGTGCTCGTGCACGGCTCGTCCGGTCGGGCTCAATCCATGCACGTGCTGGCACGCGGGTTGGCCGCCGCAGGCTTCGAGGTGGCGTCGCTCGACATGCGTGGCCACGGCGACTCGGGGCCGCGCGGCCACATCGCCTACATCGGCCAGCTGGAAGACGACATCGCCGACTTCATGCGCACCCAGCCCTTTGCAGGCCCGAGCACGCTGCTGGGTTTTTCGTCAGGCGGTGGTTTCGTGCTGCGCTTGGCGGGTGGAGAGCACGGCGCGCTGTTCGACCGCTACCTGCTGCTTGCCCCCTTCCTGCACCACGACGCGCCCACCAACCGGCCCAGTGACGGTGGCTGGGTCTCGGTCGGGCTGCCACGCATCGTCGCGCTCACCGCCCTCAACACCCTGCACCTCACGGCACTGAACCACCTGCCGGTGCTGCGCTTCGCGCTGGATGGCGCGGTCAGCCAGCAGCTCACGGCGCAGTACAGCTACAACCTGGCCACCAACTTCCGCCCCCGCCTGGACTGGGCCGCCGACCTGCGCGCAGCACAGGGCGACGTGCGCGTGCTGGTGGGCACCGAAGACGAACTCTTCCGCCCCGAGCGCTACGCCGACACCTTCACCCAGGCCGGCCGCGCCCTGCCCGTGTCACTGGTGCCCGGCACCGGCCACATGGGCCTGACGCTGCAGGCCGAAGCCGTGCGCGCCGTGGCCACAGCCGCTCTCTAGAATCTGCACCATGCCCATCAACTGGTCGAGCAAGGCCCGCCGCGCGGCACAGACCGCTGCCTTCTGCACCACCATCGGTGCACTGCAGTTCGCCTTCGTGCCCGAACGGCCGTGGCAACCGCTGGTGGCCTACTCGCTGTTCATTGGCCTCATCACCTGGGCCGTGATCGACCTGGGGCGCGAAGCCTTCCCCTCAGCGCGTGAAACCGGCTGGCCCCACGGCTGGCCGGGCGTGGTGCTGGTGCTGGCGGGCATAGCGGCGGGCTACTTCCTAGGCAACCCGATGGCCGACTGGCTGTGCACCCAGTTCGGGTGGTACAGCAGCGGCCCGCCGGTGGACGTGCAGGCCGAAATCCGCCGAGGCCTGCTGGTGACGCTGCTGGCCGGCACGGTGGGCAGTTACGTCTTCTACAGCCAGGGCCGCAGCAGCTACCTGCAACGCGAGATGCTGCAGGCCCGCAGCATGGCCGCCGAAACCCAGCTGCGCCTGCTGCAGAGCCAGCTCGAGCCGCACATGCTGTTCAACACGCTGGCCAACCTGCGCGCGCTCATTGCCACCGACCCGCCCCGCGCCATCGTGATGCTGGACCACCTCAACCGCTTCCTGCGCAGCACGCTGCAGGCCTCGCGGGCGAACCAGCACCCGCTGGCCGACGAGTACGACCGCCTGCGCGACTACCTGGAGCTGATGGGCATACGCATGGGCAGCCGGCTGCGCTACGCGCTGGACCTGCCCGCGCCTCTGGCCACCCACCCGGTACCGCCACTGCTGCTGCAGCCGCTGGTGGAAAACGCCATACGCCACGGGCTCGAACCCTCGGTGCGTGGCGGTGAAATCGTGGTGAGTGCCGAAGCCGACGGCCAGCACCTGTGGCTGGAGGTGCGCGACAACGGCGTGGGCCGCGACGGCGACCCCGCCGCCGGCTTCGGACTGACCCAGGTGCGCGAGCGCCTGCAAAGCGCCTACGGACCTCAGGCCCAGCTGCACTGGCACAGCGCCAGCGGTCTGGGCACCCGCGTGCGGCTGAAAATGCCGCTGAGCGCCCCCGCAACCCTGCCCGCCCCATGAACCCCACGGCCCTGATTGCCGAAGACGAACCCCTGCTGGCCCAGGCCCTGCAGGCCGAACTGGCACGCCAGTGGCCCGAGCTGCAGGTGCTGGCCGTGGTGGGCGACGGCGAATCGGCCGTGCGCGAGGCGCTGGCGCAGCGACCTCAGGTGCTGTTTCTCGACATCCGCATGCCCGGCATGGACGGCCTGGAAGCCGCCGCCGAACTGGCCGACGCCTGGCCCGATGGGCTCACCTTTCCCGCCCTGGTGTTCGTGACCGCCTACGACCAGTACGCCGTGAAGGCCTTTGAGGCCCAGGCGCTGGACTACCTGCTCAAACCCGTCATGCCCGAACGCCTGGCCCAGACCGTGGGCCGGCTGCGCCAGCGACTGGGCGGCGGCAGCCAACCCACCACGCTGGACCACACCCTGGAGCAGCTGCGTTCGCTGCTGACCTCAGCCCCGGCCCCGACGGAACTGGAACCCCTGACCGCCCTGCCCGTGGCCCAGGGCGACACGGTGCGCCTGGTGGCGGTGGACGCCGTGCTGGCGCTGCAGGCGGCCGACAAATACGTGCGGGTGGTGACGGCCGAAGGCGAACACTGGATACGCACCCCCCTAAAAGAACTGCTGCCTCGCCTGAGCGGGCAGCAGTTCTGGCAGGTGCACCGGAGCACCGTGGTGCGCGCCAGCGCGGTGGATGCGGTGCACCGCGACGAGGCCGGCCGGCTCACCCTGACCCTGAAGGGCCTGCCCGAACGCTGGGCCGTGAGCCGGCTGCACGCCCACCGCTTCAAGCCGCTGTAGCGGCCTGAGGGCGGGCCGGTGCAGGCTCAACGCCAGCCGCGGCGGTCGTCGTCGTCGTGGTCACGGCCCCGGTGGCCGTAGTGTTTGTGGTGATGCTTGTGGCCCTTTTTCCAGTGGTGCGGCGGCGGGCCCCAGCCCGGGTGCACGGCGGCCGGATACACCACCACCGGGCGCGGGTGGTAAACCGGCTGCGGGTACACCACCACGGGGCGCGGTGCCTGGTACACCGGCTGGGGGTACACCACCACCGGACGCGGCGGCGGCGCATTGCTCACCCCCACGGACACACCCGCCGGCGAGTGCACGCCGACCGACCAGTACAGGTCATCGGCACGCACCACGGAAGCCGTACCGAAGAGGGCCAGTGAACCCGCCACCAGTGCCAGACGGCGGCCCAGGCGGGTCATCGCGGTTTGGGATGGGAACATGAAAGTCTCCTTGCTCAGGGCTGGAATCAGCCCCGTGCCGCGATTACAACGGCAGACCGTGAAGCGACTTCCTAACGCACCGTCAAATTCGTAAAGGCTTGTAAGGGCGCCTGGGTCACCCCAAGCGCCGCAGCCGCTGTTCCACCAGATGGTAGAACAGCGCCCCCGCCACGTTGCAGGCCAACCACGCCAGCACCACGCCCCAGGTCTGCACCACGGGGTCGGCCGGGGCAAAGCGGGTGAAGGCGGCATTGACGACCAGCGCCACCGGGAAGTTGAGCAGGAACACCGAGTAAGAGATCTGCCCCAGGTAGGCCAGCACCCGGCTGCGCGGCCAGCGCGCCAGCCACTGCCCGCGCAAGGCCAGCGCCAGCAGCCAGGCCACCAGCAGCGCGAGCAACAGGCGCTCGCGGAAGTCCACCACCAGCGCGAGCACCGTGATGACCGCCACCCCCACACCCACCCAGGGGCCGAACGTGCCCGAGCCCAGCCAGTAGGCCATCACGCCCAACACGTAGGCCCCCACAAAATAGACGGCCCAGTTGTCCCAAGCCGCGTCGCGGTTGAAGTAGAACAGTGAGGCCAGGCCCAGCCCCGCCACCAGTGCGAGTGCCATGGACCGGCTGCGCGACGCCCACAGGGCCACCACGAACAGGGCGAACAGCTGAAAGTCGATGGCCACGTACCACACACCCGCCGACAGCGATTCATGCCCCAGCAGGCTGTGCAGCAGCAGCGCGTGGGTGACGAACTGCCACAGACCGGGCGGCGCACCGATGGTGTCGTGGGTCATCCAGAGCCGGGCCAGCTCGTTGCACGCCACCGCCACCAGCAGCGCAGCCAGATAGGGCAACACAATCTTGACGTAGCGAGAGCGGATCAACCGCCAGGGCGAACCGAACCGGGCCACGCCGTCGGGCGCCAGCGCCCGGGCCGAGAGGAAACCGCTGATGACCAGAAACACCTGCACCGCCATGCGCGCGTCCTGGCTCAGCCATTCGACGAAGTCGGGCCACAGGCGGTGGGTGTAGTCCGACATGGGGCCGTAAAAGGCCAGGTGGTGCAGCACGATGAACTGCGAGGCCAGCGCCTTGAGCGCGTCGATGAGGGCCAGCCGCGAGGGCCGGTCTGCCGAATGTTGGGTCACCATGGGGCGGCGATGTTACACGCCACCTAAAATCGGGCCATGAGCGCCCCCACCCCTGAAAAACCCAGCAACTTCCTGCGTCAGATCATTGAGCACGACCTGAGCGCCAACACCTACGCCAGCCGCCGCTGGGGTGGCAGCCCCGGCGACGCCGCCCACCACCAGGCCGGTGTGCCCGACCCCGCCAGGATCCGCACCCGCTTTCCGCCCGAGCCCAACGGCTACCTGCACGTGGGCCACGCCAAGAGCATCTGCCTGAACTTCGGCCTGGCGCGCGACTACGGCGGCGTGTGCCACCTGCGCTTTGACGACACCAACCCCGAGAAGGAAGAGCAGGAGTACGTGGATGCCATCGTGGACGCCGTGCACTGGCTGGGCTTCGGCTGGGCGTCCGACTTTGGGGGCAAAAAAGAGGACCACCTCTACTACGCCAGCAACTACTTCGACTTCATGTACCGCGCCGCCGAGTACCTGATCGAGGCCGGCCACGCCTACGTGGACGAGCAGACCGCCGAAGAGATGCGCGTGAACCGGGGCGACTTTGGCAAACCCGGCGTGGACAGCCCCTTCCGCGCCCGCACGCCGGCCGAGAACCTGGCGCGCTTTCGCGAGATGCGCGATGGGAAACTGGCCGATGGCGCCGCCGTGCTGCGCGCCAAGATAGCCATGGACTCGCCCAACATCAACCTGCGCGACCCGGCCATCTACCGCATACGCCGCGCCACCCACCACAACACTGGGGACACGTGGTGCATCTACCCCATGTACACCTTCGCGCACCCCATTGAGGATGCGCTGGAGCAGATCACCCACTCCATCTGCACGCTGGAATTTGAAGACCAGCGCCCGTTTTACGACTGGCTGCTGGAGCGCCTGGCCGAAGGTGGCCTGCTCAAGGCGCCGCCCCCGCGCCAGTACGAGTTTGCGCGCCTCAACCTCACCTACGTCATCACCAGCAAACGCAAGCTGGCCCAGCTGGTGAACGAAGGCAAGGTGAACGGCTGGGACGACCCCCGCATGCCCACCATCGTGGGCCTGCGCCGCCGGGGCTACACGCCTGAGAGCCTGCAACTGTTTGCTGAACGCATTGGCGTGACCAAAAGCGACAGCTGGATCGACTACAGCACGCTGGAAGGCTGCCTGCGCGAAGACCTGGAAAACAAGGCCCACCGCGGCATGGCCGTGCTGGACCCGGTCAAGCTGGTGCTTACCAACTGGGCCGAGGCCTTTGGCAGCGACACCTACACCGAAGACTGCACCCAGCCCGCCCTGCCCCACAGCGCCATAGCCGAAGGCCAGACGCCCCCGCCCGACCGCGTGTTCAAGATCGGCAAGGAAGTCTGGATCGAGCGCGAAGACTTTGAAGAAGTGCCGCCCAAGGGCTACAAGCGCCTCTTCCCCGGCAACGTGGTGCGCCTCAAAGGCGGCTATGTGATCGAGTGCACCGGCTGCGCCAAAGACGCCGACGGCCAAGTGACCGAAGTGCACGCTCGCGTGATACCCGGCACCAAAAGCGGCACCCCCGGCGCCGACAGCGTGAAAGCCAAAGCCGCCATTACCTGGGTGGGCGTGGCCGACGGCGTGAGCGCCGAAGTGCGCCTGTACGACCGCCTGTTCAGCGACCCGCACCCCGACGCGGGCGGCAAGAACTTCCTGGACGCGCTGAACACCGACAGCCTCAAGGTCGTCACCGCCTACGTGGAGCCGTCACTGGCCCAGGCACAGGCCGACCAGAAGTTCCAGTTTGAGCGACACGGCTACTTTGTGGCTGACCGCAAGGACCATGGGGCGGGGAAAGTGGTGTTCAACCGGGTGACGGGGTTGAAAGATTCTTGGGGTAAATAACCCCACCTCCATTGCTCAACCTACCAAGTCCCAGCAGAGCCATCTGTTCTGCTGGGATTGTCCATTTCTCTGTTCGGCAACTGTTTTCGACCCTTGGGACCCGCCAAGGGCCTGGGGTCCGCAGTCTGCTGTGCACCGGGTGCAGCCGGTCGTCAGATCGGCGGCGTCGGATCGCTCTCGGCACCATGAACTGACATTCAGGAGCAGGAGCGGCAGGCAGGTTGAAACACGCATACGCCCAATGACTGGCTCTTGGCCTGGTACATCGCGGTGTCTGCGGCACGCAGGTAGTCGTCCACCGTCGCCAGCCTGGATGCACTGCTGACCAGTCCAATACTCGCGCCGCTGATCACGGTGTGTTCGCCGACCACGTAAGGCGCTGCGAGTGCGGCGGCGATCTGTTGGGCGCGGTTGCTGGCTTCAGCGGGATCAATGGACTCCAACAGCACATTGAACTCGTCGCCACTCATGCGGGCGACCAGATCAACCGCCCGCACGCAGGATTCGAGCCGCCGCGCCACCTGCTGCAACAGCCGGTCGCCCACATGATGCCCGTAGTTGTCATTGACGGCCTTGAACCCGTTGAGATCCAGCAGCAGCACGGCGAACATGGTGGCTCCATCGTGTGTTGGCACGCCATCACCGTCCGCAACCTCGTTCTGGTGCAGCGCCATGAGATTCGCGAGGCGATCGCGGAACAACGGCCGTCCGGGCAAACTGGTCAACGCATCGTAGGAACTGCCACGGTCAGCCAGATCGCTCAACGAGCCCGCCATGCGCACCGCAACGCCATCGTCAAACTCGGCGAGCCCGCGCCAATTGACCCACACCAGCCGTCCAGCCGCGTGGAACGCGCGGAAATCCACCGAAAAGTTCGGACTGTTCCCCGACAGGTGCCTGCGGTAGGCTGCCTGCACGCGCATGCGATCTTCGGGATCGATGAGCTGCTCAAGAAAGCTCCAGCCACCGTCGTGCACATGGTCGCCGCTGCCCAGCCCGACGATCTGGTGAAAGCGCCCGGACACATGCAGGGCGTCCGTTCGCAAGTCCCAGTACCAGATGCCGTCATTGGATCCGCGGGTCGCCAGCGAATAGCGGATTTCGGAGCGCAACAACTCGAGTTCGGTGTTCTTCTGCTGGGTGACGTCGATCATCAGGCCGATCATGCGGTTCGGCCGCCCCGGCTCGACCACTGCGCGGCACAGATCGCGCACCCACACGACCTTGCCTGACTTTGCAATCAGCCGATAACTCATCTCGTAGGCATAGCTGTGCGTGGCGTTGTAGGCGGCATCGTCGATAAGCAGGGCCTGCGCCAGATCATCGGGATGCACATGCGCCCGCCAAAAGCCCGGGTCAGACCGCCACTCCTCCACGGAGTAGCCAAACAACCGTTCGACCTGCGGGCTCAGGAAGGTATTGCCCACCCCGATTTCAGCTTCCCAAACTACGCCATCAATGGTTTCCAGCAAGCGCAAAAAGCGCTGGCGAATCTCCACCAGCACCTGCTCGGTGACCTCGGTGATCTCGATCAGGACACCCTGGCGGCAGATCACCCGCTCCGCCGCATCCGTCTCCGGGTGGAGTTTCAGACGCACCCAGCGATAGTCCCCATCGGCAAATCGCAACCGGAACACCGGCATGCCCGAGCGCATGGTGCCAATGTCGCCGGGATGCACAAATTCAAGCAGAGACCTGCCGAGCGCTGCCTCCACCGAATGGCCGGTGAGCGTGGCCCACGCCGGATTCAGGTAAGTGATCTCCCACAGCGCATCGGTTTGCACCACCGCCTCGGGTAGCAGTTGCAGCAGCTTTGCGGGCGGCGTGAGAGTGGTAGGCATGCAGGGCTGTCGCAGAAAGGGGACCGGTGAATCCAAGGGATAGGAAAATCAACCACACCAGTTTAAGTATGGCAGGGGTTTTGGGCTCCATCGGGGAGTTGGTAGCGCCCGCCAAGGCAGCTCCCGGCAAGATGAACCAGGGATCTGCGGAACCTGGCAGCACGTTCCACATGTCGGCCGAATTGTGCAAGGCCGTCGCCGACGTCAACTCCTCCACTTCGCCTAACGAGGTGGTGGCCCGGATTGGGTCGAAACGATTGCCGGACAGGTTTCAAGAATCGTGTGGCGAAGGATGGATTCAAGCCTATCGGGCCAGCAACTGCTACATCGTCCTCCAGGCGCTGCCGGCGACCTTGGGCCTGGGGCCCGAGGTGTGGCGCGTGCTGGCGATGTGCCACAACCGGCGCAACGTGGGCGAGTACGAAGGTCTGCTGGATGTGGACGAGAAGCTGGTCAAGGACCTGATCGCAGCGGCACAGAAGGTGAGCCAGGCTTTGGCGCGCCTATAGGTGATTTCCCATCCCGCTACAGTCACCCCATGACCGCCAACCTCACCCCCTTCCTCCTCCACTGGGCCATCACCGCGTTTGCGCTGTGGGTGGCCAGCCACGTGTTCAAGGGCCTGCGCTTCAGCGGCGCGGGCGCGCTGGTGGTGTCAGCGCTGCTGCTGGGCCTGGCCAACGCGGTGGTACGGCCGCTGCTGGTGGTGCTCACGCTGCCGCTCACGCTCATCACCTTCGGGCTGTTCCTGCTGGTCATCAACGCGCTGGTGCTGATGCTGGTGGCCAAGCTGGTGAAGGGGTTTCAGCTCGACGGGTTCTGGACGGCGTTCTGGGCCAGCCTCTTCATGGCGCTGCTGAGCCTGCTGCTGGGCGCGTTCGTGCTGGGCGGCACGCCAGAGTTCACCATCCAGACCAGCCCGGGCCCCACCTGGCTCTGAGCACGGCACCGGACCATGGCGCGGCGCCCGCACCACAACGTGTACGTGGTGGAGCTGCACCCGGATGTGCTGCAGGAGCCCAAGTTCCGCAAGAACAACCCGGGCTATGTGGAAGGCAAGCCCTGCGTGTACGTGGGCATGACGGGCCTGGACCCGGACGTGCGCTTCGACAAGCACAAGGCCGGCATACAGGCCAACCGCTACGTCTTCAAGTACGGCCTGCGCCTGCTGCCCGACCTGTACGAGGGCTTCAACCCCATGCGCTACGAAGAAGCCGCTGAGCGCGAGGTGGAAATCGGCATTGACCTGCGCTCGGCGGGGTTTGGGGTGTGGCAGGCCTGAGGGGGATGGGGCGCGGCGGCTCAGTCGTCCCACTGCACGCCCGGCCCCAGCTTGCGTTCGGCCAGGAACACGGCCTCGCGCAGCGTGAGCGCCATGCCACCGTTGCGCCAGTGTTCGTGCGCACCGGGGGGGCGGTAGCGGATGTAGAAGCAGTCGGTGGCCACGTCTTCGGCCATCTCGGGCGGGTCGTCGGGGTCGTGGCTACCGTACAGCACCGCCAGCTGCACGATGCGGACCGGGCACGGGGTGAGGCCTCCGGCGTACCAGTGGCCCTGCTTGACGGCGTGTTGCTGATCGACTTCGGTCATTGCGAAAGCTCCATACGGCCTGGGCCCATGCTAGTGCGCAGGCGGCCCACGCCCAACTAGGGCAAACCTGATGGCACCCGAGGTAAGCTGGGGGAACCTTTTCCTTGCCCCTTTTCCATGAACTTCGCCGAACAGCTGCAGCAACTGCCCTCCGCCGCCCACGTCGCCGCCATTGAATTGCTGGACGCCAGCGGTGCGGTGGTGGCCCGCATCGACAACCAGCCCGGCAAGGCTGGCTCGGTGGCCGTGTACCACGCGCTCGCGCAAAAGCACGGCGGTGTCATCACACCCGCCGCAGCGGCTGAGGGGTTGGAGCTGTTCTGCGAGCACACCGCATCGGCCCGGGCCCACCCGGGGTCTCACCCGAACATCGACCGGCTGCAGGCGTGGGCAGAGGGCTCGGCCAGTTACTCGGTGCGCATCCACCCGGCCTGAACATGAACACGCACGCCACGCCCGACATCTACGGCTACCACGCCCATGTGTACTTCAACGCGGACACGCTGCCCCTGGCACGCGCGCTGTGCGAGGCGGCGGCGGCGCGGTTTCCTTTGAAGATGGGGCGGGTGCATGAGAGGCCAGTGGGGCCGCACCCCGACTGGAGCTGCCAGCTCGCCTTCAAGGCAGCGCTGTTTGCGGACGTGGTGCCGTGGCTGGCACTCAACCGCGGTTCGCTGGTGGTGTTCATCCACCCCATCACGGGGCAGGACCTCATAGACCACCGCGACCGCGCGATGTGGATGGGCGCGGTGCGCCCGCTGGACCTGAGCGTGCTGCCTGAAAGCTCGGTGGAGTACGACCTTTAGGCCGGCTTGCCGGCCAGCACGCGCAGCAGCCACTGGTTGAGGTCTTGCACCTCTTCCAGGCACACGGTGTGCTCCATGGGGTAGTCGTGCCACTCCACGGTGTGGCCCAGCGCCTGCAGCGCATCGCGCGAGGCGGTGGCGCGTGGCAGCACCACGACGGGATCGCGGCTGCCGTGGGCCATGAAGATGGGGGTGGCGGTGTTGGCCGTGTGGCGCTCGGCGGCGGTTTTTGCGGCCAGCGGCAGGTAACCCGACAGGCCGACGATGCCGGCCAGCGTCTCGTTGTGGCGCAGGCCGGTCAGCAGCGCCATGGCACACCCCTGCGAGAAGCCGGCCACGACGATGCGGTGGGCGGGCACGCCGCCCGCCTTCTCGCGAGCGATCAGCGCTTCGATCTCGCCCTGCGAGCGGCGCAGGCCGGCCTCGTCTTCCATGCCGCGGTCGGGGTAGATGTCGTACCACGCGGGCATGGTGTAGCCGCTGTTGATGGTGACGGGGATGGCGGGGGCGTTGGGGAAGACGAAACGCACCGGGCCGATGGGGTCCAGATCGAGTTCCTGTGCGATGGGCACGAAGTCGTTGCCGTCGGCACCCAGGCCATGCATCCAGACGATGCTGGCCGTGGGGTTGGAGCCGGTTTCGAGCTCGATGGCAGGCAGTGTGGTGTTCATGCGCGCATTGTGCGCAATTGCTAGAATCCGCGTGTTCCGTGGGGCGGTAGCTCAGCTGGGAGAGCGTCGCGTTCGCAATGCGAAGGTCGGGAGTTCGATCCTCCTCCGCTCCACCAACCGGTCAACAAAAAAACCCGCGTGCCTTTCGGCAGCGCGGGTTTTTTCATGGGGCGGGCGATCAGTAGGACTGACGGCCGGCACCGTAGCGGGCGCCGCTGCCACCGCGGCTGTCCGGACGGGCTTCCTTGGGGCGTGCCACGTTCACGGTGATGGCGCGGCCTTGCACCTGCATGCCGTTGAGGCCGTCGATGGCGGCCTGGGCTTCGGCGTCGGAGCCCATTTCGACAAAGCCGAAACCTTTGGAGCGGCCGGTGTCGCGGTCCATCATGACCTTGGCCGACTGCACCGAGCCGTAGCCCGAGAAGTTGTGCTGCAGGGCGTTGTCGTCAACGGTGTAGGGCAGGTTGCCCACATAGAGTTTGTTGTTCATGGTTCAGTACTTTCGAGGGTGAGGCCGTTCCGGTGCGCGATGGCTTGCCATCCTGATCAAGGCCTCGGGTTCAACCGATCAACGGGTCTTGCGTTGCGCCGGGGAGTGGGAGCCACCCGAGCGCTGCTCGAGGTGGCGGAAGGTGATGCGGCCCTTGTTCAGGTCGTAGGGCGAGAGTTCGAGCGACACACGGTCGCCGGCCAGCACGCGGATGTGGTTCTTGCGCATCTTGCCGCCCGAGTAGGCGATCAGCGAGTGCCCGTTCTCCAGCGTCACGCGGTAGCGTGAATCGGGCAGGACTTCGTCGACCTTGCCCTGCATTTCAATCAAGTCTTCTTTCGCCATGCAAACTCCTGTGAGGTTCTGGGATGGTGTCGATGGGTGTGCAACTTACTGCTGCAGGGCCAGGCAGCGGCCCTCGCGCGCGGCATAGGCCAGCGCGCCCTGCCGGGTGTCGAACCGGGGCAGGAAGCGGAAGATGCGGTCGTGGGTGCCGGAACCCCGTCCACTGCGGATGGAGGTGCTGGCGATGTAGTCGCCGGCTTCGGTGAGCCGGCTCAGGGGCGAGACAAGAAACTTGCCCACCGAGAATGGTTTTTCTAGTGTGGTGGCCATGGTGGACGCGACCGCCCTGCTGATCGCGAAAAAAGATGCGGATGCCGGTGGCTTTGTCGGGGCCGGGGGCATGCCTGCCACAGGGGCAGGCCAGGAGAGTGCCCGGATGATCGGGCGGGTAGTGGAGCTCGCCTTGGCGGGGAGTTTGACAACCAGTGGGGCCGCTCGGGCAACTGGCTGGGCGGTGTTGATGGAACCGCAGACCGTGTCAGACAACAAACGCTGCGAAGGTAAGCAATCCGCAGCGACGGCATGTATTGTATCAGCCTTGGCACAAAAGCGCTCGCCCTTTTCCATGAACCTCACCCGCACCGCCCTGGTTACCGCCTCGTTGGCCACTGCCCTGCTGGGCGGCTGCGCCGTCATGTCGCCCGAAGAATGCCTGCGGACCGACTGGTACGTGGTGGGTGTGCAGGATGGGCAGAACGGCGAGGCGCTGTACCGCCTGGACCAGCGGGCCGAGGCCTGTGCCAAAGCCCAGGTGGCACCGGACACCGGCCGCTACCTGGCCGGCCGTGCGCAGGGGTTGGCGGGCTATTGCCGGCTGGAGAACGCGGCCCGGCTTGGGCTTGCGGGCCAGCCCTACCGGGGCGTGTGCCCTGCGGGCCTGGACATGGAGTTCCGCCAGCGGCACGCCATCGGGCGCAACCTGTACCAGGCCCGCCGCGCGGTGGACGAACTGGAGAACCGCCGCCACCACCTGGAGACCTTGCTGCGCCGGGCCACGACCGACAAGGAACGCCAGGACGTGCGCGATGACCTGCGCCGCCTGGACCGAGAGTACCGCTACGCGCGCGACCGGGCGCGCGATGCCGAGTGGGATTTCGATCGCCTGCGCTGACGGCGCGGCTCAGCGCGTGCGCGAACCCGATTTGCGCGCCGCGTCACGGGCCTGCTTGCGGGCCGCGCGTTCCACATCGGCCAGCCGTGCAGCTTCGGCCCAGGTCGCGAACTGCTCGGGCGTCTCCAGCGTGATGCGGCCCAGCTGGCCGGCGCGGAATTCGGTCAGCACGATCTCGGCAGCCTTCTGCAGGTTGACACGGCCCTTTCCCATCAGGGCGCCGCGCTTGCTGCCGATCAGCGAGAGCAGCTGCTCGTCGTCAAGATGGGCCAGCGTGGTCAGGTCATCGAGCCGGTAACGCGCCTGCAGGCCTGCGGCGTAGTGCACCCGCAGGTACGACAGCAGGTCCATGGCCACATCCTGCTCGTCGTAGGCGTTGCGGCCCACGGCGCCGCTGGCGGCGAGGCGGTAGCCACTCTGGGGCACCGATATGCGGGGCCACAACATGCCGGGTGTGTCGTACAGGTGGAAGTCATCGGCCAGCACGATGCGCTTTTCCTGGCGGGTGATGCCGGCCTCGTCACCGGTGTGGGTGGCCTTTTTGCCCACCAGCGTGTTGATCAGCGTGGACTTGCCCACGTTGGGGATGCCACAGGTGAGCACCCGCATGGGACGGTCCAGCCCACGCCGCGTGGGGGCCAGTTCGTGGCAGGCCTTGAGCAGACGCTGTGTAGGCGCGGTATCGCTGGCTTCCAGCGGCAGGGCACGCGTGCCGGGGCGGGCGTTGTAGTGCTCCAGCCAGAGGGCGGTGCGCTGCGGGTCAGCAAGGTCCTGCTTGTTGAGCAGCTTGAGCGAGGGCTTGTTGCCGATCAGCTCGGCCAGCAGCGGGTTGGCGCTGGAGCCGGGCAGACGCGCGTCCAGCAGCTCGATCACCACGTCGGTGTCCTCCAGACGTTCGGCAATGGCCTGGCGGGTCAGGTGCATGTGGCCAGGGAACCACTGGATGGACATGTTGCGGACGCTTTCGTGACGGTTTTCTGAAACCCGGATTGTGCCGCGACCCGGGCTTGTGACCCCGCAGCGCGCTGCCTACACTGGCCTTTTGCACAACCGGAGACACCCCATGCAACCCCAACGCAACGCCGTCGGATGGTTCGAGCTCTACGTGGACGACATGGCCCGCGCCAAGGCCTTCTACCAGGCCGTGATCCAGCGCGACCTGGTGGACCTGCCCACGCAGGGCGCAGATATGGCCATGTGCGCCTTCCAGTGGCTGGACAACGGCCCGGGCGCTGCCGGCGCGCTGGTGAAAAGCCCGCACATGAAGCCGGGCGGTGGCGGCACGCTGGTGTACTTCTCGTGCGCCGACTGTGCGGTCGAGGCCGGCCGGGTCAACGCCGCCGGTGGCCAGCTGCTCGAGGCCAAGTTTTCCATCGGCGAATACGGCTTCATCGCCTTGGCCAAAGATACAGAGGGCAACGTGATCGGCCTGCACTCCACGCAGTGAACCGGGCGCTCAGGCCTTGGGTCGCCCCAGCCGCTCGGCCGACACGTACTGCTGGCGGTAGATCTCGAACGGCAGCGTGTCAGCCGCCTCGATGGCGCGCTGGTCCTCCACCGACTGGCGCGCCATGGCCTCGAACTGTGCCTGCTGTTCGGCACTCCAGGGCAGGCCCAGCAGGTGTTCGTGGGTCAGCTGCGAACGCTCGCGCACGAAGGAGACGAACGATCCACCGTGCTGCACCTGCACGGCCTGCAGCACCCGGGCCGACGGCAGCGTGTCGGGGGCAGCCAGCGCCGCAGCGGCCGCGGCAACGGACTCGGCATGGGCGTTGCCACCCTGCACGCGGTCCAGTTCGGCCGCGATGGGCCTCAGCTGCGCCATCAGTTCGGCCGCCCAGTCGGCCAGCGCCACGTCCCGCCCGCCGCGCTTGAGCAGCAGACCCGGCTCGCGCCCACGGGCGGCCGTGAGGTGCTGGTTGAGCTTGAGTTCGGTGATCTCCTGCGGGGTGTCGGGCGGGCTGTCGGCCAGCAGGCAGTGCAGCAGGAACACGTCGAGAAACCGCAGGGTGGACGCGTTGATGCCAATGGGCTCGAACGGATCGAGGTCCATCAGCCGCACTTCCACGTACTCCACGCCGCGCTCGCGCAGCGCGTGCAGCGGGCGCTCGCCGGGGAAAATCACGCGTTTGGGGCGGATGGTGCCGTAGAACTCGTTCTCGATCTGTAGCAGCGTGGTGGCGAGCTGGTTGTAGTCGCCACCCGGGTTGCGTATGCCCACCGCCTCGTAGGCCGGGTAGGGTTGGGTCAAGGCCTCGTGCAATGACGCGGCGTAGCCTTCGAGGTCGTTGTAGCTGACGTTGAGCGAGGCCTGGGCATCGCTCTGGTAACCGAGGCGGCCCATGCGCAGCGAGGTGCCGAAGGGCATGTGCATGCTGCCCTCGCCCAGTGGCTGCAGCTCGTGCTGGCGGCCTTCGACGAAGGTCTTGCACAGCGCAGGCGAGGCGCCAAACAGCACCAGCAGCAGGAAGGCGTGGCGGCGGAAGTTGCGGATCAGGCCGAAGTAGCCCGCGTTGTCGACGCCCGGCAGCGACCAGTTGTAGTGGATGCCCGAGATGGTCTGCATGCGACGGCCATAGCGGTGGCCCAGACCCATACGGTAGACGCTCTTGGCGCGCCCCACGTTGGACGAGCCGTAGCGGCCCAGCGGGATGGTCTCGTCGGTGGGCAGGCCACAGGGCATGCTGGAGACCCACAGGCGCTCATCGCCTTCGGCGCGCAGGGTGCGCACCACGTGCTGGTGCACGGCGGTGAGTTCGTCCAGGCAGGCCTCGACGCTGGCGTGCACGCCGGTGATGAGTTCCGGCTGCGACTCGCTGTAGTCGGTGGTGATGTGAGGGTGCGTCAGCGCGGAGCCCAGTGCCAGCGGGTGGGGCGTGAGGGCCAGCTTGCCGTCGGGCAGCGCACGCAGGCTTTCCTTTTCCAGGCCGCGGCGCATGCCCAGCAGGCGTTCGCGGCCGAGCTCGGCCGTCCGTGCGCCCAGTCCCTCGGTGACGCCTTGTGTCTTCATGGTCTTGTTGGAGTGCGGTCTGACAGGGGCCGCACCATACCACGGGGCGCCCCGCCCTGCCCGCTGCCCCGCCACGCCCCCAGACGGACGGGGATTTGCCCCAGGATGCCTGCAGATGCCGGGGCTTTGTGACAGGAACCGGTCAGCCTCGCAGCTGGGCCCGGAAGAAGTCCAGCGTGCGGCCCCAGGCCAGCCTGGCGGCGGCCTCGTCGAAACGCGGCGTGGTGTCGTTGTTGAAGCCGTGCTGGGTGCCGGGGTACTGGTGGGCCTCGTACCGGGCGCCCGCGGCCTTGAGTGCCGCTTCGTAGGCCGGCCAGGCCGCGTTGATGCGCTCGTCCACCGCCGCGAAGTGGATCAGCAGCGGCACCTTGACCTGCACCGCCATCGCCGGCGCCGGCGAGCCGCCGTAGAACGGCACCGCGGCGCGCAGTTCGGGCGCACGGATGGACAGCATGTGGGCGATGGAGCCGCCATAGCAGAAGCCCACCACACCGGCCCGGCCGTTGCACTCGGGCCGGGTGCGCAACACGGTGGCGCCGGCCACGAAGTCTTCGTTGCACTTGGTCTGGTCAAGCTGGGCGAACAACGACCGCGCCTTGTCCTCGTCGCCGGGGTAGCCTCCCAGTGAGGTCAGCATGTCGGGTGCGAGCGCAACAAAACCGTCGAGCGCGAGCCGGCGCGCGATGTCCTCGATGTGCGGGTTCAGGCCCCGGTTCTCGTGCACCACCAGCACACCGGGCAGCGGGCCGCTGGCGTTGGCCGGACGGGCCAGATAGGCGTTGACGGTGCCGTGGCCGGCGGGCGAAGCGTAGGTCACGCGCTCGGTGCGGATGCGGGCGTCATCGGGTTTGACCACCTGCGCGGCCGCGAACTGCGGGCTCAGCGAAGCGAGCAGCCCTGCCGCCGTGGCACCGCCCACTGCATAGCGTTTGGCGCGCTCGAGGAACATGCGGCGGTCGATGTCGCCGTGCACGTAGGCATCGAAAAGGATCAGCAGGTCCTGATCGAAATCGGCAGCGGTCAAACGGGGCTGGGCAGGGGTCATGGCAGGTCTCCGTTGTCGGGGTGGATGGAACGGCTTGTGATGCGGCTGCGGCAACAGGGTTCCGGGCCGTTCATCGGCCGGCGAGCAGGCCGCGCTCGCGCAGGGTTTCGGCCAGACCGCGGGCGAAGGCCTCGTAGCCCGCTGCGTTGGCGTGTATGGCGTCGGAGCGCAGGTCGGCGTCGCTGAGCACGCGGGCCCAGCCTCTGGCGTGCAGGGGCAGCTTCAGCTCCTGCGCCAGTTCCTCGTACAGGGGGTGGTCGCTCAGGCTGCCGATCAGCGCTCCGGCCATGCTGGGGCGCGGCACAGCGACCAGCAGCACCTGCGCGCCCGATGCCTTCGCCTGCGCCACGGTCTGGCGGATGTGTTCGCGGGTCTGCGCCTCGGGCAGCTGGCGCAGGAAATCGTTGCCACCGATGGACAGCAGCACCAGCGCAGGTGCGTGCTGCTGCAGCAAGGCCGGCTGGCGTTCCAGCGCCTGTGCCGACACGTCACCCGGCACGCCAGCGTTGACCACGTTCCAGCCCGTGAGCTGCGCCAGCACGGCGGGGTAGCTGGCGTGTGGCGGAGCCCCGGTTCCGAAGGTGATGGAGTCGCCCAGGGCCAGCACGGTGGCACCAGGTGCGAGGGCCGTGCCCCGGGGCTCGCTGTTGCAGGCGGCCAGCAGCAGGACCGCCCCCGCGGCCAGCCAGGCACGGCGGCCCAGCGCACGGCTCATGCCGGCGCTTTCCAGAGCTTGTGGTGCAGCCGCCGCAGTGACCACCAGACGGCGGCGGCCACCAGCGGCACCGACACCGCCACCGTGGCCTCGGCACTGAATGGCCAGCCCAGCTTGGCCGCGCCTTTGGCGAGGTAGCCGATCAGCCCGGTGACGTAGTAGGTGATGGCTGCGACCGACAGGCCCTCCACCGTGGTCTGCAGCTTGAGCTGCAGGTCCTGGCGCTGGTTCATGGTGGCCAGCAGGGCCTGGCTGCTCTGCTGCTGCTCGATCTCGACGCGGGTGCGCAGCAGGTTGCTCATGCGCGAGATTCGCTCGGACAGCGCCTGCTGGCGCCGAACCGCCCAGGCACAGGTGTTCATGGCGGGAGTGAGGCGGCGCTCCAGGAAGTCGCGCACGGTCTGCTGTCCCTCGAGGCGTTGCTCGGCGATGTCGGCGATGCGGCGGGTCACCAGATCGAAGTAGGCGTTGCTGGCCGAAAAGCGCGAATGGGTGGCCGCGTAGTGGCTCTCGACCTCGCCGGCCAGGCGCGTCAGGCGGTCCAGCAGCTCGGGCTCCTGCTCGCGCCCGGCGGTGCGTATGGCCTGTGCCAGCGAGGCCAGTTCGGATTCGCCCCGCGCCAGCAGCGCACCCGCCTCGCGGGCCACGGGCAGCCCCAGCAGTGCGGCCATGCGGTAGGTCTCGATCTCCAGCACGCGCTGCACCAGCCGGCCCAGGCGACGGGGCGAGATCCCGTCCACGAAAACCAGCGAACGGGAGAAACCGTCGGCGTGCAGGGCGAGGTCGGTGTGCAGTTCGGCCTGGGCATCGGCCACGCGCGAGGCCATGAGCGAGTCTTCGCGCAGCAGGCGGCGCACCAGCGCCTGGCGCTGGGCCACCGGCGTAGGCAGCGCCCACAGATGCATGGCACACAGGCACTGACCGGGCAGGCCGGCGAGCCAGTCCTGCGGCACCACGTCGAGCGCGCGCGGCCATTCGCCATCCAGCGGTGTCTCGGCATCGAGCGGGCGCTGGAAGGTGTAGGTCACAAACTCGGTGTGCAGCTCCCAGCGCAGGCGGAACGGCCCGAGGTCGGCCCGCAGGTGGATGGCGCCCGCGTCCGGCGGCGGCAGGTGGTGCTCGCGCATCAGTGCGCCCAGGTGGGAGCGGCTGGCCTCGCGGCCAGCGGCATCGGCCAGCACCACGACATGGGCCAGCGCCAGCGGCACCGCCATGGCCTCGGGCGGGCGGGCGTGGATCTCGTTGTGCAGTTCGGCGCGTTCGGGATGGAACTTCATGGGCGGGTTCATTCTCGGGTCAGGGCCTGGCCCTGCGGCTTGCGCCGCGTCGGCAACAGCACCACCAGCAGCAAGACCAGTGCCACGAACAGCAGTGCCGCCGAGATCGGACGGGTGGCAAACACCGTCCAGTCGCCGCGGGCCAGCAGCAGCGCACGACGCAGGTGGGCCTCGATCCAGGGTGCCAGCACGAAGCCCAGCACCACCAACGAGGCCTGGCAGCGCAGCTGGTGCAGCAGGTGGCCCAGCAGGCCGAAGGCCGCTGCCGTCCACACGGCCCAGGCGCCGTGGGTGCTGGCAAAGTAGGTCATGCCCAGGGCCAGGAGCACGGCCGGCAGCCAGCGCGCCGGCGGCCATCCCAGCACGTGGGGCCACAGGCGCGCCAGCGGCAGGTTCAGCAGGAGCAGCACACCGTTGCCCAGCAGCATGGACATCACCAGGCCCCAGTACAGGTCGGGCTGCAAACCCATGAGCTGCGGGCCGGGTTCGATGCGGTGCAGCACCAGCACCCCCAGCAGCAGGGCCATGATGGCATTGGCCGGCAGTCCGAGCGCGAGCGTGGGAATGAAGGCGGCCTGTGCGCCCGCATTGTTGGCGGCTTCGGGGGCGGCCAGACCGCGCAGGTGGCCCTGCCCCAGGGGCGGCGCGGCCTCGCGCGAGACCGACTTTTCCACACTGTAGGCCACCAGCGAAGCCAGCAGCGCCCCGCCACCGGGGAACACGCCCAGCACGATACCGATGGCGGTGCCACGCAACACGGCAGGGGCCACGTTACGCAACTCGTCGCGCGAGGGCCAGGGGGCGCCAGGCTGCTCGCGCGGGGCCAGCACCAGCGGCTTGTACTCGGCCAGGCAGGCGATGGTGGGGGCCACCGCCAGCAGGCCCAGCGCCATGGGCACAAAGCCCAGGCCGTCCTGCCAGTGCGGCCACTCGCCCACGAAGCGGGTCACGCCGGTGTGCGAGTCCACACCCGAGAGGCCCAGCAGCGAACCCAGCAGCACCATGGCCACGGCCTTGACGAAGCCACCCGAGGCGAGCACGCAGGCACCGAGCAGACCCAGCACATAAAGTGACACGTACTCGGCCGGCCCGAAGTGGTAGCTCAGGGCCACCAGCACCGGCGAGGCGAGCGCCAGCAGCAGCACGCCACACAGGCCGGCCACAAAGGACGCACCCGTGGCCACGTTGAGCGCCAGCCGCGCGCGGCCCTGCTGGGCCAGCGGGTGGCCGTCGTGACAGCTCATGGCCGAGGACGATTCGCCCGGCACATTGGCCCAGACCGCTGATGCCGAGCCGCCGTACTGCGCGCCGTAGTAGACGGCTGCCAGCATCACCAGCGCAGCCATCGGTGGCAACGTGGCAACGAAGGGCAGCAGCAGCGCCATGGCGGGCGCGGGGCCCAGGCCGGGCAGCACGCCTACCAGCAACCCCAGCACACAGCCCACCAGCAGCCAGAAGAACACGGGTCCCTGTGTGGCCACCGAAAGGCCGTGCACGAGGGGGTCCAGCAGTTCGAACTCCATGCCAGCCTCAGGCCATCAACCGACGGTGTGCACCGCAAAACCCAGCAGCACCAGCGCGCCCAGCACCCACAGCAGCGGCCGCAGGTTCCAGGTCTGTGGCACGCCCGCGCCTTCCGTCTCGATGGCGAGGGCTCGGAACAGCAGTGCGCCGCCGGCCAGCATCAGCAGCAAGGCCAGCAGCAGCGGGAAAAAGCCCGCCCCCATGTCCATGGCACCGCCGATCTCCAGGAAACTCGCGGCCCAGGCGTAGCCCAGACCGGCCAGCAGGCACAGCAACCCGACGATGAAGTCGCTGCGGTTCTTGATCATGGTTACGCGACCATGGGTTTGAAGAGGCGCAACCACTTGGTGGCTGGAAGACCCCAGCGCGACTGCACCACCTCGGCACGGGCCAGCAGTTCGGCACGCGCCGGCTGCTGGGGCGTGCGCTGTGCCAGCACGATGGTGTTGCCCTCGCGGGTGGGCTTGAAGGCCCAGACCGCCTGGGGGCCAAACGCGGCACTGATCTTTTCCAGCGAACGTTCGTAGCTGGCGTCGCGACCGAACAGGTTGACCGTCATGCAACCGTCGTCCGTCAACAAGGCCCGGCAATCGGCGTAGAAGGCCTCGTCGTCCAGCACGGGGGCTGCTGCCTCGTGGTCGTACAGGTCCACCTGCAGGGCGTCCACCGTGCCACGGTGCACGGGTTTGCGGATTTCCTCGGCCGCGTTGGCCAGCAGCACACGCAGGCGTGCCCCGTCGGGCGGCAGCTTGAACCAGTGGCGGCACACCGCAATCACCTGCGGGTTGATCTCCACGGCCGTGGTGTCCATGCGCAGCTTCTTGAAATGGAACTTGGTGAGCGTCGCTGCCCCCAGCCCCAGCTGCATGGCCCGGCGCTCCACCACGCTGGCGGGCTCCACGAACAGCAGCCAGGCCATCATGCGCTGCACGTACTCCAGTTCGATGTCGAAAGGCGCATCGATCAGCATGGAGCCCTGAACCCATTCGGTGCCCAGGTGCAGGTAGCGCACGTCGCCGTGCTCGGAGAAATTGACTTCGGGAAACCCGGTCATCGCGCTCATGCCGCCACCCCGTGGCGTTGCAGCACCTCGTGCCAGGCGGCGCGTTTGCGCTCGAACGACCAGCTGGCGTTGGCCGGGCTGGTGGACGGCAGGCGGTACAGCGGTACCCCCAGTCCCTGGGTGTGGCGCGCGTGGCGAAAGCTCTCGCCGCCGTTGTGGGCCACGGCCTGCAGCTGCGGGCAGCGGGTGCGCAGGCTGCCCAGGTCGTTCAGGGCGGCGTTGCGGATGGCGCTGTCCAGACTGCCCTCGCGTTCGCAGCTGGCGTACACGTCCCACAGGCCAAGGCCCTTGTGTCGGATGGCGTGCAGGCGGTCGTCGTAGGGCATGTCGGTCAGGGGCTGGTTCCAGATGGCCGCGAGTATCTTCCAGAAATGGTTCTGCGGATGGGCGTAGTAACGCTGGGTCTGTAACGAAACCCGACCCGGGAAACTCCCCAGCACGATCAGGCGGGTGCGTGCGTCGATGACCGGCGCCAGACCGTCAAGCATCGGCCACCCCCGCCAGACGGGGCAGCACGCGCAGCGCATTGGCCGTGGTGGCGCGGGCCACCTCGTCGGCCGGCAGACCACGCAGGTCGGCCAGCACGCGGCCTATGCGCGGCAACTCGGCTGGCGTGTTGAGGCCCTGCGGCTCGCCGGCCGCGCGGCGCTCGGCGTTCACATAGAGCCAGTGCGGCGGGATGTCCGGTGCGTCGGTTTCCAGCACAAGCGCATCCAGCGGCAGCTGGGTCGCGAGGCGGCGCAGCTGGCGCGCGGTATCGAAGGTCATGGCACCACCAAAACCCAGCGCAAAACCGCGCGCGGTAAAGGCCTGGGCCTGCGCCTCGCTGCCGTTGAAGGCGTGGGCAATACCGCCCGGGACTTCGATGCGGCGCAGCTGCTGCAGCAGCAGATCGGCCGAACGGCGCACGTGCAGGATGACCGGCAGACCGTGGCGACGCGCCAGCCGCAGCTGCTCGCGGTAGAAGTGCTGTTGGCGCGAGCGCAAGGGCTCCTCGGTGAGTTCGGGCACGAAAAGGTCCAGGCCGATCTCGCCCACCGCCACCAGGCGCGGGTCGTTGCGGTGTTCCGACAGAGCCTGGTCCAGACGGTCCAGGTCATCATCGGCCGCATCGGCCACGTAGAGCGGGTGTATGCCCAGCGCGTAGGCGTCGCCGGCGTGATGGGCCAGTGCCCGCACGGCATCGAAGTTCCAGACCGCCACGGCCGGGATCACGCAGCGCGACACCCCCCGCCCGGCCGCCAGCACGCGGGCCTGCAGCGCCAGCGCGTGGCCCTCGCCGAACTCAGGGGCGTCGAGGTGGCAATGGGTGTCGATCCACATGGGTTCATTGTGCCCGCCACATGGCAGGGGTTCCCGGCCCTGACGCAAAATGGCGGCATGACCCGACACCTCTACATCCTCACCGGCGCCTCGCGCGGCATGGGCCTGGCCCTGGCCAAACGCCTGCAGACACCGGACAACCGCCTGCTGTGCATCGCACGCCGCGCCAACGACGAACTGGCTCAGGCCGAACAATGGCAGCTGGACCTGGCCGACGCCCCCGCCGCCGCCCGCCGGCTGGCCGACTGGCTCGGCACGATCAGCCCCGCCGATCTCAGCGGCGCCACGCTGGTCAACAACGCGGGCGTGATCCCGCGCATCGCACCGATTGGCGACGTGCCGGTCGAAGACCTGACGCAGGCGCTGCGTGTGGGCCTGGAGGCGCCGATGGCGCTGACCGGCGCCTTCCTGCGCGCCACGGCGGGCTGGAACGTGCCGCGCAAGGTGCTCAACATCTCCTCCGGTCTGGGCCGGCGCGCCATGGCCAGTCAGGCCGGCTACTGCGCCGCCAAGGCCGGCATGGACCACTTCAGCCGCTGCGTGGCGCTGGAAGAAGCCCTGCGGCCCAACGGCGCCCGCATCGTGTCGCTGGCGCCCGGCGTGATCGACACCGACATGCAGGTGCAGCTGCGTGCGGGTGACCCGGCGGCCTTTCCCGACCGCGCCAACTTCGTTGGCATGAAGGCCAACGGCCTGCTCATGAGCCCCGACGAGGCCGCTGGCAAGCTGCTGGCCTACCTCGCACGGCCCGATTTCGGCGACAACCCGGTGGCCGACGTGAGGGATGCATGAGCCGGACGGTCATCCTGGGCTCCACCTCGCGCTACCGCGCCGAACTGCTGGCGCGGCTGGGTATAGCGTTTGACAAGGCGGCGCCCGACGTGGACGAAACCCCGCTGCCCGGCGAAACGCCCGAGCAGATCGCCCGCCGCCTGGCCCTGGCCAAGGCTCGCGCCGTGGCCGCGCGTTTCCCCGATGCGGTGGTGATCGGCAGCGACCAGGTCGCCGACCTCGCAGGCACGCCGCTGGGCAAACCCGGCACCCACGAGCGTGCGGTGCAGCAGCTGCGCGCCATGCGTGGGCAGACCGTGGTGTTCCAGACCGCACTGGCCGTGGTGTGCCAGGCCACGGGGTTCGAGCAGGCCGACCTGGCCGCGGTGCGCGTGGTGTTCCGTGACCTGACGGACGACGAGATCGAGCACTACCTGCGCGCCGAGCAACCCTACGACTGCGCGGGCAGCGCCAAGAGCGAGGGGCTGGGTATCGCGCTGCTGGAACGCATCGACAACGACGATCCGACCGCGCTGGTGGGCCTGCCGCTGATCCGCACCTGCCGGCTGCTGCGTGCAGCGGGCGTGACACTGCTGGGCACATGAAGGGCACGCTGTACCTGGTCCCCACGCCGCTGGATTTTGGCGTGGAGCCGGCGCCGCTGGACGTGGCCCTGCCCGGCCAGACCCTGACAAGTGCCGCGCGACTCACCCATTGGGTGACCGAAAACGCCAAGAGCACCCGCGCCTTTCTCAAGCGCGTGGGCGAGACGCACCCGCTGGCCGAGCCACTGCAGGCCCAGCAGATCGTGGAGCTGCCGCGTGAGGTGCACAAGAAGGGCGACCACGGGCCGGGCGGCTTCGACGCCAAACCCCTGCTCGCCCCGGCGCTGCAGGGCCACGACGTGGGCCTGGTCAGTGAGGCCGGCATGCCGGCGATTGCGGACCCCGGGGCTTCGGTCGTGCGTGCGGCACACGAGCTGGGCGTGCACGTGGTGCCCTTGGTGGGGCCCATCTCGCTGATGCTGGCGCTGGCCGCCAGCGGCCTCAACGGCCAGCACTTTGCGTTCGTGGGTTACCTGCCGCAGGATGCTGCAGAGCGCACCACACGCATCCGCGAACTGGAGGCGGTGTCGCTGAAGACCGGACAGACACACCTGTGCATCGAGACGCCGTACCGCAACGAGGTGCTGCTGAAGGCCTTGCTGCAAGGCCTGCACCCGCACACGCGACTGGCGGTGATGGTGAACGCCACCCTGCCCTCGGCCTCGGTGCACAGTGCGCTGGTGAGCCAGTGGAAAAAAGGCCCGCCCGCGTTGCCGCTGGACGGACCTGCCGTGTTCCTGTTCGGGCGCTGAGCCCGCGGCTCAGTGCCTGAAGTGGCGAACGCCACTGAACACCATCGCCACCCCACGCTCGTTGGCGGCGTCGATCACTTCCTGGTCACGCATCGAACCACCCGGCTGGATGACACAGGTCGCGCCCGCATCCACCACCACATCCAGCCCGTCGCGGAACGGGAAGAAGGCGTCGCTGGCCACCACGGTGCCCGCCAGCGTCAGGTTGGCGTGGCCGGCCTTGATGCTGGCGATGCGGGCGGAATCGAGGCGGCTCATCTGGCCCGCGCCCACGCCCATGGTCATGCCATCCTTGCAGAACACGATGGCGTTGCTCTTGACGAACTTGGCCACCTTCCAGGCGAACAGCAGGTCTTCGATCTGTTGGGCTGAGGGCGCCAGTTTCGTCACCACCTTCAAGTCCTCGCGCTTGAGCTCGTGGTTGTCGGCGGTCTGGACCAGCAGGCCCGAACCGACACGCTTGACGTCATGCGAGTTGAGGCCACGCTCCCAGGCGGTCTTGCCGTCGCGTTTCACACCGGCCAGCGAAATCTCGAGCACGCGCACGTTGGCCTTGGCCTGGAACACGGCCAGGGCCTCGGGCGTGAACGATGGCGCCATCAGCACCTCGACGAACTGCTTGCTGATGGCCTGCGCGGCTGCGCCGTCCACCGGCACGTTGAAGGCGATGATGCCGCCGAAGGCGCTGGTCGGATCGGTCTGGAAGGCCTTGCCGTAGGCAGCCAGCGCATCGGCGCCGATGGCCACGCCACATGGGTTGGCGTGTTTCACGATCACGCAGGCGGGCACGTCGAAGCTCTTCACGCACTCCCAGGCGGCGTCGGCATCGGCAATGTTGTTGTAGCTCAGCTCCTTGCCCTGCAGTTGCCTGGCGGTGACCAGCGAGCCGGGTGCGGGGTAGAGGTCGCGGTAGAAGGCGGCGCCCTGGTGCGGGTTCTCGCCGTAGCGCAGGTCCTGCAGCTTGATGAAGTTGCTGTTGGACTGGCCCGAGAAGGCCGCCAGGCCACCGTTCTCGTCGATGGACGAAAGGTAGTTGCTGATGGCGGCGTCGTACTGGGCAATGCGGTTGAACGCCGCGACCGACAGTGCAAAGCGGGTCTTTTTGCTGATGCCACCGGCCTTCATTTCGGCCAGCACGCCGGCGTACTGCGCGGCGTCGGTCAGCACCGCCACGTCCTGCCAGTTCTTGGCCGCGCTGCGCACCATGGCCGGGCCACCGATGTCGATGTTCTCGATCGCGTCCTCCAGCGTGCAGCCGGGCTTGGCCACGGTGGCCTCGAACGGGTAGAGGTTGACCACCAGCAGGTCGATGGTGTCGATGCCGTGTTCCTTGAGCGACGCCATGTGCGCCGGCAGGTCTCGGCGCGCCAGCAGGCCACCGTGCACCTTGGGGTGCAGCGTTTTCACGCGGCCGTCAAGCATCTCGGGAAAGCCGGTGTGGTCGGCCACTTCGGTCACGGGCAGGCCGGCATCGGCCAGCAGTTTGGCGGTGCCGCCCGTGGACAGCAGCTGCACGCCCAGCGCGTGCAGGCCTTGGGCGAATTCGAGCACGCCGGTCTTGTCGGAAACCGAGATCAGAGCTTTCATGGAGCGGGAGGGGGTCTGAGGTTGGGAATCAGGGAGTGGTCGGCCGGGGCGGACCCGGGGGTGGGTCAGGCGCGGTCGATCAGCTGGTGTTCGAGCAGCTTCTTGCGCAGGGTGTTGCGGTTCAGGCCCAGCCACTGCGCGGCACGCGACTGGTTGTGCTGGGCCTGTTCCATGACCACCTCGAGCAGGGGTTTTTCCACCGCCTGCACCAGCATGTCGTAGAGGTTGGCGGGGTCGGTGCCGCCCAGGTCGTTGAAGTACATCGACAGGTTGCTGCGCACGCAGTCCTGCAGGTTCTGGTTTTTGCTCATGCGGCCAGTTTCCAGTCTTCTTGTTGTTGGTCGAAATGCTCGTTCACGCACTGCAGCTGCGCCTCGCAGGTCTCCAGCGCGTTGATGCGTTCGCGAAAGGCCGCTGCAGCAGCCGTGCCGCCGGGCAGCGCACGCGCGTACCAGCCCAGGTGCTTGCGCGCGGTGCGCACGCCGGTGTATTCGCCGTACAGGGCGTAGTGGTCTTCCAGGTGCTCCAGCAGCCAGGTGCGCAGTTCGGCCGCGGTAGGCGGGGCGAGGTGGGTGCCGGTTTCCAGGTAATGCGCGATCTCGCGGAACAGCCACGGCCGCCCTTGCGCGGCGCGCCCGATCATGATGGCGTCGGCACCCGTTCGGGCCAACACCTCGCGGGCCTGCTCGGGCGAAGCGATGTCGCCGTTGGCCACCACGGGGATGCGCAATACCGACTTGATGTGGGCCACGGTGTCGTGCTCGGCCAACCCCTTGTAGCCTTGCTCACGCGTGCGGCCATGCACCGTCAGCAAGGCGATGCCGGCGCTCTCGGCCGCGCGTGCCAGCACCGGCGCGTTCCTGGCACTGGCGCACCAGCCGGTGCGCATCTTGAGCGTGACCGGCACACCGTGCGGCGCGCAGGCGGCCACCACGGCCTCGACGATCTGGATCGCCAGCGTCTCGTCCTGCATCAGCGCGCTGCCCGCCCACTTGTTGCAGACCTTCTTGGCCGGGCAGCCCATGTTGATGTCGATGATCTGTGCACCCCGGTCGATGTTGTAGCGCGCGGCCTCGGCCATCATCTCGGCGTCGGTGCCGGCGATCTGCACGGCAATGGGCGCCTGCTCGCCGTCGTGGTTGGCGCGGCGCGAGGTCTTGAGGCTGTCGCGCAGTTCGGGGCGCGAAGTCACCATCTCGCTGACCGCATAGCCCGCGCCCAACCGCTTGCACAGACGGCGGAACGGCCGGTCGGTCACGCCCGCCATGGGAGCAACGAACAGCCGGTTGGGCAAGGCGTAGGGACCGATGAACATGGGCGGAAAAAAAGCCCGCAGCGCGGCGACAGCGCCTGGGCAATGACGGACGGGTATGTGCTGAAATTTTGAGCACGATTGTAGCCCGCCAGGATTTCAGTCCATGGAACAGGCCCAGGACCCGACACACGGTTGCCACTGCCTATACTGCCCGCCATATGGATGCGTGGATACAGGCCTTGCTGGCCACCCTGAGCCTGCCCGAGGTGGGACTGAGCACGGTGTTTGTCGTGGCCGTGATCTCGGCCACGCTCCTGCCCATGGGATCGGAACCCGCGGTGTTCGGTCTGGTGAAGCTCAACCCCGAGCTGTTCTGGCCTGCCATCCTGGTGGCCACGGCCGGCAACACCCTGGGAGGCGCCATCAGCTGGGGCATGGGCTATGGCGCACACCGCGCCATCGACCGGGCGCGTGGCTCAAGCACCGACCTGAGGGCACTGGACTGGTTGCAGCGATTCGGCCCCAAGGCCTGCCTGCTGAGCTGGCTGCCCGCCGTGGGCGATCCGCTGTGTGCGGTGGCGGGCTGGCTCAAGTTCCCGTTCTGGCCGTGCCTGGCCTACATGGCGGTTGGCAAGTTCCTGCGCTACCTGACCATGACAGCGGCCCTGCTGTGGGCCTTTCCGGGCGCGATCGGTTAAGCGGTGGCCAAGCGCGGCGTCTGCGCCTTGACGCCCAGCAGCTTCTCGATCAGCGGGGGCAGATCGGTCACCAGCCGCGGCTTGTGCACCAGCTCCACCTCGTCAAGTGCGAAGGCGTAGGGCTGGCGCTGGTCTTCGTCCAGACCGGTCAGCACGATCAGCTGGCACTGGCCGAACAGCGCGTGCGAGCGCAGGCCGGTGATCAGGTTGGCGCCGTCGATGCCGGGCAGCATGATGTCGACCACCAGCAGATCGGGCTGCAGCTGGCCAAAGGACGTGAGGCCGGTGATGCCGTCGCTGGCCACGTGCAGCTCCACGCCGGGAAACTTCTGCTTGACCAGCAGCGCCACCAGGTTCTGGAAATGGGTGGAGTCTTCAATCAGCAGCATGCGTGGCGCACGGGCACCCATGCGGTGGCGCGCACCCGCAGGCTTGCGTACAGGCTCGGCGGCTTCCTGCACAGCCGAGCGGCTGCCCTGCAGCCAGCGTTCCAGCGACTCGCGCGAGATGCGGCGGTGGCCACCGGGAGTTTTCCAGGCCTGCAGGTCTCCACGGTCCACCATCAGCTGGACCGAGCGCACGGCCATCCCGAGCATCTGCGCCACCTCGATGGTGGTGTAGTAGTTGGAGGCGGATGCCACATCGGCACGCAAATTCAGCTTATTTACCACTCTTCATCCTCGAAATAATCAATTAGGACCAGATTTGCCAGTTTTCGTATCGTACAGCAAATCTGATCCCGCATTTCGGGGATTGTTATCAATTAGACGAGCGGTCGGACCGCCCGGCTCAGCGAGGAAACAGGGCCTTCCAACCGGCCAGCCCCAGTTCACGCAGGCGCTGCTGGTTGCGTTCGATGATGGTGTCGGCATCGTCGCCCGACTCGACCGCACGGCTCACGCTGTCTTCGCGCAGCAGGTGCAGCGTGGGAAACGGTGAGCGGTTGGTGTGGTTGGTGATTTCGTCGGGCGCGGTGCCGTCGAACTGGAAAGCCGGGTGGAACGGCGCGACCTGGATCACGCCCTCCAGCTCGTGTTCGGCCACCACGTCGTCGACCACGTTGAGGAAATCGTTGAACACCTCGAAGTCGGGGAACAGCGAGGGATGAACCAGCAGCGTGGTGTCCACCTCTTCGGCTGGCGTGGTGGACAGCAGGTCGAGCTCGCGGTCGAGATCGTCCAGGAAAGCATCGAGGTGGCGCGCCTGGCTCACCACGATGCGCACCTGGTTCTTGACGTAGACCGACTTGGCAAACGGGCAGAGGTTGAGGCCGATCACGGCCTTTTCCACCCATTCGCGCGTGGCGGCGAGGATCTGTTCGTCGTTCATCGCCAGGGCCGTGGTCACTTCAGGGACTTGAAGCGGGCGCGCTTGGGACGTGCACCCTCTTCACCCAGACGCTTCTTCTTGTCGGCTTCGTACTCGGTGAAGTTGCCGTCGTAGAAGTACCACTGGCTGTCGCCCTCATAGGCCAGGATATGGGTGCAGATGCGGTCCAGGAACCAGCGGTCGTGGCTGATGACCATGGCCGCGCCGGCAAACTCCAGCAGCGCCTCTTCCAGCGCGCGCAGGGTTTCGACGTCGAGGTCGTTCGAGGGTTCGTCCAGCATCAGCACGTTGCCGCCCTGTGCGAGCGTCTTGGCCAGGTGCAGACGGCCACGTTCACCACCCGAGAGGTTCTTCACCAGTTTCTGCTGGTCGTTGCCCTTGAAGTTGAAGCGGCCGATGTAGGCGCGGCTGGGCATGATGAACTTGCCCACGGTGATGTTGTCCAGACCACCCGAGACGTCTTCCCACACGGTCTTGTCGCCCTCCAGCGATTCGCGGCTCTGGTCCACGAAGGCCAGCTTGGCGGTCTGGCCGATGACGATCTCGCCCGCATCGGGCTTCTCGACACCCTGGATCATGCGGAACAGCGTGGACTTGCCCGCTCCGTTGGGACCGATGATGCCGACGATGGCGCCGGCCGGCAGCTTGAAGCTCAGGTTGTCGATCAGCACGCGGTCGCCGAAGGACTTGGTGACGCCGTTGAACTCGATGACCTGCGAACCCAGGCGCTCTGCCACCGGGATGAAGATCTCGTTGGTCTCGTTGCGCTTCTGGTATTCGACGTCGCTCAGCTCCTCGAAGCGGGCCAGACGCGCCTTGCTCTTGGCCTGGCGGCCCTTGGCGTTCTTGCGCACCCACTCCAGTTCCTCCTTCATGGCCTTGCGGTGGGCGTCCTCGGCCTTCTGTTCCTGGTCCAGGCGCTTGCCCTTCTGGTCCAGCCAGTCGGAGTAGTTGCCCTTCCAGGGGATGCCGTGGCCACGGTCGAGTTCGAGAATCCACTCGGCCGCGTTGTCCAGGAAGTAGCGGTCGTGGGTGATCGCCACCACGGTGCCGGGGAAACGCTGCAGGAACTGCTCCAGCCAGTGCACGGATTCGGCGTCCAGGTGGTTGGTGGGTTCGTCGAGCAGCAGCATGTCGGGCTTGCTGAGCAGCAGGCGGCACAGGGCCACGCGGCGTTTTTCACCGCCGGACAGGTTCTTGATGGCAGCGTCCCAGGGCGGCAGGTTCAGTGCGTCGGCGGCCAGTTCCAGCTGCAGATCGGAGTTCTCGGAGCCGCTGGCCGCGATGATGGCCTCCAGCTCGGCCTGCTCGGCGGCCAGGGCGTCGAAATCGGCGTTTTCGTCGGCGTAGGCGGCGTACACCTCTTCCAGGCGGGCCTTGGCTTTCAGCGCGCCGCCGATGCCCTCTTCCACCGCCTGGCGGACGGTCTGGTCGGGGTTGAGCTGAGGCTCCTGCGGCAGGTAGCCGATCTGGATGCCCGGCATGGGAATGGCTTCGCCCTCGATCTCCTTGTCCACGCCGGCCATGATCTTGAGCAGGGTGGATTTGCCCGAGCCGTTGAGACCGAGCACGCCGATCTTGGCGCCGGGGAAGAAACTGAGCGAAATGTCCTTCAAGATCTGCCGCTTGGGCGGCACGGTCTTGGAGACACGGTTCATCGAAAAGACGTACTGGGCCATGGTGTTCTGGTGCTGGAAAGGGAGCACGCCGGCGGCGCGCGAAACACCGATTATCCCAGTGTGAGACAATACGGTCCGTGGCGTGCCAGCAGTCGGCACCCACACAGCAGACGCTGGGGCGTCCTTCCACACCGCAAACACACCGTGGAAGTGCCCATCCTGAAATCCCATCTGCCCTCGACTGGCCTCTTGCCCAACGGCAAGCGGAATTGGCCGATGTCCCCTGCGCCCTGGACGGGCGCTCCATTGCATGAACTTTGAAGAACTGAACCTGGCCCCGGCCATCGTACGGGCCGTGCGCGAGCAAGGCTACGAAACCCCCACACCCATTCAGGCCCAGGCCATCCCTGCCGTTCTGGCCGGCCAGGATCTGCTGGCCGGCGCCCAGACCGGCACAGGCAAGACCGCCGCCTTCACCCTGCCGCTGCTGCACCGCCTGTCCGAGAGTGAACGCGCCAAGAACCGCTTCGGTGGCATCGCCATCCGCGCCCTAGTGCTGACCCCCACCCGCGAACTCGCCGCCCAGGTCGAGGAATCGGTACGCACCTACGGCCAGTACCTGTCGCTGACCTCCACCGTCGTGTTCGGCGGCGTGGGCATGAACCCGCAGATCAACGCCATGAAAAAAGGCGTCGATGTTCTCGTGGCCACCCCGGGCCGCCTGCTCGACCTGCAGCAGCAGGGCTTCCTGGACCTCTCCGGCGTGCAGACGCTGGTGCTGGACGAAGCCGACCGCATGCTGGACATGGGTTTCATCCACGACGTGAAAAAGGTGCTGGCGCTGGTGCCCAAGGACAAGCAGAGCCTGCTGTTCTCGGCCACCTTCAGCGACGAAATCCGTGACCTGGCCAGCGGCCTGCTCAAGGACCCGCAGCACATCCAGGTGACCCCGCGCAACACCACGGTGCAGCGCATCACCCAGACCATCCACCCGGTGGGTCGCGGCAAGAAGAAGGCCCTGCTGGCCCACATCATCAAGGAACACAACTGGAGCCAGGTGCTGGTGTTCACCCGCACCAAGTTCGGCGCCAACAACGTGGCCGACTACCTGACCACCAACGGCATCAAGGCCATGGCGCTGCACGGCAACAAGAGCCAGGGTGCCCGCACCCAGGCACTGGCCGAGTTCAAGAGTGGCGAGCTGCGGGCCCTGGTGGCCACCGACATCGCTGCACGCGGCATCGACATCGACGACCTGCCGCACGTGGTGAACTACGAGGTCCCCAACGTCAGCGAGGACTACGTGCACCGCATCGGCCGCACCGGTCGCGCCGGCAAGGAAGGCCAGGCGGTCAGCCTGGTGAGCCTCGATGAAGAAGGCTTCATGATGGCCATCGAGAAGTTCACCAAGCAGCAGATCCCGGTGCATGTGTACCCCGAGTTCATGCCCGAGGAAGGCGAGAAGGCCGAACCCATCGCCATGGGTCGCCAGACCCTGTGGGGCGGCGCCGGCAAGCCCCCCAGCCGCGACGTGATGGCCGCAGCGGCCAAGGCCGCGCGTGGCGAGATGATGCAGCGCATCCGCGAGAAGAAGACCACCGAAGGTGGCCAGGGTCGCGGCGGGCGCGGTGAAGGCCGTGGCCAGGGCCAGGGTCAACGCCAGGGTCAGGGTCGTCCGGCACAGAACGCTGGCGGCCAGCCGCAACGTCCCCAGCAACGCCCGCAAGGCGAAGGCCGTCCGCAGCACGCCCGCGGCGAGCAACGCCCCCAGAAGGCGCACCAGGGTGGCCAGCACCGCGGTGAAGGCCACCACGGTGGTGGCCAGCCCGACCCGCTGCGCACCGGCATCGATTCGCTGGGCTCGCGCGGTGGTCGCAACAACCGGGGCCGTGGCGGCCGTCCGGGTGGTGGTGGCGGGCACGGTGGTGGTGGTGGTGGTGGCGGTAGCGATCCGCTGCGCACCCGCTACGGCCATATCAAGTAATCCCCCGCGCCGCCTTCGGCGTCACCCCCCAGGGGGCGACACCAGCAGACCGGCAAAGCCGGCTCTGCGGTGTCCCCGGATGGGGACCGCTACAGTCGGGACATGTCTGATCCCGATCCGCCCCGCTACGCCACCCTGCTGGTGGCGACGTGCAACGTGCTCAACCTGGCTCAGGCCGGGCGCACGTTCTACGCCAACCAGGAACCGTATTCCGAGGCTGAGTACCGGCGCAAGCTGGACTGGCTGGGCACGCGCCTGCGTTCACTGAACGCAGATGTGCTGGCCTTTCAGGAGGTGTGGGACGAGGTGGCCTTGCGCGGCGCGCTGGCGCGCAGCGGCCTGCATTACCCCAACGTGTTCGTGCCGGGCGCCGAAAACGGCCCTGGCCAGCACGGCGCCCAGGGCACGCCGCGTGTGGGTATCGCGACCCGGCTGGCGGTTGAGGGCGTGGAATCGTGGCCCGGGTTTCCGCCCGGCTGCGCGGTTGACGTGCCCGGCCTCGGGCCGCACACGCGTTTCGAGCGCCCACCGCTGATGGCCACACTCCGACTCAAACACGGCCAGCTGCTGCACGTGGTCACCGCCCACCTCAAGTCCAAACGGCCCAAGTTTCTGCAGGACGACCAGGGCCAGCCACTGGAAGACCGGGACGACCCCAGCGTGGCGGCGCGTGCCACGCTGCGTTCGCTGCTGATGCGCGCTGCCGAGGCACTCGCACTTCGGCTCAAGGTGATCGAACTGCTGCACCGCACCCGCACGCCGCTGGTGCTCATGGGCGACCTCAACGACGGCCCGCACAGCGCCACCACCCAGCTGATCGCCGCCACCTCGGACGTGGCCTACGACAAGGGCGCGCTCGACACCGCTCTCTTCAACGCCTGGGACGTGCAGCGCTCGCCGCTGCGCCGCGACGTCGCCTATTCGCACATCCACCAGGGCTTGCCCGAGGTGCTGGACCAGATCCTGGTGAGCGAAGAGTTCACACCGGAAAGCCGCCGCCACCTCGGTGAGGTGCTGCGTGTGGACGCTTTCAACGATCACTTGCACGAAGGCCGCGACCGCAGCCTCAGCGACCACGGTTTCGTGCGCGCACTGCTGCGCCTCACGCTACCATCCGCCGCATGAACACCACCTCCATTTCCTTCGGGCTTTCGGGCCGTGCAGCCATCGTCACCGGTGGCGCCCAGGGCATAGGCGAAGCCTGCGCCCGGCGCCTGCGCGCCGAGGGCGCAGACGTGCTGATTGCCGATGTGGTCGACACCCGGGGCCAGGCCCTGGCCGACGAGATCGGCGCACATTACGCACACTGCGACGTGGGAGACAAGGCACAGGTGGATGCCACCGTGTCCAGGGCGCTGGCGGCATTCGGTCGGCTCGACATCCTGGTCAACAACGCTGGCATCTTCCGCGCGGCCGACTTTCTCGAGGTGAGCGAAGCCGACTTCGATGCCGTGATCCGCGTCAACATCAAGGGCGCTTTCCTCATGGGTCAGGCGTGCGCACGTGCGATGGCCGCTGCCGGTCGCGGCAGCATTGTCAACATGAGCTCGGTCAACGGCACGCTGGCCATCCCCAACATCGCCAGCTACAACGTCAGCAAGGGCGGCATCAACCAGCTCACCCGCGTGATGGCGCTGGCTCTGGCAGACAAGGGCGTGCGCGTGAATGCCGTGGCCCCGGGCACCATCGCCACCGAACTGGCCGCGCAGGCCGTGCTCACCAGCGAGGATGCGAAGAAGAAGATCATGAGCCGCACCCCCATGAAGCGCCTCGGTGAACCAGCCGAGATCGCCGATGTGGTGTGCTGGCTGGCCAGCGACGCTGCGAGCTACGTGACCGGCGAAATCGTGGTGGCCGATGGCGGGCGCATGGCCCTCAACTACACCGTGCCGGTGTGACGGCGGGGTGATGCCATGATGGCCTCGCGGCTCGCCGTGCGGGAGGATGAGGTGACGTTCACCGCCATACGCGCCCAGGGGGCCGGCGGTCAGAACGTGAACAAGGTGTCCAGCGCGGTGCACCTGCGCTTTGATATCCCGGCCTCTTCGCTGCCCGACGCCATCAAGGCCCGGCTGCTGAGCCTGAGCGACCAGCGCATCACCGCCGAAGGCGTGGTGGTGATCAAGGCCCAGACCAGCCGCAGCCAGGACCACAACCGCGCCGAGGCCCTGCAACGCCTGCAGGCGCTGGTGGACAGCGTGGCCGTGCTGCCCAAGGTCCGAAAACCGACGCGGCCCACGCTGGCCTCGCAGCGCCGGCGGGTGCAGACCAAGACCAGCCGGGGCGATATCAAGCGCCTGCGCGGCCGGGTGTCGGGTTCGGACTGAGGCTCAGTCGGCCGCCTCGTGGAAGGCAGCCAGCCCCTGATCGAGCAGCCCGTGCAGCGCCACCACGGTGGCAGCCCCCAGCTTGTTATTGACCTCCAGTTGCGCCGCCTTCCAGTGGCGCTGCGCCTGGCGGCGCATCTCACGTCCGGCATCGGTGAGCTGCAGCAGCCGGCTGCGCGCGTTCACGCCCTCATCCACCACCACCCAGCCGGCCGCCACCAGCGGTTGCAGGTTGCGCGTGAGCGTGGAGGCGTCCAGTTCCATGCGGCGTGCCAGCTCACCCGGCGCCAGCGGGCCGAGCTTGTCGATGTGGGTCAGCAGCGAGTACTGCGTGATCTTGAGCCCTGCCTGTGCCAGGTGGTGGTCGTAGTGCTGCGTCACGCGGCGCGTGAGCTGGCGCAGCTTGAAGTTGGTGCACCCCACGGGTTGAACCACAGGTTGGGCGGCGGGTTTTGACATGCAATCATTGTAGCTACAATAATTGCATATGCATCAATAGGAGTTTCGATGTACGACGCCGACACCTTCAACCGGGCCGCTGCGGCCTGTCTACCGGGCCACCTGGGTCTGCGCATCACCCACATCGGAGCCGGTGAAGTTCGGGCCGAGATGCCGGTTCAGGGCACGCTGATGGCACCCAACGGCTTCCTGCATGCGGGCAGCCTGGTCACACTGGCCGACAGCTCGGCCGGCTGCGGCTGCATGGCCCACCTGCCCGCCGGTGCCAGCGGCTTCACCACCATAGAACTCAAATCCAACCACCTGGGCACCGCACGCGACGGCACGGTGGAATGTGTGGCCAAAGCCACCCACCTGGGCAAAACCACCCAGGTCTGGGACGCCACCGTCACCCACCGCGAAACCGGCAAGACGCTGGTGCTGTTCCGCTGCACCCAGATGGTCCTCTACCCCAAGACGAACTGATACCTGCCATGACCCCCGAGCAGACCCTGGCCCAATGGACCGAACAGTACGAAGCCGCGCTGGCGCGCATGCGCGCCGGTGCAGGCGCCGGACTGGCCAAGATGGACGACCTTGCCGGCAAGACCGGCCTGCAGCAGATGCAGGCCCTGCTGGATGGCGTCACACCCTACCCCCACATTGCCGACACCATGGACTTCACGCTGGTGGAGGTGGGCGAAGGCCGGGCGGTCTTCCAGGGCACGCCCCAGCTCAAGCACTACAACCCGCTGGGCAGCGTGCATGGCGGCTGGTACGCCACGCTGCTGGACTCGTGCGTGGGCTGCGCCGTGCACACCACCATGCCGGTGGGCAAGGCTTACACCACAGCCGAGCTCAGCGTGAATATCGTGCGCGCGGCCTCGCACAGGAGCGGCCCGCTGCGCGCCATCGGCACCGTGATCCACAGCGGGCGCCAGATGGCCACCGCCGAGGGCCGCATCGTCGGCCCGGACGGCAAGCTCTACGCCCATGCCACGACAACCTGCCTGGTCTTCGATTTCCCGCCAAAATAAGCCCACCCCCGCGCCGCGCCTGATGGCGTGTCGCCCCCTCAAGGGGGCGACACCAGCAGACCAGCAAAGCCGGCTCTGCGGTGTCTCCCGGTTTGGCCCTTTCCCCCACGAGTCCTATGCGAATACTTCACACCATGCTGCGCGTGGGCAACCTGCAGCGCTCCATCGACTTCTACACCCAGGTGCTCGGCATGCAACTGCTGCGCACCTCCGAGAACCCCGAGTACAAGTACTCGCTGGCCTTCCTGGGCTACGGTTCCAACCCCGAGCACGCCGAAATCGAGCTGACCTACAACTGGGGCGTCGAGACCTACGACATGGGTTCGGCCTTCGGCCACATCGCCCTGGGCGTGCCCGACGCGTACGCGGCCTGCGAGAAGATCAAGGCCGCCGGTGGCAACGTCACGCGCGAAGCCGGCCCGGTCAAGGGCGGCTCCACGGTGATTGCCTTCGTGACGGATCCCGACGGCTACAAGATCGAGCTGATCCAGCGCAACCACGACGCGCCGGGCCAGGGCCTGCGCTGACGATTCAGAGCACCTCGGCGCCGCCCAGGTAGGGGCGCAGGGCTTCGGGCACGTCGATGCGGCCGTCGGCGCGCTGGTAGTTCTCCAGCACCGCCACCAGCGCGCGACCCACGGCCAGGCCGGAGCCGTTGAGGGTATGCACCAGCTCGTTCTTGCCCTGCGCGTTCTTGAAACGCGCCTGCAGGCGGCGGGCCTGGAAGGCCTCGCAGTTGCTCACCGAGCTGATCTCGCGGTAGGTGTTCTGCGCCGGCACCCAGACTTCCAGGTCGTGGGTGCGTGTGGCGCCAAAGCCCATGTCGCCGGTGCAAAGCAGCACCACGCGGTAGGGCAGGCCCAGCTTCTGCAGCACGGCCTCGGCGTGGCCGGTCATCGCGTCCAGCGCCTCGTAGCTTTGCTCGGGGTGCACGATCTGCACCATTTCGACCTTGTCGAACTGGTGCTGACGGATCATGCCGCGCGTGTCGCGTCCGGCGCTGCCCGCTTCCGAGCGGAAACACGGGGTGTGCGCGGTCAGCCGGATGGGCAGCGCCGACTCGGGCACGACCTCGTCGCGCACGACGTTGGTCAGGGTCACCTCGGAGGTAGGAATCAGGTAGAGCGCCTGCGTGTCGGGCACGGGCTCGCCGTCCTGGCCACCCTTCTTCACCGCAAACAGGTCACCCTCGAACTTGGGCAGCTGGCCGGTGCCGCGCAGCGTGTCGGCGTTGACCACGTAGGGTGTGTAGCACTCGGTGTAACCGTGTTCCTGGGTCTGCACGTCGAGCATGAACTGGGCGAGTGCCCGGTGCAGCCGCGCGATGGGACCGCGCATGAAGGTGAAGCGCGAACCCGCCAGCTTGGTGCCGGTCTCGAAATCCAGACCCAGGCGTTCGCCCAGATCCACATGGTCCTTGACCGGAAAGTCGAAGCTGCGGGGCGTGCCCCAGCGGCGCAGTTCAACGTTGGCGTGTTCATCCGCCCCCACTGGCACGCTCTCGTGCGGCAGGTTGGGCACGGCCAGCAGCAGGGTCTGCAGCTCGGCCTGTATCACCTCCAGCCGCTGGGCCGAACGTTCGAGTTCGTCCTTGAGGGCCGCGACCTGCGCCAGGATGGCGTCGACGTTCTCGCCCTTGGACTTGGCCGCGCCGATCTGCTTGGACAGGCTGTTGCGCTGGGCCTGCAGCTCCTCGGTGCGGCTTTGCAGGGTCTTGCGCTCGCCTTCGAGTGCCTGGTAGGCGGGCACATCCAGATACGGCTGGGGATTCTTGCGGGTGAGCAGGCGCGCAACCACGCCATCGAGGTCTTTGCGCAGCAGGGTGATGTCCAGCATGGGTCGGTCTTATTGGTCGGCCTTGAGGCCTTTGGGCAACGGGAATTTCATGGTTTCGGTGGCGCCGGCCAGTGTGCGCACGGACAGCGCGCCCAGGTCTTTCAGGCGGGTCACCACACCCTGCACCAGGGTCTCGGGCGCCGAGGCACCCGCGGTCAGGCCCACGCGCGCCTTGCCTTCGAACCACGTGGGATCGAGCTCGCTGGCGTCCTCCACCATGTGGGCGGGCACACCCAGGCGGTCGGCCAGCTCGCGCAGGCGGTTGGTGTTGCTGCTGGTGGGGCTGCCCACCACCACCACCACGTCCACCTCGCGGCTCAGCAGCTTGACGGCGTCCTGCCGGTTCTGCGTGGCGTAGCAGATGTCCTGCTGCTTGGGCTCGCGGATGCTGGGAAAGCGCGCCCGCACCGCAGCGGCAATCGCGGCAGCGTCGTCGACGCTCAGCGTGGTCTGCGTGACCACGGCCAGCCGTTCGGTCTGGCGCGGCTCGACCAGCGCCACGTCTTCCACGTCTTCCACAAGGTGTATGCCCTCATCGAGCTGGCCCATGGTGCCTTCCACTTCGGGGTGACCCTTGTGACCGATCATGATGAACTCGTAGCCCTCCTTGGCGAGCTTGGCCACCTCCACGTGCACCTTGGTCACCAGCGGGCAGGTGGCGTCGAACACCTGGAAACCACGCTGTTCGGCCTCGCGCTGCACCGCCTGGCTGACGCCGTGGGCACTGAAGATCAGCGTGGCGCCGGGCGGCACTTCGGCCAGGTCCTCGATGAAGATGGCACCGCGCGCCTTGAGGTCATTGACCACGTGGGTGTTGTGCACGATCTCGTGCCGCACGTAGATGGGCGCGCCGAACTTGGCCAGCGCGCGCTCGACGATCTCGATGGCGCGGTCGACCCCGGCGCAGAAGCCACGGGGCTGGGCGAGCGTGATGTCCATCAGAGCACGCCGATGAGTTGCACTTCGAAACGCACCGGCTGGCCGGCCAGCGGGTGGTTGAAGTCGAAGCACACGGCACCGTCGTCGCGCACCTCCACCACCGTGCCCGCGTACTGGCCCTGGCCGTCGGGTGTGGGGAACTGCACCACGTCGCCGGCGGTGTAGCGCTCCAGCGGATCGCCCAGCTGGTTGAGCAGCTTGCGGGCCACCCACTGCACCATCTCGGGCTGGCGTTCACCGAAGGCCTCGCCCGCTGGCAGGTCGAAATGGGTATGGACACCCTCCTCAAGGCCCAGCAGGCGCTGCTCGATGGCCGGCGACAGCTCGCCCGTACCCAGGCTCAGCGTGGCGGGAGAGCCTTGAAAGGTGTTGATGAAATCACGGCCGTCGGGACCCGAAAGGCGGTAGTGCAGGGTCAGGAAGGCGCCGGTGTCGACGTGGGGCATGCGGCTGGAGGTGGGGGCTAAACTGGCCCTATTGTAAAAAGACAGGGAGGACAGGCCATGGAACAGGGCCATCACACGCTGCGCGCGTTGCCGGCAGACGCACGCCCGCGAGAGAAACTGCTGGCCCGCGGCCCTGCCGCACTGGCCGATGCCGAGCTGCTGGCGCTGCTGCTGCGCACCGGCCTGCCGGGCAAGAACGTGCTGGTGCTGGCGCAGGAACTGGTGGAGCGCTTCGGTGGCATCGCCGGTCTGCTCAACACCCCGGCCGAGGCGCTCAAGGCCATCAAGGGTCTGGGTCCGGCCAAAAGAGCGGAGCTCCAGGCAGTGCTGGAACTGGCGCGCCGCGCCTTGCAGCAGCCGCTGCGTGAACGCGCGGTGTTCGACAGCCCACGCACCGTGGGCGAGTACCTGCAACTGCAACTGGGCAGTCGCACCCACGAGGTGTTTGCCGTGCTGTTCCTGGATGCCCAGCACCGCCTGGTCGCCATGGAGGAGCTGTTTCGCGGCACCCTCACACAGGCCAGCGTCTACCCGCGCGAAGTGGTGCTGCGCGCCCTGCACCACCACGCCGCCGCCGTGGTGCTGGCCCACAACCACCCCAGTGGCGTGGCCGAACCCTCGCGCGCCGACGAGATGCTGACCCAGAACCTCAAGGCGGCACTGGCGCTGGTGGATGTGCGCGTGCTGGACCACATGATCGTGGCCGCCACCGGCTGGCGCTCAATGGCCGACCTCGGGCTGGTCTGATGCCCATCGGGCGACAATGGCGCCCATGAAAGTGAACGCCCTCGTCGACCTCAAGCGGCTGCAGAAGGCGCTGGCTGCGCAGCGTGCAGCCGAGGCCGCGCGGCTGGAGGCCGAACAGCGCGCGGAGCGGCAGCGGCAGCAGGAGCGCCAGTGGTTTGCCCACGCCGTGGGGCCGGTGACACCGCTGGCCACACCGCCGCGCCGCCTGCTGCGGCCGGCGCCGGCCCTGCCACTGCCCTTTCAGCGCGAGAAGGACGAGCGCGCGGTGATGGCCGAGGCGCTGTCCGATGAATTCGACGCCGAGACGCTGCTGCACACCGACGAGCTGCTGAGTTTTCGCCGCCCCGGGCTGGGGCCAGACGTTGTGCGCAAGCTGCGCGCCGGCCACTGGAGCATCCAGGCCCAGGTGGACCTGCACGGCCTGCGTCGCGAGCAGGCACGCGAGGCGCTGGCCGGCTTCCTGCGCCAGGCCCACCACGACGGCCTGCGCTGCGTGCGCGTGGTGCACGGCAAAGGCCTGGGCTCGCCCGGCAAGACCCCCGTGCTCAAGAGCAAGGTGCACAGCTGGCTGGTGCAGAAGAACGAGGTGATGGCGTTTGTGCAGGCCCGCCCGGCCGAGGGCGGCGCGGGGGCGCTGGTGGTGCTGCTGCGGCCCGTGGGGCGGCGGCTGGCGGCCGCCTGAGCGCCCCACCGCCTCAGGGCGTGTTGCGCATCCAGTCGGCGGTCTGGAAAAAGCTCTGCTTCAGGCGCTCGCGCAACACCGGGTCCACGCCGGTTTCGCCCATGGCCTGGTCCATGCAGGCCAGCCATTGGTCGCGCTCAAGGATGCCGATGGCGAATGGCATGTGGCGCATGCGCAGGCGCGGGTGGCCAAATCGCTCGGTGTAGTGCTGCGGACCGCCGAGCCAGCCACACAGGAACCACGTCAGTTTCTGGCGCGCGCCCTCCAGCGACGGTCCATGCGCGGCGCGCAGCTCCCGGTAGCCGGGTTCCAGGTCCATCAGGTCGTAGAAGCGTGTGACCAGCGCCAGCACACGCTCCTCGCCGCCTATCCATTCAAACGGTGTGGCGAACTGGCCGGCCTCGTTGCGCGGCGGTGGTTCCTCGATCTGCATCACGTCGGGGCTTTCCTCAGGGTATCGACGACAGGGGTGTTGAGCACGCTGCGCAGGCCCCACCAGCCGGCCGCGAGGGCCAGCAGGGCGCCGGCCAGGCCACCTGCCAATGGCACCCAGGGCGAAGGGTCCCAGCGGAACTCGAAGGCGTAGCGCGCCAGCGCCCAGCCCACGGCCACCGCCACCACCGAGGCCAGCACACCGGCCAGCAGACCCACACCGGCCAGTTCGGCACGCTGCACCTGGCGCAGCAGTTTCGAGGGCGCCCCCACCGCGCGCATCACCGCGAACTCGCGCTCGCGTTCGCTGCGGGTGGCGGTGACGGCCGCAAACAGCACCACCACGCCGGCCGCCAGCGTGAAGCCGAAGAGGAACTCCACCGCACGTATGACCTGGCCCAGCACGCGCTGCACCTGGGCGATGGTGGTGCTCATGTCCACGTTGGTGATGTTCGGGTAGGCGCGCACCAGCGTGTTGTCAAAGCCTGGCGTGGCCGGCGCGCGAAAGGCGCTGATGTAGGTCAGCGGCACATCGGGCATCTGCGACACGGGGTAGAGCGCGAAGAAATTCACCCGCATGGACGCCCAGTCCACCTTGCGCAGGCTGCTGATGCGCGATTCGATCACCTGCCCCGCGATGTCGAAGGACAGCGTGTCGCCCAGCTTCAG
>CALRLO020000032.1:0-50357 GCA_943368755.1 Synechococcus sp. UW140 | reverse complement strand
AGAGGCCGTGGGCGGCGTCGCTGGCCACGGCCTCGTAGTCGTGGCGCGAGTAGTAGTGGCGGCCGAAGCGGCCCCAATGGCCCGCCATCACCTCCGCCACCGAGCAGCCGCGCCATCACCGACGGCTACCAGCTGCTGCAGGAGCTGGGTGCGGTGGATGAGGCCAACGAGCTGACGCCGCTGGGGCGTGAACTGTCCCGCCTGCCGCTGGACCCGCGCGTGGGCCGCATGATCCTGGAGGCGCGCAGCCGCCATGCGCTGGACGAGGTGCTGGTGATCGCGTCGGCGCTCAGCGTGCAGGACGTTCGCGACCGGCCGCTGGAGGCCCAGGCCCAGGCCGATCAGGCGCACGCCAAGTTCGACGACGACAAAAGCGAGTTCACCGGCTACCTCAAGCTCTGGAAGTGGATACACGAAGCGCGCGGCGGCCATGGGGAGCACAAGCTCAGCAACCGCCAGTACGAGCAGCTGCTGCGCCAGAACTTCGTCAACCTCCGCCGCGTGCGCGAGTGGCGCGACATCCACACCCAGCTGCACACCGTGGTGGCCGAGCACAAGTGGGCCGTCAACACGTCGCCGGCGAGCTATGAGCAATTGCACCTGTCGATGTTGTCCGGCCTGCTGGGCAACGTCGGCAACAAGCACGAAACCGAAGATGTGTACCTGGGCGCGCGTGGCATCAAGTTCCACCGCCACCCGGGCGCACATCTGAGCAAACGGCCGGGCCGCTGGATCGTCTGTGCCGAACTGGTGGAAACCACGCGCCTGTTCGGGCGCGGCATCGCCGCCATCGAGCCGCAGTGGCTGGAGCAGGTGGGCGGCCACCTGCTGAAGAAGCAGCTGCTGGACCCGCACTGGGAAAAGAAGGCAGCCGAGGTGGTGGCGCTGGAGCGCGCCACGCTGTACGGCCTGGTGGTCTACAGCCAGCGCCGGGTGCGCTACGACAAGGTCGACCCGGCGGGCGCGCGCGAGATCTTCATTCGCCAGGCGCTGGTGGCCGGCGAGTGGGAAACGCGCCTGCCCTTCGTGGCAGCCAACCAGAAGCTGATTGCGCAGGTGGAGTCGCTGGAGCACAAGTCGCGCCGCCAGGACGTGCTGGTGGATGACGAGCTGATCTACGCCTTCTACGACGCCCAGGTGCCGGCCGACATCTGCAACGGCCGCGACCTGGAGCGCTGGTGGCGCGAGGCTTCGCGCCAGAACCCCAAACTGCTGCAGCTCAGCCGCGAAGAGCTCATGCGCCACGAGGCCGCCGGCATCACCACGGCGGCCTTCCCCAAGACGCTGAAACTGGGTGGCGTGGACTGCGCGGCCGAGTACCTGCACGAACCGGGCGACGCCCGCGACGGCCTGACCGTGACCGTGCCGCTGTTCGTGCTCAACCAGGTGGCGGAGGACCGCTGCGAGTGGCTGGTGCCCGGCATGCTCAAGGACAAGATCCACGCGCTGCTCAAAAGCCTGCCGCAAAAGCCGCGCAGCCGCTTTGTGCCATTGCCCGAGCATGCGGCGCGCCTGGCCGAGCACTTCAGCGACGAGACCCGGTGGGCACATGGCTCGCTGGTGGAGGTGCTGCTCAAGACCGTGCGCGCCGAGACCAGCCTGGATGTCAAGCGCACCGACTTCAAGCTCGACATGCTTTCGCCCCACCACTTCATGAACCTGCGGGTCGTGGACGAGCACGGCCGCCAGCTGGGGCAGGGCCGCAACCTGGGTGCCCTGAAGGCCGAGCTGGGCGCCAAGGCGCGCGGGGCCTTCCAGGCGCTGGCGGGACTCAAGCTGGCGGCTGCGCCGGCTGCAGCTCCTGCGCCTCAAGTCCGGTCGGTTGTCGCCAACGGGGCGCCGACAAATCCCCCGCCAGCGGCCGCAGACGCCGCCCGCCGCCACACCGAATGGACCTTTGGCGAGCTGCCCGAGCTGATGGAGATCCGCAAGGGCGGCCAGACGCTGATCGGCTTCCCCGCGCTGATCGACCAGGGCGATGCGGTGACGGTGGAGGTGTTTGACGAGCCCGAGGTCGCTGCACTGAAACACCGCACCGGCCTGCGCCGGCTGTTCGCGCTGCAGGTGAAAGACGCGCTGAAGTACCTGGAGAAGAACATCCCCGACCTGCAGAAGATGGCCGTGGCCTACATGCCCCTGGGTACGCAGGAAGAGCTGCGCGCCCAGATCATCGATGTGGCCATAGACCGCGCCTTCCTGCTCGACCCCCTGCCGACCGATGCGGTGGCGTTCAAACGCCGCATCGACGAAGGACGGGGCCGCCTGACGCTGATCGCCAACGAGGTGGCGCGCCTGGCGGGTACGGTGCTGGTGGAGTACGCCGCCGCGGTGCGCAAGATCAAGGACACCCGCAACGCCACCGACGCCGTGGCCGATGCGCAGCAGCAGCTCCAGCGTCTGGTGCCCAAACGGTTCGTGCTGGAAACGCCCTGGGCCGCTCTGCAGCACCTGCCGCGCTATCTCAAGGCCATCGTGCTGCGGTTGGACAAGTGGCGGGCCGATCCGGCGCGCGACGCCACACGCCTGACCGAACTGCGCCCGGTGGAGCAGCGCCTGTGGCGGCTGGTGGCCGAGCGCAAGGGCGTGATGGATGCGCGGCTGCTGGAGTACCGCTGGCTGATCGAAGAGCTGCGCGTGAGCCTGTTTGCGCAGGAACTGCGCACCCCCCAGCCCGTCAGCGTGAAGCGGCTGGAAAAGGTGTGGGGGCAGGTGATGGCGTAGGTATCAAAGCCTGGCCAGGCGCTCCAGCGCCGCCCGCAGCGTTTCGTCTTTCTTGGCGAAGCAAAAGCGCACCACGCGCTGGTCGAAGCCGTTGCCGTAGAAGGCCGACAGCGGGATGGCGGCCACCCCGATCTCGCGGGTGAGCCACTGACAGAAGTCGGCCTCGTTGAGGTCGCTCACAGCCGAGATGTCCACACACTGGAAATAGCTGCCCTCGCTGGGCAGAAGTTTCAGGCGCGTGCGCGCGAGGCCTTCGCGGAACAGGTCGCGCTTACGCTGGTAGAAGGCCGGCAGCTCCACATAGGGTTTGGGGTCGGCCATGTAGGCCGCCAGGGCGTGTTGCATGGGCGTGTTCACGGTGAACACGTTGAACTGGTGCACCTTGCGGAATTCGGCCATCAGCGAAGCGGGCGCCGCCACGTAGCCTACCTTCCAGCCGGTCACGTGGTAGGTCTTGCCGAAGCTGCTGACAATGAAGGCACGTTCGGCCAGGCGGGGATAGCGGGCCACGCTCTCGTGGGGCTGGCCGTCGAACACCATGTGCTCGTATACCTCGTCGCTGATCAGCAGCACGTTGGTGGGGGCCAGCAGCGCCTCCAGCTGGCGCATGTCCTTTGCGGTCCAGACGGTCGCGCTGGGGTTGTGTGGCGTGTTGATCAGCAGCGCGCGCGTGCGCGGGGTGATGGCGGCCGCGATCTTGTCGAAGTCGGGTCGGAAGGTGCCCGGTGTGAGTGGCACGCGGACCACCCGGCCTCCGGCCAGCTCGATGTTGGGCACGTAGCTGTCGTAGCAGGGCTCGAGCACGATGACCTCGTCGCCCGGGTGCACGATGGCCAGGATGGTGGTGATGATGGCCTGCGTGGCACCGGCCGTGACGGTGATCTCGGCGTTGGCGTCGTAACGCCGACCGTAGACGGCGGCCACCTTGTCCGAAATGGCCTGGCGCAGCAGCGGCACACCGGGCATGGGCGGGTACTGGTTGTGGCCAGCGGCCATGGCATCGGTCACGGCTTGCGTCAACGCAGGATCACAGCCGAAGTCCGGGAAACCTTGCCCCAGGTTGACCGCGCCGGTTTCGGCCGCCAGGGCCGACATCACGGTGAAGATGGTGGTGCCGACCTGGGGCAGCCGGCTTTGCAGGACAGGAGTGGTCATAGGTCGTAGTCGTCGGGCTGGCCGTTCATGGCCTTTTGAATGAGATCGCGGGTGAGCCGGTCGCTCAGCAGTTCGGCAAAACGCAGCACGAAATTGCGAAGGTAGGTGCCGCGCTTGAAGGCCACGCGTGCCAGGTTGTGGCCGAAAAGGTCACTGGCGGGGCGCGCCACCAGATCGGGCGTGGCCTCGGCACCGGCCATGGCCATTTCGGCCACGATGCCAACGCCCATGCCCAGCTTCACATAGGTTTTGATCACGTCCGAGTCGATCGCCTCCAGCACCACGTTGGGCTGCAGGTGGCGGGCAGCGAAGGCGCGGTCGATGCGCGTGCGGCCGGTGAAGGACGGGTGGTAGGTGATGAGTGGCAGCTGTGCCAGGTCTTCCAGGCCGATGCGGTCCCGGTCGAGCAGCGGGTGGCCAAAGGGAAACACCAGTACGTGCTGCCACTCGTAGCAGGGCAGGGTGACAAGGTCTTCGTACTGCGTCAGCGACTCGGTGGCGATGCCGATCTCGGCCACGTCGGTCAGCAGCATCTGCGCCACCTGATCGGGCGAGCCCTGGTGCAGGCTCACACCCACCTTGGGGTAGGCCTGGCGCAGCTTGGCCACGGGCTGGGGCAGCACGTAGCGAGCCTGGGTGTGGGTGGTGGCAATGCTGAGCTGCCCGCTGTCCTGCTGGGAAAACTGTTCACCGATGCGCTTGAGGTTCTGCACCTCGCGCAGGATCACTTCCACGCTCTTGAGCACGTGCTGGCCCGGTTCGGTCAGGCGTTTGATGCGCTTGCCGTGGCGCGCGAAGATTTCCACGCCCAGCTCGTCCTCCAGCTCGATGATGGCCTTGGAAACGCCGGGCTGCGAGGTGTGAAGGGCCTTGGCTGCTTCGGTCAGGTTGAGGTTGCGGCGCACGGCTTCCTGGACGAAGCGGAACTGGTGCAGGTTCATGGTTGCAGGTTCTCCAGGGCCAGATCGGCCAGCAGGTCAATCAGCCGCTGCTGTTCGCCGGCGGCCGGCAGCACCTCCAGCGTCAGGCCCGGGTATTGGTCGCGCAGCTGTTGTGCCAGCGAGGGCAGATCCTCGCGGGCGTGTTTGCCCATCCCAAAAAACACCGGCAGCAGGCGCACGTGTCGCACACCACCAGTCACCAGTGAGGTCACGGCCGTGACCAGATCGGGCTCGGCCAGCTCCAGATAGGCGCAGCACACGGTGGTGCCAGGCGCGCTCTCGGCGATACGGCGGGCCACGGCCTCCATGGGCTGGCGCCATTGAGGGTCGCGTGAGCCGTGACCCAGAACCACGATGGCGGTGGTATTCATCGCCGCAGCACCAGCCAGCCGAAGGTGCCCAGCGCCAGCACCGAATAGATCATCGACGGCGAGGCTGCCGCCAGCCAGGGCTGCCAGTGGTTGAGGTTGCCGATGTAGCCGAACACGTTGTTGAGCAGGAAGAAGCTGATGCCGATCATCACGCCGCCAAACACATACCCCGCAATGCCGCCAGAGCGAAAGTGCAGGTAGGCAAAGGGCAGGGCCAGCACCACCATCACCAGACAGCTCAGGGGGTAGAACACCTTGCGCCAGAACTCGATCTCGTGCCGCTGAGCGGACTGGCCGGTGCTCTCCAGGTGCTGGATGTAGCCGTAGAGGTCGGCGGTTTTCATGCGCTCGGGTCGCAGCAGGGCCACCGACACCATCTCGGTGGTGATGGTGCTGGGCCAGCGCAGTGTGGGCAGTGTCTCGCTGCGGATGTGGGCGGCGTCGCGGTCGGTCGTGTTGAACTCGCGGCGCAGCACGTCGCTCAGGTGCCAGGCCATGTCGTCCCCGATCTGGCCGCCGGCGGCCTGCAGGGTGGACACCAGCCGGCCCCGGTTGTCGAACTCGTAGACGCGGATCTGCTGCACCTCGCCGGTGGCGGAAATGCTGCCAACGTTGACCGAATAGTTGCTGTAGTCCTGCTTTTCCTTGAGCCAGGCACCGGTCTGCCCCACGCTGATGCGGCCCTGGAAACGGGCCTTGAGCAGCTGCGCGTTGCGATCGGCCAGCGGCGCGATGTAGTCGCCCAGCGCGAAGGTCAGCACGACAAAGGCCAGGCCCAGCACCAGCAGCGTGCGCAGTGCGCGCCAGGGGCCCAGCCCGCTGGTGCGCAGGATGGTGTACTCGGAACTCTGGGCGAAGCGGGCCATGACGAAGACGGTGCCGATCAGCACAGCGATCGGCATGAGCTCGTACAGCCGGTTGGGCACCTGCAGCGTGACGAAGAGCACGGCGTGGCGCAGCTGGTAGACCACGTCGGTACCGGCCACGGCCACCTTGCCGACATCGGGCAGCTCGTCGACCAGGTCGAAGAAGAAGAACAGCGACAGGAAGGCCAGCAGCACGAACAGCACCGCGCGCAGCACCTCGCCGTAGATCAGGTGTCGAAGGGTTCTCATGCCTGAGCCTCCGGTGCGCGCTGCAGCCAGTCTCTGAAACGCCAGTTCGTGTGGCGCTTGATCAGCCAGGCGCTGGCCAGCACGAAAGCGCTGCCGTGCAGACCCACCATCAGCACCGGCAGGGCGACCAGACCGGTGGAGACCCAGCCCAGCCCCAGGCTGAGGAAGTTGTAATAGAACACGAAGGCGAACAGCGTGAAGGCGAGGTTGCCGCCTCGCCCTGCGCGCGGGTTGGCCGAGGACACCGCCAGCGCGATCAGGATGAAGTTGAAGGCTGTCAGGATCATGCCGAAACGCCACCCCAGCTCACCGAGGGCGAAGCGGTCATCGGTGTTGGACAGCAGCGTGAACGTGTCGATGGATTTGGGGCCGCGCCCCGGATTGAGCAGGCCGGTGCTCTCGCCCACCTGGGTGCCGTAGTGTTCGAACTCGCTGACCTTGAGTTCTTTGCCCTGGCCTGGACGGTCCAGGCGTTGGCCGTTGTCCAGCAGCAGGAACTGCCGGTCGCCGATCCAGCCGATGCGCCCCGACTGCGCGGAGGTGATGTTTTCCGAGCCGTCGGGCTGGCGTGTGGAGATGAACACGTTGCGGCCTTCCTTGCCATCGGGGCTGTCCTTGTCGATGAAGAACACCCGCCGACCGCTGGCAGACTCCTGGAACTGGCCTGGTGCGACGCGTTCGAGGTCGCCCCGGTTCTCGAATCGCCCGCGCAGGTCCTCCGTCTGGATGTTGGCCCAGGGCCAGACGAACAGCACCAGCAGCGCGATGGCCAGCAGGATGGGCCAGGCAAAACGCAGGATGGGGCGCAGGAACCCGACCAGCCCCACGCCGCTGTTGTGCCAGATCACCATCTCGCTTTCGCCGTGCATGCGCGACATCGTGGAGACGATGGAGACGAACAGCGCCAGCGTGAGCAGCACAGGCAGGCGCCCGAGCACGGTGTAGCCCAGCACCAGCACCACCTCCTGCGGGTCGACACTGCCGCGGGAGGCCAGGCCCAGCGTGCGGATCAGCAGCATGGTGATGACGATGGTGAACAACACCACCAGCGTCGCCCCGAAGCTGCGGGCCAGTTCCTTGCGTATAGCTGATTGGAATAACATCTGCGCAAATCGTTTCTGGCCGCAATTATGAACTTTGAACTACAGACCCTGACCCTGACCCAGGCTGCCACCCAGAATGCCGACGCGCTCGTGGTGGTTTGGCCCGACGCCGCCAGTGAGCCCGCTGCCGCCGACGGGGCCAGTGCGGCCGTGCGGGCCGCCTTGCGGGGCGACTGGGACAGCGGCGCGGGCAAGCTCTGGGCCAGCCGCCTGAGCGCCGGAGTGAAAGCGCCGCAGCTGGTGCTGGTCCGTGCCGGCGACGGCTCGCCGGCCCAGGTGCGTCGGGCGGTGTCTGCCGCCGTGTCCGGTCTGAAGCACCCTGGGGTGAAAAAAGTGGTGCTCTGGCTGGGCGCCCTGGCTCAGGCTGACGGCGTGCTGAGAGCGGCCATGCTGGCCGTCTCCGAAGCCAGCTACAGCTACACCACCACCCTGTCCAAACCCAAGGCCCGTGCCTTGCAGCGTGTGGTGCTGGGGGTGGACAAGGCCAACCCGCTGGCCGACGCGTTCGGCCAGGGAGAGGCGCTGGTGCACGGCACCGAGTTTGCGCGCGAATGGGCCAACCGCCCGGGCAACCACGCCACGCCCACCCACCTGGGGCAAGCCGCGCAGCAGCTGGGCAAATCGGGCAAGGTCAAGGTCGAGGTGCTGGGGCCCAAGGAGGTCAAGGCCCTGGGCATGGGGGCCTTCATGGCCGTCGCGCAGGGTTCCGAGCAGCCGCTGCGTTTCATCGTGATGCGGTACAGCGGCGGCCCCAAAGCGCAGGCGCCGGTGGTGCTGGTGGGCAAGGGCATCACCTTCGACACCGGCGGCATCTCGCTCAAACCGGCCGGCGAGATGGACGAAATGAAGTTCGACATGGGCGGTGCCGCCAGCGTGCTGGGTGTGTTCGCGGCGCTGGAGCGTCAGCGCCCGGCCATCAATGTGGTGGGCCTGATTCCCACCTGCGAAAACATGCCCGACGGCAAGGCCGTGAAACCCGGCGACGTGGTCACCAGCATGAGCGGCCAGACCATCGAAATCCTCAACACCGATGCCGAAGGTCGCCTGATTCTCTGCGACGCGCTCACCTACGCCCAGCGTTTCAAGCCGCGTGCGGTGATCGACATCGCCACGCTGACCGGTGCCTGCGTGATCGCTCTGGGCCATTTGCGCACCGGGCTGTTCAGCAACGACGATGCGCTCGCGCAGGCGCTGTCCACTGCCGGGGAAAAGGCGCTGGACCTGTGCTGGCGCATGCCGCTGGACGACGAGTACGCCGAGGGCCTCAAGACCTCGTTCGCCGACGTGGCCAACGTGGCCGGCCGCGCAGGCGGCTCGGTCACCGCGGCCAAGTTCCTGCAGCGTTTTGTGGGTGAAGGCGCCTGGGCCCACCTCGACATTGCCGGCACGGCATGGAAGAGTGGTGGCGCCAAAGGCGCCACCGGACGTCCGGTCGGCCTGCTGCTGCAGTACCTCTGGAGCCTTGCGGGCGAAGCTGCCGCCGCGCCGGTCAAGGCGCCCCGAACCGCCAAGGCGGGCAAGAAGGGCTGATGCGCATGGCCGAGGTGGCCTTCCATTTCAACGTTGACGACAAGCTCGGCTACGCCTGCCGCCTGTTGCGCAAGGCCCTGCGTGGCGGGCGCCGCTGCATGGTGGTGCTCGACGGCCCCGATGTGGCGACCCTTGACCAGGCACTGTGGACCTTTGCCGGCAACGAGTTCGTGCCCCACGCGACGGTCGGGGCGCCAGCGGCTGTGGTGCGGCACAGCCCCATCCTGCTGGGTGAACACATCGACGGGCAATGGCCGGCGGACGTGCTGGTCAACCTGGGCCGTGCGGTGCCCGAGGGTGCCGAGGCCTTCGGGCGCATCGTCGAGGTGGTGAGCGTGGACCCGCAGGACCGCCAGATGGCCCGCACCCGCTGGCGGCACTACACCGAACAGAGCCATGCTCTGGTGCGCCACGACCTGGCGGCAGGGGGTGAGGCATGAGCCTGGAAGATGGGTTTCCCGCCATTCCGCCCGCGCGCGAAACGCGCGCGCCGCGCTATGTGCCCACACTGACCGAAGTGGTCTCTGAAGGTGGAGTGCCGGCCCCGGCGGCCCCGGAGCCGCCGCCGATCCCGCCTGCCGATGGGCCCGCCCCGGCACCATCGGACGATGCCCTGGTCTGGCCCGGCGAAGCTTCTGCGCCTGAGGACGACGAGGAACGGTTGTTGCGGGTGCTGCAACGGGTGGAGGTCCTGCTGGATCGGCGCCTGTCGGCGGCGGTGGCGCAGGCAGCCGAAAGTGTTTCGCGGGAATTTGCCCGGCGGCTCAAAGCCGAAATGGAGCCATTGATCCGCGAAGCGGTCAGCGAGGCGATGGCCGAAGAATTGAATCCGACCAATCACCCGCGTGAATAAAGTGGTGCTAATGCCTCATTCACACCCTTAATGGCGGTGAGGGCAAACCCTGTTGGTCCAGCGACACAGCGCAAATCGGGGCGGTTTTTGGAGTATCTTTACGGTTGTGGAGAAATAAATCTCCGCTAAGGTTCCCGTTGTTCATTCCTTATTTTTTAGGGTCCATATGCAACTGAAGATGAAATTGGCCGTGATTTCTGCGGCCGTGATTCTGGCCGCCTGCGGCAAAAAAGAAGAAGCCGCTGCGCCGGCCGCCGCTCCTGCTCCCGCTGCTGCGGAAAGCGTGGTCGTCAAGATCGGTCACGTGGGTCCCACCAGCGGTGCCATTGCCCACCTGGGCAAGGACAACGAGAACGGTGCGCGCATGGCCATCGACGAGCTCAACGCTGCCGGCCTGAAGATCGACGGCAAGACCGCCAAGTTCGAACTGCTGGCTGAAGACGACGCCGCCGATCCCAAGCAGGGCACCGCAGCTGCCACCAAGCTGGTGGACGCCAAGGTCAACGGCGTGATCGGTCACCTGAACTCGGGTACGACCATCCCCGCCTCGCAGATCTACAACGCCGCCGGCATCCCGCAGATCTCCCCCTCCGCGACCAACCCCAAGTACACCCGTCAGGGCTACAACAACGTGTTCCGCGTGGTGGCCGATGACGTGCACCTGGGTGGCACGCTGGGCAAGTACGCCGTCGAGACCCTCAAGGCCAAGAACGTGGCCGTGATCGACGACCGCACCGCCTACGGCCAGGGTGTGGCTGACGAGTTCGAAAAAGGCGCGGCAGCAGCTGGTGCCAAAGTGGTGGGCCGCGAGTTCACCAACGACAAGGCGACCGACTTCAACGCCATCCTGACCTCCATCAAGGCCAAGAAGCCCGACGTCATCTTCTTCGGCGGCATGGACGCCGTGGCCGGTCCGATGATCCGCCAGATGAAGGCCCTGGGCATCCAGGCCAAGTTCATGGGTGGCGACGGCATCTGCTCGAGCGAACTGCCCAAGCTGGCTGGTGACGCCATGGCCGACGAGATGGTGTACTGCGCCGAAGCCGGTGGTGTGGAAGGCGAACAGAAGGCTGGCATGGACAAGTTCCGCGCCGACTTCAAGGCCAAGTTCAACGCCGACGTGCAGGTGTATGCCCCCTACGTCTACGACGCCGTCAAGGTGATGGCTGAAGCCATGGTCAAGGCCAACTCCGCCGATCCGGCCAAGTACCTGGATGCCCTGAAGCAGACCAGCTACAAAGGCGTGACCGGCCAGATCGCCTTTGACGAGAAGGGCGACATCAAGAACGGCGCCCTGACCCTGATGACCTACAAGGGCGGTGCCCGCACCGAACTCGCGGTCATCCGCTGATCGGCGCACAGCGCCACGGAAAAAGCCACCCTCGGGTGGCTTTTTTTTGGCGGCTTTTCTTGGGGAGTGGCAGGTCGGTCCGGGTGTCAGGCGAGCAGGGCGGCGGCCAGCCGGTCGAAAGCCGCTGGCTCGGCGTCGGGCAGTTCATGACGCGGGGCGCCCGTGTAATGGACGAAATTGCGCGCCATCGACTGCTCGTATTTCGGGTCGTAGTGCTCGTTGAGCAGGGCCTGGACCACACCCGCGAGGTCACCTGCCCGGGCCTGGTCCTGCCAGCGCGAAACCGTCTCGCGGCCACGCAAGGCGGTGAGCGTGCCCAGCCGCTCGCAGAAGAAGCCGATGTCCTGGGTGAAAAAGGCGTAGTCGCGCAGCAGCAATTCCACCCGCGCGGCCAGCGGCATCTCCAGCGTGAGGCAGGGGCTGCCGCGCATGGCATCCACCAGGCTCTCGGGCAGCGCGACATTGCCCACCCGTTTGCTCTCCGCCTCGACGTAGACCTCCCGCGCCGGATCGAAGGTGCGCAGGGCCTGCCACAGGCGTGAGTCGAAATGTTTCTGGCTGGGCTGCGCCCGTCCCGGTATCAGGCCCAGCACCGAACTGCGGTGTTCGGCCAGTGCCTCGAGGTCCAGCACCTGTGCCCCGGCACGGGCGAGCGCCTGCAACAGGTGGGTCTTGCCGGTGCCTGTGCGCCCGCAGACCACCCGAAACCTCAGCTTTGCCACCGTGGGGGGCAAGTCCTCCAGCAGGGCCTGGCGGTAGGCCTTGTAGCCACCTTCGATCAGCGTGACCCGAAAGCCGATGGCACCCAGTATGGTGGCCATGGCGCCGCTGCGGTTGCCGCCGCGCCAGCAGTAGACCAACGGCTGCCAGTTCTTCGGGGTGTCCAGCAGCTCGCGTTCGATGTGCGCTGCCACGTTGCGCGCCACCAGCGCGGCGCCGCGTTTTTTGGCCTCGAAGGGGCTGACCTGCTTGTAGAGGGTGCCGATGACGCGGCGTTCCTCGTCGTTGAGGACCGGCCAGTTCAGAGCACCGGGAATGTGATCAAGCGCGTGCTCGGACTCGCTGCGGGCATCGATGACGGCACTGAAGCTGTCCAGGCGGGCCAGGGCCTCGCGCGCTGGCAGTGTGTGGACGCTCATGGGATGAGGCGGCGCAGGGTGGGCCAGACGTTGTCCAGCATCAGGGGCTGGGCGTTTTCGTTCGGATGAATGCGGTCGCTCTGGAACCACTTGAGCGGATCGGCCGTGTCGGCCACGCCCTTGAGCAGGAACGGCACCAGCACCGCCTTTTCGGTGCGTGCCACCTGCTCGAAGGTCTGACTGAAGCGTTGGGTGTAGCTGGCGCCGTAGTTGGGCGGCACCTGCATGCCCACCAGCAGCACCTTGGCCCCGGCTTTTTGCGAGGCCTGTGTCATGGCGCGCAGGTTCTGCTCGGTCATCTCAAGCGGCAGGCCGCGCAGTGCGTCGTTGCCACCCAGCTCGATCACCACCACCGTGGGCGAATGCTGCTTGAGCAGTGCCGGCAGGCGAGAGCGGCCACCTGAGGTGGTGTCTCCGCTGATGCTGGCATTGACCACGCGCGCGGCCAGTTTCTCGCGTTGGACCCGCTGTTCCAGCAGGGCCACCCAGCCGGAGCCGCGCTTGAGGCCATATTCCGCACTCAGCGAGTCTCCCACCACCAGCACCACGACCGGGCCATTGGCCCAGGCAAGGCCGAAGAAACCCCCAAGGCTCCAGAGCAGCGCGAGCAGGGTACAGTGGCGCATCCAGCGCGGTTCCATCCAAGATCGGTTACGCATGTTCCAAGAGATTCAGATTCAGGGTGACAGTTCAGGTGCCGGCACGGCCGGCCGGGCCATGGTGTCGGTGCAGGGCATCGGCAAAACGGTCACCGACTCCACCGGCAGCCTCACCATTCTGCGCGACGTCGGTTTCGACCTGATGGCCGGCCAGACAGCGGCCATCGTGGGCGCTTCAGGTTCGGGCAAGAGCACGCTGCTTTCGATTATCGCGGGCCTGGACGTCCCCAGCTCCGGTACCGTCCATATCGATGGCATCGACCTGTTTGCGCTCGATGAAGACCAGCGTGCCGCTGTGCGAGCCCAGAAGCTGGGTTTCGTGTTCCAGAGTTTCCAGCTGCTGGGCAACCTGACCGCGCTGGAAAACGTGATGCTGCCGCTGGAGCTGGCTGGCCGTGCGGATGCGCGCGCCACCGCCACCGAGATGCTGCAGCGGGTCGGCCTGGGCCAGCGCCTGGGCCGGTATCCCCGGGTGCTCTCGGGCGGCGAGCAGCAGCGCGTGGCGCTGGCCCGCGCCTTTGTGGTTCGCCCCGCCGTGCTGCTGGCCGACGAACCCACGGGCAGTCTCGATTTCGCCACCGGCGAAAAGGTGATGGAACTCATGTTCGACCTCAACCGTGAGCTGGGCACGACGCTGGTCCTGGTCACCCACGACCGAGGCATTGCGGCGCGCTGCGAGCGCCGTATCACCATCGAGGCCGGGCAGGTCGCGCTGCTGGAATAAGGCCAGGCCCTCGGGCGGCGGATAATCGGCACATGTCCTCCTCCCCCAAAGTGCTGTTCGGCTTCCACGCCGTGGGCGTGCGCCTGAAGACCGCCCCCGCTTCCATCATCGAGCTCTACGTCGACCCTTCGCGCCGCGACGCGCGCATGAAGCAGTTCGTGGAGAGGGCCAAGGAGGCCGGCCTTCGGCTGCTGGATGCCGACGGCATGCGGCTGGCGCGCCTGTGTGGCAGCCACGGTCACCAGGGCGTGGTCGCCCGGGTGGAGGCCAAGGAGATGGCGCGTTCTCTGGACGACCTGCTCGACCAGATCACCGAACCGCCGCTGCTGCTGGTGCTCGATGGCATCACCGACCCGCACAACCTGGGCGCCTGCCTGCGCGTCGCCGACGGCGCCGGCGCGCATGCGGTGATCGCGCCCAAGGACCATGCAGCCGGCATCAACGCCACCGTGGCCAAGGTGGCCAGCGGCGCGGCCGAGACCATGCCGTATTTCATGGTGACCAACCTGGCGCGTACCCTGGGTGAACTCAAGGAGCGCAACATCTGGCGCGTGGGAACCAGCGACGATGCACCCCGCACCATCTACCAGGTGGACCTGAAAGCGCCCACGGCGCTGGTGCTGGGTGCAGAGGGGACCGGCATGCGCCAGTTGACGCGAAAGACCTGTGACGAGCTGGTGGGCATTCCCATGCGCGGCGCGGTCGAAAGTCTCAACGTGTCAGTTGCCAGCGGCGTGTGCCTGTACGAGGCCCTGCGCCAGCGCTCCTGATCAGACCCAGCCCAGCGCGCCCAGCAGCGCGCCTGCACCCAGCAGCCACAGCAGGTGCAGCCGGGTGCGCCACACCAGCACGGTACAGGCGGCACTCAGCACCCAGAGTTTCCAGTCGGTGGCGGGGTTGGGGTGGGCCGCGCTCAGCACCCAGCCGGTGCTGATGAGCAACGCCACCACGATGGGGGCCATGCCCTGCTTGAAGGCGCGCACCGCCCGCAACTCGCGGTTTTTGTGGGCCCAGCGGGTGGCGGTGTAGGTCAGCACCGACGACGGCAGCAGGATGGCCACCATCACCACGCCCACGGCCATCAGGCCGGTGAGCCAGCCACCTGCGTTGAGCCCCACGTTCCAGCCCAGCAGTGCCACGAAGAGCACGTTGGGGCCCGGTGCCGCCTGGGCGATGGCGATGGCCGAGGTGAACTGGGGGTCGGTCAGCCACTGCTGCTGGCCGACCAGAAAGCGGTGCATCTCGGGCGCGGTGACGATGGCCCCACCCACGGCCAGCAGCGACAGCGTGAGGAAATGGGTGAACAGGGCGAACCAGTCGGCGGGGCTCAGCTGCAGCGACAGGCTCATGGTCGGCCCCCGGCGGCCTGGCGGCCCAGGCACACCCAGGCCCAGGTACAGGCCACGCTGCCCAGACCGAACAGCACGTAGATCAGTGGCCAGCGCAGCCAGGCGGTGAGCACGAAGGTCGCGGCGGCGAACCCCCAGCAGACGGCGCGGCCCATGGGGTTGCGGTCAAGAGCCGTCACCAGCTTGAGGCCGGTGGCCATCACCAGACCCGCCGCTACCGCGCCCATGCCGCGCAGAGCGCCCAGCGCTGCAGGGGTGTCGGCCATGGTGCTGAACAGCGCCGCCAGCAGCAACGCCACCATCAGAGGAAAGGTGAGCATGCCGGCCAGTGCGGCCAGTGCACCGCTGAGTCCGAAGTAGCGGCCACCGAGCATCAACGAGAGGTTGACCACGTTGGGGCCGGGCAGGATCTGCGCCACGGCCCAGTCTTCCAGAAACTGCTCGCGGGTGAGCCAGCGTTTGTTCTCGACCAGTTCGCGCTGGACGATGGCCAGCACGCCACCAAAACCCTGCAGGGCCAGCAGGCTGAAGGAGATGAACAGATCGCTGCGTGAGCGGGGAGCGTTGAGGGTGAGGGTCTCGTCCGGGAGGCTGGGCGGGTTCATGGACCGTTTTTACTCGTCGTCGTGGTCGCCTGGCGACATGGTGTTGAGCACCGACGCGCACAGCGTTTCGCATTCGTCCAGCCACTGCCGAAGTGCCGGCGCATAGGCGCCTTCGGCGCCCCCCCGCCAGCGGCGGCGGGTCTGGCGTGTCAGCGTGCGCAGCTGCCAGGCCGCTTCGCCCGCCAGCAGCGACAGCTCGCGCGGCAGCAGCGGATCATCGCCGCCGTCGCCCAGCTGGTCCAGCTGCTCGGGTGCCAGGCCAGCCTCGGCCAGGCTGCGCCGCAGCTGCGCCAGGTGGTTGGCCACGATGGCCATGCCGGCCTGCCGCTCAGGGGTGAGGTCGGGCAGGGCGCTGGTGTCGGCGGGCCAGTGCTGCAAGGCGGCGTCGATTTCGCGCAGGCGCTGCGTGGGCTGGTCCAGCAGCGTGATCTCATGGCTGCCCGGGTCCTGCTCGGGCCGCAGCAGGCCCATAACGCGCGAGATCAGCACGCGGTCGAAGCGGTGCATGTTCATGCGAAGCAGCACGGAGAGGCGCAGCTCGCCACCCGGGTGCGCGCCTCCCACCATGGCCGTGACCATCTCGGTGAGTGCCATGGCACGGCCCAGCGGACTGATCTGCGGGCTGATGAGGTTGCGCGGATAGCCCGAGCCGTTCTCGCACTCGTGGTGCTCGAGCACGGCGCGTGCCACCTCCTTGGGGTACTCGTGGTGCCGCTCCAGCAGCCGGGCGCCGATGATGGGGTGGGTGTAGAGCTGGCGCCGCTGGTCACGCGTCAGCTGGGCACGCGGGTCCAGCAGCACGGGGTCCAGGTGCAGCATGGCAATGTCGTGCACCAGCCCGGTGACAGCGGCCATGCCGGTATCGAAACGCAGGTTGGTCGGCCTGCTGACCATCCACATCATGGCCCAGGCGGAGCGCAGTGCGTGGTCGTACTCTTTCGGGTGCAGTTCGCGTGCGAGCGTGAGCTGGAAGGCCAGCGGATCGGGCAACGGCAGCTTTTCCAGGATGTCCAGCCGCGTCACCCGTTCGACCGAGGTGGCCATGCGGCCATAGAACGGCAGGCGCGACAGCAGGTCTTCCATGCTGGTGCGCAGGCTGCGGCCGGTCACACCGCCTTCGGTGGTGAGCGACTGCTCGATGGGGGCCTGCAGCTTGTGCGACATCAGGCGGTCGTACAGGTCGCCGTTGATGGCGGCGCCGCGTTCAACGATCTTGATGCCCTGGGCGTTGAAGATGGGCTGGCTGGCGACGACGGGGCGTCGCGCCCCGAGCTCGATAGCGGCTTGCGTGAAGTGCTGGCTTTCTATCTCGGGGTTCATGGGCGTCAGGGGCGGCGGTCACATGAGTTTACATTTGACCATACCGCCCTGACAGCCTGCTGTCACACCGACATGCCGCCCGAGACCTCGATCACCGCGCCGTTGATGTAGCTGGCTTCGTCGCTGGCCAGGAAGGCGTAGACGTTGGCGATCTCCTCGGGTTGGCCCAGGCGCTTGAGCGGCACATGGGCCTCCATCTCTTTCATCACCTTGTCGGGGATGGTGGCGAGGATGGGCGTGGCGATGAAACCCGGCGCCACCGCGTTCACCCGCACGCCCTTGGGGCCCAGCTCGCGGCTCCACGTCTTGGTGAAGCCGATCACCCCGAACTTGCTGGCGGCGTAGTTGGTCTGCCCGTAGTTGCCATAGATGCCCACAACCGACGACGCGTTGAGGATGACACCAGAGCCGCGCTGCACCATGGCGTCGGCCACGGCCTGGGCGCAGTGGAACACGCCGCGCAGGTTGACGTCGATCACCCGGTCGAACTGCTCCAGTGTCATCTTCTGCAGCCGGGCATCCTGGGTGATGCCGGCATTGTTCACCAGCACGTCCACGCGGCCGAAGCGGGCGAGCACCTGGGCCACGGCGGCGTCCACGTCCTCGCGGCGGGTCACGTTCACCACCATGCCGACGGCCTCGGCGCGTTCGGCCTCACAGGCCGCCACGGCGTCCTTCACGGCGCTTTCCTGGCGGTCCCACACGATCACGCGGGCGCCTTCACGCGCAAACTTGAGGGCGGTGGCCAGGCCGATGCCCTGGGCCGCGCCGGTGACGATACAAACTTTGTCCTGGAGTCGTTTCATGCTGTCGGTAGTCAGTATTGGGGTTGGTGCTGGCGGATGACGGATTGGACGGCATCGGTCAGCGCAAAGCCGGGGCCGAAGCGGGCGGCCAGCTCGTCTGCACGGCGGATGAAGGCGTCCACGCCGGTGCCGTAGATGAACTGCATGGCGCCGCCCGTCCAGGCCGGGAAGCCAATGCCGAAGATGGAGCCGATGTTGGCGTCATGCACCGAGGTCAGCACCCCTTCGCTCAGGCAGCGCGCGGTTTCCACCGCCTGACGGTACAGCAGGCGGTCTTTGAGGGTTTCCATGTCCCAATCGGCGCCGGCTTTTTCGAACAGGGCCTTGAGTTGCGGCCACAGCACCTTTTTCTGCCCGGCGGGGTAGTCGTAGAAACCGCCGCCGGCCGCGCGACCGCTGCGCTTGTACTCCTTCACCATCTTCTCCACCAGCAGCTCCCCCGGTGTGCTGGTGTAGGCCTTGCCTTCGGCGGCGAAGTCGGCACGGGTCTGGTCCAGCACATGCACGCTCAGGGACAGCGCGGTCTCGTCCAGCACCGCCAGCGGTCCCACCGGCATGCCGGCCTGGATACCCGCGTTCTCGATCACGGCGGCTGGAATGCCTTCGCCCAGCATGGCTGCGCCTTCCATCACGAAGGTGCCGAAGGTGCGGCTGGTGTAGAAGCCGCGCGAGTCGTTGACCACGATGGGAATCTTGCCCAGCGCCTGCACGTAGTCGAACGCGCGGGCCACGGTCTCGTCGTCGGTCTTGGCGCCGCGGATGATCTCCACCAGTTTCATCTTGTCCACCGGGCTGAAGAAGTGGATGCCGATGAACTTGTCGGGCCGGGCACTGGCCTGGGCCAACCCCGAGATGGGCAGGGTGGAGGTGTTGCTGGCAAAGAAGCCGCCGGGTGCCAGCTGAGCCTCGGCTTCCTGCGTGACCTTGGCTTTCAGTTCGCGGTTCTCGAACACCGCCTCGATGATCAGGTCGCAGCCCGCCAGATCGGCAGCGCTGGCCGTGGGCGTGATGCGCTCGAGCAGCGCAGCCTGGTCGTGTGGGCTCATGCGGCCCTTGTCCACACGCGGCTGCGTGATTTTGGCGCTGTAGGCCTTGCCGGCCTCGGCCTTTTCCACCGAAACGTCCTTGAGCACGGTGGCGATGCCGCGTGCCGCCTGCGAATACGCAATGCCCGCACCCATCATGCCCGCGCCCAGCAGGCCCACCCTGGCGGGCTTGTAGCGCGGCACGTCTTTCGGCCGAGACTGTCCGCTCTTGATGGCGTTCATGTTGAAGAAGAAGGTGTTGATCATGTTCTTCGCCACTGGCGACACGATCAGCTTGGCGAGGTAGCGGCTCTCGATGCGCAGCGCGGTGTCGAAATCCACCTGCGCGCCCTCGGCCATGGCGGCCAGCGCGTACTCGGGGGCGGGGTAGAGGCCGCGCGTGTTCTTCTTGATGACAGCCGGCGCCACCGTGAGTGCCCCGGCAATCTTGGGGTTGCTGGGGGTGCCACCGGGGATCTTGTACGCCTTGTCGTCCCACGGGTGGTGGGCTGTGGGGTGAGCGGCAATCCAGGCCAGGGCCGCGGGGCGAAGCTGTTCGGCGGTGGGCACCAGTTCGTGCACCAGGCCCAGCTCCAGCGCCTCGGCGGGGCTGAAGAGCTTGCTTTCCAGGATGTAGGGCTGAGCGCCCATCAGGCCCAGCAGGCGAACCATCTTGGTGATGCCGCTGGCGCCGGGCAGCAAGCCCAGCGTGATCTCGGGCAGGCCCAGCTGCGTCTTGCGGTCGTTCACGGCAATGCGGTGGTGGCCCACCAGTGCCACCTCCCAGCCGCCGCCCAGTGCGGTGCCGTTGATGCAGGTCACCACCGGCTTGCCCAGCGTCTCGATGGTGCGGAAGTTCTTCTTCAGCGTCTCGATCTCGCGGTACACGGCAGGTGCGTCCGAGGGCTTCAGGCGCATGGTGGCCTTGAGGTCTGCCCCGGCAAAAAAGGTGCTCTTGGCCGAGGCCAGCACGATACCTTTGATCGCATCCTTGTCTTTCACGACCTGGGCCGTCACCTCGGTCAGGTCGTGCTGCCACTGCTGGCACATGGTGTTGACCGGTGAGCCTTCCTCGTCAAAGGTGAGCGTGGCGATGCCGTCTTGCAGTTCGTAGCGGATGGTCTTCATCAGATGCGCTCCACGATGGTGGCTATGCCCATGCCGCCGCCCACGCACAGCGTGGCCAGGCCGTACTTCAGGTTGCGGCGGTGCAGCTCGTCGATCAGGGTGTTCAGGATCATGGCGCCCGTGGCGCCCAGCGGGTGGCCCATGGCGATGGCGCCGCCGTTCACGTTCACCTTCTCGTGTGGCACGCCCAGCTCCTTCATGAACTTCATGGGGACGGCGGCAAAGGCTTCGTTGACCTCGAACAGGTCGATCTGGTCAACCGTCAGGCCCGCCTTGGCCAGCGCCTTGCGTGCGGCTGGCATGGGGCCGGTCAGCATGATGGTCGGGTCCGCACCCGACAGCGCGGCCGCGACGATGCGTGCCCGCGGCTTCAGTCCGTGTGCCTTGCCAGCGGCTTCGGAGCCGATCAGCATGGCCGCCGCACCATCCACGATGCCCGACGAATTGCCCGCGTGGTGCACGTGGTGGATGCGCTCCACCTGTGGGTAGCGGCTGATGGCCACCTGGTCGAAACCCATCGCGCCGAGCTGGTCGAACGCGGGCTTGAGCGAGCCCAGGCCTTCCAGCGTGGTGTGGGGTTTGATGAACTCGTCGTGGTCCAGGATGGTCTGGTCCAGGAAATCGCGCACCGGCACCACCGATGCCTTGAAGTGGCCAGCCTCGCGTGCGGCGGCGGCGCGCTTTTGCGACTCCAGCGCGTAGGCGTCCACGTCTTCGCGGCTGAAGCCTTCCAGCGTGGCGATCAGGTCCGCACCGATGCCCTGTGGCACGAACGCGGTCTGCAGGTTCGTCTCCGGGTCCTGCGCCCAGGCACCACCGTCCGACCCGATGGGAACGCGGCTCATGCTCTCCACGCCACCGGCCACCACCAGGTCTTCCCAGCCGCTGCGCACCTTCTGTGCCGCCATGTTCACCGCTTCCAGGCCCGAGGCGCAGAAGCGGTTGAGCTGCACGCCCGAGGCGCGGAAATCCCAGCCGGCCTTGAGCGCGGCCACCTTGGCAATCACCGAACCCTGTTCGCCAATGGGGGACACCACGCCCATCACCACGTCGTCCACCTGTGCCGTGTCGAAGTCGTTGCGTCGCTGCAGCTCCGTCAGCAGGCCCGCCAGCAGGTTGATGGGCTTGACCTCGTGCAGGCTGCCGTCCTTCTTGCCCTTGCCACGCGGGGTGCGAATGGCGTCATAAACGAAGGCTTCGCTCATGGTTGTCTCCGGGGTTGGTCTGGAATGCCGAAGAGTATAGGCTTTTCACAGAGCAGTTGCTTTGTGAAATTCGGTCTGATGTCGCAGGGCGGACAGACCAGCCACCTGTTGACCCGTGCCACTTTTTAAGGGGGGCTGCGCGTATCTCCTTGTTGACATTGATGAAAATGTCAACCCAGAATGAAATGTCAAGTTTGGTTACACGAGCGGGTTTCCGCGCCCTCACAATGCACAGCCGCCCCGCTTAATGCCCCTGTTCGCGACGCAATGCTTCAATGACGAAATCCCCGCCTGATGAAGGTGCACGGCTGGAGGCACTCCGCTCCTATGCCATTCTGGACACGTCATTCGAGCGCGAGTTCGACAACCTGGCTGAGCTCGCGGCCGACATCTGCGAAACACCCATCGCCGTCATCACCCTGGTCGATGAAGCCCGCCAGTGGTTCAAGGCCGCCTATGGCCTGAGCATCCGGGAGACGGCCCGGGCCGTGGCGTTCTGCAACGTGGCGATCCAGCAGTCGACGCCGCTGGTGGTGCACAACGCGCTGGAAGACCCGCGCTTCTCGAGCAACCCTCTGGTGCTGGGTTCACCCAACATCCGCTTCTATGCCTGCCAGCCGCTGGTCACCGACACGGGTCATGCGATCGGCACGCTGGCGGTCATCGACCAGATTCCGCGCACGCTGACCGAGCGGCAGCACAAGGCCCTGGAAACGCTGGCGGGCGAGGTGATGCTGCGTCTGGAACACCGCAAGCAGCGACTGGACATGCAGCGCCTGCTGCACGAGAAACAGGCCTCTGACATCGCCTTGCAGGAGCAGCGCGAGCTGCTCGAGATTGCGGGCCGTGTGGGCAAGATAGGGGGCTGGAAGGCGGACCTCGCGACCCGCACCATGCAATGGACGCTGGATGCCGCCTCGGTTCACGACCTCGACGTGACCGTCATGTCTTTCGACGAGGCGGTGGCTTTCTACCCGCCCCAGTGGCGGGTGCGCTTGCTCGAGGCCTTTCGCCAGTGTGCGAAGCTGGGTGTGGGGTTTGACGAGGAAATGGAGCTGGTGACCGCCACCGGGCGCCGCAAGTGGGTGCGTGTCATCGGGCAGCCGTTTGTGGTCGAGGGCGACATACGTGCGGTCCACGGCGCGGTGCAGGACATCCACGAACGCAAGACGGCGGAGCTGAATTTCCTCAACAGCCAGGAGGAGTTCCGGCGTCTGTCGGACTCCATGCCCCATATCGTGTGGACGGCCCAACCCGACGGCACGGTCGATTACGCGAACCGCGCGATGGCCGACTACGTCGGTCTCGAAGGTCCGATCGATGGCGCCATCGACTGGCCCAAGGCGCTGCACCCGGACGACATGGACAGCACCGTGCGCCAGTGGCGCCGCTGCGTGGCGACGGGTGTGCCGCTCAAACTGGAGTACCGCCTCCAGCGGGCATCCGATCTGACCTACCGATGGATGTCGGTCCAGGCTCAACCCATTCGCGATGGTGACGGCCGTATCGCCCGATGGTACGGGACGGTGACAGACGTGCACGACACCAAGGCCCAGCAGGTCGAGCTCGCCCAGACGGCGGGGCTGTTGAATGCGACCCTGGAGAGCATCGCCGACGGCTTTTTCGTGCTGGACACGCAGTGGCGCTTCAAGTACTTCAACCCGGAAGCCGAGCGCCTGCTGGGCAAACGCCGGCACGATGTCATCGGGCAGATAGCGTTCGACGTGGTGCCGCTGTTGCGGGAGAGCGCAGTCCAGGCGTCGCTTCGGCTGAGCATGCTGGAGCGGGTGTTGCAGCAGGTGGAGTTCCGTGCGGTAGATGAAGCCCGTTGGTTCGAGTTCAGGGTGTACCCGGCCGAGCAGGGCATCTCGGCCTATTTCAGGGATGTCACCGCACAGCACGAGGCGGTGCAGATGCTTCGCATCAGCGAGGAGCGGTTCCAGAAGATTTCCAAGGCCACTGCCGACGCCATGTGGGACTGGGATCTGCTCACCGACACGGTCTGGTGGAACGAGGGCATGCAGACACTGTTCGGCTACTGCCCCGAGGAACTGGAGCCCGACGCCCGCTCGTGGAGCAGCCGGGTCCACCCCGACGACCACGACCGGGTCACACGCGACATCGAGGCGGTGATCCAGGCCGCTGCCGCGGAGTACTGGAGTTCGGAATACCGCTTCAGACGCAAGGACGGCTCCTACGCCGAGATCATGGACCGGGGGTTCGTCATCCGCGACGACCAGGGCAGGGCCATACGCATGGTGGGCGGCATGACCGACCAGACCGAACGCAAGGCGGCCGAGCGTGCTGCGCAACGGGAGGTCGAGCTGCGGCATCAGATCCTGCGCGTCCAGCAGGAAATCTCCAGCGCACCGGTGGACCTGGACACCGCCTGCGCACTGATGGCTGAAAAGGCCATGGAGATCGTCAAGGCCGACGGGGTGGAGATCGAGCTCGTTGACGGCGCCGATCTGGTGTGCCGGGCTGCACACGGTCCCGTGAACCGCGGGCGGGGGGCGCGGGTGTCCATATCGGGTTCGCTGGCCGGCCTGGCTGTCGTGTCAGGCGAACCCCAGTACTGCCGCGACGCGCGGAGTGACGACCGGGTCGTCCGGGCCATTTGCGAAGACGTCGGCATTCTTTCGGTCCTGGTCGTGCCCTTGCGCAATTCGGGTGTGACCGTTGGCGTGTTGCGAGCCGTGGCCCGTCAGCCCGATGCGTTTTCGGCGTCCGAGATCACCTCGCTGCAACAGCTCTCCGAGTCGCTCGGGGCCGTCATCGAACGCGCCCGCATCACCGAGGAGTTGCGGGACTCGGAGGCCCAGTACCGCCAGCTGTTCGACAACAGTCCGCAGCCGATGTGGGTCTATGAAGCACGTTCGCTGCGCTTCCTAGCGGTCAACAGGGCTGCGGTGTCCCACTACGGCTACTCGGCGTTCGAGTTCAGCCGGATGACGGTCCGGGATGTGCTGGCACCCGGCACCGAGGCAATGACGCTGCAGGAGCTCGGACAGATCCAGGCGGCTCAGCGCACCTCCAACCTGTCGAGAAGGCACGTGTGCCGAAACGGCGACCTGATAGATGTCGAGATCTCGGCCGGCCCCATTGATTTCGATGGCAAGGTCGCACGGCTGGTCTTGATCAACGACGTGACCAAACGCCTGGCGGCCGAACGCGAGCTGGCCCGTGTCAGCCGCGCGCAGCGGATGCTGAGCGCCTGCAACGAGTCCCTCATCCGGGCGGAGGAAGAACACGCGCTGCTGATGGAGATCTGCAAGTTGGCGGTCGAGATCGGGGGATACCGCCTGGCCTGGGTGGGTTTTGCGGTGGACAACGACACCCGACCGATCGTGCCCGCCGCGTCCTTTGGCGAGGGTGGCGAATTCCTCAAGGCGTTGCCTCTGTCGTGGGATGCCACCAACCCGGGCAGCCGGGGCGTGGCCGGTCGCGCCATCATCCAGGGGGATATCCAGGTGTCTGAGGACGTGCGCTACGACAAGGCGCAGCTGACCTGGCGCAAGGAGACACTGGCGGCGGGGTTTGTCGGCGCCATTGGCCTGCCCCTGCGTGACAAGTCAGGCACGCTGGGCGTGTTGTGCCTGTACTCCGATGAGCCGATCCGGTTCAGCCAGGAAGAGCGTACGCTGCTCAACGAACTGGCCAACGACCTGACCTTCGGTGTCGTCAACCTTCGCCGGTTGGCCGCCCAGAGCCGCCTGCAGGCTGCCGTACAGGAAGTGGCCTCTGCCGTGTCCCACAGCACGGACAGTCATTTCTTTGAAACCCTGGCCCTCAGCCTGACCCAGGCCACCGGCGCCTCGGCCGGTTTTATCGTCAAGTTGTCGCAAGGCCCGACGCCGGGCGAGGCCCACACGCTCGCTGCAGTGGTGGATGGGCGACAGGTGGAAGACACCACCTACCTTTTGCACGGCACGCCTTGTGCGGATCTGGTCGCCCAGCGGACGCTTGTGGTGGTCAGCGGCCTGGGTGGCCGGTACCCGCAGACCGGGTACCTCGCGCTGCAGGGCGCCGAGGCCTACGCGGGGCGCCGTCTGGACGACGTCAGGGGCAGACCGATCGGGCTGATGTTCGTCGCCTATACCCGCAGGCTGGCCGCCATCGATCTGGTCGAATCGACGCTGAGCGTGTTTGCCACCCGTGCTGCCGCGGAGCTGGAGCGCCTGGAGGCGGACGGCAAGATCCGCAGCCAGGCCGAACTGCTGAACAAGGCCAGGGACGCCATCATCGTGCGCAGCCTCGATCACCGGATCGAGTTCTGGAACCAGGGGTCTGAGCGCCTGTATGGCTGGCGCCAGGAAGAGGTGTTGGGCCACTCTATCGCCCAGTTGCTCTACGACGACCCTACCGAGTATTACGCTCGCACGCGGGAAACCCTGGCAGCCGGTGAGTGGAATGGCGAGATCTCCCAAAGGCGACGCAACGGGGAGGTGATGCACATTGAAGGCCGGTGGACACTGGTTCGCAACGAGCAGGGTGAGCCGCAATCCATCCTCGCCATCAACACGGACATCACCGCCCGCAAGGCGGCCGAGGCTGAAATCCACCGCCTGGCCTACTACGACGCCTTGACGGGTCTGCCCAACCGTGTCCAGTTCCAGAAGCGCTTGCAGAGTGCCCTGCACGATCCCGAGGCGGAGGCGTCGTTTCTGGCCGTTCTGATCCTGAACATCGACAACTTCAAGACCCTGAACGAGACCCGTGGGCACCACCTCGGCGACGAGCTGTTGCAGATGGCGGCTGAGCGTCTGCAGCCAGCGGTCGAACCCCAAGGCATGCTGGCCCGCCTGAGCGCGGACGAGTTTGCCGTGCTGGTCACAGGCCTGGACAGGGACGGCGATATCGCCGCAGAACAGGCCAAGGCACTCTCACAGACCCTGTCGAGCAGCTTCGTCAAGCCCTTCACGTTCTCGGACCAGTCGCAACTCATCACCTCGGTTTGCATAGGTATCGCGGTGGCCGATGACCTGACCCCATCGGTGGCCGATCTGCTCAAACAGGTCGATCTGGCGCTCACAACGGCCAAGTCCGTTGGCAGAAACACGATCAAGCTGTTCGAGAAACACCTCCAGACCGAGCTGCACGAGCGTGCCGAGCTGGAGTCCGACCTCAGGCTGGCCCTGCAGAAGCAGGAGCTGGAGCTGCACTACCAGCCGCAGTTTTCCGCGACCGGCGAGTTGTACGGCGCCGAGGCGCTGGTGCGGTGGCGCCTGCCCCGGCTAGGCCTTGTCAGTCCGGGCCGTTTTGTCCCGCTGGCCGAAGACACCGGCCTGATTCTTCCCATCGGCGCCTGGGTGATTGCCGAGGCCTGCAGGTCTTTGCGCGCTTGGGCCCATGAGCCTGACCTCGCAGGACTGGTGTTGTCGGTCAATGTCAGTGCCAAACAGTTTTTGCATGCGAACTTCGTGGACCAGGTCCGCGCTGCCCTGGCCGAACAGGGTGTGGATGCCCGTCGGCTCAAGATCGAATTGACCGAGAGCCTGCTGATCTACGACATCGAGGTGGTGCTGGAGCGGATGAATGCCCTCAAGTGGCTGGGCGTCGGCCTGTCGCTCGATGATTTCGGCACCGGGTATTCGTCCCTGTCCTACCTGCGCCAGTTGCCGCTGGACCAGTTGAAGATCGATCAGTCGTTCACCCGCGGCATCCTGGACAACCCCAAGGACCTGTCGATCGTGAAGACCATCATCGACCTCGGGCACAGCCTGTCCCTCCAAGTGGTGGCCGAGGGTGTCGAGCTGTCAGACCAGAGAGACCGCCTGGTTGAGCTCGGCTGCGATGCGTTTCAGGGTTACCTCTACAGCAGGCCGGTTCCCAGAACCGATCTGGAGCGGCTGATCGGGTCCGGATTGCAGCCTACGGGCCTGCTGCCGGAAGCATCTGCGGATTGAACGCGACCTCCCACACATGCCCGTCCGGGTCCTGGAAGTACCCGGCGTAGCCACCCCAGAAGGTCGGGCCGGCGGGTTTGGTGAGTGTGGCGCCAGCGGCCGCCGCCTGAGCCAGCACGGCGTCCACTTCCGCCTCTGATCCCACGTTGTGGGCCAGCGTGAACTCGGTGGCACTGCGCGGGCCCAGCGGCAGGCCCGCGTCGTGCCCCAGACTTTTGCGCTCCCACAACGCCAGGCCCAGGCCGGCTTGCAGAGGTATGAACACGACGCTGCCGTACTCAAACTCCTGACCCACGATGCCGGGCGTTGGCAGGCCCAGGCCGTCTCGGTAGAAGCGCAGGGCGCGTTCCAGGTCGTCCACCCCCAGGGTGATGAGAGTGACGTAAGGCTTCATGGCGCAGGCACGGGCGCTGTTGTTGGTGTGCGTGCGGCGGTGCGCACGCGCTGGGTGCGTTCGTGGGTCGGCAGCTCGCGGTACGCCACGATGCTGCGGCCGCGGTAGCGGGCGTAGTCGGCCACGAAGGCGGCGGTGTCGGCGTAGGGGCCAGCGATGTGGCCGGGGCGGCGCGAGTCGCCAAAGGCATACAGCTGGCCGTCCTGCTCGTAGAGGGCGAGCCAGTGCCGGCGCAGGGTCTGTCCCTGCAGGGTGACGGGATCGAACTCGATCATGAGGTGGCGCGGTCGGGTTTCGGGTGCGAGGGCGCGCAAGGATTCCACGGCAAAGCGGGAAAGGTCAACACACACACCGTCCGGCTTGGCGTAGAAGGCCGCGGGTTCGTGTATGGGCAGCGTGCCTGTGCGGGCGCGCTGCGATTCGGACAGCTGCAGTGCGCGCGGCAGGTCGTAACGGAAATGCTGGCCTATCCAGGCGTTGACGTCGGCCGCGTTTCGCCAGACCTGCAAGGCATGCACGTAGCTGGGTGGGGCGTCGCCGCTGGTTCGGTGGATGGCGTACGCGGGGTCGGGGGCATCCGATGCGGCACCGCCGCTGGTGGTGGCGGTGGCTGCTGCGCCGAGCGCGAGCGCGAGGCAGCTCACAAGTTGGCAGAGCCGTCGCATGGCGCTTTCAACGCAGGGCGAGCAGCACCAGGCCCAGGGTGGCGGGCACGGCCTGAACGAACAGGATGCGTTTGCTGGCGGTGGCTGCACCGTACAGCCCGGCCACCAGCACGCAGATGAGGAAGAAGGCCTGGATGCGCAGGTCTCCCAGGTACAGGCCCCAGAACAGGCCGGCGGCCAGAAAGCCGTTGTACAGCCCCTGGTTGGCGGCCAGCACCTTGGTCTGCGCGGCGAACTCGGGCGTGAGGCCAAAGGCCTTGCGGCCGCGTGGCGTCTCCCACAGGAACATTTCCAGCACAAGGATGTAGACGTGCAGCAGGGCGATGAGGGCGACAACGGCGACAGCGGCGGTTTGCATGGCGGTGTGGGGTGGTGACGGGACCGCTTCATCGTACCCCCGAGTCGCGTACCGGGCGCGCTGCGGTTATAGTTTTTGCAAAGCATCTGCTTTCTAAAAATCACATCACCGGAGACCACCATGATTGCCCGCACCCTGTTCAACGCCGACCACGAAGCCTTTCGCGACAGCTTCCGGCGCTTTTGCGAAAAGGAGATTGCGCCCCACCACGATGCCTGGGAAGAGCAGGGCTATGTGGACCGCGAGGTGTGGCGCAAGGCCGGTCAGAACGGTTTTCTGTGCATGAGCATGCCCGAGGTCTACGGCGGCGCGGACGCCGACAAGCTGTACGCGGTGGCGCAGTTCGAGGAGCTGAGCCGGGGCGGCTACAGCGGCATCGGCTTCGGGCTGCACAGCGAGATCGTGGCACCGTACATCCTGCACTACGGCACCGAGGAGCAGAAGCGCAAGTACCTGCCGCTGCTGGCCAGCGGCGACATGGTGGGCGCCATTGCCATGAGCGAGCCGGCCGCCGGCAGCGACCTGCAAGGTGTGAAGTCCACCGCCGTCAAGAGCGCCGACGGCTCGCACTACCTGCTCAACGGCAGCAAGACCTTCATCACCAACGGCTGGCACGCCGACCTGGTGATCGTGGTGGCCAAGACCGACCCGGCCGCCGGTGCCAAGGGAACCAGCCTGCTGCTGGTGGAGCGCGGCATGCCCGGCTTTGAAAAGGGCAAGCGCCTGAAGAAACTGGGCATGAAGGCGCAGGACACCTCCGAGCTGTTCTTCGACAACGTGAAGGTGCCGGCTGAAAACCTCCTGGGCGGTCCCGCTTTCGAGGGGCGCGGCTTCATCTGCCTGATGGAACAGCTGCCCTGGGAGCGCCTGCAGATCGCGATCGGCGCGGTGGCGGCGGCGCAGGCGGCCATCGACTGGACCGTGGCCTACGTGAAGGAGCGCAAGGTGTTCGGCCAGCCGGTGGCGGCCTACCAGAACACCCGCTATACCCTGGCGGAGCTGCAGACCGAGGTGCAGGTGGCGCGCGTGTTTGTGGACAAATGCTGCGAGCTGATCAACGAAGACAAACTCGACACCGCCACGGCCAGCATGGCCAAGTACTGGTGCTCCGACCTGCAGTGCAAGGTGATGGACGAGTGTGTCCAGCTGCACGGCGGCTATGGCTACATGTGGGAATACCCCATCACCCGCGCCTACGCCGACGCCCGGGTGCAGCGCATCTACGGTGGCACCAACGAGATCATGAAAGAGGTGATAACCCGCTCCATGGGTTTAGGCAAGTGAGCCAGCTGTCGGGTTTATCCTTGCCCTCCATGAAGCTCTACAACTTTTTCGGCTCCGGCACCTCGTTCCGCACCCGCATCGCCCTTCACCTCAAGGGCCTGCCGTTCGACTACGTGCCGGTCAATCTGCGCACCGGCGAACACCGCGAAGCCGCCTACCGCGGCATCAGCCCCGATGGGCTGGTGCCGCTGCTGGATGTGGCGGGCGAGCCCGACCAGGCGCTGCTGGGCCAGTCCATGGCCATCATCGAGTACCTGGACGAAACCCACCCCGAGCCCCCGCTGCTGCCCCAGGATGCACTGGGCCGGGCGCGCGTGCGCGAACTGGCGCAGACCGTGGCCTGCGACATCCACCCCATCAACAACCAGCGCATCCTCAAGTACCTGCTCGGCCCACTGGCGCTGAACGAGGAACAGAAAAACACCTGGTACAACCACTGGATCGTTGAAGGCCTGAACGCCTACGAGCGCCGCCTGGAGCTGCTGGCGACCGAGCGAGCCGCCGCCGGCCTGGCGCCGTCGGTGTACTCCTACGGCGACACGCCCACCCTGGCCGACTGCTGCCTGATTCCGCAGATGGTCAATGGCCGCCGCTTCGGGCTGGAATACACCGGCATTCCGCGCACCCAGGCCGTGTTCGACGCCTGCATGAAGCTGGACGCCTTCCAGAAGGCCCATCCCAGGAACTGCCCGGACTTCGCCGCCTGATGGCTGTGCCTCATGCCTGTGCCTGACGCCTGGCTGCGGCCCGAATGGCCCGCACCGACCCACGTGCACGCGGTGTTCACGACCCGCGCGGGGGGCGTGTCAGCCGCACCCTTCGACAGCTTCAACCTGGGTGACCACGTGGGCGACGAGCCCACCGCCGTGGCAGCCAACCGCGCCGCTCTGGCTGCCGCGCTGAATGCCCGTCCCGTCTTCCTGCAGCAGGTGCATGGTGTGGCCGTGGCCGACCTGGATGCCATCCCCGCCGACGGCACCGTGGCCGATGCCTGCCTCACCGCCCGGCGCGGCATGGCCGCCACCATCATGGTCGCCGACTGCCTGCCGGTGTTGCTGACCGATACCCAAGGCCATGCAGTCGGCGCTGCGCACGCGGGCTGGCGCGGCCTGGCCGGGCAGGGCGGGGTAGGGGTTCTGGAAACGGTGGTGGCTGAGTTGCGAGCGCGTGTGGGCGCAGAGGCCGAACTGCTGGCCTGGCTGGGCCCCTGTATCGGCCCCACGGCTTTCGAGGTGGGCGCCGAGGTGCGAGAGGTTTTTTGCGCCACCGATGCCGGCGCCTCGGCGTGTTTTCAGCCCGGTGCGCCGGGCAAGTTCTGGGCCGATCTGCCCGGGCTGGCACGCCGCCGTCTCGCAGCGCTGGGGCTCACGCAGGTGCATGGCAACGATGGCGGCACGCGCTGGTGCACCGTGTCGCAACCCTCAGTGTTCTTTTCCCACCGGCGCGACGCTGGCCGGCTCGGCAGCACCGGGCGGCTGGCCGCCTGCATCTGGCTCGGCTGAAGCGGCAGCCGTCGCCTCGGCTGCCTCTGCGGCTTCACGTGCCTTGCGGGCCTTCTTGCGCGAGGGCGTGCCCAGGATGTACATCACCAGTGAAACCGGCAACAGCCCATAAAACACGAAGGTGACGATGGCGCCCAGGACCGTTCCTTGCGAGTGCATGGCCTCGGCCACCGACATCATCACGGCGACGTAGAGCCAGGCAATTGCGACAAGGTACATGGTGTATCGTGGAGGCCGTGATCGGAAGTCGGATCGCATCTTAGACCAGCAGACACACACGGAGGCACGCATGAGTTCGGGATTCCCCTGGTTCGAAGCCGCGCAACAGTTCCAGCAGCAGCTGGTGCAGCAGTGGTCCCAGATGGGAGCGGCTCCGCAGCACCCGCCCATGCCCGGCTTCTCCGGCGAGATGGCCGACGTGTTCAAGAGCGTGCAGGGGCAGCCCCTGAACTTCGACATGGCGCGCCTGGCCGAGATTCAGCAGGCTTACCTCAAGGACGTGGCCGAACTCTGGAACCAGGGCCTCCAATCCCGGCCCGCAGGGGACCGCCGTTTTGCTGGCGACGCCTGGGCCCAGAACCCGGTGGCCGCCTTCTCGGCCGCTTCCTACCTGCTCAACGCCCGCACCCTGATGGCCATGGCCGAGGCCGTGCAGGGTGACGCCAAGACGCGTGCGCGCGTGCGCTTTGCGGTGCAGCAGTGGGTGGATGCCAGTGCGCCCAGCAACTTCCTGGCCTTCAACGCCGATGCGCAGAAAAAGGCGCTGGACACCCAGGGCGAGAGCATCGCCAAGGGCGTGCAGAACCTGTTGCACGACATGCAGCAGGGCCACGTGTCCATGACGGACGAAAGCGTGTTCGAGGTGGGCAAGAACGTGGCCACGTCCGAAGGCGCGGTGGTGTACGAGAACGAGCTGTTCCAGCTGATCGAGTACAAGCCCCTCACCGCCAAGGTGTACGAACGGCCATTCGTGCTGGTGCCGCCCTGCATCAACAAGTTCTACATCCTCGATCTGCAGCCCACCAACTCGCTGATCCGCTACGCCACCGAGCAGGGCCACCGCACCTTCGTGGTGAGCTGGCGCAACCCGGACGCTTCGCTGGCAAGCACCACCTGGGACGATTACATCGAGAAGGCGGTGATCCAGGCCATCGACACCACGCGGGACATCACCGGTGCCGAGAAGATCAACGCACTGGGGTTCTGCGTGGGCGGCACCATGCTGGGCACGGCGCTGGCGGTTCTGGCGGCGCGAGGGCGCGAGCCGGTGGCCAGCGCCACCTTCCTGACCACGCTGCTCGATTTCACCGATACCGGCATCCTGGACGTGTTCATCGACGAGAACTTCGTCAAGTTCCGCGAGATGCAGTTCGCCAACGGTGGCCTCATGCCCGGGCGCGACCTGGCTACCACCTTCAGCTTCCTGCGGCCCAACGACCTGGTCTGGAACTACGTGGTGGGCAACTACCTCAAGGGGGAGACGCCGCCGCCGTTCGACCTGCTGTACTGGAACTCCGACGCCACCAACCTGCCCGGCCCGTACTACGCCTGGTATCTGCGCAACACCTACCTTGAAAACCGCCTGGTCAAGCCCGGCGCGGCCACGGTGTGTGGCGAGAAGATCGACCTGCGCAAGGTCAAGCTGCCGGTGTACATCTACGGCTCACGCGAGGACCACATCGTGCCCATCACCGCTGCTTACGCCAGCACCCAGCACCTGCCGGGCCCCAAGCGGTTCGTGATGGGGGCGTCAGGCCACATTGCCGGTGTCATCAACCCGCCCGCTGCCAAGAAGCGCAGCCACTGGACCGGGCCGGCCAACAAGTTCCCGGCCCAGCTGGACGACTGGGTGGCCAGCGCCACCGAACACCCCGGCAGCTGGTGGACCGACTGGGCCTCCTGGCTCAAGGGCCACGCGGGCAAGCCGGTGGCCGCGCCCAAGGTTTATGGCAGCCGCCAGTACAAGGCCATCGAACCCGCCCCCGGGCGCTACGTCAAGGCCAAGGCCTGAACCATTTCTTTTCAATCAGCAGAGGAGTTCATCATGGAAGACATCGTCATCGTTTCCGCCGCCCGCACGGCCGTGGGCAAGTTCGGCGGCACGCTGGCCAAGACACCGGCCACCGAACTGGGCAGCATCGTCATCAAGGCCTTGCTGGAGCGCACAGGCCTGCCCGCCGATGCCATCGGCGAGGTCATCATGGGTCAGGTGCTGGCAGCCGGCGTGGGCCAGAACCCTGCCCGCCAGGCCATGATGAAGGCCGGAGTGGCCAAGGAAACCCCGGCGCTCACCATCAACGCCGTCTGCGGCTCGGGCCTCAAGGCCGTGATGCTCGCCGCGCAGGCCGTGGCCTGGGGCGACAGCGAGATCGTCATTGCCGGCGGCCAGGAGAACATGAGCGCCAGCCCGCACGTGCTCAATGGCAGCCGCGACGGCCAGCGCATGGGCGACTGGAAGATGACCGACACCATGATCGTCGACGGGCTGTGGGACGTCTACAACCAGTACCACATGGGCATCACGGCCGAGAACGTCGCCAAGGCCAACGGCATCACCCGTGACATGCAGGACGCGCTGGCGCTGGGCAGCCAGCAAAAGGCGGCAGCCGCGCAGGAAGCCGGCAAGTTCAAGGACGAGATCGTCGGCGTCAGCATCCCGCAGAAGAAGGGCGACCCGCTCGTCTTCGATGCCGATGAATTCATCAACAAGAAGACCAGCGCCGAAGCCCTGGCCGGCCTGCGTCCCGCCTTCGACAAGGCGGGCTCGGTCACGGCCGGCAACGCCAGCGGCATCAACGACGGTGCCGCCGCCGTGATGGTGATGAGCGCCAAGAAAGCCGCCGCCCTGGGTCTCAAGCCCCTGGCGCGCATTGCCAGCTTCGGCACCAGCGGCCTGGATCCTGCCACCATGGGCATGGGCCCGGTGCCGGCCTCCAGAAAGGCGCTGGCGCGTGCGGGCTGGAAAGCCAGCGATGTGGACCTGTTCGAACTCAACGAAGCCTTTGCCGCCCAGGCCTGCGCCGTCAACCAGGCGCTGGAGCTGGACCCGTCGCGCGTGAACGTCAACGGTGGCGCCATCGCCATCGGGCACCCGATTGGTGCATCCGGCTGCCGCGTGCTGGTGACTCTGCTGCACGAAATGCAGCGCCGTAACGCGAAGAAAGGCCTCGCCGCACTGTGCATCGGGGGTGGCATGGGAGTTGCCCTAGCTGTGGAGCGCTGATTTCGCCGCTAGCATGAATTTGTCAATATCGACGCCACAGGAAAGATCATCATGAGTCAGAGAGTTGCATACGTCACGGGGGGCATGGGGGGCATCGGTACGGCCATCTGCCAACGCCTGCACCAGGAGGGTTTCAAGGTCATTGCCGGCTGCGGCCCCACCCGCGACGCCAAGAAGTGGCTGGATGAGCAGAAGGCCCAGGGTTACACCTTCTACGCGTCGGTGGGCAACGTGGCGGAGTGGGAAAGCACCGTCGAAGCCTTTGCCAAGGCCAAGGCCGAACACGGCACCATCGATGTGCTGGTGAACAACGCCGGCATCACCCGCGACCGCATGTTCCTCAAGATGAGCAAGGAAGACTGGGATGCGGTGATGAGCACCAACCTCGACTCCATGTTCAACGTCACCAAGCAGGTGGTGCCCGACATGGTGGAAAAAGGCTGGGGCCGCATCGTCAACATCAGCTCGGTCAACGGCGAAAAAGGTCAGGCCGGCCAGACCAACTACTCGGCCGCCAAGGCTGGCATGCACGGGTTTTCCATGGCTCTGGCGCAGGAGCTGGCCACCAAGGGCGTGACCGTCAACACCGTGAGCCCGGGCTATATCGGTACCGACATGGTCAACGCCATCCGCCCCGACGTGCTGGAAAAGATCGTGGCCACCGTGCCGGTCAAACGCCTGGGCAAGCCCAGCGAGATCGCGTCCATCATCGCCTGGCTGGCGTCGGACGAGGGTGGCTACGCCACTGGCGCCGACTTCTCGGTCAACGGCGGCCTGCATATGGGCTGACCGCCACAGCGGTCCGTGCCCAACCCGCCCTCGTGGCGGGTTTTTTGTCGGGGCTGGGATAATCGGGGCATGTCAACCCCCGTTTCTCCCTGGCGCCTGTCGGTGGCCCCCATGATGGGTCGTTGCGAAAAAGCAGCATTCATGCGGGTTTAAGCGGGTTCGTGTGCACCCAGTGTGCAATCGAGCATAAAAAAGCCCGGCGCGGTGGCGGGGTCGAGCGCGGCAGGGTCTTGCAGTACGATGATCCCGCCCCCGCATCTGCATCGGAACGCTCCCCATTCGCTAAGGCGTCTGCAACAGCCCCGACCTTGATTGTGGATGCTGGGGCACCTACGACCAGGCATGAAAAAGCCCGCTCTGGGCGGGCTCAGGCAACAGCGGTAAGGGCCTGCCGTATCTTTGTGGTCGGAATGTGTAGATGCGTTGCGACCATGCTCGATAGCTCGGAGACGCGAGCGTCCCAGTGACTGCCGCGGAAATCCAAGACAGTCACCCCACATGGATGCCCATCTGACTGCGCAAATCTCAGCAGAAGCCCATTGTCATCCTCGTCAGTTTCAGCGGGCACGGGCGCGCCAAGCACAACGTACAAGACGTCTGCGTTCTCGTCGTAACTGAGGATGATCTGATCGTTTCTCATGGCCAACGCACTTTGAACTGCGACTTGTCAGTGTGCTTTTTTCTTCCTTTGAAAGCGGTCCGAACCACCAGTTCCCCGGTGTAGTTATCGCCACCCACGATTACGACCAGCGGATTGAGGGCCTGATCAGAAGGTGAAAGATTGATGAACTGAAAGGTGTCACCAAGATTCCCCTCGCAAATAAAGGTTGGAACTATCAACGATTGCTCAACAACCGATAGCTTGCCTGCCATCTCAGCGTGCAACACAACATGATTGTCCCATGTGTCGTCATACATGGTGACGAAGCGCGCTTCTGCCAGTGGAGTTTCTACCCTAAATAAGGGCTTTCGCGCCATGACTTTACTTCGCTTTCGGAGCGCTTCGACGAGCGGCTGGCTTCTTCGAAGGCGCGCGTTGTGTACCCGATTTCGACATTTCTGACAGTTTCTTGATGACCGCCGGGTCTTCGGGGATTGTCCCGAACGCCTTCTCGTACTGCATGATGGACATGGCGAGAATCTGCGTCAGCTGTTTCGCTGCGATAGGGCTGATGCTGAACGCATGGGTGTATTCGATGCCCGTCGCCAGCGCTTCGCCGTTCGCCTGGAAGACGCTGCGCGTCCGGCCGAAGCCCAGATTGAACTCGGTTGCCGACACTGACACTGCAAACTTGGTGGCCGCCGAGACTTCAGGTGCAGACGGGTTCATCGTGATCGCAGGTTGGGCTTTGGACGTCGCCATTTATTGGTCTCCAAGGTGAATATAGATATCAATTACACCATGTTTCACATTCGTCGCCACTCCCACGGCGGTGTCGGTGTTGAGTCTCGCCACAAACCCCGGCCCACTGCCTTGGCGGCTTCCTCGTGGTGCTTGATGGTCGGATCGGTCAGGTACTTGGTATACGCCCAGGCCATCCCGGCTTTGACCTGCTCCACGTTGGCGTCTACGCCTTGGCACTCCACGCGGGCCACCGTGCGTCCATAGCGGTCCTTGGCTGTCTGCCGGATGGTTGCCTGTTGCTGGTGGCAGAGCTGGGCCAAATGCTGGCGGCTGCGCTCTCCGAAGGGCTGTTTTTTCTCGGGGGCGTCGATTTCGGCCAGTCTGACCTTGACCTGCTCATAGGATCCCGGCTGGCCGCAGCGGGCAGTCAAGGTGTCCCCGTCTGCAATGGCGACAACCAGGCAGACGGCGGCAAGCATCACAGTTGCTGGGGAACCAGGGCGGTGCCGCAGTGCTTGCACTTCCTGGCGTCGGCCCGGACAAGCTCCCGGCAGTCAGGGCAGCGAACGTGCGTCTGCGGGGTCGCCACCTCGCCACCGGCTAGCACCGTTTCCTGCACCTTTAGGCTGGGCAGGGCGACCGCCAGGATCAGTCCAATCAATGGCGACAAGATGACCGAGAGCAGGAAATACCCGAAGCCAGATCTCCCCCTGCTGCTGGCAATCACGCCGACAACAGCACTCAGGACAAGCCAAAAAACGACCATTCCTTCCATTCGACGTACTCCTTTCCCAGTTCAACGCCCCTTGCTACGCCACTAAGTCCATCCACAATGCCCTTCGAACCCCCAGACCTTCAAATCTGCCACAGGTGACGGGTTTTATATGATTAATTTGAAAATTACAAGGCAGTATTAGGAATAGAGTTCACGCTTTTAGTGATTGATGCTGAAGCTATGTCAATGGCTTAGGAGCGATGGTGCCGGTCGCAGCCCATTCCAGGGCTCACCGGCTTTCGGGGTTTCGTGCGCGGCCACTCACCGAATAACGCCATTGCCGGGCAATCAAGTCAGGGGCACCCGGCGCGCTTCCTAGCCCCTAGATCAGTTGTATTCCCCGGCCACGATGGCTTCAGGTCGCAGCACACCAAAGGCGAACCGTGCCTCGCACAGCGCGGTCAGCACGTTTGCAATGAACGTGCCTTCGTGGCTGTCACTCAGCAGCATGTTGGCGCTCTGGCGGGTCCACATCATCACGGCGCTGGGGTCCATCACGATGAACGTCCCGGCTGCGATGCTGTTGGTCACATGCACCGGCTGGCCCCACAGCACCGGGGGCTGCATGGCAGACGGAACCGCCCACACATATTGCCCATCGGTGCCGCGCTCAAGCTCCATCTCTTTCCAGTCGTCCGGGTTCACCACAACCAGGCCGGGGCTGTAGTCCCCGGTTTGCAGCAGTGCGATTGCGTCCCGGATGTGGTCAACCTTGGACAGGCCATCGCTGGAACTCGCCCCGGTGTAGATCACATGGTTGCCGCTGTCCAGAATGCCGGAGAGTTGCGGGCTGGTGCCGGTGCCGTTGATGATCTGTTGCTCCAGCTTGCGCCAGACGCCTTGCATCAAACGGTCCTGCAGGAAACCGGCCAGGGCGGGCTGGTCGCTGAAAACCTGCCGGGACATTTGCGTCCAGTGGGCGAAGGTCTCGCAATCAGCGCGTTTGAGTTCAAACGTGAAGTCGCTTTCCTTCTTGTCGGTGCCCTCGCTCGATTGCAAGTCGGCTTCCTGAATGTTGCCGGTCTCGCGCAGGTACTCCACAGCGGGCGCGGCGGTCACTTGATTGGGGATGTATTCCCAAATCCAGCGGCGACGCGATGCCAGCGGGATGATGCCTTGCTGTCGGGCATAGGGGGCCATCGTGTCGCCGTTGTTGACGATCACCGACTTGACGGCGGACTCCATGTCGAAGTCAATCGCAACACGGTTTGCCAGGCGCTTGCCGCTGTCGGACTTCCACGCAGCCAGGGTGGGATCGTCCAGCAGCTTGCGGGAAAGCGAAGTGCCAAAGGCGGTGCCCGTTCCGGTGCCGGTCGATGCCGGGTGTGTAGCGGTTTTCTGCGCCAGTTCAATGAAGTCGGCCTGCAGCTTGCCGAATGCGGTGTTCCAGGTTTGGTCCTGCTCGGCCAGGATGTTTTTAATTTCAGTCAAGTCCATTTCGGACTCCTTTCAGCATGAGTTGATGGCGCCTGTTGTCTGGTGCATGGCAGCGTCGCGCAGCGGCTCACCGAAACAAACATTGCATGGCACCAGCCTCACGCTGGGTCCGCCCAAAGGTCCAGCCTCACGCAGGCCAATGGGGGCTATGTCTCGCGGCAGGCGATTGCCGCTAGTCCTGCGTTTCAACGCGCAGGCATGGCGCGATGCTAACATGCTTGTCAAGTGTTGGCAATACCTGCGGCTCTGCGCATTTGATGCGCCAGGGTCTGCAGGCCGAACAGGTGCACACGCATCGCCCTCACTTCCTCCAGCGTGTTGCGCATCCGCGCTTCCTGCGCCTCCGCGATCTCAGTCATGCGCAGCAGTTGGGTTTCATGGCGTTTCATCATCGCCAGCACTTCGTTCTCGTCCATTTCAAGCTCCTTTCGTGGGGGTGGTGCCTCGCGCGCGCACTTGCGCGTGCAGGGCGGCTGCAGTCAACTCATCAAGCCAGGTTTCCACCTGTTCTCGGGTCTGGGTTTTCAGGCGCTCATGCGCCAGGCTTCGCAGTTCTTGGGCGCGTTTCCACGCGGCGGGGCGTTGTTCCTCAAGTGCGATGCGGCTGCAGGCTTGGGCTAGTGCTTTGTCCATGCGAAATTCCGGGTTTGCGTTAAAGAAAGGGTAGGCGGCTGGTTTCCAATAGGTGAGCCGAGACTTTTGACCCGCCCCCTATCAAAAGAACCCGGCAATGCGCTTTGCACGCTTGCGGCTCGCGCCACATCTGCGGGCCAATTCCTCAACCAGGCGACGGCGGGTCGTCCGGTCGGTGATGAAAGGCAGCGCCATAAAAAACACGCTCATGTGTTCTCCTTTTCCAGTTGCACCAAACGTCCACCCATCCCGTTTCCCATTTCCCATCCCCCTAAAGGGGGAGTGGGAAGAATGGGAATTCCCACGGTTCCCAGAATGGGAAGAAATGGGAAGAATGGGAAAGCTCAGGCCAGCCATATCCACCCCTCGGAGTGCCGCAGGATTCCCAAGCCGGTTAGGCCTTGGATTGCTAGGCGTGCGCGCTCGGGTTGCCGTTTGGACTCCACGACAAGGCTTCCTTTGGTCGCCTCGATGGCGTCCTCCAGCCTGAGACATGGGCGGGTCGGTGGTGCGCCAGCCTTGCCGTACTGCCCGGACTCGCGGAACAGTGGCCCTAGTGCCTTCAGGATGATTCGCTGGTTGTCGCCTTTGGGTTGCTTCGGCGCTTGTTCAACGGGCGCATCGTTGAGCCTCACCACGCAGGAACTGATCTCCTCCCCGGCCTGCTCACCCAGCACCACGCGCTCCAGGTAGAACCCATGGGCTTTGCCGTCGTCCTCGTCCTTGGCTTTGGCTACCGTCCATTCCCTACGGCTGTCGGTGCGTGTGACCTCGATGGCTGCATCCAGGGCTGCAAAGAGGCTGGAGTGCCCACGCATCCCTCGGGTCTGTTCCTTGCCGGTGTGATGCACAGCTATGACCAGCCCGCCGATCTCCTGCTGCAGGTACTTCAGGTTGGCAAGGACCGTCGACATATCCCTTGAGCTGTTCTCGTCCAATCCTGGGGAGGCCTGAGCCAGGGTGTCGACAAACAGAACATCCGCGCCGCCGTTGTCGTTGATGGTTGCGGCCAAGGTGGCAACGTCGAGCGAGTCGCCTAGGTTGAACGGGTCGAGGATGAAGCGCAGGCGGGGCGGGATGCCGCGCTCCCGGACCTCCGCCACAGCCGCTATACGTTTGCGGAACTGGCCTTGACCTTCCAACTGGAGCATCACCACCTCCAAAGGGGCGGGGAGGCCATATCCGAACCATGAGGCAGCCGCAGCCATGTGCACCGCCAGGTCCAGGGCCAGAAAGCTCTTGCCGCTGCCGCTGGGGCCGTAAATAGCCGCTACACCTTCGCGAGGAAAGATCTTCTGCACGGCATAAGGGGTAGGCGGTAGTGCCAGCACGCCGTCCGGCGTCAGCAGCTTGAAACGCCCTATGTCCGATGTGTCCTGTTGAAGTGGGACGGTCTCTTCAAGGCGTCGACGCGTTTTTATCGGAGGCGCGGCACCGGGCTCCAGCTCGTCGAAGACTACCAAGGCGGCGCTCATCGTTTCGGCCTCCACCCCAGAGCGATCAGACGCTGGCGGATTTCCTCGCGCAGGTAGTCCTCGATCCACTCACGATGCTCGGGCCATGATGGGCCGTGGGCCTTGCTGATGATCTCAATCTGGCGGTCGAACCATTTGGCAGCGCGCTCCCGCATTTCTGCGGGCGTGAGGTTGGGGGTTTCCGTGATCACCGCTGCGCCCCCACTTGGCGGGCAAACGCCATCAGGGCGGGCAGATCAGGGCAGTGCCGCGAGAGGTTCCACTTGCACACCAAGAACCCACCTTCAGCGAGTTCATGCACCGCGAACCCGACAAGGGCGAACTTGGCGACCAGCGTCCACTTGATCTTGTCGACGCTCTCGTCGTCGGCGACAATCGGGGTGTCTGTTTGGTTATCTGCACTCAGCCCGCCCGCCAGCGGGCTTTGTGCTTCCTGGGGTGCGGTCATCACAGCACCCCCTTTGCGCTCATCTCGGTGCGCTCTTTGGTGATGCTCTCAAGATACTTCGCCACGGCCTTGCGTGGGTAAAGTACGCGATTGCCTAGACGAAGCCATGCGGGGCCTTGGTGGCGCTTTCTCCAGGCCTCTACTGTGCTGGGCGTTGCGCCTGCCAGGAGCTGGAAATCTTCTTCGGTGAGGCAGTCGAGGCGGTCGGCCATCTGCCTGAGCCGCTCGCTGTCATTGCCTAAATGAGCATCCATCTTTACCCACCTTTCGCCCCGATATTCGCGGGGTGTTGCCGATGGGTTAAATGTGAGAGTGCAGCGGTAAGGCCGCTAACGGGCTTAACGCTTTTTCGGATTCAGCTTCTGAGAGAGTGCGGAGCGAGATACACCGTACTTATTGCGAATGATCGAGCGCGCGTCCCGCTCGCTACGGTTTTTTCCCTCAAGCAGCTTTTCCATTTCGGCGCGGATATCGGCTGCGGACGGTAACGCTCCCCGCTGCGCGTTCGCGATGGCGGCACCTCTTCTGCGGCCAGCCTGAGTTTTTTCATCACGACGGATAGCCTCTAGGTAGCGTTGGGTATCGAGTAGGTCGAGCCCCCGTTCCAAAGCGAGCAGCGCATTCAGCACCTCCCGAGAGGCCGGGTCGGACATCCGGTTCTGAATCTCTTCAAGTTCAAGAGCGACATTACGAATTCGCATGTATGGCCGAGCGCGTTTAGTCACCGCTTCAAGCCTAGCCGCCGGCGTCCCGGCTGTCATGAATGCCAGCCACGCTTCCGGAGTGTCTTTGGCCGTGAGGGTGACTTCTGTGTAGAGCTTTAGACCTGACCGTTTGATAGATTTCTGCATCGGGTGTCCTTGGCATCCAGCCCGGCCATTGCGCCGGGCTGGGTGATGGGGCGAAGGGCTAAGCGGCCACTTTCCTTGGGCGTCCAGGCTTCTTGCGCGAGGGCAACACCTTGGCCTTGAAGGCTTGAAATGCCGAGTCACGGTAAGACCGCCACCATTTGCGCCCCAGGATCTCCGCCTCGATCTTGCCATTGGGGGTCATCGCGTAAAGCTCGTCAATCAAACGCTTGCGCTTCAGTTCAGCTTCCCATTTCTCGGAGCGTTGGCGATCCGCCAAGCGACCGTGAATCACCCACCAGTCGCCATTGATCCATATCGACATTGGCCCTTTGACCCCTTCCGGGCGCGTGCGCTGGAGCCAGTACTTAAATTGGCCGGATTCCCACGCTACACGGCCTTTTCCAGTGGGCCATTCAAACTTTGGCGGAATAACGCCTTCGGCCTCCAGTTGGGCGCGTGTGCCTTCATATCGCCAGAACGATCCCGGCCAAACCATTGCGATCAATTCGCGCTGCTGCGATTCGCCTTCGGTTAAGGTCTCGGGCACAATTTCCTTAGCCATGCCAATGCTCCTGTCATTGATGTGGTCAGGGGCTGGCCGGTGTTAGCGCACCGACTGGCCCCGCCTTTTTGCCCTGCTCAGTCCGGCGCAGGGCTTGCCGGTTTCTTCAATGCTTCGTGTACGTCCTCAGGTTTGATCGCCGTGTACCGGCGCAGCATGGCCCAGGTCTTGTGCCCGGTCAGCAGTGCGACACGGGGTATGTCCAAGCCCATGCGGAAAAACTCAGCAGTCGCTCGGTGGCGCAAATCGTGAAAGTGCAAGTCCTCGATGCCCAACGCCTGACAAGTCCGGGTGAAAGCCGTTGATACGCTTTTCTCCGAGTATGGGAACAGGTAGCCCTCGTTCCGGCCTTCAATCAGTGGCTCCACGATGGCCCAGGCTGCAGGGAGTAGGGGGACCGTCTGGTTGTTTCCCTTCTTGTTCTTCGGATCCTTGCGGTCTCGGATCACGATGGTTCGGGCGGCGCGGTTCAGGTCGGCAATGTCCAGCCGCGTGATCTCACCCTGACGCATACCGGTGGCGAGCGCAAAGCGGCAGAGGGTTTCCATCGGGATGCGCTGGCGCAGGTTGCCCCTCCAGTAGGCATACAAGCGGTCTAGCTCGGCGTCAGTTGGTTCCCGGTCGCGTTCGGTCGAGCGGGTCTTCATGCCACGATGCTTGAGGCTGGCGCGCGCATCCAGTGCCAGGCGGTCGTTGATGTCGAGTTGTCGGGAGTGTCGGCCCCACTTCAGGATCGCCGATAGGTAGGACAGGTCTGCCGATATGGTCACGCCCCCGGCACCGTCCTCCTGGCGGCGATCGATGAAGTCGCGCAGCACTAGGGCGCTCAGGCTGGACAGCTTGACCTTGCCGATTTCTCGCTCAAGCATGTTGAGGGTGGCCTCCTTGGTCTTGCCGCCCACGCCTACGGTCTCGCGGTACTTCTGTATTAAATCTGCTACGGTTGCAGACTTCGGCACTGGTGCGAAACCGGAGGTCGCGATATGGTGGACTTGAGCCTCCACAGCCGACGCCCAGTCCTTGGCCTCGCGCTTAGTTGGGAAGGTGGCAGCTCGGTACAGGCCGCCCCGGCGAACCTGAGCGCGCCACTTGCCGGATGGAAGCTGGGAAAATGTAGGCATTCGTGTGCAGTCTGTGTGCGTCCAGTCTTGCACCAATTGTCTACTTTTCAACCCCCATGTGTGCACTTTATGTGCACTTGGATTCGCACACGGTGTGCAGGCAGTATAGCTGTGACGGAAAAAAGCTTTTTAAATCAACAGGTTAGTCCATGGCGTTTGAGTGTTGCGCCGATGATGGGCTGGACCGATCGCCACTGCCGTTACCTGCACCGGCTGCTGAGCCGCCACACGCTGCTCTACACCGAGATGCTGACCACCGGTGCGCTCATCCATGGCAACGCGGCGCAGCACCTGCAGTTCAACCCGGAAGAACATCCGGTCGCGCTGCAGCTGGGCGGCAGCGAGCCGGCCGACCTGGCGCGCTGCGCCGTGATGGGTGAAGAACGCGGCTACGACGAGATCAACCTGAACTGCGGCTGCCCCAGCGAACGCGTGCTGCGCGGCGCCTTCGGTGCCTGCCTGATGAACGAGGCCGCGCTGGTGGCCGACTGTGTGAAGGCCATGGTGGATGTGGTGGACATCCCGGTGACGGTGAAGCACCGCATCGGGATCGACAAGATCGAGAGCTACGACTTTGCTGCGAACTTCGTGGGCACGGTGGCCGAAGCAGGCTGCAAGGTGTTCATCGTTCATGCGCGCAACGCCTGGCTCAAGGGGCTGTCGCCGAAGGAAAACCGCGAGATCCCTCCGCTGCGCTACGACATCGTCTACCGGCTCAAGCGGGAGTTTCCGCACCTGACCATCGCGATCAATGGTGGCATCAAGACCAACGCCGAGATCGCCGAGCACCTGAAGCACGTGGACGGCGTGATGATCGGCCGCGAGGCATACCACAACCCCTGGCTGATGACCGAGTGGGACCACCTCTTTTACGGTGATGCGCCGCGTGAGCCGACGCGCGAGGCGATTGAAGAGGCGATGGTGGCCTACATGGAGCGTGCCCACGCCGACGACGGCGCACCCTGGTACTCGGTGGCCAGCCACATGCTGGGTCTGCGCAACGGCCTCAAGGGCGCGCGCCGTTGGCGCCAGGTGTGGAGCGACCACCGCCTCAAGCCGCAGCCGCCGCGTGAGGTCTGGCGCCAGGCCAACACCCGGCCAGAGCCTGAGGCCCTGCTGGCCTGAAAACCACCACGCCATGAGCCCGCCTGCGACCCACCCCGCCATGGCGCTCAAGGAGCGTGCTGCGCGCCTGCTGATCACGCCGTCCGCGCTGGAAGAGCTCAGCCTGGCCGATGCGATCCAGGTGGTCGAGTACATGCGGCCGCTGGAGGTCGAGGCGGGCACGGTCCTCGTGCGGGAAGGGGAGGTCGACGCCGGTGGCCACATGCTGCTGGTGGTTGAAGGCGACCTGTCGGTGGAGAAGAACGGCCAGCAGCCCGATGACGAAAAGCTTGTGGTGCGGGTGATGGGACCCGGCAGCCTGATTGGCGAGCTGAGCCTGCTGGATGGCGCGCCGCGCTCGGCGAGCTGCGTGGCGGCGTCGGACATGCTGGTGGCGCTGCTGTCGCGCGAGGGTTTCCTGCAGTTGCTGCACGACGAGCCCCGTGTCGGGGCCAAGCTGCTGCTGGGGATTTCCAAACGCCTGGCCGATCACCTGCGGGAAACGACCCGCAAGCTGGAGCTCTTCGCCAAGATGAACCGCGTGCTCAGCGACGAGCTGACGACGCTCTCGATGGGGCGCTCGGAGTGGAGCGACTGGGGCCGGGGCGAGTCCTAGGGTTCTCTTACAGACCGGCGGCCCGCAGGTCGAGCTGCCCGTTGCGCACCGCCGGACACCAGAAGTAGCTGCCCGTGACGGGTTTGGTGAAACGGAACAGGCCGTCGCTGATGCCGTCTTCGGCGCCCGACATGCGGCGCAACTGCACCTCGAACGCGTAAAAGCTGTGGCCGAAGGCCACGAACACCAAGCCACTGTCGTTGCCTTGCAGCCACGGCATGGAGCGGCGCAGCATGAAGGCTTCGGGTTCGAAGTCTTCCTGGGCGGTGCGCTTCACATGGGCCGATGCAGGCGCGTCGTCCAGCTCCTCGTTGGTGTCGCGCTCGCGGCCTATGCAGTCGTTCTGCTGCTGGCGGCTCATGCTGTCAAAGCGCGCCATGTTGTGCTGCCAGCGCTGCACCGCCACGAAGCTGGAGCTGGCCAGAGGGCCATCGGGCACCAGAGACGCAGCAACGGCCGCTTCACCCTCGGGGTTTTCGGTGCCGTCTTCGTAGCCGGTCAGGTCGCGGCCACCCGCGTGCACGAAGGCATCCGTGATCTCCAGCACGTCGAAGGCGGGGGCCAGCAGCGTCTGCAGCCTGCGGCCGCGGTGGTGCAGCTCACCGCGGTCATCGCCCCGCAGCCAGAGCCAGAGCGAGGCCGGCGTCTGTGGCAGGGCCATGCGGGCGCCTTGCACGCCCGCGAAGGTCTTGAGCCCATCGATCTGACCGCCCAGGCGCTGGACCAGATCAGGCCCCAGGCCGACCACCAGGCCTTCGCCCGTCGCCTGGGCCGCCAGCGCACGCAGGCAGTCGTGTGGCTGGGCGTCGGCGCGCAGTTGCAGGGTGATGTAGCGGGCGTGCGGGGGCAGGGGTGCGAGGATGCCGGGCTGGGGCGTGGCGGTCATGGCTGTCGTCGGTCGGGTGCGATCTGGCCCGACTGTAGCAAAGGCATGCGCAGGCTCAGGTGGCAGCCTGCAGCCCGTTGCGGAAGTGTTCGCGCATGCGCTGCGCCGCCAGTTCGGGCTGTCGGGTGCTGATGGCTTCAACCAGTGCGGCGTGCTCGCGCAGCGACTCCTGAACCCGTCCGGTCTTGAGCAGCGAGTGCTGGCGGTTGAGTTTCATCACCTTGCGCAGGTCGGCCACCATCTGCACCCGCCAGCGGTTGCGGGCCAGATCCAGAAGGCGCAGGTGAAAACGTTCGTTGATCTCGAAGAAGCGCTCGCGTGAAGCGCCGCTGCCCTCGACGGCCTGCTCCAGCTGGGCGTGCAGCTCACACAGCTCGCGCAGTTCGGCGTCGCTCGCGTGCTCGGCCACGGCCGCAGCAGCGTCGGATTCGAGCAGCGCCAGCAGGTGGTAGACCTCGGCCAGGTCCTGTTCGCTGACTTCGGTGACATAGGCGCCCCGGCGCACCTTCATGGTGATGAGCCCCTCGGTGGCCAGCACCTTCAGGGCTTCACGCAGCGGGGTGCGGCTGATGCCGAATTCCTCGGCCAGCTTGAGTTCGTCGATCCAGCTGCCGGGCTCGAGCTCGCGGCGAAAGATGCGCAGGCGCAGGCGTTCGGCCACTTCTTCGTAGAGGGCGCGCGGGGTGAGGGCGGACGGGGCGGTGGGGGCGTTCATCTGGGCGCCGATTGTATCGGTTCATGCATTTTGCATCAATAATTATGAATGATGTAAACTTGCCGCCGTACCCGACCAACCCCCAGCGACCACCATGAGTGCTTCCGAATTCCGTCCCGCCAGCCTGTCCGACTGGGAAAAGGCCGCCGCCAAATCCGTCAAGGGGGGCTCGCTGGACAGCCTCAACTGGGTCACACCCGATGGCATCACGGTCAAGCCGCTGTACACCGCTGCGGACGTGGCAGGACTTCCGCACGCCGATACGCTCCCGGGGTTCGAGCCATTCATCCGCGGTCCGCAGGCCACCATGTACGCGGTGCGGCCCTGGACCATACGCCAGTACGCCGGCTTCTCCACCGCCGAGGAATCCAACGCCTTCTACCGCAAGGCGCTGGCCGCCGGCGGGCAGGGCGTGTCGGTGGCCTTCGACCTCGCCACCCACCGCGGCTACGACAGCGACCACCCGCGCGTGACCGGTGACGTGGGCAAGGCCGGCGTGGCAATCGACAGCGTGGAGGACATGAAGATCCTGTTCGACGGCATCCCGCTGGACCAGGTGTCGGTTTCCATGACCATGAACGGCGCGGTGCTGCCCATCCTGGCGGGTTATGTGGTGGCCGCCGAAGAGCAGGGCGTGGGCCAGGACCAGCTCAGCGGCACCATACAGAACGACATCCTCAAGGAGTTCATGGTCCGCAACACCTACATCTACCCGCCCGAGCCGTCGATGAGGATCATCGGCGACATCATCGAGTACACGGCCAAGAACATGCCGAAGTTCAACTCGATCTCGATCTCGGGGTACCACATGCAGGAAGCCGGCGCCAACCAGGCGCTGGAGATGGCCTTCACCCTGGCCGATGGCAAAGAGTACGTGAAGACCGCCATCGCCAAGGGCATGGACGTGGACGAGTTTGCCGGCCGGCTGAGCTTCTTCTGGGCCGTGGGCATGAACTTCTACCTGGAGATCGCCAAGATGCGCGCGGCCCGCCTGCTGTGGTGCCGCATCATGAAGGGTTTCGACGCCAGGAACCCCAAGAGCCTGATGCTGCGCACCCACTCGCAGACGTCGGGTTGGTCGCTGACCGAGCAGGACCCCTACAACAACGTGGTGCGCACCACCATAGAGGCCATGGCGGCGGTGTTCGGCGGCACGCAGTCGCTGCACACCAATTCGTTCGACGAGGCCATTGCGCTGCCCACCGAGTTCAGTGCCCGCATCGCGCGCAACACGCAGCTCATCATCCAGGAGGAGACCCACATCACCCACGTGGTGGACCCCTGGGCCGGCAGCTACCTCATGGAAAAGCTGACGCAGGACATGGCCGACGCCGCCTGGAAGATCATCGAGGAAGTGGACGCCATGGGTGGCATGACCCGCGCCGTGGACAGCGGCTGGGCCAAGCTCAAGATCGAGGCCGCTGCCGCCGAGAAGCAGGCGCGCATCGACTCGGGCAAGGACGTGATCGTTGGCGTCAACAAGTACAAGCTGGCCAAGGAAGACCCGATCGACATCCTGGAGGTGGACAACGTGAAGGTGCGCGAGGGGCAGATTGCGCGCCTGCAGACCATCAGGGCCACACGCGACGGGGCTGCGGTACAGGCCGCGCTCGACGCGCTGACCGCTGCCGCCGAGAGCGGCCAGGGCAACCTGCTGGACTTGTCCATCCGGGCCATCCGGCTTCGCGCCACCGTCGGCGAGGTGTCCGACGCGCTGGAAAAGGTTTACGGGCGCCACCGCGCCGACACACAAAAGGTGACCGGGGTGTACGCAGCCGCTTACGACAGTGCCGAAGGGTGGGAAACCCTGAAGAAGGAAATCGCCGATTTTGCTGAAGCCCAGGGCCGGCGCCCGCGGGTGATGATCAGCAAGCTGGGCCAGGACGGACACGACCGCGGCGCCAAGGTGGTGGCCACCGCCTTTGCTGACCTGGGCTTCGACGTGGACATGGGACCGCTGTTCCAGACGCCCGAGGAATGCGCCCGCCAGGCGATCGAGAACGACGTGCATGCGGTGGGTGTCTCCACCCTGGCGGCAGGTCACAAGACGCTGGTGCCGGCCATCATCGAGGAGCTGAAGAAGCAGGGCGCCGAAGACATCATCGTCTTCGTGGGGGGTGTGATCCCGCGCCAGGACTACGACTTCCTCTACGAGGCAGGCGTCAAGGGCGTCTATGGCCCGGGCACCCCCATTCCCGCCAGCGCCAAGGACGTGCTGGAGCAGATCCGGAAAGCGATCGCGTGACCGTCGAAACCCTGACCGGGGACATCCTGCAGGGCGGACCGGCCGAGCGCCGCCGCGCCATGGCCAAGGCCATCACGCTGCTGGAATCCACCCGGGCCGACCACCGTTCGCAGGCCGACGCGCTGCTCACGGCACTGCTACCGCACACAGGCCACAGCTTCCGGCTGGGCATCAGCGGCGTGCCGGGCGTGGGCAAGAGCACGTTCATCGAAGCGCTGGGCCTGTTCCTGATCGCCCAGGGGCACCGCGTCGCGGTGCTGGCGGTCGATCCGTCCTCCTCCGTGTCGGGCGGTTCCATACTGGGCGACAAGACCCGCATGGAGCATCTGAGCGTGCACGCGCAGGCCTACATCCGCCCCAGCCCGACCAGTGGCACCCTGGGCGGCGTGACAGAGAAGACCCGCGAGGCCATGCTGGTGTGCGAGGCCGCCGGCTACGACACCGTGATCGTGGAGACGGTAGGCGTGGGCCAGAGCGAGACCGCCGTGGCCGGCATGACCGACCTGTTCTGCCTGCTGCAGCTGCCCAACGCGGGCGACGACCTGCAGGCCATCAAGAAGGGCGTGATGGAGCTGGCCGACCTGGTGGTCATCAACAAGGCCGACATCGACCCCGACGCCGCGACCCGCGCCCGCGCCCAGATCACCTCCGCACTGCGTCTGCTGGGGCAGCATGGGCATCCAGACCACGCACACCACGACGACAAAGTCTGGCACCCGCAGGTGCTGCAGCTCAGCGCCTTGCGTGGCCAGGGGCTGGACAGCTTCTGGGCCGCCGTGAGCCGGTTCCGCGAGCTGCAGACCGCCAACGGCCGCCTGGCCGAGCGCCGTCGGCAGCAGGCCAAGGCCTGGATGTGGGAGCGCATTGACGCCGGCCTGAAGCAGCGCTTTCGCGCGCACCCGCAGGTGCGCGAGGCACTGGCC
>CALRLO020000031.1:0-51020 GCA_943368755.1 Synechococcus sp. UW140 | reverse complement strand
ACCTTGCGGCCTGTTACCGTTCGACTTGCATGTGTAAAGCATGCCGCCAGCGTTCAATCTGAGCCAGGATCAAACTCTTTAGTTCGATCTTGAAATTACTCATAAAAACGGAATTGAAGTGAACTTCACTTCTATTCTCATGAGCGTTTGATTGGTCCTAAGACCTGCAGGCTTCTCGCCACTCAAACGCCCACGCTTATCGGCTGTAAATTCTTAATGAACCACTCTGTCTATCCGCTCCGCTGCGATCAGCAGAGCCTCGTATTATGACACAGTTTTTAGGGGTCAGTCAAAAAACTTTCTAAATTTTTTGCTGCTCTTCTGTGTCTCGCTGCTGGTTTGGCAGATCGCTTTGCAATCAGCGCCTCGTCATCAGCGGAGCCTCGCAGTATACGACAGTTTTTTGGCCTCTGTCAAAACAGCCCGAAAAAAAATCAGGTTGCGAGCGTCAACGGCAGGCGCCGCAAACGCACTCCCGTCAGCGCGAACCAGGCCGCTGCCACCGCCGGCGCCAAAGGCGGCACCCCCGGCTCTCCCACGCCACCTGGGGTGCGGGTGGACGGCACTATATAGGTGAGCACCTCAGGTGCCTGGGGCAACGCCAGCAGCGGGTAGCTGGGGAAGTTGCCCTGGCGCACGGCACCCTTCTCTATATCGATGCGGCCGTACAGCGCAGCCGTGAGACCGAACACCACGGCGCTCTCCATCTGCTGGGCCACGGTGTCGGGGTTGATGACAACACCACAGTCGATGGCGCAGACGACGCGATGCACCCGTAGGCCCTCCGCCGTGCGCGAAACGTCCACCACCTGCGCCACGATAGAACCGAACGATTCGTGCAGCGCCACGCCCCTGCTCCGCCCCGGCGGCAGCGGCTGTCCCCAACCCGCCTTTTCGGCGGCCAGGTCCAGCACGGCACGGTAGCGGGGTGCGCCTTCGAGCAGGCGGCGACGAAAAGCCAGCGGATCCGCCTGCGTGGCCGCTGCGAGCTCGTCAATGAACCCCTCTGAAATGAATGCGTTCTGCGAGTGCCCCACCGAACGCCAGAACCCCACCGGCACACCACTGCGTGTGGCCACATGGCGCATGCGCTGGTGGGCAATGCCGTAAGGCAGGTCGAACAGGCCTTCGGCTGTGGTCTTGTCCGGCGTGTCCACCGGGCCGGCCAGAGCCGGCATGCCGCGCGCGATCCAGCGTGGGGTGATGGCGTCGCCCGCAGAGTCGATGGACAGCCCTGTGATCTGCCCACCGCTGGAGAGGCTGGCGGCCAGACGCGCAACCTGCATGGGCCGGTAGAAATCGTGTGCGGTGTCCTCCTCGCGTGACCAGATCAGCTGGACCGGGCGCCCCCCACAGTCCATGGCGATGCGCACGGCCTGCGCCACCACATCCACTTCCAGTCTGCGGCCGAAGCCGCCGCCCAGTTGCGTCACCTCCAGATCCACCCGATCTGCCGACACCCCGGCCACACGGGCCGCCACCGCCACGGCCATTTGCGGCACCTGCGTGGGGGCCCAGACCCGCACGCCATCCGCATTGACCTGCGCCGTGCAGTTCATGGGCTCCATGGTGGCGTGGGCAAGGTAAGGCGCGAAATAGTCCGCGGTCACCGTGCGCGCCGCCGTCGCGCGGGCCGCATCCCAGTCGCCCTGCTCATGAAAGGTCGTTCCACCTCCGCCATCGGCCGCCAGCCACAGCTGCTGTTCAATGTGGGCGGTGTCCAGATCGCCTGCAGGGCGCCCCCGCCACTCGACTGGCATGGCACGTACGGCTTGCTGGGCCAGCCAGTAGCTGGTGGCAACCACAGCCACGCCAGCGGTACTGCCCGCGTAGGACGGCAGGACCACCACACGCCGCACACCGGGCATGCCAAGCACCGCCTGCGTATCGATGGCGCCGGGCGCACCACCGATCTGCGGGCACATGCGGATGGCGGCGTACAGCAGCCCTTCGGGCCGTACGTCGATGCCGTAGCGGGCCGAGCCATCCACTTTGGAGGGTATATCGACGCGCGGGGTCGCCTTGCCCAGCAGCTGGAAGCGGTCGGCGGGCTTGAGCGCCACCGCTCCTGGCGGGCTGGCCGCCGCCGCACGGGCCAGTTGGCCAAAGTGGGCGTGAGATCCCGACACATGACTCACCACCCCGTCGCGCACCTGCAGTTCATTCAGCGGCAGCTTCCACTGCGCGGCCGCAGCGCCCAGCAAGGCCGCGCGCGCAGTGGCAGCCGCCAGACGCACCGGCCCCCAGGCATCGGCCACGCTGGAGGAACCGCCGGTGGCGTTGATGCCCAGCTCGCGCGCCACCTTGGACACCATCCACTCGCCTGCTCGCACCTTGAAGGGCTTGCTCTCGCCTTCCGACTCGAGCGGGTGAAAGGGCAGGCTGGCCACCAGCATCGCCACGTTGCCATAGACCGCGTCCGCGCTGGCCTGCTGCAGACGCACCTTGTCCAACGGCAATTCGAGCTCCTCGGCCACCAGCATGGCCAGTGCGGTGTGCACGCCCTGGCCCATCTCGCTGCGCGGCATCGCCAGCACCACGGCGCCATCGGCCGCGATCTTGATCCAGCCGTTGAGCGCAACCTCGCCCTCTTTCACGCTCCAGAGGTCTGCCTTGCCCAGGCGCGAGCGTGGCGGTGCCAGGCCCCAGCCCACCACCAGTGCGCCCGCCAGGCCGGCGGCGCTCAACAGCACGGTGCGGCGCTTCATGCGACCCCCTTGGCGGCACGGTGTATGGCCCGGCGCACACGCTGGTAGGTGCCGCAGCGGCAGAGGTTGGTCATGGCAGCGTCGATGTCGGCGTCGGTGGGCCGGGGCTTGCGCTCCAGCAGCGCGGCGGCCGCCATCAGCATGCCGGACTGGCAGTAGCCACATTGCGGCACCTGCTCGTCTATCCAGGCTTGCTGCAGGGCGTGCAGCCGCCCACCCTGGGCCAGTCCCTCGATGGTCTGGATGCGTTTGCCCGCTGCGCCTGCCACTGGCGTCACGCAGGATCGCACCGGCTGGCCATCCACCCGTACGGTGCAGGCGCCACAGGCGGCCACGCCGCAGCCGAACTTGGTGCCTGTGAGGTTCAGGTTCTCGCGCAGCACCCACAACAGGGGCATGTCGGGCGGCACCTCCACCGAGCGCGTCTGGCCATTGACCATCAGATCCATCAGTCGTCTCCCACGGTTGCAGACGGTCACTATAGTGCGGCGGAGATAATCCCCAGCCTTATGGCATTGATCACTCTCACCAACGCGCACCTGGCCTATGGCCACGTGCCCCTGCTTGACCACACCGATTTTTCGCTCGAAACGCAGGAGCGTGTCGGCCTGATCGGGCGCAACGGTACCGGCAAGTCGTCGATGCTCAAGATCCTCGCGGGGCTGGACAAGCCGGACGACGGCACGGTGCAGGTCCAGAACGGCCTGCGCATCGCCTATGTGCCTCAGGAGCCGCTGCTGGATCTGGAGGCCACTGTGTTCGACGCCGCCAGCGCGGGGCTGCAAGACGCCATCGCGGCGCGCGAGCTGTACCTCAGCGGCGGCGAAGGCCACGACCTGGACGCGCTGCAAAGCCGCATCGAGGCGCTGGACGCCTGGAACTGGGAGCAGCGTGTGGACGAGACACTGCACCGCCTGCACCTGGACGGCACGATCAAGGTCGGCACCCTGTCCGGCGGCAACAGGAAACGGGTGGCGCTGGCCCAGGCGCTGGTGAGCCGCCCGGACGTGCTGCTGCTCGACGAGCCCACCAACCACCTGGACCTCGACAGCATCACCTGGCTCGAAGACCTGCTGCTGGACTTTGCCGGCAGCGTGGTCACGATCAGCCACGACCGCGCCTTCCTCGACCGCGTGGCCACCCGCATGGTCGAACTTGACCGCGGCCGCCTGCTGAGCTACCCCGGCAACTTCGCCCAGTACCAGGCCCAGAAGGAAGTGCAGCTGCAGCAGGAAGCGGTCATCAATGCCCGCGCCGACAAGCTGCTGGCCCAGGAGGAGGTGTGGATACGCAAAGGCGTGGAAGCCCGCCGCACCCGCGCCCAGGGGCGCATCACCCGGCTGGAGAAGCTGCGCGAACAACGCGCCCAACGGCGCGACGCCGTGGGCCGCGTGCGGCTGGAGGTGGCCAGCACCAATGCGGGCGGGAAAATCGTCGCCGAACTGGAGAAGGTGAGCAAACACTTCGGCGAAGGCGCCCAGCGCAAGACGGTCGTCAAGGATTTCAGCGGCACCATACTGCGCGGCGACAAGGTCGGCCTGATGGGCCCCAACGGTGCGGGCAAGACCACCCTGCTCAAGATGATCCTGGGACAGCTGGCGCCCGACAGTGGCACCGTGCGCCAGGGCAGCCAGCTCGATGTGGCCTATTTCGACCAGATGCGCGACCAGGTGAACCTGGACGCCACGCTGGAGGACTTCATCAGCCCCGGCAGCGAGTGGATCGAAATCGGCAACCGCCGCACGCATGTCAAGAGCTACCTGAGCGACTTCCTGTTCTCGCCGGCACGGGCCAACGCGCCGGTGCGCACGCTCTCGGGCGGCGAGCGCAACCGGCTGCTGCTGGCCCGGCTGTTCGCGCGGCCGGCCAACGTGCTGGTGCTGGACGAGCCGACCAACGACCTGGACATCGACACCATCGAGCTGCTGGAAGAGCTGCTGGCAGACTTCCCGGGCACGGTGTTCCTGGTCAGCCACGACCGCCGCTTCCTGGACAACGTGGTCACCAGCACCATCGTCTTTGAAGGCCAGGGCCAGTGGCGCGAATACGAGGGCGACGTGCAGGACTGGATCACCCAGTCCAACCGGGCCGCCGAGATCGCCGCCCAGGCGGCCAGCGCAGCTGCGCCCGCGCCAGTAGCTGCCGCACCCACCCCAGCACCGACGGCAGCTCCCGCACCTGTACCTGTAGCCGCCTCCACCGGCGCCCTGCGCAAGCTCACCTACAAGGAACAGCGCGAGCTGGAAGCCCTGCCCGAACGCATGGCTGCACTGGAAAACGAGCAGAAAGCCATCGATGACCAGCTGGCCGATGGCAGCCTCTACGCCAACGACCCGGCGCGCGCCGCACAACTCGCACAGCGCCACGCCGCCATCGAGGACGAGTTGATGGCCGCGCTGGAGCGCCTGGAAGCGCTCTCGGCGCCGGGCTGATTCAGGCCAGACGCAACGCGCCCACGCCAGCCAGCACAGTCAACGTGCCGGCGGCTCGGCGCCAGCCAAAGGGCTCACGCAACAGCCAGGTTGCCAGCAGCGCAGCGAACAACACAGAGGTTTCGCGCAACGCGGCCACCACCGCCACCGGCGCCTGCGTCATGGCCCATAAGGCAATGCCGTAGCTGCCCATGGATGCCAGCGCCCCACCCAGGGCCAGCGGCCAGCGCCTGGCGAAGTACGCCAGCGCCTCGGCGCGTTGAGCACCGCGGCGCCACAGCACCAGGAGCAGATAGGGCAGACCGTTGAGCAGGATCAGTGCGGCCACATAGGCCACCGCGTTGCCCGACAGCCTCACACCCTGGCCGTCCACCACGGTGTAGATGGCGATGATCAGGGCATTGGCCAGGGCGTAACCCAGGGCCGTGCGCCGCTGCCCCCCACTGCCCGCACTCACGCGCGCCAGCCCCAGCAGCAGCACCCCGGCACAGACACCCCACACCCCCAGCCAGGCCTGGGGCGACAGCGCCTCGCCCAGCAGCGTGGCACTGCACACCGCCACCAGGACGGGCGCGGTGCCGCGCATGACCGGGTACGTCAGCCCCAGGTCGCCATGCCGGTAGGCCCCGGCCAGCGTGGCGTAGTAGGCCACGTGAATGAGCGCCGAGGCGATCAGGTAGGGCCAGGCCGGCGCGGCCGGCCAGCCGGTGAACAGCAGCAACGGCGCCGCCGCCAGCGCCCCCATGGCCCGCAGCAACGCGGTGTCCAGTGCAGCGTCCCTGCCGGATTTGATGAGCGCGTTCCAGCCGGCGTGCAGCAGCGCACCAAACAGGACGGCCAGCAGGACCGTGCCGCTCATTTCATCGCATCGCGCACGCGCGTGAAGGTTTTCCAGAAGGCCACGTCCTGCGTGGTGGCGAAGTTGATGCGCATGCAGGTGCTGGGCGCGCGGCTGGCCGAGAACAGCGTGCCCGGCGCGAGCAGGTAGCCTTCGTCGAGCATGCGCAAGGCCAGCGCCTCGGTGTCCACACCGGCATCGACCCAGCCGAACAGGCTGGCCGGCTCGGCCACAAACGTGCAGCCCGCGGCCTGCGCCAGCTTCACGCTGCGCACACGCGCCGGCTCCAGCCGGGTGCGTATGCGCTCGGCGTGGCGGCGCAGCTGGCCCTGTTCGATGCACAGCGCCAGCGCCTTTTCCAGCAGTGAGGGCGTGGTCAGCGTGGACAGCAGCTTGGTGTCTAGCAGGCGCTCGATGAGGTCCGGCGGCGCGGCCAGGTAGCCCACGCGCCAGTTGGGCGCGAGGATCTTGGCAAAACCGCTGATGTAGATGGTGCGCTGCAAGCCGTCGAGCACCGACAGCCGCGTGGCATGTTCGGGGGCGATGTGGCCGTAGGTGTCGTCCTCGGCGATGTGAAAGCCGTAGCGGTTGGCCAGCTGCAGCACCCGGTGGGCGCTGCCCGGCGTGAGGCAGTGGCCCGTGGGGTTGTGGAACACGCTCACGCTCACGTAGAGCTTGGGTGCGTGCTCCACACAGTAACGTTCCATCACCGCGAGGTCAGGGCCGTCGGCCAGACGCGGCACCGGCAGCAGGCGCATGCCCAAGGCTTCCAGCCGGGCGAACTCCACCGACCAGCCGGGCTCCTCCACCATCACCGGGTCGCCGGCCTTGAGCAGCGTGCGGCTCACGATGTCGAGCGCGTGGGTGGCACCCACGGTGGTGATGATCTGCTCGGGCGTGGCGGGCACGTTCAGCCCTGTCAGCTTGTGCGACAGCGCCGCACGCAGACCGCTGTCGCCCAGCGGTTCGCCGTAGCGCAGCGAACCCTCGGACAGCGCCCGCCCCGAGGTCACCTTGCGCACCGCCGCCGTCATGAAGCCGTTTTCCAGCCACTCCGGCGGCAGAACGCCCGAGCCGGGCTGTGGCTTGGGCGAGGGCTGGTGAAACATGCCGCGTATCAAGGCCGTGGCGTTGAAACGCGCCCCGGGCGCAATCGGACCGTCCAGGTTGGCCCGGCGCGGCGCCGGGCGTTCGGCCTGCGACACCCGCGCCGCCGCGATGTCGCGCACGAAAAAGCCGCGCTGCTTGCGCGCCTCCACCAGACCCTGGGCCAGCAGCTGGTCGTAGGCAGCCACCACGGTGTAGGGGCTCACACCCTGCTGGCGCGCACATTCGCGCACCGAAGGCAGGCGGGTGCCGGGCATCAGCAGGCGCGCACGGATGCGTTCGGCAAAACGGGTCGACAGCTGGTCGGCCAGGGGCTGGGTGGAGGTTCGGGTGAGCATCTGTGCTGCCACATCAACCGATACAGATCAAACTGTTGTTCCCGTATCTGTATTGGTACTGTAATGGTCGGCAAGGATAAAGTGTGAATCATGAATTGGCAAGAGTTCACCGCCCTGCTGGCCCTGGCCACCGCCATGAGTTTTTCGCCTGGCCCCAACACCACGCTGTCCACGGCGCTCGCCGCCAACCGCGGGTTGCGCCACGCCATGCGTTTCGTCTGCGCCGTGCCGGTGGGCTGGAGCGCGCTGCTGCTGCTGTGCGCGGCGGGCATAGGCGCACTGGTGGTCACGGTGCCGGCCATCAAGTGGGGCATACAGGCCGTGGGTGTGGCCTACCTGCTGTGGCTCGCGTTCAAGCTCAGTGGCAGCGCCACGCTGGCGCGCGCCGACGACAGCCGGCTCGACGTCGGCTTCTGGCAGGGCGCGGCGCTGCAGTTCGTCAACATCAAGGCCTGGCTGCTGGCGCTGTCCATCGTCGCCGGATGGATCGCCGGTCGCGACGACGCCCTGGGTCGTCTGGCCGTGGTGGTGCCGGTGATGGTGTTTTTTGCGTTCAGCAGCAACCTGCTCTACGCCAGCGTGGGCGCGCTGCTGCGCGACTGGCTGGCCCGGGGTCGCCGCCTGCTGTGGTTCAACCGCGCCATGGCTCTGGTGCTCGTGTTCACCGCCCTCTGGATGGCCACCGTATGAAACCTCTGACACCCAACGAACGCCGGGGCCTGTGGCTGGGCCTGCTGGGCGTGGTGATCTTCGCCGCCACGCTGCCCATGACGCGGCTGGCCGTGGGCACGCCCGACGCCCCGCAGATGTCGGGCGTGTTCGTGGCCATGGGGCGTGCCGTCGTTGCGGCCGTGCTGTCAGCAGCCTTCCTGGCGCTGGCGCGCGCGCCCCTGCCACGCCGCAGCGACTGGCTGCCGCTGGCCCTCACGGCGGGCGGGGTGGTGTTCGGCTTCCCTCTGCTCACCTCGCTGGCCATGCGGCATGTGGAGGCGGTGCACGCCAGCGTGATCGTCGGCATCCTGCCCATGGCCACCGCGGCTTTCGGCGCCTGGCTGCACCGGCAACGGCCCTCGCTCGGCTTCTGGCTGTGTGCGCTGCTGGGCGCCGCGCTGGTGGTGGGTTTTGCCGTGCTGCGCTCCGGTACCGCAGGCCTCACCCTGCACTGGGCCGATGCCCTGCTGCTCGCCGCCATGGCCTGCGCGGCTGTGGGCTACGGCTACGGCGCCCAGCTGTCGCAGCGCATGCAGGCCGAACACGTGATCAGCTGGGCCCTGGTGATCGCCCTGCCCCTCACGCTGCCACTCGCCGCCGGGAGCTGGCCCGAGCAGCCGGTGAGCGCCAGTGCCTGGGGCGCACTCGGCTACGTCGCGGTGTTCTCCATGTGGCTGGGCTTTTTCGCCTGGTACCGCGGCCTGGCGCTGGGCGGCACCGTGCGCGTGAGCCAGGTGCAGCTGGCCCAACCTTTCATTTCCATGCTGTTTGCCGTGCCGCTGCTGGGCGAGCGGCTCGACCTGCTGACCGTCGGGTTCGGTCTGGCGGTGGCTGCCACCGTGTTTGCCGGCCGGCGCATGCCGGTAGGCGCGCCCCACACCCGAGCAGCGAAAATGCCCGTTCTGAAGACTCCCTGATAACGACAAGGACACGACCATGACCTGGACCCTGGCCCAACGCGCCGAGAAGATGAACCCCTCGGTGATCCGAGAAATCCTCAAGGTGACCGAGAAGCCCGGCATCATCAGCTTTGCTGGTGGCCTGCCCTCGCCCACCACCTTCCCGATCGAAGCCATGGCAGTCGCCGCGGAGCGTGTGCTCTCGCGCGACGGCCGCGCCGCGCTGCAGTACTCGGCCAGTGAAGGTTACGGTCCGCTGACCGAATGGGTGGCGGCCGAGCTGGCCAAACACCAGGGCATGAAGGTCTCCCCCTCGCAGGTGCTGATCACCACCGGCTCGCAGCAGGGCCTGGACCTGGTGGCCAAGGTGCTGATCGACAAGGACAGCCGCGTGCTGGTGGAGACGCCCACCTACCTGGGCGCGCTGCAGGCCTTCACGCCCATGGAGCCGGTGTTCGCCAGCGTGGCCAGCGATGCCGAAGGCCCTGACGTGGCGGACTTCAAGACCAAGGCGGGCAGCGGTGCCCAGCGCGCGCGTTTCATGTACGTGCTGCCCAACTTCCAGAACCCCACCGGCCGCAGCATGAGCGAGGCCCGCCGCGCCGAACTGGCCGCCGCTGCCGAAGCCGCCGGCGTGCCGCTGGTGGAAGACAACCCTTACGGCGATCTGTGGTTCGACACGCCGCCGCCGCCCGCGCTGTCGGCGCGCGCACCGGCCAACAGCATCTACCTCGGTTCGTTCTCCAAGATCCTCGCACCCGGCCTGCGCCTGGGCTACATCGTGGCACCCGCCGCCGTCATGCCCAAACTGCTGCAGGCCAAGCAGGCCGCCGATCTGCACTCGCCCAGCTTCAACCAGCGCCTGGTGGCCGAGGTGCTGAAGGACGGCTTCATCGAACGCCACGTTCCCACCATCCGCGCGCTCTACAAGCGCCAGTGCCAGGTGATGCTGGAGGCGCTGGAAGCGAACTGCCGAGGGCTGATCGAGTGGAACTCGCCCGATGGCGGCATGTTCCTCTGGGGCCGCCTGCCGCAGGGCGTGAACGCGGTGGACCTGCTGCCCCTGGCGGTGGAGCACAACGTGGCCTTCGTGCCCGGCGCGGCCTTCTTCGCCGACAACGCCGATGCGCGCAGCATCCGCCTGTCGTTCGTGACCGCGAGCGAAGAGCAGATCCGCACCGGCATCGCCGCGCTGGCCGCCGCCATCCGCCAGTTCCAGGAACAGCACGTCAAACAGGTGGCCTGATGCTCAAGCTCTGGGGCCGTCTCAGTTCCATCAACGTGCGCAAGGCCGTGTGGGCGCTGGATGAAACCGGCGTGCCCTACGAGCGCATCGACGCCGGCCTGGCCTTTGGCATCGTCGGCACACCGGCCTACCAGGCCATGAACCCCAACGCGCTGGTGCCCACGCTGCAGGACGGCGACTTCACGCTCTGGGAATCCAACGCCATCGTGCGCTACGTGCTGGCGCGCTACGGCGCCCCGGCGCTGGGCCACCCGCGCAACGGCGGCGGGCACCTCTACCCGCAGAACCTGCGCGACCGCTTCGACGCCGAACGCTGGATGGACTGGCAGCAGACCACGCTCAACCCGGCCAGTGGCAAGGCTTTCGTGCAGTGGATACGCGTGCCGGCCGACAAGCGCGACCACGCGGCCATCGCCACGTCGGTGGCGGCCACCGAACCCCTGCTGACGCAGCTCGATGCCCACCTGGCCGAGCGCGCTTTCATGGTCGGCGAGCACTTCACCATGGCCGACATCCCCGTGGCCTGTGAGGTGCACCGCTGGTGGGGCCTGCCCCAGCCGCGGCCAGCCTGGCCGAACATCGAGCGCTGGTACGCCTCCGTGCGTGCGCGTCCCGCCGCCCAGGTGCTTCAGATCGAACTCTCCTGATCCCGATGAAACACCGCCCCTTCCAGCAGGTCGACGTCTTCACCGCCACACCCTACCTCGGCAACCCGCTCGCGGTGGTGCTCGACGGCGAGGGTCTGAGCACCGAAGCCATGCAGGCCTTCACCAACTGGACCAACCTGTCCGAGTGCACCTTCGTGCTGCCGCCCACACAGGCCGGCGCCGACTACCGCGTGCGCATCTTCTGCCCGGGCCGTGAGCTGCCGTTCGCCGGCCACCCCACGCTGGGCACCTGCCACGCGTGGCTGGCAGCGGGTGGAAAGCCCCAGGGCGATGGGGTGGTGCAGGAATGCGGCGTAGGCCTGGTCACCATCCGCCGTGAAACCCGCCGCGACGGCGACCGGCTCGCCTTTGCCGCGCCACCGTTGCTGCGCGGCGGCGCGCTGGACGAAAGCGATGTGGCACTGATCGCGCGCGGCCTGGGTGTGTCCCGCGAAGACATCGTGACCCACGCCTGGTGCGACAACGGCCCACGCTGGCGCGGCGTGATGCTGCGCAGTGCCGAGCAGGTGCTGGCACTCCAGCCCGACGCGCAGGTGCTGGCCGGCCTGGACATCGGTGTGGTGGGGCCGCGTGGCAAGGTGGGCGTGATCGCGCCCGGCGCCGAACACACCGACTTCGAGGTGCGCGCCTTCTTCCCCGGCAACACCGGCATGGCCGAAGACCCGGTCACAGGCAGCCTCAATGCCGCTCTCGGCCAGTGGCTGATCGGTGCCGGCCTCGCGCCCGAGCGTTACGTGGCCGCACAAGGCACCGTTCTGGGGCGTGCGGGCCGCGTGTACGTGGAACGCGATGCCAGCGGCCAGGTCTGGGTGGGCGGCTCCAGCGTGACCTGCATCACCGATCGCGTGCTGCTGTAGCAGGGCGCCACATGGGCGCGCACAAGCTCTGGCATCATGCGGGCTACTCCCCCCGCATCGATGAAACAACGACCTTTCAAACAGGTGGACGTCTTCACGGACGCCCCCTACCTGGGCAACGCTTTGGCCGTGGTGATGGACGCAGCCGACCTCAGCGCCGGTGAGCTCCAGCACTTCGCGCAGTGGACGCACCTGAGCGAGACCACCTTCGTGCTCCCGCCCACGGCGGCCGGCCGCGCCGCCGGTGCCGATTACCAGTTGCGCATCTTCACGCCAGCGGGTGAGCTGCCTTTTGCCGGTCACCCCACCCTGGGCAGTTGCCACGTGTGGCTGGAATCGGGCGGTCAGCCGCGCGAGGCCGGCGTGGTGCGCCAGGAATGCCTGCGTGGCGTGATCGATATCCGGCGTGAAGGCACACGCCTGGCCTTTGCCGGCCCGCCGCTGAGCCGTGCGCCGCTGAGTGCCGCGCTGCTGGCCCACCTCGCCCACGCCGTGGGCCTGAGCCCACGCGCCATCCAGGCCTCGCAGACGCTGGACAACGGCCCCGTCTTCCATACGCTGCTGCTGGATTCGGCCGACGCCGTGCTGGCTGCAAAGCCCAACCTCGGCGCGCTCAAAGTGTTGACCGCCGGGCTGGCGCTGGCCGCCTGGCAAGACGCTGACACCCGCACGCACCTGGAGGTACGCACCTTCGCACCCCACATGGGCATCGACGAAGACCCGGTCACCGGCAGCCTGAACGCCGGCCTGGCGCAGTGGCTGATGGATGAAGACCTGGCGCCCGGGCGCTACACGGCGCGCCAGGGCCGCAAGCTCGGCCGCGACGGCCGTGTGCACATCGACCGCAGCAGCGATGGCCGCGTCTGGGTCGGCGGCGATGTCGTCACCTGCATCACCGGGCACGTCACGCTGTGAACGCCGTGGCCCGCCTCGATCACCTGGTCGTGGCCGCCCCCAGCCTCGCGGCCGGCGTGGACTGGTGCGAGCGCACCCTGGGTGTCACACCCGGCCCCGGCGGCGAACACCCGCTGATGGGCACCCACAACCGCCTGCTGCGGCTGGACGACGCCCTCACCCCGCCCGGCGAGCCGCCGCCCTACCTCGAGATCATCGCCATCAACCCCGACACCACGCCCATGCGCGGCCCTGGGCAGCGGCGCTGGTTCGACCTCGACGACCCGGCGCTGCAGGCACGCCTGCGCACACAGGGGCCGGAGCTCATCCACTGGGTGGTGCGCGTACCCCATGTGGATGCCGCCGTGACGGCGCTCGCCGGCCTGGGGCTGGACGCTGGCGCGGTGGTGGCCGCCGCGCGGGCCACGTCAGCCGGCCTGCTGCAGTGGCGCATCAGCGTGCGCGACGACGGCCAGCGGCTGCTCGACGGCACGCTGCCCACGCTGATCGAATGGGGCAGCACCCACCCGGCCAGCCACATGCCCGCCAGCGGCCTTGGGCTGAGGGCGCTCCGGCTGCAACACCCGCACGCCGGGGTGCTGCGCCAGGCCTGCGCGGTCGTGGGCCTGGACGGCATGGACATCCAGCCCGGCCCGGCGGCATTGGGCGTCACCCTCGAAACCCCCACCGGCGCGGTCGCACTGTACAGCACATGAACCTGCCTTCTCTATCCAACATCGAAGCGGCCGCCCAGGTGGTCTACCGCGAGTTCGCCGCCACGCCGCAGTACCGCTGGGCCCGCGTGAGCGAGCGCCTGGGCACCGATTGCTGGCTCAAGCACGAGAACCACACGCCGGTGGGCGCCTTCAAGATCCGGGGCGGCCTCGTGTATTTCGACCGGCTCGCCCGCGAAGGCCGACTGCCCCGCGAGGTGATGAGTGCCACGCGCGGCAACCACGGCCAGAGCGTGGGCTGGGCCACGCGGGCCCACGGCGTGCCCTGCACCATCGTCGTGCCCCATGGCAACTCGGTCGAGAAAAACGCGGCCATGCGGGCACTGGGCGTGAACCTCGTCGAACACGGCGACGATTTCCAGGCCGCGCGCGAACACGCCATGGCGCTCGCTGCCGCGCGCGGTGCCCACATGGTGCCGAGCTTCCACGCCGACCTGGTGGCCGGCGTGGCCACGTATTGGTGGGAACTGCTGCGCGCCGTGCCCGATCTGGACGTGGTCTACGTGCCCATAGGCCTGGGCTCGGGCGCCTGCGCCGCCATCGCCGCGCGCGAGGCACTGGGCCTGCGCACGCGGGTGGTGGGCGTGGTGAGCACCGGCGCCACCACCTACGCCGATTCGCTCGGCGCCGGCCGCGTGGTCGAAGCCCCTGTGACCACCCGGCTGGCCGACGGCATGGCCGTGCGCCTGGCCGATGCCGACGCCCTCGCGCTGCTGCAGCGCCACCTCGACCACGTGGTCGCCGTCAGCGACGACGAGGTGGCCCAGGCCATGCGCTGGTTGTTCGCCGATACCCACAACGTGGCCGAAGGTGCCGGCGCCGCCGCCTTTGCCGCAGCCTGGCAGGAGCGCGACGCGCTGCGCGGCCGGCGCGTGGGCCTGTCGCTCAGCGGCGGCAACGTGGACAGCGACGTGTTGGCCCAGGTCCTGCAGGGGTGATGAGCGCCTGACACCTTGGCGACGGCCTGCCGCCTGCGTGACCGCCGTCGCCTTGACGGTTGATCACAATCCTTCCATGGGAACCCTCTACCTCGTGCGCCACGGCCAGGCCTCGTTCGGCGCCGACGACTACGACCAGCTCAGCGAACTGGGCCAGCGCCAGAGCGTTCGCCTGGGCGAATACTTCAAGGCCCGTGGCCAACGGTTCGACGCCGTCATCACCGGCAGCCTGCGCCGCCACGCCCAGACCTGGGAGGGCATACGCACGGGTCTCGGCGACACCACGCTGCAGCCGCTGGTGTGGCCCGGCCTCAACGAATACGACAGCGAAGCGGTCATCGGCGCCATCCACCCGCAACCGCTGGCCAAGCCCGACACGCCTGAGCTCTACAAACACCACTTCCGCCTGCTGCGCGACGGCCTGACGCAATGGATGGCCGGCACGGTCACGCCGCGCGGCATGCCCAGCTACGATGGCTTCGTGAGCGGCGTGATGGGCGCGCTGGAGCTGGTGCGGCGCGAGCACGTCGGCAAGAACGTGCTCATCGTCTCCAGCGGCGGCCCCATCTCCACCGCCGTGGGACAGGTGCTGGGCACCTCCCCCGAGACCACGATCGAGCTCAACCTGCGCATCCGCAACAGCGCCGTGACCGAGTTCACGTTCAGCCCCAAACGGCATTCGCTGGTGACCTACAACACGCTGCCGCACCTGGATGGCGCGGAGTATGCGGGCTGGGTGACTTACGCCTGAGCACCCAGGCCGCATTCAGGGTGGCCGGTCCGCATCTCGCGCGAGCCGGTGCCCGGGCCTTTCTCGCGGGTGAACGCCGAAGCGCACGGTCTACCATCCCCACCATGAGCTCCCAATACGAATGCCTGCGTCCCGTCCACCTGTACCGGGACCTATTTGACGTCGATGCGCCCAGCGACACCGAGGTGGGTCGCCAGGTCTGGCCCCGCCGCCCAGGTGTTTTCATCCGCAACAAACCGTCACCGCCACCGATCGAGGGCGCCGAACACCCCTACCCGGGCGCGCTCGGACGCGAGCTCGTCGTGGGGCAGTTCGGCCTGGTCCCGCCCTGGGTGAAATCCGCTTCCGACGCCAAGCTGCGTTCGACCAAGCTGGTCAACGCACGCTCGGAGACCGCAAGCACGTCCAACAACTTTCGCAGCGCCTGGCTGCGTGCGCAGCGCTGCATCGTGCCCATGATGGCGTTTCAGGAAGACGACTTGCGCAGCGGCAAAGCCGTGCCCACACGTGTCGCGCGGGTGGACGGCAAACCCATGGGTGTGGCTGGACTGTGGGAGTGCTGGACTGGCGCGACGGGCGAGGTGATCGTGAGCTTCTGCCTGCTCACGGTGAACGCCAACAGCCACGCGCTGATGCACCGTTACGGGCAACCCGGCAGCGAAAAGCGCATGTTGGCGATCTTGAACGAAGGTTCGTATGGTGCCTGGCTGAACGCGGCCCAGCCGGAAAAGGCGCGCGAATTCATGCGGGCGTATCCAGCTGCGGGGCTCACCGCCAACCCCATCGAGAAGAAGCCCCCGGCCGCCTGATCCGCACCGCGTGAGCGGTGCCGCCTCGATGCCGTGCTTGATGCCGTGCTCGATGCGCTTCAGGCGGCCACAGCCTGCTGCGGCTGCAGGAACACGCGGGCCTTGCGCGGCGACACCACCACGGTCTCGCCTTCTTTCAGGCCCAGCTCGCGGAAACGCTCGGCGCCGATCTGCGCTTCGATCAGCGGGTCGTGGCCCGTGGGGGCTTCGGCATCCACCGGCTGCAGCTCCAGCCGGGCCACCGGTCCCACCACGATGGCGCGCTGCAGCTCGGCCACGATGCCCACCGCACCGGGGGTGTAACGCTGCACCTCCAGGTCGTGCGGGCGCACGTAGGCGAAGGCGCGGGCGTCGCGGGCTTCGGCGTGTTCGGGCGTGGCGATGGTGGCGCCGCTGTCCACACCATCCAGGTGCAGCAGACCCTCGTGGGCCCGGCCGTGGAACAGGTTGACATCACCGAGGAAGCCGTAGACGAAGGGGCTGGCGGGCTGGTCCCACACGTCCTGCGGCGTGCCCACCTGCTCGATGTGGCCCTGGTTCATCAGCACCACGCGGTCGGCCACTTCCAGCGCCTCTTCCTGGTCGTGCGTCACGAAGATGGAGGTCACGTGCAGCTCGTCGTGCAGGCGGCGCAGCCAGCGGCGCAGTTCCTTGCGCACCTTGGCATCGAGCGCGCCGAAAGGCTCGTCGAGCAGCAGCACCTTGGGTTCCACCGCCAGGGCGCGCGCCAGGGCGATGCGCTGGCGCTGGCCGCCAGACAGCTGCGACGGGTAGCGGTCGGCCAGCCAGTCGAGCTGCACCAGCTTGAGCAGGTCGGTCACCTTGGCCTTGATCTGGGCTTCGGACGGGCGCTGGCCACGCGGCTTGACGCGCAGGCCAAAGGCCACGTTCTCGAACACCGTCATGTGGCGAAACAGCGCGTAGTGCTGGAACACGAAGCCCACGTTGCGCTCGCGCACATGTTTGTCGGTGGCGTCTTCGCCACTGAACAGGATGGTGCCGGTGTCGCCGGTCTCCAGCCCCGCGATGATGCGCAGCAGCGTGGTCTTGCCGCAGCCCGAGGGGCCCAGCAGGGCCAGCAGCTCGCCCGATGCGATGTCGAGGTTGACGTCCTTCAGCGCGTGGAAATCACCGAAGTGTTTGGAGACGTTGCGGATTTCGATGCTCATGATGCGGCTTTCAGGGTCAACGGCGCGTCGACACGGTGGGCGGGGTTCTCGGGCGGCAGCTCGGCCGTGGCCTTGAGTTCGCGCTCGTGGCGCCACTCGACCACGCTCTTGACGACCAGCGTGACGATGGCCAGCAGGGCCAGCAGCGAGGCCACGGCAAAGGCGGCCACCGACTGGTACTCGTTGTAGAGGATCTCGACGTGCAGGGGCATGGTGTTGGTCTGGCCCCGGATGTGACCCGAAACCACCGAGACCGCACCGAACTCTCCCATGGCACGCGCGTTGCAGAGGATGACGCCGTAGATCAGGCCCCACTTGATGTTGGGCAGCGTGACGTACCAGAAGGTCTGCCAGCCGCTGGCACCCAGCACCTGCGCGGCCTGCTCTTCTTCGTTGCCCTGCGCCTGCATCAGCGGTATGAGTTCGCGTGCGATGAAGGGGAAGGTCACGAAGATGGTGGCCAGGATGATGCCGGGCACGGCGAACACGATCTTGATGTCGTGCGCGGCCAGCCACGGGCCCAACCAGCCCTGCGCGCCGAACACCAGCACGTAGATCAGGCCGGCCACCACGGGCGAGACCGAAAACGGCAGGTCAATCAGCGTGGTGAGAAAGGCCTTGCCCCGGAACTCGAACTTGGCGATGGCCCACGCGGCGGCCACCCCGAACACCAGGTTCAGCGGCACGGCGATGGCGGCGGTGATCAGCGTCAGGCGGATGGCGGCCCAGGCGTCGGGCTCCTTGAGCGCTTCCCAGTAGGCATCCCAGCCCTTGCGCAGCGCTTCGGTGAACACGGCAGCCAGCGGCAGCACGAGGAACAGGAACATGAAAACCAGGGCCACACCGATCAGGGTGTGGCGCACCCACGCCGCTTCGGTGGTGGCGTTGACGGTTCGGGAACGCCGTGGCGCCGGCTTTGCCGGGCCGCTGGCGTTGCCCCCCTGGGGGGGTGACACGCTCGCATCGCGAGCGGGGCGCGGGAGGGTACTCATTTTTTCTGCCAGGCCTGCAGGCCGTTGATGATGAGCAGCAGGATGAAGGAGATGCCCAGCATGACCGACGCCACCGCCGTGGCACCGGCGTAGTCGTACTGCTCCAGCTTGCCGATGATGATCAGCGGCACGATCTCGGACACCATGGGCATGTTGCCGGCGATGAAGATGACGGAGCCGTATTCACCCACGGCGCGTGCGAAGGCCATGGCAAAACCGGTCAGTAGCGCGGGCGCGATGGACGGCAGGATGACCCGGGCAAAGGTCTGCCAGCGCGTGGCACCCAGGCACATGGCGGCCTCTTCGAGTTCCTTCTCGGCGTCTTCCAGCACCGGCTGCACCGTGCGCACCACGAAGGGCAGGCCGATGAAGATGAGCGCAATGACCACACCGTTGGGGTTGAAGGCGAGCTGGATGCCGTGCGGCTCCAGGTACTGGCCGATCCAGCCGTTGCCGGCCAGCAGCGCGGTCAGCGAGATGCCGGCCACGGCCGTGGGCAGCGCAAATGGCAGGTCGACCAGCGCGTCCACGATCTTCTTGCCGGGGAAGGAATAGCGCACCAGCACCCAGGCCACCAGCAGGCCGAACACCACGTTGACCAGCGCTGCGATCAGCGAGGCGCCGAAGGTCAGGCGGTAGGAGGCCAGCACGCGCGGGGCGGTGACAGCGTCCCAGAACTGCGGCCAGGTCAGCGTGAAGGTCTTGAACACCAGGGCCGACAACGGGATGAGAACGATCAGGCTGAGGTACAGGACGGTGTAGCCCAGCGTGAGGTTGAAGCCCGGGAGCACACGCCGCGTGGGGCGGCGCACCGGGGCGTCCAGCGCCTCGGAGCCGTGCAGGGCCAGGGTGACGGAGCCGCCGGACATTTACTTGCCCTGGGTGTAGATCTTGTCGAACTGGCCACCGTCGTTGAAGTGAACCTTCTGGGCCTCGGCCAGCGAGCCGAAGTACTGCTCGATGGTGAAGAACTTGATGGGCTTGAACGCGCTGGCGTATTTCTTCAGCACGGCTTCGTTGCGCGGGCGGATGTTGTGCTTGGCCGCAATTTCCTGCCCCTCGGGGCTGTAGAGGAAGTCGAGGTAGGCCTTGGCGTCGGCGGCGGTGCCTTTCTTGGTCGTGGTGCGCTCGACAATGGCGACCGGGTTCTCGGTCACGATGGAGGCGCTGGGGTGCACGGCATCGACCTTGCCCTTGCCGAACTCGTTGTCCACCGAGACGACTTCGGATTCGAACGTGACCAGCACGTCACCGATGTTGCGTTGCAGGAAGACGCCGGTGGCGTCGCGGCCACCGCGGGCCAGCACGGGCACGTTGGCGTAGAGCTTCTTGACGAACTCGGCGGCGTCGGCATCGCTGCCGCCCTTGCTGCGCACATAGCCCCACGCGGCCAGGTAGGCCATGCGGCCGTTGCCGCCGGTCTTGGGGTTGACCACCACCACCTGCACACCGGGCTTGATCAGGTCGTCCCAGTCCTTGATGTTCTTGGGGTTGCCGTTGCGCACCAGGAACAGCATGGTGGAGGTGGTGGGCGCGGCGGCGTTGGGGAATTTCTGGCGCCAGTCTTTGGCGACCACGCCCTTTTCGGCCAGGAAATCGACGTCGGTGGTGGTGTTGAAGGTCACCACATCGGCGTCCAGGCCATCGGCCACGGCACGTGCCTGGGCGCTGGAGCCGGCGTGCGACTGGTCGATCTTGATGTCCTTGCCACTGGTCTTCTTGACGTGGGCCACGTAGGCCACGTTGATGTCCTTGTAGAACTCGCGGGCCACGTCGTAGGAAACGTTGAGCAGCGTGGTCTGGGCCGAAGCGGCCGAGGCGAGGGCCAGGGCGACGGCGCCCAGGGCGAGCTTGAGGGTGTGTTTCATGCGGACAACTCCAGAACGATGGAAGACTTGGCCTGCAGTGTGCGGGCCGCTCTTAAAAATACAAACGACTTTGTTTTTCTTTCCTTATTCGCTTTTTGGAATAAGGAAGTCAGGCGGCCAGTGCGGGCTGGGGCGTCAGCGACTGCAGCAGCGCCAAGCCCAGCGGCCACTCGCCGTGGCCGGAATCCACGTTGATGTGGCCAGCGGCCGGCAGCCGCACGAACTCGCTGCGCCAAGCCCTGGCGTAGGCGCCGGCCAGGCGAACCGGGCAATAGGGGTCGTTATCGCTGGCCACCAGGATGCTGCGGTAGGGCAGCGGCTGGTAGGGCACGGGCGCAAAGTCGGCCAGCACGCCGCGGCGCTCGGGGTCGGCCGGCGCCACCAGGAGTGCACCTTGTATGCGGGCACTCACATCACCGCAAAGATGCGTGGTGGTGATGCAACCCAGGCTGTGGGCCACCACCACCACCGGGCCGGGCGCGGCCAGTATGGTTTCGCTCAGGCGCTCCACCCAGGCCTTGCGACGCGGCTGCACCCAGTCGTCCTGCTCCACCCGCACCGCGTTGGGCAGGCGCCCGGCCCACAGGGTCTGCCAGTGGCCGGGGCCGGAGTTGCGCCAGCCAGGGACGATGACCAGGGTCATTTGCGGCTGTAGATCTGGTCAAACACACCCCCATCGGCGAAGTGCACATTGGCCGCCTGGTCCCAGCCGCCAAAGGCGTCTTCGATCTTGAACAGGTTGAGCCGGGGTAGCTGCTTGGCGTACTTGGCTTGCGCCTTGGCCGAGGTCGGGCGGTAGAAGTGTTTGCCGATGATGTCCTGCGCTTCCTCGGTGTAGAGGAACTTCAGGTACTCCTCGGCCACGGCGCGGGTGCCCTTTTTGTCGACGTTCTTGTCGACCACGGTCACGGCCGGCTCGGCCAGGATGGACAGCGAGGGGTAGATGAAGTCGACCTTGTTGCCAAACTCCTTCTCCAGCAGATATGCCTCGTTTTCCCAGCTGATGAACACATCACCCTGGGCGCGCTGGGCAAATGTGACCGACGAGCCGCGGGCACCGGTGTCGAGCACGGGCACGTTGTCGTACAGCTTGGCCACGAATTCCTTGGCCTTGGCTTCGCTGCCGTACTTGCGCTTGGCAAATTCCCACGCGGCCAGGTAGTTCCAGCGCGCACCACCCGAGGTCTTGGGGTTGGGCGTGATGACTTTCACGTCGGGGCGGATCAGGTCGTCCCAGTCCTTGATGTTCTTGGGGTTGCCCGCGCGGGTCACCAGCACGATGGTGGAGGTGTAGGGCGAGCTGTTGAGCGGCAGGCGTTTCTGCCAGTCTTTGGGGATCCAGTTGCCGTTGGTGTGCAGGGCGTCGGTGTCACCAGCCAGGGCCAGGGTGGCCACATCGGCGTCCAGGCCGTCGATGATGGAGCGGGCCTGGCGGCCCGAACCACCGTGCGACTGCTTGATGGTCACATCCTGGCCGGTCTTGGCTTTCCAGTGTTTGGCAAACGCGGCGTTGTACTCGACGTAGAGCTCGCGCGTCGGGTCGTAGGAGACGTTGAGCAGGGTGACGGGCTGCTGCGCGGCGGCCCCGAAGGCAGCCAGGCCCAGGGTGGCGGCGCCCAGCAGGCTGATGAGTTGGCGGCGGGTTTTCATGGTCGTGTCCTCGGGAAGTGAACGGGTGAGGCCCGAATCTTCCGAGTGACACAACCAAACTCAAACCAATAAGTTCTTGTTTCTAAATTACCGAAACGTCTGTAGAAAAAGGCGGCTCCGGATAAGGCGCAACGCTCAGCCCAGCGGGCCGGGGCGCACCGTGTCCAGTGGCAGCCGCGCCACCTCCTGCAGCAGCAGGGCCAGCTGGCGGCCCGCCGCGTCAAGCAGAGCCCGGCCTTTTTCCGCCGTGGCGGCCGCCGCGTTCCCGGCCGCGCCCTGCGGGTTGTAGTCCTGCACCATCCAGCCCAGCTTGGCGCTTTTGCCGTCGCCCAGCAGCGGGTAATGCGGCGCGCGCGCCTGCGAGGCGGAGGCAAAGGCCTGCGCCTGGGCCATGTCCACCCGCTGGGGCTGCAGCGCCAGCATCAGGCTGGTCTCGATGTCGCCCGCGTGCACGCCGAAGCGGTGTTCTTCCTGTGGGAACAGCGAGGTGACCACCTCACCCAGCGGCAGGTTGTACCAGCTGCTGCTGTAGACGATGAGGCCGTGGCGTGCGCGCAGCTCGCGCGCGACGATGTCCATGGGCGCCACGTGGCCGCCGTGGGCGTTGAACAGCACCAGCTTCTTCACACCCGCACGCGCCACACCCGCGCCGATCTCGGTCCACAACGCGATCAGCGTCGCCGGGCTCAGGCTCAGCGTGCCGGCAAACGCGGTGTGCTCGGGAGAAAGCCCCACGGCCTGAGTCGGCAGCACCAGCACGCTCGCATCGGCGGGCAGATGAGGCAGCGCAGCGGCCACGATGCCGTCGGCCAGCACCGTGTCCACGCCCAGCGGCAGGTGCGGGCCGTGCTGCTCGGTGGCGGCCACGGGCAGCACGGCCACGGTTGCAACGGGGTCCAGCGCGGCGAAGTCGGTGGTCTTGAGTTCGGCCCAGTGGCGGACGGGCAGGGGCACGGGGGTGTTCATGGGCGCATCTTAAGACGCTGCTGCAAAATCGCCCGCATGACCCAAGACCTCTTTCGCCAGGACGCCACGCTGACCACCTGCGAGGCCACCGTCACCGCTCTCACCGATCAGGGCATCGTGCTGGACCGCACCGTGTTCTACCCGCTGGGTGGCGGGCAGGCCGGTGACACCGGCGTGCTGGTGCGCGCCGACGGCCGCGAGATCGCGATCGCCGACACGCGCAAGTTCAAGGACGGGGCGGGCGAGCCCACGGCGGATATCGCGCACGTGCCCGCTGGCGATGTGGACGACCTCGTGGTGGGCGAACGCGTCACGGCGCGCATCGACTGGAAGCGGCGCCACCGGCTGATGCGTTTTCACACCGCCACCCACCTGCTGTGCCACCTGGTGCCACAACCGGTCAACGGCTGCTCCATCACGCCCGACTACGCGCGGCTGGACTTCCACATGACCGACCCGCTGGACAAGGATGCGCTGAGCGCCGGCATCGCCGCGCTGGTGGGCGCCGCCCACCCGGTGACCGTGGGCGCCATCACCGACGCCGAGCTGGATGCCAACCCCGCGCTGGTCAAGAGCATGAGCGTGTCTCCACCGCGCGGCACGGGCACCGTGCGCACCATCCGCGTGGGCCAGGACACGCTGATCGACTACCAGCCCTGCGGCGGCACGCACGTGGCCAACACGGCCGAGATCGGCGCGGTGGTGGTGACGAAGATCGAGAAAAAATCGGCCACCACGCGCCGGGTGGTGCTGGGTTTCGCCGACTGAGGCGCCCTGCGCTCAGCCCCCGTACATGTAGCGGCGCGACCAGGGGTGGGTGTCGGCATGCTGGCCAGCGCGGCGGCACAGCACCTGGTAGAGCGCGATCTCGTCGTGCTCGAAGGCCCACTGGCAGCCCGCCAGGTAAATGCGCCAGATGCGCCAGCGCTTCTCGTCCACCATGCGGCGCAAGGTGCCCGAGCGGGCCTCGAAGGCCTGCACCCAGTGCTGCAGCGTGTGCGCGTAGTGGCGGCGCAGGTTTTCCACATCCAGCGCCTCGAGTCCGCCCTGCTGCAGGGTGCGCAGCACGGTGGCGATGTGGGGCAGCTCGCCTTCGGGAAACACGTAGCGGTCGATGAAGCGGCCACCACCGTGGCGGACCTCGCCATCTCCCGGGTCGGTGGAGGTGATGCCGTGGTTGAGCGCCCAGCCGTCGGGTCCCAGCAGGTCACGGATGCGGCGGAAGTAGGCACTCAGGTGCTGAATGCCCACGTGCTCGAACATGCCCACGCTGGTGATGCGGTCGAAGCTGCCGGTGACATCGCGGTAGTCCTGCAACCGGATGTCGATGCGGTCTTGCAGGCCGGCGGCGGCCACACGTTCTCGAGCCAGGTCGTACTGGTTCTGCGACAGCGTGATACCCACACAGCGCGCACCGAACTGCTGCGCCGCGCGCAGCACCAGCGCGCCCCAGCCGCACCCGATGTCAAGCAGCGTCTGGCCTGGCTGCAGCCGCACCTTGGTGAGGATGTGGTCGATCTTCTTGCGCTGCGCCTCGGCCAGCGTCTCGTTGCCGTTTTCGAAGTAGGCGCAGGAATAGACCATGGCCGGATCCAGCCATTCGGCGTAGAAGCCATTGGAGACGTCGTAGTGGTACTGGATGGCGTGGCGGTCGCGGTGCGGGGTGTGGTGGTAGCTGCGGGCTATGCGCTGGGCCGCGCGCGTCAGCGGACCAGGCTCGTCACCCTCCGCGGTTTCAGCCAGCCGGTGGGCGACGGCCAGCACGTCGTCCAGCGAGCCGGAGACATCCAGCAGGCCCTCCACATAGGCCTCGCCCAGGGTCTCGAGCGTGGGCGCAAGCAGCAGAGGCACCGCCGCCGCATGGCGCACGATCAGCTCGACCGCCGGGGTTTCAAAGGTGCCCAGGTCGAGCGCCGGGGCCTGGTCGACGGGGCCATGGCCCGTGGCCCAGCGCAGGCGCACGGGCATGTCCACACGCTGGCGCAAGCGCTGCGCCCAGCCAGACAGGGCTTTTTCGGGAAAAATCATGCGCAAAGACCTCCGCAGGGCATGGTGGGCGGTGGGGTAGGCTTTGTGAAGACCCGGCCGCCTATCGGCGGCATTGAGAGGTTTTATATCCACCCCCGCCCCGCTTGCCAAGCCTGGAACTTTGCGCGGTGTTACACCGTCTGACCCGCTCGTCCCCCGTCCCACCTGTGAATACCTTGCTGCCCCCGTCCCGCCGCCTCCTGGCCCTAGCCCTCACCTTGGCGGCTGTGGGCACCGTGTTTTCGCCTGCCCTGGCCCAGACCGGTGCCACCGTGCGCACCGATCAGGTCCGGGCCGAGCTGCTGGCCCATGCGCCGCAAGGGGTGGCCGCCGGTCGCACCGTGTGGGTGGGACTGCAGATCACCCACACCAAGGACTGGCACACCTACTGGAAGAACCCGGGCGACTCGGGTCTGCCCACGTCGCTCGAGTGGAAGCTGCCCGCCGGCGTCACCGCCGGTGACATCCAGTGGCCGGCGCCCAAGAAATTTCCCATCGGCCACCTGGCGAATTACGGTTACGAGGGCACCGTGCTGCTGCCGGTGCCGCTGACGCTGGCTCCCACGTACGCGGGCGGCCCGCTGGAGGTGAAACTGCAGGCCAGCTGGCTGGTGTGCCGCAAGGAATGTATTCCCGAGGAAGGCAGCTTTTCGTTGCGCGTAGGTGATGGCCCGGGTGCCACCGCCGCGTTTGCCGACGCCGCCTCGCGCGCGCCCCGGGCGCAGGCAGCCGGAGGCAGCCATGCAACGCCCCAGGACAAGACGCTGAAGGTACGTGTCGAAGGCCTGCCGGCCGACTGGCAGCAGCAGGGACTGGAGTTCTTCCCCGAAACAGGCGGCGTGATCGAACCCGGCGCCGCCTGGAGGCAGGCCTGGGACGGCAACGCGTGGACCGCCGAAATCCCCTATTCGGCCATGCGCTCCGAAAGCCCACGCGTGCTGCCGGTGGTGCTGGTGCGCCAGGGCGACATCGCCCCTGGCCACAACGCACTGGGCGGTCTGCGGCTGGAACTGCCCGCACGGGGCGACTGGCCTGCGCTCGCCGCCTTGCCCGCTGCCACCGGCGTGTCGCCCGCCCTTCAGGCGGCGCTGGAGGCCAACGCGGCCCGGGCCAGCACCCCGCCAGCGTCCGGTGGCTCCTCGCTGTCGTTGGGGCTGGCGCTGCTGGGCGCCTTTCTCGGTGGCCTCCTGCTCAACCTCATGCCCTGCGTGTTCCCGGTGCTGGCCATCAAGGTGCTGGCCTTTGCCCAGCAGGGTGACAACCGTGCCAGCCACCGCCGTTCGGGCCTGGCCTACACCGCGGGTGTCGTGCTGTCTTTCGTGGCGCTGGGTGCGCTGTTGCTGGGTCTGCGCGCAGCGGGCCAGCAGGTGGGCTGGGGCTTTCAGCTGCAGGACCCGGCGGTGGTGGCGGTGCTGGCCGCGCTGTTCACCGCCATCGGCCTCAACCTCGCGGGCCTGTTCGAATTCGGCTCGGTGCTGCCCAGCCGGCTGGCATCGCTGCAGGCCCGCAGCCCCACGGGAGAGGCCTTCCTGACCGGCGTGCTGGCCACCGCGGTGGCATCGCCCTGTACCGCGCCGTTCATGGGCGCCTCGCTGGGCCTGGCGGTCGGCCTTCCGGCCGCACAGGCGCTGGCGGTGTTTGCGACCATGGGTTTGGGCCTGGCCCTGCCCTACCTCGCGGCCAGCTGGCTGCCTGCCGTGGCAAGGGCCCTGCCCCGCCCGGGCCCCTGGATGGCGACCTTCCGGCAGTTCATGGCCTTCCCCATGTTCGCCACCGTGGTCTGGCTGCTGTGGGTACTCGGCCAGCAGAGCGGCCCCGACGGCGCCGCTGCACTCCTGGGCCTGCTGGTGGGCCTGGCACTGCTGCTGTGGGCCTGGGGCCAGCGGGGCCGCGCGCGGTTGGCGCTGGGCATCCTTTCGCTGGCCACGCTCGCGGCGCTGGCGGTCTGGCTGGGCCCTCAGGTGACACGCCAGCCCGAGGCCTCCTCGGTGGCCACCCCCACCGACAGCTGGCAACCCTGGAGCCCCGAACGCATGACCACCTGGCAGGCCGAAGGGCGTCCGGTGTTTGTGGACTACACCGCGGCCTGGTGCGTGACCTGCCAGTTCAACAAGAAAACCACGCTGGCCGACGAGGCCCTGCTGCGCGAATTCACCACCCGGGGCGTGGTGCTCGCGCGCGCCGACTGGACCCGCCGCGACCCCGCCGTAACCCAGGCGCTCAGCGCACTCGGCCGCAGCGGCGTGCCGGTGTACGTGCTCTACCGCAACGGCCAGCCGCTGCGGGTGATGTCCGAAATTCTCAGCGCGCAGGAGATGCGCGCCGCCCTGCAAGCCCTTTGAAGCCGAAAGGACCACCATGCAACGCCGTGCCTTCGCCCTCCGGATCGCCGCCTTCGGTGCAGCCCCTTGGCTGGTCACGCCGGCCTCTGCCGCCACCGTGGGCCAGGTCGCGCCCGACTTCAGCCTGAGCGATGTCAACGGCAAGACAGTGAAGCTGTCCGATTTCAAGGGCCGGCCGGTGGTGCTGGAGTGGAACAACCCCGGTTGTCCCTTCGTGCGCAAGCACTACGGATCGGGCAACCTGCCCGCGCTGCAAAAGGAATTCACCGCCAAGGGCGTGGCCTGGCTGGCGATCAACTCCACCGAGGACGCGAGCGTCGACTACAAGACACCGCCGCAGCTGGCGCGCTGGATGAGCGAACAGAAAGCCGCCCCCACGGCGGTGCTGATGGACGAGGACGGCAAGGTGGGCCGCGCCTACAACGCCCGCGTCACGCCCCACATGTACCTGATCGACGCACAGGGCCGGCTGGCCTATGCGGGCGCCATCGACAGCATCGCGTCGGCCCGGGCGGCGGACATCGAGCGCGCCACCAACTACGTGCGCCAGGGCCTGAACGAACTGCTGGCCGGCAAGCCGGTTTCGGTCGCGCAGAATCAGGCCTATGGTTGCACCATCAAGTACAAATCCGCTGCCTGACGCCCTCCGTGCCCACCTGGCCATGTGCCGGGTGATCGCTGTCGTGGGCCTCTCGCCCCACCCGCACCGCGACAGCCACCGCGTCGCGGCCTATCTGCAGGCCGCGGGTTACCGCATCGTGCCCATACACCCGCGTGTCGCCGAACAGGGCGGCTCCGTGCTGGGCGAAAAGGCCTTTGCCAGTCTCAGTGACGCCTCCACCCACCACACCATCGACCTGGTGGACGTGTTCCGCCGCAGCGAGGACGTGCCGCCCGTGGCCGACGAGGCCATCGCCATCGGCGCACGGGGGCTGTGGCTGCAGCAGGGCATCACACACGACGCGGCCGCTGCACGCGCGCGGGCTGCGGGACTGTGGGTGGTGCAGGACCGTTGCCTGATGGTGGACCACCGACAGCTGTTCAGCTGACGGTGGCGCCTGCCAGTTCGTCGTCGTAGGGGGCGTGCTGCAGGATCGCGTGGATCTTGCGGGCCACACGGTCCGCCATCTGGGGGCTGATGCGCCCCATCAGCTCGATCTGCCGAGGGAACACGGTGCGGCGGGGGTCCTGGCCCTCGACACGGTGGCGGCGGCCGTATTCGCTGGCCAGCCGGTGGGTGATGTGGTCGAAGACCCAGTACACCAGATCGTCGAACCGGGTGCTGGCATTGCGCACGCTCTGGCGGCCATGCTCGACCAGCACATAGTGGTACTGGCCGCTGTGGACCTCGATGTAGGCCCCTGCCGTGCCACGCGGGGCACCCAGATGGGGCAGCACAGGGTCGGGAGCACCCACGCGCGCGGCGAGCGTGTGGATGTGGTGGTCAACGTCGATCAGGGTTCTCATGCCGGTCAGCCGAAAAAGGGGGTTCAGCATGCTAGGGGACGCCGAGGCCTTCTCGGCCCCCTTGAAAACTCATCTTTTGTTAAACCGCCGGCAGGCACGCCCCGGACGCAGCCTGCGCCCCGACAGCCCCAACCGGGATAATCGCGGGTTCATACCGACGAACACACCCTGGTTGCCCGATGAGCTTTGCCCCCCTGCAGAACGACACCTTCCTGCGCGCCTGCCTGCGACAGGCCACCACCCACACGCCCGTGTGGCTGATGCGACAGGCCGGGCGCTACCTGCCCGAGTACCGCGCCACGCGTGCCCAGGCCGGCAGCTTCATGGGCCTGGCCACCCACACCGGCTACGCCACCGAAGTCACGCTGCAGCCGCTGGAGCGCTACCCGCTGGACGCCGCCATCCTGTTCTCCGACATCCTGACCGTGCCTGACGCCATGGGGCTGGGCCTGAGTTTCGCGCTGGGCGAGGGGCCCAAGTTTGAAAAGACGGTGCGCGACGAGGCCGCCGTGGCGGCACTGGCCGTGCCCGACATGGACCGGCTGCGCTACGTGTTCGACGCGGTCACCAGCATCCGCCGTGCACTCAACGGCCGGGTGCCGCTGATCGGCTTTTCGGGCAGCCCCTGGACGCTGGCGTGCTACATGGTGGAGGGTGGCGGCTCGGACGACTACCGCCACGTCAAGACGCTCATGTACAAGCGGCCCGACCTGATGCACCGCCTGCTGGCCGTGAACGCCGATGCCGTGGCCACCTACCTCAATGCACAGATTGAAGCCGGGGCACAGGCCGTGATGGTGTTCGACAGCTGGGGCGGCGTGCTGGCCGACGGCAACTTCCAGTCTTTCAGCCTGGCCTACACCCAGCGTGTGCTGGCACAGCTCAAACGCGAACACGCGGGCGCCACCATCCCGCGCATCGTGTTCACCAAGGGCGGCGGCCTGTGGCTGGACGAAATGAAAGGCCTGGACTGCGACGTGCTGGGCCTGGACTGGACCGTGAACCTGGGTGCGGCGCGCGCGCGCGTGGGGGACGTCAAAGCACTGCAAGGCAACCTGGACCCCAACGTGCTGTTCGCCGATCCGGCCCAGGTGGAGGCCGAGGCGCACCGTGTGCTGCACAGCTTCGGCGCGCCACACACCGATGCGACTCGCACCGGCCCCACGCACATCTTCAACCTCGGTCACGGCATCAGCCAGCACACACCGCCCGACAACGTGGAGGTGCTGGTGCGCGCCGTGCACGCCGAATCGCGTCGCATGCGAGGCCTGGCCTGAGCCTGCGCTGCCCCAAAACGGGCGCCTGCAAGGCCTGTTAGCACAAAATCGGGGCCTTGTGAGCCTCACTTATGCACAAAATTTTTGCTGCGGCGCGCCATGCAGCCTAAACAATCTTTGACCTTTGCCTGTGTTTCGGAAATAAGCTAAGTCCTTGTTTTCATTAGATAAAGGCCCGCTGCACGATTTCTAGGCAATCCAAGGAAAGCCTTGATTTACAAGGCCTTGCGGGGAGCTGATGGCAACTATCAACAAAGTTATCCACAGAAACCCGGGACATGTTTCAAAAGCGTTCTGAATCAACCACTTAAGCGCCAAAGCGAAAGTTCAACCGGAAAATTCCGCTCCAACATGGATGTCCGTCTCCCCGTTGTGGTGGCCACACCCGGCCACAGTGGCCTGGCCGCTGTGCTGACCTGGGGTCACGACCGGGTGCTGCCGCCAGGCACCCTGGTGCGCGTGCCGCTGGGCAACCGCGAGGTGCTGGGCATCGTGTGGGACGGCGAGGCCCCCGAGGCCGACGCCGCCACGCTGCGCCCGGTCATCGAGGTGCTGGAGGCGCTGACCCCGCTGGACGCCCGCTGGCGAGAACTGGTGGCCTTTGCCGGCCGCTACTACCAGCGCAGCCCGGGCGAGGTGGCGCTGGCGGCGCTGCCGCCGCCGCTGCGCGAGCTGGATGGCACCCAGCTCGCCCGCCGTCTCAAACGCCGGGCCAAGGCCGAAGCCGTCACCCCCGATACACCCGACAACCCCGCCCCCACACCACCCGAGCCCAGCGCCGAGCAGGCCCAGGCCCTGACCGGCTTTGCACGGGCGCGCCAGCCGCTGCTGCTGTACGGCAGCACCGGCAGTGGCAAGACCGAGGTCTACCTGCGTGCGGTGCAGCACGTGCTGGACACCGACCCCGGCGCCCAGGCGCTGGTCATGGTGCCCGAGATCAACCTCACGCCGCAGCTGGAGGCGCGTTTTGCCGAACGGTTTGGCGCCGCCCGCGTGACCGCGCTGCACAGCGGCCTCACACCGGCCCAACGGCTGTCGGGCTGGCTGGCCGCGCACAGCGGCCAGGCGCGCATCGTGCTCGGCACGCGGCTGGCGGTGTTCGCCAGCCTGCCGGGCCTGCGGCTGGTCGTGGTCGACGAGGAACACGACCCGAGCTACAAGAGCCAGGACGGCGCCCGTTACTCGGCGCGCGATCTCGCCATCTACCGCGCCAAGCTGGAAAACGACGCCCACCCCACGCCCGACGGTGAGGCGGCGCGCTGCCGCGTCATCCTGGGTTCGGCCACGCCCTCGCTCGAAAGCTGGCACGCGGCCGAGACCGGGCGCTACCAGCGCCTGGACATGCCGGCGCGCATCGGCGGCGGCGCCCTGCCCCGGCTGCGCCTGCTGGACCTGAACCACCAGCCACGTGGCGCGGTACTGGCGCCAGCGCTGGTGGAGGCCCTGGCCGAGCGCGTGGCACGCGGTGAACAAAGCCTGCTGCTGATCAACCGTCGTGGCTACGCGCCCGTGCTGGCCTGTCACGACTGCGGCTGGAAAAGCGGCTGCCCGGCGTGCAGCGCGCACCGGGTGTTCCACAAGCTGGACCGCACTCTGCGCTGCCACCACTGCGGTCACACCAGCCGCGTGCCCCGCGCCTGCCCCGAGTGTGGAAACCTGGACATCACGCCGCTGGGCCGCGGCACCGAACAGCTGGAAGAGGTGGTGGCGCAGTCGCTGGCGCACATCCGGCGCGCCGACGGCCAGCCGGTGCGCGTGGCCCGCATGGACGCCGACAGCACCCGCCTCAAAGGCAGCCTGCAAGCCCAGCTGCAGGCCATGCACGACGGCGAGGTGGATGTGCTCGTGGGCACGCAGATGGTGGCCAAGGGCCATGACTTCCGCCGCATCACGCTGGTGGCCGGGGTGGGGGTGGACGCCGCGCTGTTCTCCAGCGACTTCCGCGCGCCCGAGCGACTGTTTTCGCTGCTGATGCAGGCCGGTGGCCGGGCCGGGCGCGACGCGACGCTGCAGACCCCGAGCGAGCTCTGGGTGCAGAGCTGGTACCCCCAGCACCCGCTGTTCGAGGCGCTCAAGCGCCACGACTACCCCGCCTTTGCCGCACAGCAGCTCAAGGACCGCGAGGCCGCTGCCATGCCGCCCTTCGCCTTTCAGGCCCTGGTACGGGCCGAGGCGCGCACGCAGGACGTGGCACAGGGCTTTCTGCGGGCCGCCTCCGACGCCGGCACCGGCCTGCCCGGTCACGACCAGGTCATGCTGTTCCCGCCGGTACCGCTGACGGTGCAACGCGTGGCCAACGTGGAGCGCGCCCAGATGCTGCTGGAGAGCCCCTCGCGCGCGGCGCTGCAGCGCTTTCTGGCCGCATGGCAGCCCGCCTTGCTGCAGACGCGACAAGGCCCCGCCGGGCGGGGCCTTGTGCGCTGGGCCGTGGACGTCGACCCATTGGGTTTGTGAACCGGAGCAGCGATCCCAACCGGGGATGCGGTGGATCCGGCTCTGCCGGTCCGCTCGCATCGCCCCCTGGGGGGTGACGCCGCAGGCGGCGCGGGGGGAGCCCGTCACTTCAGGTCGAAACGGTCCAGGTTCATCACCTTGGTCCAGGCCGCCACGAAATCACGCACGAACTTGCCGGCGTTGTCGTCCTGGGCGTAGGCCTCGGCTATGGCGCGCAGCTGCGAGTTGGAGCCAAAGGCCAGGTCCACGCGGGTGGCGGTCCAGCGCACGGCACCGGTCTTGCGGTCACGGCCTTCGTAGGCGTTGTCCCCGGTGGGTTTCCACGCGGTGGACATGTCCACCAGGTTGACGAAGAAGTCGTTGCTCAGCTGGCCCGGGCGCTGGGTGAACACCCCGGCCTTGGAGCCGCCCACGTTGGCCCCCAGCACGCGAAGGCCACCCACCAGCACCGTCATCTCGGGCGCGCTGAGTGTCAGCAGCTGGGCCTTGTCGAGCAGCATCTCCTCGGGCGACACGCTGTAGGCCTTCTTGCGGTAGTTGCGGAACCCGTCGGCCACAGGCTCGAGCACGCCGAAGGACTCAACGTCGGTCTGCTCCTGCGAGGCGTCCATGCGGCCGGGTGCAAACGGCACCTCGATGGTGTGGCCGGCGGCCTTGGCAGCGGATTCGATGGCGGCCGCACCCGCCAGCACGATCAGGTCGGCCAGAGAGACCTTCTTGCCACCGGTGGCGCCGGCGTTGAAGGTCTTCTGCAGGCCTTCGAGCACCGACAGGACCTTGGCCAGCTGGGCCGGCTGGTTGGCTTCCCAGTCCTTCTGCGGTGCCAGCCGGATGCGTGCACCGTTGGCACCACCCCGGCGGTCGGAGCCGCGGAAGGTGGAGGCAGAGGCCCAGGCGGTCGCGACCAGCTCGGAAACCGACAGGCCCGAGGCCAGCACCTGCGCCTTGAGCGCGGCGATGTCCTTGGCGTCCACCAGCGGGTGGTTCACGGCGGGAATCGGGTCCTGCCAGATCAGGTCTTCGGCCGGCACCTCGGGGCCCAGGTACAGGGACTTCGGTCCCATGTCGCGGTGGGTCAGCTTGAACCAGGCGCGCGCGTAGGCATCGGCAAACTCGGCCGGGTTGGCCAGGAAGTGCCGGGCGATCTTTTCGTAGGCGGGGTCGAAACGCAACGAGAGATCGGCCGTGGTCATGTGCGGCGGGTGCTTCTTGCCGGGGTCGTGGGCATCGGGGATCATGTCCTCGGGAGCGACGTTCTTGGCGCGCCACTGGATGGCACCGGCCGCGGTGGTCATCTGCTCCCACTCGTACTTGAACAGCACCTTGAGGTAGCCCATGTCCCACTTCGTCGGGTTGGGCTTCCAGGCGCCCTCGAAACCGCTGGTGGTGGTGTCGCCACCTTTGCCGGTGCCGTGCTTGTTGATCCAGCCAAAACCCATGTCCTCGATCGCGCCGGCCTCGGGCTCAGGGCCCACCAGCGCCGCATCCCCGGCACCGTGCATCTTGCCGAACGTGTGACCGCCGGCCACGAGGGCCACGGTTTCGTAGTCGTTCATGGCCATGCGGGCGAACGTTTCGCGCACATCGCGGCCCGAGGCAACCGGATCGGGTTTGCCGTCCGGACCCTGGGGGTTCACATAGATCAGACCCATCTGCACGGCAGCCAGCGGGCTCTCCAGCTCGCGGTCACCGCTGTAGCGGCTGTTGGGCTTGTCGCTGGTGGCCAGCCATTCTTTTTCGGCGCCCCAGTACACGTCTTCCTCGGGCGCCCAGATGTCGGCGCGGCCGCCACCGAAACCGAAGGTCTTGAAGCCCATCGACTCCATCGCCACGTTGCCGGCCAGCACGAACAGGTCGGCCCAGGAGATGGCGTTGCCGTATTTCTTCTTGATGGGCCAGAGCAGGCGTCGGGCCTTGTCGAGGTTGCCGTTGTCAGGCCAGCTGTTGAGGGGCGCAAAACGCTGGTTGCCGGTGTTGGCGCCGCCTCGCCCGTCTGCCGTGCGGTAGGTGCCGGCCGCGTGCCAGGCCATGCGGATGAACAGACCGCCGTAGTGGCCCCAGTCGGCCGGCCACCAGTCCTGGGAGTCCGTCATGAGCGCCACCATGTCCTTCTTCAGGGCGGCGTAATCCAGCTTTTTGAAAGCCTCGGCGTAATCGAAACCGGGGTCCATGGGGTTGGACACCGGCTGGTGCTGGTGAAGGATGGACAGGTTGAGCTGGTTGGGCCACCAGTCGGCATTGGACTGGGCACCGTTCGTGGCACGCACACCGCCTGCAGCGTGGAACGGGCACTTGGCTTCGGTTGTCATGGTTGTATCTCCTGTGGTTGTGGGTACGACAGTTCAGCTCGCCAACGCCAGGGCAGCGAGCACAGACACCAGGGAAAAGGAATGCATCTCGGGCTCCAGCGGTTGAGGAACCCTAACTCTATGGACCCGGATTCGATATGACAACTCAATTGTCAATATCTATTCAATAGCCAAGAGCTATAGATTCAGGTCATCAGCGACACGGCGCCGGAAAAGCTCAGGAAGGCCGCCGCGGTGGAGACCAGGATGATGCGGGCGATGCGCCCGTTGTCGGCGCCGAAACGCTCGGCCAGCAGCGACACGTTGCTGGCGCTGGGCAGCGCCGCCACGAGAACCATGACGGTCAGCGCGAACGGGTCCAGAGGCACGCCCAGCTGCCGCGCGGCCAGCCCGGTCAGCAGCACGAGCAACGGGTGCAGCAGCAGCTTCATCAGCGCCACCGGCACATAGTCGCCCAGCGGCATCGGGTGGTTGGCCTGGATCTGCGAGCGCGCCAGCACCGCGCCTATGGTGAACAGCGCCACGGGCGACGCGGCGTCGGCCAGCAGCCAGACCGTCTTCTCGACCGGCTCGGGAAAACGGAAGCCCAGCGCCGATGCCACGCCACCCAGCACGATGGCCCAGGGCATGGGATTGGCGACCACGCCCTTGAGTGCGTTTTTGGCGGCCTGCGCGGCGCCGCCCGGCGTGTCCAGGCGCGAAAGGGCCACACACAGCGAGCTGGTCACCACCATGTCCACGGCAATCAGCAGGATGACCGTACCCACCGCCTGCGGGCCCAGCAGGGCGGCAATCAGCGGCACGCCCATGAAGCCGGTGTTGGGGAACGCCGCCACCAGAGCGCCCAGCGAGGCGTCGTTCCAGCGGATGCGCCCGCCCAGCGTCATGGCAATGGAGAAGCCCACCATCACCAGCGCACACAGCAGGTAGACCCCGGCCACCGCCGCATCCAGCAGCTGGGCGATGGGTGTGGTCGAGCCAAAACGGAACAGCATGCACGGCAGCGCGAAATACAGCACGAAGCCGTTGAGCCCCGGTATCGCCTCCAGCGGAAGCATGCGGCGGCGGGCGGCCACATAGCCCCCCAGCACGAGCGCGAAGAACGGGAAGGTGACGAGCAGGATGTTCAGCATCGGCTCACGCCTGCGCCAGCAGGTGTTCCACGTCGGCGATCAGTTGATCAACCGTCTGGCACAGGGCATCAACCTGTGTGCCATCAACGTCCAGAAATCCCTCGTACTCAGCCAGGTTGCGTTTCTGGTGGGCACTGTCGAGCACGCGCCACTGCACCGCCTGCCAGCCCAGCGTGTGGGGCAGGCACTGGAACACCGTGTAGCGGTTTTCGCTGCGAAAGCCATGCCAGCGCAGAGCGGCCAGCGCTGCAGCGTGTGCGGCGTTGTAGGCACTGGTGAAACGACCTTCCGGCGACACCTGCGGCAGACGGGCATCGGCCAGCCGCGTGCGCGCCATCGCCCACAGGCGCCGCGCCTCGGCCTCGTTGCGCGGCTCCGCCTTGAGCTGGCCTATGCGCACCAGGTTGTCCAGGGCGTTCACCGTCATGCCTTGACTCCCAACAAGGGCATGAGCGAGAGCGTTGGCTGAGCCAGCACACGGCGGATGAAAGAATCCGGCTCAGCCAGGCGTTGGGCGTACTGCGCGGGTGTGTAGATCGTTGGATTGATCTTGCGGCTCAAGGCAGGCTCCAGTGGCAACAGCAGGGGCAGCACGTCGGCCAGCGCCAGATCATCGGCCACCAGCATGACATCGATGTCGCTGTGCGCCGTGTCGGTGTGCCGGGCCACGGAACCATAGACATAGGCCTCTTGCAAGCGCTCGGCCAGGGGCGCCAGTGCCTGCCGCAGCAAGGGCGCCACGCCCAGAACCTTGCGCGTGAGTGCCACGAGTTCGGCATAGACCGGGCTGGCCGGGTTGGCCTGGAAACGGCGCAGGTTGCCCACGCGCTCCGACAAGACCAGCCCCGCATCCACCAGCCGGTTGACCTCGCGCTGCAACGATGCGCTCCCCAGGCCAGACAGCCGACGAAGCTCACTGAGGTGGTAGCTGCGTTCAGGCTGCCCAAAAAGCCACGGGTACACCTTGGACTGGCTGTCGGTGAACACGGCGGAGGCGATTCTCATGGCCAGACCATAGCACGATTAGGCCAACATTTGGCTTGATCGTGCTGATTTCCGGCAGTCATCCCAGCAGCGCCGGGCCGACCGGCCGGGCTGGCTATGATCGTCGGTTTGCGCCTTCACCCATGTCCGCCGGTCTCAACCTTGCCCAGCTCGATGCCGTCAACCACCTGAGCGGGCCCTGCCTGGTGCTCGCCGGCGCGGGTTCGGGCAAGACGAGGGTGATCACGCACAAGATCGCGCGGCTGATCCAGGCCGGGCTGGAGCCCAAGCGCATCGCGGCCATCACCTTCACCAACAAGGCCGCCGCCGAAATGCGCGAACGCGCCAGGGCGCTGGTGGGCAAGCCGGCCAAGGACGTGCTGATCTGCACCTTCCACGCCCTGGGCGTGCGCCTGCTGCGCCAGGACGGCGCGGTGCTGGGGCTCAAGCCCCAGTTCTCCATACTGGACACGGACGACATCACCAGCATCCTCAAGGACTGCGGCTCCACCACCGACTCGGCCACCGCCCGCCAGTGGCAGTGGACCATCAGCGCCTGGAAGGGCGCGGGCCTCACCGCCGAACAGGCGCTGGCGCAGGCCCAGGGCGAGAACGACCGCCACATCGCCGTGCTGATGGCACGCTACGAGGAGCGGCTGGCGGCCTACCAGAGCGTGGACTTCGACGACCTGATCACGCTGCCGCTCAAGCTGCTGCGCGACCACCCCGAGGTGCGCGAGAAGTGGCAGCAGCAGATGGGCCATGTGCTGGTGGACGAGTACCAGGACACCAGCGCCACCCAGTACGAACTGCTCAAGCTGCTGGTGGGTGAGCGTGCCCGCTTCACCGCCGTGGGCGACGACGACCAGTCCATCTACGGCTGGCGCGGCGCCACGCTGGACAACCTCAAGCGCCTGCCGCAGGACTTTCCGCAGCTGCGCGTCATCAAGCTGGAGCAGAACTACCGCTCCACCAGCGCCATCCTGCGCGCGGCCAACAACGTCATCGGGCCCAACCCCAAGCTGTTTCCCAAGACACTGTGGAGCGACCTGGGCGAAGGCGAGCCGGTGCGGGTGGTGGACGCCGACCACGAGGACCACGAGGCCGAGCGCGCGGTGGCGCGCATCCAGGGCCTGCGCGCGAACTCCCAGTACAAGGAGTACAAGGACTTCGCCATCCTCTACCGGGCCAACCACCAGGCGCGCCCTTACGAACAGGCGCTGCGCCGCGCCAACATCCCCTACAAGGTTTCGGGCGGCCAGAGTTTCTTTGAGCGTGCCGAAATCAAGGACCTGTGCGCCTGGCTGCGCCTGATCACCAACAACAACGACGATCCGGCCTTCCTGCGCGCCGTCACCACGCCCAAGCGCGGCATCGGCCACCAGACACTGTCGCAGCTGGGTGAGTTCGCCTCGCGCTACAAGATCAGCCTGTTCGAGTCGCTGTTCTCGCACTCGCTGGGCTCCGCAGTGTCGGGCCGGGCCATTGCCGGGCTGCACGAGTTTGGCCGGCTGGTCAACGACCTGGAATTCCGTGCCCGCCAGACCGTGGGCGCCGAGGCCGCGCGGACGTTCCTCGCCGACTGGCTCAAGGACCTGGGCTACGAAAAGCACCTCTACGACAGCGAGGACAGCGAGAAGCTGGCTGCTGCGCGCTGGGGCAACGTGGTCGATTTCTGCGACTGGATGGCGCAGCGATGTGGTGGGGTGCTGGAAGACGGCGAGGTGGTCGAGACCGAGCGCAAGAGCCTGATGGAGGTGGTGCAGACCATCGCCCTGATCTCGACGCTGAGCGAGCGCGAGCAGGACCAGAACGTGGTGACGCTCTCGACGCTGCACGCCTCCAAGGGCCTGGAGTGGCCACATGTGGTGCTGGCGGGTGTCAACGAGGGGCTGCTGCCCTTCAAGATCGACGACGACACGGGCGACGCCGAGAGCCTGGCACTGCGCCTGCAGGAGGAACGCCGCCTGATGTACGTGGGCATCACGCGGGCCCAGCGCACGCTGGCGGTGAGCTGGCTCAAGCGCCGCAAGAAAGGCCGCGAGACCGTACCCGGCACGCCCAGCCGCTTCATTGCCGAGATGGCGCTGGACCAGGCCACCACGAAGGAGGATCCGCGCGAGAAGCTGCGCGCCCTGCGCGCCGAGTTCGCCCAGCGAGCCGCCACACAGGCCCCCGCCGGCAAGGGCCCTGCCGTATGATGCCGGGCTCCACTCCGCCCGCCGCCATGCCGCAGCCCCTCTCTCGCCGAAACGCCACCTGGCTGCTTGCCGGCGGGCTGGCGGCTGCGGCCAGCCTGTCCGCGCTGGCGCTGGACAAGCCCCGGCAGGCGGTGGTGCTCACCATCGGCGGCAACATCGGTGAACGCAACCGGGACAAGGTGGCCGCGCTCGACATGAACATGCTGCGTGCGCTGCCGCAGGTCAGCTTCACCACCCCCACACCCTGGGACAAGAAGCCGCAGAAGTTCACCGGGCCGCTGTTGCGCGACGTGCTGGCGCTGGTCAGGGCCGAAGGCCGCACGCTCAAGGCCCACGCCATCAACGACTACCGCATCGAAATCCCCGCGAGCGACGCGCAGCGCTTCGACGTGGTGCTGGCCCACAGCATCGACGACCAACCGCTGACCGTGCGCACCAAGGGACCGCTGTTCGTGGTCTACCCGTTCCATCGCCACCCCGAACTGCAGAACAACACCTACTACGAACGCTCCATCTGGCAGCTCAAGCACATCGAGGTGGACTGAGCCGCCATGAACCGACTGCAAGGCCACAGGCGATTCCTGGTCTGGTTGTCGGGCACCACGCTGGTGCTCATCGTCGGCCTGGTGCTGCTGCTCAACGTGCTGCTGCGCCAGGCACGGTCGGTCGAAGACGCCGCCCGGCTGCAGACCGACTCCATCACCGCGCTGGCCTTCCATTTCGAGCGCGAATTCCTGCGCTTTCGCAGCGAACTGCGCATGGCTGCAGAAAACCCCGCCTACGACAGCTGGGGGGCGCTTGCGCTGCGACACGACATCTTCCTCAGCCGGGCGCTGCTGCTGCGCGACAACCCCAGCACGGCCAAACTGTACGGTCGTGCGGAGTACGAGAACCTGCTGCCGCGCATCGAGGCGCTGATCGCGCGCAGCGAACCGCTGGTGGCCCAGGAGCGCCCGGGCGCGAAAGCCTTGCAGGAGCTGCACGCCGAGATGGTCGAGCTGGGGCCCGACGTGCTGGCGCTCTCCACCGCCGCCAATTCGGTCATCGTCCAGATGCTTGACAACCAGCTGCAGACCGTGCGCACCCAGAGCCAGCTCAACGCCGGGCTGATCGGTGCGCTCATCCTCATCACCCTGGTGGCTGCGGTGGCGCTGTGGCTGCGCCACCAGCGCCAGATGGGCGAGCAACTCGCGCTCAACCGCCTCAACCGCAACCTGCGCGACGCGCAGCTGCGGGCCGAACTCGCCAGTGACAGCAAGAGCCGCTTCCTGGCCAACATGAGCCACGAGTTGCGCACACCCTTCAACGGCCTGCTGGGCATGCTGGGACTGCTGGAGAGCGGCACACTCACGCCCCAGCAGCGCGAACAGGTGGTGACCGCCAGGGAATCGGCGCAATACCTGCTGACCCTGCTCAACGACATCCTGGACCTGTCGGCCATCGAGGCCGGCAAGGTGGCCCTGCAGCCCGAGCCGGTGAACCTCTCACGCCTGTTGCAGGAGATGCAGGCGCTGACGCGCGGCCTGGCAGAAGGCAAGGGTCTGGAGCTGCAGCTTGAACAGGCCGCCGAGCTGCCGGCGTGGGTCCGCGTGGACCCGACGCGGCTGCGCCAGATCCTCTACAACCTGCTGGGCAACGCCATCAAGTTCACCTCCCAGGGGCACGTGCGGCTCGCGGTGTCGGCCGAGCCACCGGTGGCTGACGGTGTGGCACCCGCACACCAGCGTGTGCTGTTCCAGGTCAGCGACACCGGCATCGGCATTGCGCCCGAAGCACAGGCCCGCCTGTTCGAGCGTTTCTACCAGGTGGACAGTGGCGCCACGCGCGCCTTTGGCGGCCGCGGGCTGGGCCTGGACATTTCGCGCACGCTGGCCCGGCTGATGGAGGGCGACATCGTGGTGCAGAGCACCCCCGGCGCAGGCGCCACCTTCACGCTTGCGCTGGACCTGCCCCTGTGCGAGGCACCGCCCCCGGCGATCGAGCTTGCGGGTGGCGACCGGCCGCTGCGGGTGCTGGTGGCCGAAGACCACCCGGTCAACCGCAAGCTGGTGGGCGCGCTGCTGCAGAAGATGGGCCACAGCGTGCTGTTCGCCGAAAACGGCCAGCAGGCGCTGGATCAGGCCGCCACCGAAGCCCCCGACCTGGTGCTGATGGACGTGCAGATGCCCGAGATGGACGGACTCACCAGCACCCGCCACATCCGCGCCCTGGCAGGACCTGCGGCGCAGGTGCCGGTGATCGCGCTGACGGCCGACGTGATGAACGAAGCCAGGGACAAGGCGCTGGAAGCTGGCGCCAACGACTTCCTTGCCAAGCCGGTGCAGCCCGAGCAGCTGCGCCAGGCGATTGCACGCTGGGGCTACCAGCCCAGCGCGATGCGCAACGGCAAGTAAACGGCCATGCCGCAGACGATGGTGCCCAGCACGCCGCCGCGCCAGAAGAACCAGGTCACACCGGCAGCCGTGCCGAACAGGCGCGCGTCCTGCCAGGTCTGGATCAGCGCGCCCTGACTCATCAGCACCTCGGGCGCCACCACGGCCGCCAGGGCCGCAATCGGGGCGTATTGCAGACCGCGCTGCGCCCAGGCGGGCAGTGTCCAGGGCCGGTCCGAGAGGAAAAAGAAGCAGCGCGTGAGCACGGTGACGCCGCCCAGCGCGACGATGGTCAGAACGGTCCAGAGATCGGTCTCAAACATGGCCGCTCTCCGACGGGGCCTTGGACGATGCCTCGATCACCAGGCACAGCGCCACGGCCGCTGCGATGGCCACGACGATGTTCAGGCGCAGCGGCAACGCAAAGGCGGCCACAGCCGCTGCCGCCGCGACACCGGCTGACACCATGCGCAGCCGGCTGGTTGCGAGCGAGCAGCCCACGCCGATCAGCGCCAGGATGCCAGCAAAGCCCAGCCCCCACTCGGTGGGGATGGCGTTGGCCAGCGCAATGCCCAGCATGCTGGTGCTCATCCACGCCACGTAGTTGATGGCGCAGTTGCCGGCCAGGTACGCCTGCTGGGCCAGACGCTCGTCGTCGGTGTTGCCGGGCTGCGGGTAGCGGCGGGCGAAATAGACGTAGCTCAGATCGCCCGTCACATAGCCCGTGAGCAGCCGGGGCAGGCGGGGCAGGTGCATCATGTAAGGCCGCAGGTGGGCCGAGAAAACGACAAAACGCAGGTTGACGCAGAAGGCGGTGGCCAGCGTCACCCACAGCGGCGCACCGGCCGCCAGCAGCGGCATGGCCGAGAGCTGGGCGCTGCCGGCGAAAACGATCCAGGTCATCAGCAGCGCCTCGATCACGCTCATGCCCGACTTGACCATGGCCACGCCCGTCATCAGGCCCCAGGCGGCGATGCCGGTGGCCACCGAGGCCTGGTCGCGCACGCCGATCATGAACTCGGGGTGCTCGCGGTAGCGGCGGCTCAGGAACATGGGGCGCCCAGCAGCTGTCCGGGCGCCAGCGGGCTGCCGCGCAGGAATTCGGCCACCGGCAGACGCTTGCCGCCCGCCCGCTGGAGTTCGGTCAGGCGCAGGGCCCCTTCACCGCAGGCCACGTCAACGCCCGTCTCTGACACCGCGAGCACGGTGCCGGGCGCACCACCCGCCTGCGGCAGCGCCGACGCAGCCCACACCTTCAACGTGGCCCCGTCGGGCTGTCGGGTGACAGCGCCGGGGAAGGGGTCGAAGGCACGCACGCGGCGGGCCAGCACCTCGGCCGGCAAGGCCCAGTCGATGTCGGCCTCGGCCTTCTCGATCTTGTGCGCGTAGGTCACGCCTTCAGCCGGTTGCGGCGTGGCGTGCAGGCCCCCACAGGCCAGCAGCTCGAGCGCCTCCACCATCAGGCGCGCACCCAGAGCGGCCAGGCGGTCGTGCAAGCGCGCGGTGTTGTCGTCGGGCGCGATGGGCAGGGCCTCGCGCAGCAGCATGTCGCCCGTGTCCAGGCCCGCATCCATCTGCATGATGGTCACGCCGGTGTCGGCGTCACCCGCCTCGATTGCGCGGTGTATGGGTGCCGCGCCGCGCCAGCGCGGCAACAGCGAGGCGTGGATGTTGAAGCAGCCGTGGCGCGGCAGCTCCAGCACCCACTGGGGCAGGATCAGCCCATAGGCGGCCACCACCATGGCGTCCGGCTTCACGTCGTCCAGCAGCCATTTCGCTGCGGTTGCTTCTTCGGGGTACTTGCCGTCCAGCCGCAGGCTGCGCGGCTGCGCGACCTGGATGCCGTGGTCCAGCGCCAGCAGCTTGACCGCCGAGGGCTGCAGCTTGAGACCGCGCCCGGCGGGGCGATCGGGCTGGGTGAGCACCAGCGGGACCTCGAACCCTGCCTGCAGGAGGCGCTGCAGCGCCACGGCCGCGAACTCGGGCGTGCCCGCAAAAACCAGTTTCAAACCCATGAACCTGTCATTCCCGGTGGCTCGGCGGCGGTATCTCGTCAAACATCATCAGCTGACGCACCACGCCTGCGGGATCCAGGTGCACATGGAACAGCCTTGGCCAACCGCCGTTCTGGTAGCGGTAGGTCCAGACCTCGCCATCGAAGCGGGCCACACGCTCCACCAGGGCCGGACGGCCCATGTGGCGCAGCACGTCATCGCGGGTCCAGCGGTTGACCTGGATCTGCTGAAGCAGACCGGCTTCGTCCATCACCTGGCGGGCACTGCGCAGCCGCCCCTGGGCATCGAAGTCGAAGTTGTAGACGAAGTGACCCGAAGGCTGTCCAGAGTACTGCAGCCGCTCACCATCGGGCAGGGCGTGCACGGCCGTGGGCTTGCCCATGCGCTGCTCGATATTGGCCCGGGGAGTGCCCGGCGCCGTGCGCTCGGGCAGGAAGCTGCAGGCGCCCAGCGCCAACGCCACCACGCCTGCGACGACCCAACCGGAAACGCGGCGTGACGGGTCCATCACGATACCCGCGCTTCCCGCTGCGCCTTCTGCAGCTTGGTCTTGATGCGGTTGCGCTTGAGCGGCGAGAGGTACTCGACAAACACCTTGCCCAGCAGGTGGTCCATCTCGTGCTGCATGCACACGGCCAGCAGGCCTTCGGCCTCGATCACGCGCGACTGGCCCTGGGCATCGAGTGCACGCACACGCACCGCCACCGAACGCTCGACCCCGTCGTAGATGCCGGGCACGGACAGGCAGCCTTCCTCACCCTTCTGGGTTTCCTCGCTGGCCCACTCGATCACCGGGTTGATGAGCACCAGGGGCTGGTCGCGCGTTTCGCTGACGTCGATCACGATCACGCGCTCGTGCACGTCCACCTGCGTGGCCGCCAGGCCGATACCGTTGGCGTCGTACATGGTCGCCAGCATGCGGTCGACCAGGGTGCGGATGCGCTCATCCACCGCCTCCACGGGCCGGGCCACGGTGTGCAGGCGGGGATCGGGGTAGCACAGGATGGGCAGGGGCTGGTCGCTCATGGGATGGGGCAGGAAGGCAAGGTCAAAAGCCCTGCACCCCATCAGGGGGTCAGGGCCGGGCAAAAGGAAATTGTCGCTATTTTCGCCACTTTTGCCCGAGCCTGCTCGCATCAACCTGAATAAGCATTGCCTATTCAAGGGCTTGGGCGCAAAATCAAAAGCGAATCCTCAAGACCAACGGCGCTGCGGCGGCCCTGTGCCGCGCGGCCCGCACCGGGGCCTTACATGCCTGCACCTCACCATCTGACCCTTGCTCCCACCGGCCTGCTGCTCGCGGCGCTGCTGTCTTCGGGCCAGGCTCTTGCCCAGACCTTCCCCAACCTGCCCATCTCCTCGCAGCAGCGCGCCACCGCCCAGCAGGTGGCCCAGGCCGGCGTGCCGCTGAGCGAACTGGCACCCAACGCCCCCGACAGCCACACCGTGAAACGCGGCGACACGCTCTGGAGCATCTCCGGGCTGTTCCTGCGCAGCCCCTGGCGCTGGCCCGAGCTGTGGGGCATGAACCTGCAGGCCATCCGCAACCCGCACCTGATCTTCCCCGGGCAGCGCCTGGTGCTTGACACCTCCAGCGGCCGCGCCGTGCTGCGCGTTGCCGACGGCGACCTGCCCACCATCAAGGTCACGCCGCGCACCCGCTACGAGAGCCTCAACGACAGCGCCATCCCTTCGCTGGACCCCAAGCTGATCGAGCCGTTCCTCACCGAGGCCATGATCGTGGACGGCGCCACCTTCCAGCGCGCGCCGCGCCTGGTGGCCACCCCCGAAAACCGCGTGCTGCTGAGCCGCGGCGACCGCGCCTATGCCCGTGGGCAGTACAGCGACGGCGGCAGTGGCGAGGCCCTGAGCCTGGAAGGCGGCAAAACACGCGACTACCGCGTGTTCCGCAACGCCGTGCCACTGAAGGACCCCACCACGGGTGAGATCCTGGGCTACGAGGCCCAGTTTGTCGGCCGTGCCACGCTGGTGCGTGGCGAGAGCCGCACCGAAACACCCGGCAAGGATGGCAAGACCGTCTCGGAGGTGGTGCCCGCCACCGTGGACATCACGCTGTCCAAGGAAGAGATGCGCGTGGGCGACCGGCTGGTGACCGAGCCCGCAGTGCTGTTCCCGACCTTCGTGCCGTCCGCCCCGCCCAAACCCATCAACGGGCAGATCGTCTCGGTCTACGGCAACGCCGTCACCTACGCGGCACAGAACCAGGTGGTGGCCATCAACCGCGGCACCCGCGACGGCCTGGCCGAGGGCCATGTGCTCGCGATCATGACCAACGCCGCCCAGAGCCTGGACCGCACCGACACCGCCCGCCCGGCCATGCGCCTGCCCGGTGAACGCAACGGCCTGATGATGGTGTTCCGCACCTTCGACCGCGTGTCCTACGCGCTGGTCGTGCAGATCGCCGACGGCGTCAAGGTCGGCGACCGCTTCGTCAATCCGTAAGCCAGGCGCCGCCAGAGCGCATGCAACGGGAGGAACTGGGCGCCTGGCTGCGCCTGCTGCTCACGCCTGGACTGGGGCCGGTGACCACGCGCCGGTTGCTGGCGGCTTTCGGCCTGCCCCAGGCGGTGCTCGGACAGACACAGACCGCCCTGGCGGCGGCCGTCGGCCCCTCGCTGGCCCGGGCCCTGCTGACCCCGCCCGCCGAATGGCAAGCCCAATGCGACGCCACCTGGCGCTGGCTGGAGCAACCGCACCACCACCTGTTCAGCCTGGGCGATGCAGCCTACCCGCCCGAGCTGCTGCAGGCCAGCGACCCACCGCCCCTGCTCTACCTGGCGGGTGACCCCGGCGCCCTCGCCCACCCGCTCAAGATCGCCGTGGTCGGCAGCCGCAACCCGACACCCCAAGGGGCCGAAAACGCCCGCCGCTTCGCCCAGGCGCTGGGCGAGGCGGGCGCCTGCATCGTCTCAGGCCTCGCGCTGGGGGTGGATGGCGCCGCCCACGAAGGCGCATTGGCCGGCGGCGCCCCGACGGTCGCGGTGGTGGGCACCGGTCTGGACCAGGTCTATCCCCGACGCCACGTCGACCTGGCCCGGCGCATCGCCCGCCAGGGTGCCATCGTCAGCGAGCTGCCACTGGGCAGCCCTCCCCACGCCTCGCACTTTCCACGCCGCAACCGGTTGATCGCGGCGCTCGGCCGGGGCACGCTGGTGGTGGAGGCGGCGGTGCAATCGGGCTCGCTGATCACCGCAAAGCTGGCGGTCGAACTGGGTCGCGAGGTGTGGGCCATACCAGGCTCCATCCACGCCCCGCAGTCACGCGGCTGCCACGCCCTGATACGCCAGGGTGCCAAGCTGGTGGAATCGGCCGAGGACGTGCTGGAAGAACTGCGGCCCGGCACGGTGGCCGTGCACGCGGCCCACACCGGGCGCGTGGCGGAGCCGGTATCGACCCCGCTGCTCGACGCGATGGGCTTCGACCCGATGGGGCTGGACGCCCTGCAGGCCCGCACCGGGCTGCCCACCGCGACACTGCAGGCGCAGCTGCTGGAGCTCGAACTCGAAGGCCATGTGGGGCGGCTGCCCGGCGGGCTGTTCCAGCGCATGGGCCGTGCTTAAGAAACATTTAGGGTTTTCTTAAGCAATATTTAGCGGCGCGCCTGCGGGTGCGTTCCTAGACTTTCCGTCCATGGTGAGCGAGGCATGGTGCCCTGCCACCAGCCCCCCGACAACCCACGGAAAGCAGGATCACATGAACGCCCATCCCCAGGAACTGCGCCAGGTGGCGCACACCGCCCAACAAGCCGACCACGCCGCACAGGCGCCCCGCATCGACCTCTACGCCAGCATCCACAAGGCCATGCGGTCCATCATGACCGACTCGCTGCTGGCACTGGGCCGGCTGGACACCGACGACGAAGCCGAAATGGCCGAGATGGCCGAGCGGCTCGAGGGCCTGCTCGCGTTGTGTGGACAGCACCTCGTCCATGAAAACGACTTCGTGCACCCGGCGCTGGAAGCGCGCGCGAGCGGCACCAGCCTGACCATCGCGACCGAACACGTGGAGCACGTGCGCCACATCGCGGCGCTGCGCGCCGACCTGCACGTGCTGCTGCAGGCCCCGGCGCAGGCGCGCCCGGCGCTGGCGCTCGCGCTGTACCGGGAGCTGTCGCTGTTCGTGGCGGAAAACTTCCACCACATGCACCAGGAGGAAACCGCGCACAACGCCGCTCTCTGGGCCTACTACAGCGATGACGAACTCAACCAGATCCACCAGGCGCTGGTGGCGTCTGTTCCGCCCGAGGAGATGATGGTGGTGCTGCGCTGGATGGTGCCGGCCATGAGCCCGGCCGAACGCGCGGGCATGCTGGGTGACATGCAGGCCCACGCGCCGGCACCCGCCTTCGCGGCGGCACTGGATGTGGTGCGCCCGCACCTGTCGGCGGGCGACTGGGCCAAGCTGTGCCGCAGCCTGAACCTGCCGGCCGATCAGGCTGCCCCGTCGATCTGAACCAGCTCCACCGGGCGTGTCAGCTGCAGGCGAAAACGCCCGCGCCCGGTTTTCTCCAGCCGCAGGTCGGGGCCATGCTCCTGCAGGCGGCGCTGCAGCAGCAGGAGGCGGGCCTCCAGGTTGTCGCTCACGTCGGGCAGGCCCAGGCCGGTGTCCAGGCGCAGCTCGCGGTTGCTGAACTCGGTACGCCCATGCGCCAGGTGGTCGCGCAGCAGCTTGCACAGGATGGCGCCGGCCACGCCCTTGATGAGGTAGGTGTCGTTGAGGAACACGCTGTCGTTGGCGCGGAAGTGGCGCACCTTCAGGGCGGGCCCCCGGACGGGGCGGGCCCGGGCGGGTGCGCCGGGCAGCGGCAGCACGTCGCCACACTCGGTGCTCGCGTGCATCAGGTCGATGGAGGCCGCCAGCTGGCCGGCGAGCGCCACCAGGATGTCCTCGTCCTCGAAGCCGAAGCGCATGTCCTGCGGGCTTTCCACAAACACCACGCCCAGCAGCCGTCCACCCGATACCATGGGCACGGCCATCTGGCTGTGCGGCTCGGCCAGGCCGGGGTAGGGAATTTCCGTCACCACGCCCTGGCCGCCTTCGAGCCGCTCGCGCACAGCGCGTCCGTAGAGGTAGGCGCTGGTCATGTGGACGATGCGCACGGCCGTGCGCTCGCGCCCCGCCACGCCGATGACGCCGTCCCCGAGCTCGATCTCGGAGCCGACGCCCGAGGTCGGGTAGCCGGTGCTGGCCACCGTGTAGAGGCGCCCGGTGGCTTCGTCCAGCATCAGCACCATGGCGTGTGGCATGTCCAGCACGTCGCGCAACAGCACCAGGGTGGAGTCCAGCAGTTCGGCCAGCGAGGTGCAGGCCGCCAGGCGCTCGCTCGCGCAGCGCAGGCCGCCCAGCAAGCCGCAGCGGGGTTCGGGAGTGGGCAGGGGCTCGCCAGGCACGCGTTCGATCTCCAGCACCTCGTAGATGTCGGAGCCGAGCAGGCGGAACACGTCCTCCAGCCCGGTGTAGGACGCGATGCCGGCGAGCTGGGCCTTCATGCGCTCGAACACCGGTCCGCCGGACTCGGTGCGCAGGTAGCGCAGGTGCAGGCGGTAGAACTGCGCCGTCAACGGGTTCATCACGAGCACGGTGGCGCGGGGATTGACCAGGATGTTCTGGCGCGTCTTGTTGAAAAACTGGAACGACAGGGCGACGTGCCGCTCGTCCACGTAGAACACCTGCGAGAGGTAGGCCACGTTGGGTGTGCCGTCGATGGCGCTGGTGGCCATGATGGCCGGTATCGCACCCTCCAGGCAAGGGCGAAGGTCCGGCAGGCGGGGCGGCGGAGCGTTCATGCGGTGCGCGCCGGCAGCGCCGCACCGGCGTGTGGTCCCGGGGTCTGGTCGAAGGCCTGCTCCGGCACCAGCCGCAGAGCCACCAGGTCGTCGCGCCGGTAGGCCAGCATGGCGCGGGTGAAGGGGGCGTCAAAGCCCACGCCGGCGATCTCCTGCTCCATGGCATCCAGGTAGCGCGCCAGGTCGGCATCGGCGGCTGCGTCGCAGTCCTCCAGCCAGACCTTCGAGGACTTGACCTGCACCGTCAGGTGGCTGGTCGGCGCACTGAACACCACCGCCACGCGGCGGGTGTCGGCGATGTCCTGCAACAGCTGGCGCGACTGGCTGCGCGCCAGGTAGACGGTGATGTCCGAGCCGTCCTCGCTGACGCGGACACCGACACCGCGCATCACGCTGGGCACGCCATCTCGGCCACAGGCGCCGACGATCGTGGAAACACCACGCCGCATGATCTCCAGCAGCGCCGGGCTGATGTGGGGGATGGGAGTGGCCGACTGCACGGGCTGGGATCATAGTCCCGCCGCGCCGTTCAGGCCAGCAGGCGTTCGGGGTTGGCGTCGAGCTTGTTGAGCGCGTCGCGGGTGGCGCGCACCGTGAGCGACTCGGCCTCGCGCGCCTTGAGCAGACCGGCGTCGAGGTACTGGGCCACCCGCCCCTGCTGCACCAGGAAGCAGCCCTGGTCGGAGGCCACGAACAGGAACAGCTGGCCGCGCTGGCTCTTCCAGGCCAGCTGCACCACGCTGGCGTGACCGTTGTGGTCGAGTTCGAACCAGGCGCCCAGCGACAGCTCGGCCGCCCAGGCCTTCAAGGCTGGGCGCATGGCGGCGGCGGTGTCGGGCACCACGGTGATGCGTGAGGCATCCACACCGGTGATCCACTCGATGTTGTCCTGGTCCAGCTCCAGCCGGTCGGGCTCGTCATCGGACAGGAACTCCTCCAGCCGGCCCAGGTGGCTGGTGATGCCGGCCAGCCAGTCCTGCGACAGGGGGTCGCCGCGCGAGGTGAAGGCCTCGGCCAGCGCGTCGCTCAGGCGCCCGAGGTGGGTCTCCTGCGCGGCGGGCTGCAGCCCGAGCAGGGTCATGCCCTCGCGCAGCTGGGCCAGCAGGGCGGGCAGGCGGGCGATCACCTGGGCGCGTTCCTCGCGCGTGGGTTTGGCATCGGCCATCCACAACACATCGGCCGCGGCCTGACGCAGCGCCAGGGAGTCGGGGTGCTGCGCGCCGTAGCGCACGCTGGCCACGGCCATCACCTCGACCCACACCTTGAACAGGAACTCGCGCACCGGCTCGCGCACCGGGGTGTCACCCAGCAGCCGGCGCAACTCGATGGTGAACTTGACCGCCAGGGTTTCCTTCTGCTCGACCTGCTGCGCCAGCGTCGCCACGCGGCTGACATCGCCCTGGCCGATCAGGTGGTCACGCAGGAACTGCTGGAACTCGCCCAGCACGAGTTCGAACACGCGCCGCCCGGTCTCGGGGTACTGTTCGATGACCTGCACCACGCGCTTGATTTCAGCCTCCAGCGGAGCCATTGACACGCCGGGGTCGAAGCCCAGCACACAAGAGCCCATGCGGTCGATCAGCTGGCGCGCGGGGTGGTCCATGGCCCCGAGAAAATCCTGGTCCACCACCGCCACGCGCAGCACCGGCATCTGCAGCCTTGCGAACCACACACGCACGCTGGGCGGGATGCGCTCCTCGGCCAGGATGCTGTCGAAGATCAGCGCCACCACCTCGATGACGGCCTTGTCGCGGTCGTTGCTGGCGGCAGCCTTGAGGGCTCGGGCCTGCTGGCGCACCCCCGCCACGCCCTGAGCCAGATCGGTCCATTCGGGCGCCGGGCCCGCTGCGGCAAACAGGATCTGGGTCGACTCGTAGGTGGCCTGTGCCGCCGTGACGGCGCCTACCCCAGCCGGGACCGTGTGGGCAGAACCCGGGTTCGGCGCGGCGGCCGCACCACCACCCAGCCAGCGGCCCACGGCCGGCACACGCTGGTTCAGGAACTGCCGCAGGCGCTCGGTCACCTCGGCGCCCGGCCCGCCCGCCCGCCCCGGGTT
>CALRLO020000030.1:0-51037 GCA_943368755.1 Synechococcus sp. UW140 | reverse complement strand
ATCGTCTACCAGGGCGAGGTCGAGCACCGCGACTCCACCGGCGCGGGCGGCACCATAGGCCCCGGTGATGTGCAGTGGATGACGGCCGCCAGCGGCATCATCCACGAGGAGTTCCACTCGCGCGACTTCACGCAGCGCGGCGGCACCATCGAGATGGTGCAGCTGTGGGTGAACCTGCCCGCCAGGGACAAGATGGCCGCGCCCGGCTACCAGACGCTGCGCGACGCACAGATGCCGGTGGTGCAGCTGCCCGACGGCGCCGGCCGCGTGCGTGTGATCGCGGGGGCGTTCGACGGACAGCGCGGCCCGGCGCGCACCTTCACGCCCATCGATGTGTGGGATGTGCGCCTGGCCGCCGGCAAGACCGTGCACCTGAACGCCGTGCCTGGCCACACGCTGGCGCTGGTGGTGCTGCACGGCACCGTGCTGGTGAATGGCGAGCAGGTGGCGCGCGAGGGCCAGCTGGTGCGTTTCGACCGCGAGGGCGAAACCGTGCGCCTGGAAGCCAACAACGACGCCACCCTGTTGTGGCTGTCGGGCGAGCCGATCGACGAGCCGGTGGTGGGCTACGGGCCGTTCGTGATGAACACCGAAGGCGAGATCCGCGAAGCCATCAACGACTTCAACAGCGGGCGCTTCGGGCAGCTGGCGGCGTGATGGCTGCCGCAGATTCAGCGCCGGGCCGCCCCAAGCTGAATCAGCACCCTCGGGGGGCAGCGAACCTCACGCAGTGGGAAGCGTGGGGGCTCTAGGTACTGCGAAGCAACCCAACCATCACGCCCTCGATGGTGAGTGTGTCCCTGGGGCCGACCCAGATGGATTCGAAATCCGGGTTGGCCGCCTGCAGCTCGATGCGCTGGCGGTGCCGCACGAAGCGCTTCACCGTGACTTCATCGCCCAGGCGCGCCACCACGATCTGGTGCTGGTGCGCCTCGGTCGTCTTCTGCACCGCGAGCAGGTCGCCGTCGAGGATGCCGGCATCGCGCATGGACAGGCCGCGCACGCGCAGCAGGTAGTCGGGCCGGCGCAGGAACAGGCTCTGGTCCAGCCGCAGCGTGGACTCGACGTGCTCCTGCGCAAGTATGGGCGCGCCCGCCGCCACCTGGCCCACCAGCGGCAGCGCCAGCTGCTGCAGCTCGGGCAGGGCCAGTGCCAGCTGGCGTGAGGCGCGCCGGGGCCCCTGGCCGGTCTTGATGCGTATGCCCCTGGCCGTGCCCTCCACCAGCTCGATCACGCCCTTGGCCGCCAGCGCGCGCAGGTGGTCTTCGGCGGAGGTGGGGGAGCGGAAACCGAAAGCCGTGCAGATCTCGCTGCGTGTGGGCGGCATGCCGGTTTCTTCCACCGCGAGCTGGATCATCTCCAGGATCTCGCGCTGGCGGGCGGTGAGTGCGGGCGGGCGTGGCGGGGAGGCGCTCATGGGCTGACATTCTCCAATGAAAACCTAATGGAAGTCCCGGCTGACCGTGGGCAGTTTGCCCAGCAGCGGGCTCAGGTCCAGCAGGTGGCCGGCCACCAGATGGCTCACACCGCTCTGGCGCTGCCAGCGGCCGTGCACTGCCAGCAGGCGTGAGCCGGTGAGTGCGGTGCGCTGGCGCTCCTTCAGGTCGGGCCAGACGATCACCTGCACGCTGCCCGTCTCGTCTTCCAGCGTCACGAACACCACGCCCTTGGCCGTTCCCGGCTGCTGGCGTGTGGTGACCAGGCCGCAGGCGCGCACCAGCCGGCCGTCGGGGCACTGCGCCAGCTGCTCGGCATTGAGCAGGCGGCGCTGGGCCAGCCAGGGGCGCAGCAGGGCGAGCGGGTGGCGGCGCAGCGTGAGGCCCACATGGGTGTAGTCCAGCAGCACGTCTTCGCCTTCGGCGGCGGCAGGCAGCGAGAGGAAGTCCTCATCGACCGGGGCTTCGCGCAGCAGTGGTGGTGCGGCGTGCTGCGCGCTGGCCTGCCAGAGCTGCTGGCGGCGGTGGCCGGCCAGGCCGTGCAGCGCGTCGGCAGCGGCCAGGGCGCGCAGGTCGGCGGCGTCCAGCCGGGCGCGCAGGGCGAGGTCTTCGGTGCCGGTGAACGGGCCGCTGGCGCGGGCCGCCACCAGCCGCCCGGCGCCGGCCTTCGTGAGGTGCTTCACCAGTCCCAGGCCCAGCCGCACGGCGGGGTTGGGGCCGCCGTCCGATGGGCGCTCCAGCGTGGCGTCCCAGTCGCTGGTGTTCACATCCACCGGGCGCACCTCGACGCCGTGGCGCCGGGCGTCCTGCACCAGCTGCGGCGGGCGGTAAAAGCCCATGGGCTGCGAGTTGAGCAGCGCGGCGAGGAAACACGCGGGCTCGTGGCACTTGATCCAGGCGCTGGCATAGACCAGCAGCGCGAAGCTGGCCGCATGGCTTTCGGGGAAACCGTATTCGCCGAAGCCTTCGATCTGGCGGAAGATGGCCTCGGCGAAGTCGCGCTTGTAGTCGTTGCCCACCATGCCTTCGATCAGCCGGGTCTTGAACCGGTCCACACCGCCGCGCCGGCGCCACGCGGCCATGGAGCGGCGCAGCGCGTCGGCCTCGCCGGGGGTGAAGTCGGCCGCGATCATCGCGATCTGCATCACCTGCTCCTGGAAGATGGGAATGCCCAGGGTGCGCTCCAGCGCGGGCTTGAGCGCGTCTTTCGGGTAGGTGATGGCGCCCCCGTTGCGCAGCAGCTCGCGCCGCTGCAGGTAGGGGTGCACCATGCCGCCCTGTATGGGGCCGGGCCGCACGATGGCCACCTCCACCACCAGGTCGTAGAAACAGCGCGGTTGCAGGCGCGGCAGCATGCTCATCTGGGCGCGGCTCTCGATCTGGAACACGCCCACGGTGTCGGCGCGACACATCATCTCGTAGGTGGCCGGGTCTTCGGCGGGCAGGTTGTGCAGCGTCCAGGTGCCGCCGCGCCAGGTGGCCATGTAGTCCATCGCGCGGCGCAAGGCGCTCAGCATGCCCAGCGCCAGCACGTCCACCTTGAGCAGGCCTACCGCGTCGAGGTCGTCCTTGTCCCATTCGATGGTGGTGCGCCCCGGCATGGCGGCCGGCACCACGGGCACGGTGGATGTGAGCCGCCCGCGTGTGAGCACGAAGCCGCCGCTGTGCTGCGAGAGGTGGCGCGGGAACCCGACCAGCTCGCCGCAGAGCCGGAACAGCCAGCGCAGGCGCGGCGCGTCGGGGTCCAGGCCCAGCTCGCGCACGCGTTCGGCGACCACGCCGTGGCCGTCCCACCACTGGTGGTGTCTGGCGAGCTGGTCCACCACCTCAGGGGCGATGCCCAGTGCCTTGCCCACGTCGCGTATGGCGCCGCGTGCATGGTAGGTGCTGAGGGCGGCGGCCAGCGCGGCGCGCTCGCGCCCGTATTTGTCGTAGAGGTACTGGATGACTTCCTCGCGCCGGTCGTGCTCGAAGTCCACGTCGATGTCGGGCGGCTCGTTGCGCTCGGCGCTGATGAAACGTGCGAACAGCAGGTTGCTGCGGGTGGGGTCGACCTCGGTGATGCCCAGGCAGTAGCAGACCACCGAGTTGGCCGCCGAGCCGCGGCCCTGGCAGAGGATGTTTTGGCTGCGTGCGAAACGCACCACGTCGTACACCGTGAGGAAGTAGGGTTCGTAGCGCAGCTGGGCGATCAGCGCGAGTTCGGTGTCCATCTGCGCGCGGATGTCGTCGGGCAGGCCTTCGGGGTAGCGCTGCAACGCACCTTCGTCGGCCAGTTGCCGCAGGTAGCTCGCGGGTGTGTGACCGGTGGGCACGATCTCGTCGGGGTATTCGTAGCGCAGTTCGTTGAGCTGGAAATCGCACTGGCTGGCGATGCGCAGCGTCTCGGCCAGCCACTCGGGCCTGTGGCGCTGCGCCAGCCGCAGGCGGGGCAGCAGGTGGGCTTCGGCGTTGGGTTCCAGGGCGTAGCCACATTCGGTCACCGGTCGGCCCAGGCGGATGGCGGTCATCACGTCCTGCAGCGGCTTGCGGCTGCGCCGGTGCATCAGCACACGGCCCACGGCGGTGAGGCGCAGGCCGCTGAGCGTGCCGGCCTGCTCGAGCCGCTGCGCCCAGGCGTGGTCGTCAAGCCGGCCGGTGAGGCGCACGCCCAGCCAGGCGCGCTGCGGTGTGAAGCGTTGCGCGGCCCAGCGCGCCAGGGTCAGCAGGTCGTCGTCGCTGGCTTCGCGTGGGGGCAGCAGCAGGGCCAGGGTGTCATCGAGTTCGGCGCTGGCCAGCGGGCCGGTGTCGCGCGTGAGGCGGTAGCGGTGCTGGCCGCGCACGCCGGTGGCGCGCGCGGCGGTGACCAGCTCGCACAGCTGGCCGTAGCCGGTGCGCTGGCGGGCCAGCAGCACCAGCGTGAAGGTGCCGCCGGTGGTGTCGGGTGCGGTCACCTCCAGCGTGGTGCCGATCAGCAGCTTGAGCCCCGTGGCCTGCGCGGCCTGGTGGGCGCGCACCACGCCGGCCATGGAGCATTCGTCGGTGATGGCGAGTGCGCCGTAGCCCAGCGCGTGTGCGCGCTCCACGAGTTCGGCCGGGCTGGAGGCGCCGCGCTGGAAGCTGAAGTGGCTCAGGGCGCACAGCTCGGCGTAGTCGGGCAGGGCAGGGGTGGGGTCAGCCATAGATGCCATGCAGGAACCACGCGGGCCGTTCGGTGCGCAGCAGCTGGAACACCCACAGCAGACCGGCTCCCGGGCTCTGCGCCAGGTAGTAGTCGCGCAGCCGGGTGGTGCCGTCCTGTTCACCCGACGTGTTGTCCTCGGGCCACCAGCCGGTTTCCAGCCGCTCGGGGCCGGCCAGCAGCGTGAGCGGGCCGTGGTGGCACGGCGTGTTGCCCTGCAGCGGCAGGCGCAGCGGCTCGCGCAGCAGCCACGGTGGCTGCAGGGCCAGATGGGGTGGCACGGGGGCGGGCCGAGGGGGCGCCGTGCCATCGGCGGGCAGCCAGCGGGTCATGCGCTCGGGCCGGTGGTCGGCCACGGCGTGGGGGCGCAGCACCTGGTCTGCCCCCAGGCGCGCGCCCACCCGTTCGATGAAGCGGTGCAGCGGCTCGCCGCGCTCGCCGGGTTCGGGCAGCAGGCTGCGGCTCGTGCTGGACAGGGGTTCGGTGGCGGTGGCCACCAGCCGCAGGCGGCGCACGGGCGCGGCGAGTGTGGTGCGCGCCAGGTGTTCGGCCAGCAGGCGGCCCAGGTGGGCGGTGTCCTGTGTGGGGGTGGCGCTGCGCACGGGCAGCTCGCCATCGGGCAGGGCGCGGCGGCTGTCGTGTTGCCAGTGCAGCGTGAGCGCGGTGGCACCGCGCTGGCGTGCGCGCAGCCAGCCCAGCAGGCGCTGCAGCAGCCGCTGCACGCCAAACAGCAGACCGGGGCCGGTTTCCACCGCGGCGGGGCAGTCCAGGCTTTCGTCGAAACGCTCGGGCAGGGCCAGCCAGCTGAAGGGGTCGGGCGTTTGGCCGTAGGCGCGGTCCAGCGCGGCCAGCAGACCGGCGCCGAAACGGCGCGCCACGCCGGCACGGGGCAGTGCACGCAGCGCGCCCAGGCTGTGGCAGCCCAGCGCCTGCAGGGTGTCGCGGTGGGGGGCGGTGGCGCTCAGCGTGGCCAGTGGCAGGGCATCGAGGCGGCGGGTCAGGGCGTGTGGGCCGCAGCCGGTGGCGCTCAGGCCGCGCCGCTGGGCGTCGCGCAGCAGGGCCAGGGCTGCCAGTGCGGTGGGGGCGCAGGCCAGCGCGGGCACGCCGTGTTCTTGGGCCTCGGCGCGCAGGCGCTCCAGCATCGCGCGCCGCCCGCCAAACAGGCGTTCGCTGGCCAGCACCTCCAGCAGCACGGCTTCGTCCACCACACACACGCGCGGTGAAAAACCCAGTGCCCACCAGGCCAGTGGCGGCTCAGGCGGCGAGGGCGGCGGGGCGCAGGCGATCCACCACATGGCGGGCTGGGGGTGAGGCTGTGGCACGGCGCGTGCGCGCGCCGGCGGGCAGCGGGGTGACAAGGTGCAGCGGCTGCAGCAGCGGCGGGCCCCGGCGCTTGAACACCTCCACCTGCAGGCCGTCGCAGCCCAGGCTGTCCACGGTGAGCCGCAGCGGCGCCGCGCAGGCCTCGTGCCGGTGGGTCTGGGGTCGCAGGGCCAGCACCAGCGGGGGCGGTGTGCCGGTGTCGTCGCCCGCAGCGCGGGGGCTGAGCTGCAGGCGCCGCAGCGCGGCCGGGCTGGCTTCGGGCAGCCACACCAGCAGCGCACCGAGTTCGTGGCAGTGCAGGGCCTGCTCGGCGGCCCACAGCCGCTCGGTGGCGCTGTGGGCGGTGATGTGCAGCAGCTGCCGGGGCGCCAGCCCCTGTGCGGTGAGCGCGGGCAGGTGCGGCAGGTGTGGGCAGCCCACCAGCACGCTGGCCGCGCGCACCTGCCGCAGCGCGGGCAGCAGCAGCCGCCACTCGGGGTGGCCGCCTGGTGGCAGCAGCACGTCGATCAGCGGCCCCAGCGGCCAGCCGCCACCGGGCAGTGCGGCGTCCAGCGCCGCGTGGCCGCTGGCCAGCGTGGGCGCATCCTGCACGGCCAGCTCGCTGGCGCGCCACAGGGGGGAGGGGTTGGGGAGGGCGGACATGGGGGCTTCAGAATACCGGTAATTTATACGGTATTTCAAGTGCCCCAGAAACCGCCTCGGGTACCGGGTGCGGGCCCCATCCGTTAAGCTGCGGGACCACCCGCCACCTCTACGCCATGGACCCCATCAACTGGCTGCTGCTCGCCGTCTTCATCGTCATTGCGATCTGGAAGCTGTTCCAGCGCCGCCCCTGACCCCGGCCCGTTCACCGGGCGGGTGACGGGGCTTCAGGCCAGCAGCCACACCAGCAGGCCCAGCCCCGCCACCCACAGCAGCACGATCACGGTCGCGCCCACCCAGCTGCGTGGGCGCGCCGCTTCGGCGGCCATCCAGTCTTCGGCCTGCTGGCGTGCGGTGGCCAGTACATGCTCCGGGATCAGCCGCACGGTCAGCCAGATCAGCGCGGGCAGCAGCACCGCATCGTCCAGCAGGCCCAGCACGGGAATGAAGTCGGGGATCAGGTCGATGGGGCTGAGCGCGTAGGCCAGCACGAAGGCGCCGAGTGCCTGGGCGTACCAGGGCGTGTCGGGGTGCTGGCGGGCAAACCACAGTGTCATCGCGTCGCGCTTGATGCGCCGCGCCCAGGCCTTGAGGGTGGCGAGCGTGAGGGACATGGCGGGCGACTATACGCGTGGCACACCGCGTGGCACACGTCCCCGGGAGCCTTCGCTTGACGGCCATTTGTGACAGCCGTGTGCCTGTCACGAAAACGTCACGCCCGCTGCCGACACTGCGGGCTTTGACGTCGGTGGAAACCCGAGTGTGAACAAGCGAATACCGAGCGTCACCCGGCTCAAGGGTGGGCGCCTTTCTCTGGGCGACTGGCGCGTGCTGCAGTGGATCAGTGTCGGCCTGGCCGGCGTGGTCATTGCCGCCATGTGGTGGTTCAGCTGGCAGCGTGTCGAGGCCGAACGCACCCTGCTGCTGCACAACACGCGCACGCAGCAGAGCAACCTGGCGGCCATCGTGGCCGAGAACCTCACGCAGCTGGTCGACCGGGGCCGCTACATGGCGATTGCGGCCAATGAGTGGTTCGATGGCGACCGTGTGGGCGCGTCCGCGCGCCTGACCACCATGCTCGCGCAGGACGCGGTGTTCATCCGCGCCTCGCTGTTCGATGCGAACCTGCAGCGGGTCTACACCTCGGCGCCCGCACCCGATGGCGACCGCTGGTCCGAGCGGCTGCGCGAACGCGTGGCCCAGCGCCCGGGTGGCCCGCACGAGGAAGTCCAGGTGCTGGCCGGTGCCGACGAGGTGCGAGGCACCTGGCAGGTGCCGCTGCTGTTCCACATCCCCGACGAGCGCCTGGGCGACCGGGGCTGGCTGCTGCTGATGGTGGACATGGGCTACTTCCTGCGCCTGTACCGCAACATCGACATCGGCCGTGGCGGGGCCATCCACGTGCTCGACACCGACGGTTTCCAGATCGCCGAGGCCAACGCGCTGGGGCTGGCCGAGAGCACCGGTGAGCGCCGCAGCTTCAGCGGTGATGGCCTGCTGCACAGCGAGCGGGCGGCCGAGCGGGCACCGTTTGTTGCAGCGGTGAGCCGGCCTCTGGCGGACGTGCTGACGGTGTCTGCCTGGGGCGGCAGCCGCCTGTGGCTGATGGCGGGCCTGCTCAGCGCGGTGCTGCTGCTGGCCTCCTGGGGTCTGGTGCGTGGCCTGCGCCGCCAGCAGCTGCTGTTCCAGGCCCTGAGCGAGGCCGACCACGACAAGCGCGCGCTGATCGAGCAGCTGGAACAGGAGAAAGGCCGCGCGCTCGCGCTGGCCTCTTTCGACCACCTGACCGGCCTGCACAACCGCCGCATGTTCAACGAGCTGGTTGCCAGCCACCTGGAGCTGGCGCGGCGCAGCCGCAAGCACTACGCGCTGGCCTACCTGGACCTGGACCGCTTCAAGACCATCAACGACAGCCTGGGCCACCACGTGGGCGACCTGCTGCTGCGCGCCGTGGCCGAGCGCCTGCGCCTGCACGTGCGCAGCGCCGACATCGTGGGGCGCATGGGCGGTGACGAGTTCGCCATCCTCATCACCGGGCTGGACGCGATGACCGACATGGACGCGATCGCCGCCAAGCTGCTGCACCAGCTGGCACTGCCCTACACCGGGCTCGATGGCCATGAGATCCAGACCGCCGCCAGCATGGGCATCGCCTTCTTCCCGCGCGACGGCCACAACGTGACCACGCTGTGCCGCCACGCCGACTCGGCCATGTACCTCTCCAAGCGCGCGGGGCGCGGCCGCTTCAGCTACTACGACGCCGGCCTCATGCCCACCGACGAGCGCCGCGTGACGCTGGAGCGCCAGCTGCCGCAGGCGCTGAGCGACAACCAGTTCGTGCTGCACTACCAGCCCAAGGTGCGCCTGAGCGACTACCGCGTGACCGGTTTCGAGGCGCTGCTGCGCTGGCAGCATCCCGACTACGGGCTGGTCACGCCGGGCGACTTCGTGCCGCTGGCCGAGCAGTCCGGCCTCATCGTGCCGCTGGGCCAGTGGGTGCTGCGCGCGGCCTGCGCGCAGCTCGCGGCCTGGCGCGCCAGCGGGCTCGGCGGCTTCAGCGTCGCGGTCAACGTCTCGCCCCACCAGCTGCGCGACCCCGGCCTGGTGCAGCAGGTGGCCGCGCTCATCACCGAACACGGCCTCTTGCCCGGCGACCTGGAGATCGAGATCACCGAGAGCTGCCTGGTGGAGCCGGTGGACCAGGCGGTGGCCGTGCTCGAGGCGCTGCAGCGCCTGGGCGTGGTGGTGGGGCTGGACGACTTTGGCAGCGGCTTTTCCAGCCTCAGCCAGATCAAGAACCTGCCCATACACACGCTCAAGATCGACCGCAGCTTCATCAACGACGTGCGCAGCAGCAACGAGGCCGGCGTCATCGTCACCTCCATCGTCACGCTGGCGCACAACCTGGGCATGCGCGTGGTGGCCGAGGGCGTGGAGCTCAAGAGCCAGATGGTCTTTCTCAAGACCGCCAACTGCGACGAGGTGCAGGGCTACTTCCTGAGCCGCCCCGTACCCGCCGACGAGGCCGCGCGCCTGCTGGACGAACCCCTGATGGAGTCCGCCGCATGAAAACCCTGATCGGACTCCTGCTGGTGCTGTGCCTGTCGCCCCAGGTCCAGGCGCAGGCCCAGGGCCCGGCTGCCCGCTGCGACGACCCTCGACCGCTGCGCCTGGCCCTGGTACCCAAGCTGGACCCACAACGCCAGCGCGAGGTGTTCCAGCCCCTGCTTCTGGCGCTGGAGCGTGCGCTGCAGCGCCGCGTGGAACTGGTGCCCGGTACCTCGTATGGCGCGGTGGTGGAGGGCCTGCTCTCGGGCGGTGTGGATGTGGCCGAGCTGGGCCCCGCCACCTACGCCATGGTGGTGGCGCGCCAGGCCGACGCCGTGGTGCCCTTCGCTTCGCTGGCCGCGCGCGGCGAGGCCGGTGTGGGCAGCTACCAGTCGGTGCTGATGGTTCGGCGAGATGCCGGCCTGAACTCGCTGGCCGCGCTGCGTGGCCGCAGTCTGGCGCTGATCGACCCGGCCAGCACCTCGGGTGCCCTGCTGCCGCGCCAGGCGGTGCGTGAACTCACCGGCGCAGCGCTGGAGCAGCACTTCGGCCGCGTGGGCTATGCCGGCTCGCACGACCGGGCCATTGCCGCCGTGCGCGACGGCCTGGTCGATGCCGCCTTCGTCTCCAGTGCCCGCCTCAGCGAGGCCGAACGCCGTGCACAGCTGCAGCCCGGCGAGTGGCTGGCGCTGTGGCGCTCCGTGCCCATTCCCACCGATCCCTTCGTGGCGCGCCAGCGCCTGTGCGCGCCGGTGCGCGAGGCGATGGCGCGGGTCTTCTTCTCGGGCGACGAGGCGCTGCGGCCACTGCTCGTCGCACTCGGCACCACCGCCTTCGTGCCGGTGAGCGATGCCGACTACCGCGCCGTGCGCGAACGCCTCGCCAACCTCCACTGAACCCCTTTTTGCCTTTGCCATGCTGCAACGTCTCAAGCTGCGCGCGCGACTGACCCTGGCCTTCGGACTCCTGCTGGTCCTCATGCTGCTGCTGGCCGGTGCCGGCATGTGGAGCGCACAACGCTTCTTCCAGGCCAGCCAGACGCTCTACCAGGATCGCGCCCTGCCGCTCGCGCAGCTCGGCGAGATCCAGCTGCTGGTGCAGCGCAACCGCCTGCTGCTGATGGAGATGCTCAACGACCCCGGATCGGCCCGGCGCAACGACACCGAACTGAGCGCCAACCTGGGCACCATAGACCGCCAGTGGCAGGCCTACCGGCGCGCCGGCCTGGGCGAGGCCGAGGACACGCTGGCCCAGGCCTTCGAGGGGCGTTACCAGGCCTACCTGAAAGACGCGCTGCTGCCCGCCGCCACCGCCATGCGCGAAGGCCGCTACGACGACACCGCCGATTTCGTCACCAGCCGCGTCAACCCCGCCGCACCCGAGGTGCAGGCCGGCATACAGCGCCTGGTGGCCCTGCAGGTGGACGAATCCGCACGCCAGTTCGAAGGCACCCGTGCGCTGCACCAGCGGCTGTCTGTGTTCACGGGCGCTGCGCTGCTGGTGGCGCTCGCCTTGGGGCTTGCCATGGCGGTGCGCATCACGCGCTCCATCACCGCGCCGCTGGCGCAGGCGGTGAGCGTGGCCCGCCGTGTCGCCGAAGGCGACCTGAGCGCGCAGGTGGTGGTGCGGGGCAACGACGAGGCGGCCGAACTGCTGGGCGCGCTGGGCCGCATGAACCAGCGCCTGGCCGAGGTGGTGGCGCGGGTGCGCCACATCAGCGACAGCGTGGCCACCGGCGCGGCCGAAATCGCCCTGGGCACGGCCGACCTGTCGCAGCGCACCGAGTCGCAGGCGGCGAGCCTGCAGCAGACGGCGGCCACCATGGACGGCCTCAACGAGACCGTGCTGCGCAACGCCGCCACCGCGGGCGATGCGCGCGCACGGGCCAACCGGGCCGAAGCCGCTGCCGCGCAGGGCGGTGAAGGTGTGGCGCGGGTCGAGTCCACCATGGGCGAGATCGCCCAGGGCTCGCGCCGCATCGGCGACATCATCGGCGTGATCGACGGCATTGCGTTCCAGACCAACATCCTGGCGCTCAACGCGGCGGTGGAAGCCGCCCGTGCGGGCGAACAGGGTCGGGGCTTTGCGGTGGTGGCGGGCGAGGTGCGCACGCTGGCCCAGCGCAGTGCTGCAGCTGCCAGGGAAATCCGCGACCTCATCACCACCAGCATGAGGCAGGTGGACGAAGGCGCCACCCGCGTGGCCGAGGCCAGCCAGCAGGTGCAGGGCGTAGCCGCACAGGTGCGCGAAGTGGCCGCGCTGATCCAGCAGATGGCTGCGGCCGGCGACAGCCAGTCGCGCAGCGTGGCGCAGATGACCCAGGCCGTGGCCTCGGTGGATCAGGCCACCCAGCAGAACGCCGCGCTGGTGGAGCAGAGTTCCGCTGCATGCGAAAGCCTGCGCCAGCAGGCCCGTGAACTGACTGAGGCGGTGGGCGTTTTCCGCCTGCCCGGCCCACGGTAGCGTCGGCGGTTCTACACTTGCACCCATGAGCGACCACGACCGGCTGAACAGCAACGATTTCGTGCGCGGACCGTTTCCGCCGCACGGGCGTTTCAGTATCTGGTTTGACAACGGGGTCTATATCTACGACGTGGCGGGGCCCTTCAACGATGTGGCCATGGCCGCACTGGCCTCGATGCGCGAGGCCGCCGCGATCCGCTGGCCGGTGCCGCCCGGCCAGGCGCTGGCGCTGGTGCGCTGGCATGGCAGCGCCATGATGTCGCCCGAGGCCTTCCGGCTGCTTTCCGAGGGGTACCAAGATTACGCCAGGAGCCGGCGCACCATGGCTGCGGTGGCCTGGGTGGGTGCGCCCGATACCGAAGGACTGGACCTGTTGTGGTTCCACTACGAAACGCTGTACGAGCAGATTGGCACCCGGTTCGCGCGCTTCACCGAGGAGGAGCCGGCCAGAGCCTGGCTGCGCGGGCAGCACTGAGCCGCCTGTGCGCACAATCGGGGCCATGAGTTCCGAATCCCTACTGAACAACCGGGTGGTCGTGCTGGGCGCCGGCGCCGTGGGCGGCTACTACGGCGGCATGCTGGCCCGCGCTGGCCAGCCTGTGTGCCTGGTGGGCCGAGCGGCGCATGTGGATGCCATCCGCGCCCGAGGCCTGCGCCTGCAGACACAAACCTTTGACGAACACCTGCGCGTGCAGGCCAGCACCGACGCCGCCGCCGTGGCCGGTGCCGCTCTGGTGCTGGTCTGCGTCAAATCGACCGACACGCTGGACGCCGCCGCGCAGATGGCGCCCCACCTCGCACCCGATGCGGTGGTGCTGAGCCTGCAGAACGGTGTGGACAACGCCGAACGCCTGTCGCAGGCGTTGGGCCGCGCGGTGCTGCCCGCCGTGGTCTACGTGGCCGCAGCCATGGAAGGTCCGGGCCACGTGCGCCACCATGGCCGTGGCGAACTGGTCATCGGGCCCGGCCCGCAGGCGGCCGCACTGCAGGCGCTGTTCGCGCGCGCCGGTGTGGAGGTGCAGGTGTCCGGGCAGGTGACCTCGGCGCTGTGGGCCAAGCTGGTGCTCAACTGCGTCTACAACGCGCTTTCCGCCATCACGCAGATGCCCTACGGCCGCCTGGTGCAGGGCGAGGCCGTGCCGGCCGTGATGCGCGACGCCTTCGACGAATGTGTGGCCGTGGCCACCGCCGACCACGTGTCGCTGCCCCCCACGCTGTGGGACGACGTGCTGCGCATCGCGACCACCATGCCCGCGCAGACCTCCTCCACCGCGCAGGATCTGGCGCGCGGCCGCCGCACCGAAATCGACCACCTCAACGGCCACATCGTGCGCCGGGGCGAGGCGCTGGGTATCGCCACCCCCGTCAACCGCGCCCTGTTCGCACTGGTGCGTGCACTGGAGAGCCGCCAGGCCGCGACGGCCTGAACGCCTGCCCCCGCCATGGAAGCCGTGCCCGAGCACTTTGACCACCCGGCCGACGCCGCCGAGTTCCGCCGCCCCGCGCACCGCGACGGCGTGGAGCTCTACCGTGCCCACATCGTGAGCCACGCCTTCGAACCCCACGCGCACGACGCCTTCGGCCTGGGCGCGATCGAGGCCGGTGTGGAGCGCTACCGTTACGCCGGTGGCGAACACGTGGCCGCTGCCGGCTCGCTGGTCCACATGAACGACGACGTGCTGCACACCGGGCAGTCCGCGTCCGCCGAGGGCTGGCGCTACCGTATGGCCTATGTGGCCCCCGCCGTGGTGGCCGAGGTGACAGGCGCCGCCGGCTGGCACTTCGATGTGGCCACCCAGCACGACCCCGAGCGCGCCGCGCAGGTGACCACGTTGCTGCGCACGCTGTGGGCCAGCACCGCCGAGCCGCTGGCCTTTGACAGCGCGCTGGTCGAGCTGCTGGAAGCCTTTCGCCCGCACGTGCGCCAGCACGGCCGGCCTGAAAGCCACGCCGCGCCCGCCTTTGGTGCGGTGGTGGACTACCTGCACACCCACCTGGGCGAACGCCTCACGCTCGACGAACTCGCTGGCGTGGCGGGCCTCAGCCCCTTTCACTTCCTGCGCAGCTTTCGCGCCCGCCATGGGGCCACGCCACAGCAGATGCTGATGGCCCTGCGCCTGGCCGAGGCCAAGCGCCAGCTCGCGCGCGGCGAGCCTGCCGCCCAGGTGGCCGCCGCCGTGGGCCTGACCGATCAGGCCCACCTCACCCGCGCCTTTGCGCGCCGCTACGGCGTGACCCCGGTGCGCTACCAGAAGCAGGTGGCCCCGGCGTAGCAATCCGGTACAAGACCGGCGGCTGGCGGGCGTGTACAGTCGCGCCCCCATGTGGATAGGAACTTCGTTTGCGCTCGCTGCCGGCCTCATGTGGGGCCTGGTGTTCATCGGCCCCCTGCTGCTGCCCGAGTACCCGGCTGTCCTGCAGACCGTGGGGCGCTACCTCGCCTTCGGGCTCATCGCCCTGCCGCTGGCGTGGCTGGACCGCGCCCGCCTGCGTGAACTCACCCGCGCCGACTGGCTGGAGGCGCTCAAGCTCGCCGCCGTCGGCAACCTCATCTACTACCTGTTCCTCTCCAGTGCCATCCAGCGCGCCGGTGGCCCGCTGCCCACCATGATCATCGGCACGCTGCCGGTGGTCATCGCCATCTGCGCCAACCTGCGCAACGCCAGACGCGACGGCCGCCTGCCCTGGCGCCGCCTCGCGCCTTCGCTGCTGCTCATCGCTGCGGGCATCGCCTGCGTCAACCAGGCCGAACTGGCGCTGCTGCGGCAGGACGCGAACGCCGACCTCGGCCGCTACGCCGTGGGTGCGCTGCTCGCCGTGGGCGCCGTGGTCTGCTGGACCTGGTACCCCCTGCGCAACGCCGACTGGCTGCGCAACCACCCCGGCCGTAGCCCCAGCACCTGGGCCACCGCGCAGGGTGTGATGACCCTGCCGCTGGCCGCCGTGGGCTATGCCGTCACCTGGGGTTTCATGGCCGCCAGCGGCGACCCCTTTCCCATGCCCTTCGGCCCCCGGTCCGAGTTCTTCATCTTCCTCATGGTCAGCATCGGCCTATTGGCCTCCTGGCTGGGCACCCTGTGCTGGAACGAGGCCAGCCAGCGCCTGCCCACCGCCCTCGCGGGCCAGCTCATCGTCTTCGAGACCCTGGCCGCCCTGGCCTACGCGTTCATGCTGCGCGGCGAAATCCCAGCGCCCCTCACGCTGGTGGGCGTCGGGCTGCTGGTGGCGGGTGTGGTGTGGGCGGTGCGGGTCAAGCCGGTGAAGGTGGAGGAGGCCTACCCGGCGGGGCCGGAGGCGGTGGAGCCGTAAAGACGGAGCTTCTGGTTTCCCGCCATGACGGGCGGCGGCGCTTCCCGTATCGTGCCCCCATGAACACCACCACCCTCGTGGTCCGCAAGGGCCAGCTCCCCACCGCCGAGATCCGCACCCAGCCCGCTGCGCCGCTGGCCGACGGTCAGATTCGCGTCACCGTGGCCAGCTTCGCGCTGACCTCGAACAACATCACCTACGCCGCCTTCGGCGACATGATGGACTACTGGAAATTCTTCCCGGTGGTGGGTCTTGACGGCAGCGAAGATGCCGGCTGGGGCTGCATTCCTGTCTGGGGCTTTGGCACGGTGGCCGAGTCGCGCCACGCAGAGGTGGCGGTGGGTGAGCGGCTGTACGGCTATTTCCCCATGGCGTCCAGCGCGGTGCTCTCGCCGGGGCGTCTCACGCCGTTGTCGTTTTCCGATGGTGCGCCTGCACGCGGTCTACAACCAGTACAACCGCTGCAGCGCCGACCCGTTCTACACCGCCGATTCCGAAGACCTGCAGTCGCTCTTGCGGCCGCTGTTCACCACCTCGTGGCTGATCGACGACTTCCTGGCCGACAACGGCTACTTCGTGCCGGCGGGCGAGGGCCGCACGCCGGTGATGCTGTTATCGAGCGCGTCCAGCAAGACGGCCTTCGGCACGGCGTTCGAGATGAAACGGCGCGGTGGCACCGAGGTGGTGGGCCTGACCTCGGCGCGCAACGTGGCCTTCTGCGAAAGCCTGGGCTGCTACGACCGGGTGCTGACCTACGAGCAGCTGGGTGAACTCGTGCCCGGAGCGCCGTCGGTCTACATCGACTTCGCGGGCAACGCGGCTTTTCGCCTCGCGCTACATACGCATTGCACCGGGCTGACCTACAGCTGCTCCATCGGCGGCACACACGTGAGCGCGCTGGGCGGTGGGCGGGATTTGCCGGGGCCCAAGCCGGTGCTGTTCTTTGCGCCGGCGCAGATCAAGAAGCGCCACGCCGACTGGGGGGCGCCGGTGCTGGGGCAACGGCTGGTGGAGGGCTGGCAGCGGTTTCTGGCCACGGTGAGCACCCGCCAGCCGCCATGGGTTCAGGTGCAGCGGCACACCGGCGCGGCGGCGGTGTTGGCGGCGTATGGGCAGGTGCTGGCGGGGCAGGGTGACGCGCGCACGGGGCACATCCTGTCGCTGTAACCCGGCCTCAAAAAAGCAGACGCCCCCGGCGCGACCCCATCAAGGGGCACGCCGGGGGCGTTTTTCCGTCAGAAAGGTTCCCTGGTCTTTCCTTCAGCGTCCGGGGCGGCAACCCGCCCGGGTGCTCAGTTCTGAGCCGTGGGGTTGCCCACTGCGCGCAGGCCGGCCAGGCGGATCTGCTCGGCTTGTGCCGGGGTGGCGACTTTCACGGTCTCGTCGGCGTTGGGGGTCAGCAGACCCAGACGCAGGGCTTCGCGGGCTTCGGCTTGCACCTGGGCGCGGGTCTTGCCCGTGGCCGGTGCGGACACGGCCTTGAATTCACCAGCGGGCAGGCCTTGGGCCTGGGCCACGGCGCGCTGACCGGCCAGGCGGATCTGCTCGGCTTGTGCCGGGGTGGCGATCTTGGCGCTTTCGCCGTCGAGTTCCATCAGGCCCAGGCGGCGGGCTTCCAGGGCCTCGGCGCGGACTTGTTCGCGGCTCAGGCCGGCGGTGGGTTGAACGGCCTGGGCGAAGCTGGCAGCAGCGGCGAGCGACAGGACGGCGGGGATGGCGAAGCGGATGGCGTTGTTCATGGTGTTTCTCGATCAGGTTGGGACAGTGGGCAGGGGCGTCTTGCTGGTCTGCCATGCCACGTTTTCGAGTGGCATGTCGTTACTGTAGAAACCGGGTCTGTCGGATTCCGAACAGAAGAATTACGAATTCGTAAGCCACGCGATTCGGCGCTTGCCGGACAATTTCATCCTGTAACAGACCGTCCGCCCCACCCCTGTACCTGCAGCCCCCCACCATGAGAGTCCTTCTGGTCGAAGACGAAGCCAAGCTCGCTGACTACGTGCAGCGCGGCCTGTCCGAGGCCGGCTATACCGTGGACGTGGCGCGCGACGGCATACAAGGGCGCTACCTCTGCACCGAAGGCGACTACCAGCTGGTGGTACTGGACATCATGCTGCCTGGCATCGACGGTTTTGGCGTGCTGGCTGCGCTGCGCGAGAAGCACAACACCCCCGTGCTGATGCTGACCGCCCGCGACCGCGTGGAAGACCGCGTGCAGGGGCTGCAGGCCGGTGCCGACGATTACCTGGTCAAGCCCTTTGCGTTCTCGGAGCTGCTGGCGCGCGTGGGTGCGCTGCTGCGCCGTGCCCCGGTGGCCGCTGCCGAGGTGGCCACCACCCACCTCACCATCGTCGACCTGGAGCTGGACCTGCTGAGCCGCCGTGCCTGGCGTGCGGGCCAGCGGCTGGACCTCACCGCCAAGGAGTTCTCCCTGCTGGCGCTGCTGGCGCGGCGCAAGGGCCAGATCCTCTCCAAGACCACCCTGGCCGAGCAGGTCTGGGACATCAATTTCGATTCCGACACCAACGTGGTGGAGGTCGCCATCCGCCGGCTGCGCGCCAAGATGGACGACCCCTTCCGCCCCAAGCTGCTGCACAACGTGCGCGGCATGGGCTACGTGCTGGAGGACCGCTCATGAAACGCCCGTTGCCCTATTCCATCGGCCGGCGCCTGTCGCTGCAGCTCGCGCTGCAGACGGCCGTTGGCCTGTTCGTCCTGCTGGCCATCGTCTATGGCGCCACCGCCATGCTGTTCAAGGTCAAGCACGACGAGGCCCTGAGCCAGCACGTGACGGTGATGAGCGACCTCATCCACGACTCCGACCGCGAGGGTGGCCGTGCCGAGGTGTTGCGCAAGGTGGCCTGGACGGCCGAGCGCAGGCCCGGCACCTACCTGGAGCTGCTGAACAGCGACGGCAGCGTGTTCTACCGCGACGCGCTGGTGACCTTCGAGCCCGGTGCGCCCGAATCGCGGGCCCACCGGTTCGAGCTGGAGCTGCCCATGTCGGGCGACAAGTTGCAGGGCCGAATGGTGCTGGACTGCTCGCAGGACGCCGCCTTCGGCCGCCGCATGGCCTGGGTGCTCGGTGGCTTTGTGGTGCTGGGCGGCCTGCTCGCGGGCTGGGGCAGCTTCTACCGCGTGCGCTGCGGCCTGCAGCCGCTGGTGGACCTGGCCAACCAGCTGCAGGCGGTGGATGTGCGTGGGCGCGGCCAGCGACTGGGTCTGACCCAGCCGGCCGAGGAGCTGCTGCCAGTGGTGGAGCAGTTCAACGCCCTGCTGCAGCGCGTGCAGGACACCTATGCCCAGCTCGAAGGTTTCAACGCCGATGTGGCGCACGAGCTGCGCACGCCGCTGACCACCCTGATGGGACAGACCGAGGTGATGCTGAGTCGCGACCGTTCGGTGGACGAGCTCACCGACACGCTGGCCTCCAACCTCGAGGAGCTGCAGCGCATCGCCGGCATCGTCAACGACATGCTCTTCCTGGCCCAGGCCGATCGCGGCACCAAGGCGCGGCGCGGCCAGCCCGTGGGCCTGGCCGAGGTGGCGCAACAGGTGGTGGAGTTCCACGATGCGCCGCTGGAAGATGCCGGTCTGCAGGTGAGCGTGGTGGGCGACGCCCACCTGCCGGTGGACGAGGCGCTGGTCAAGCGCGCGCTGTCCAACCTGCTGGGCAACGCGATCCGCTACGCGCGCCCGGGCAGCGTGATCACCGTGGGCATCGAATCCAGCGAGTCCGGCGTGCGCCTGTGGGTGGAAAACGAAGGCCCGCCGATTGCCGAGGAGCACCTGCCCCGGCTGTTCGACCGTTTCTTCCGCGCCGACCCCGCCCGCAGCGAGGTGGAAAAACCCCACCATGGCCTGGGCCTGTCCATCGTGGCGGCCATTGCGCGCATGCACGACGGCGGCACGCTGGCGCAGGCCCTGCCGGGCGGCACGCGCATCGGCTTCAGCCTGCGCTGACCCGGGCGGCAGCCGGGTCGGGTCAGAGCGTGCGGGCGATGGCCGTGGCGGCCTCGTTGAGCCGCGCCAGAAACGCGGGCAGCCGCTGCAGCGACACCCGAGCGGCCGGGGCCTGCAGCGCCAGCGCGCACCGCACCGCGCGCTCGCCGCTGGCTCGCACCGGCACGGCAATGCACACCAGCCCATCCACAAATTCCTCCGCATCCAGGGCGTAGCCCTGACGCCGTATCGCGTCGAACGCCTCGTCCAGTGCGGCACGCGTGGTCAGCGTGGTGGCGGTGTGGCGGCTCAACGTGAGGCCGTCGAGCAGGGCGTTGCGTTCGCGCGCGTTGCGGTGGGCCAGGAACCGCTTGCCGCTGGCCGAGCCGTGCAGCGGCACGCGGGTGCCGGGGCGCAGTTCCAGCCGCAGCGGAAAGGCCGATTCGACACGGTCGAGGTAGACCACCTCAGCACCCGAGAGCGCGGTGAGGTTGCAGCTCTCGCCCACCTCGGCCACCAGCTGGCGCAACACCGCGTGGCGCACGCCCTGCTGGGTGCTGGCGCTCAGAGCCACCTCGCCCAGGCGAAGCAGGCGCTGGCTCAGCGTGTAGCGCCGGCCGTCGGGCTCGCGCTGCAGCCAGCCGCCAGCTTCCAGTTGTGCCAGCATGCGGTGCACCGTGGGTTTGGGCCAGCCGGTCTGGGCCACCACGTCGGGCAGGGCCAGCGCACGGCCGTCGTTGGCCAGGCGCTCCAGCAGTTCCAGCAGCCGCAGCCCGGGGCTGGATTCGGCGGTGTCCGTGTTCATATCTCGAAAATTGAGACGATTCGTTAAATATTTTCGAGACGAATTGTGCCTGCACCTACAGTTCACGCCAACCCGCATGTTGAGGAGACGAGGCTTGAAGTTTGAAAACGCCGTGTTGACGGGCGCCTGTGGTGGCCTGGGCCAGGCGTTGGCGCGCGAGCTGATCGCGGGTGGTGCGCGTGTGGCCCTGGTGGGGCTGAACCGCACGGTGCTCGATGGGCTGGCGGCGCTCGCGCCCGACCGCTGCGCCGTCTACACGCCCGATGTGAGCGACGGCTCTGCCATGGCCGTGATGGGGGCGCACTGGATGGCCCGCTGTGGCACGCCCGACCTGGTGATCGCCAACGCCGGCGTGGCCGGTGGCTTCGACACCGAGCGCCCCGAAGACCTGGCCGTGCTGCGCCGCATGCTGGAGATCAACCTGATCGGCGTGGCTGCCACCTTCACGCCCTTTCTGGGCGCGATGAAGGCGGGGAAGTCCCGTGGCGCGCTGGTGGGCATTGCCAGCGTGGCCGGCTGGCGCGGCCTGCCGGGCAACGGCGCCTACTGCGCCAGCAAGGCCGGCCTCATCACCTACCTGCAAAGCCTGCGCGCCGAGCTGCGCCCCACAGCGCTCACGGTGCACACCGTGAGCCCGGGCTACCTGCGCACCGCGCTCACCGCCGGCAACCGCTTCGCCATGCCCGGCCTGCTGGAGCCCGACGACGCCGCGCGCCAGCTGCTGGCCGGCGTGGCCGCCGGGCGCGAACACATCGTGCTGCCCCGGCGCACCGGCTGGCTGGCGCGTGCGCTGGGCTGGCTGCCCGCACGCCTGCACGACCGCATCCTCCTCTCACAACCCCGCAAACCCCGGCCCGGCGAGGCTGGCGCGACAGAAATACCCGGTTTGAAAAAATGAGCCTCCCCACCCAACAACAGATCGCCTTGATCGGCGCAGGCCCCTCGGGGCTGGCTGGCGCCCGCAACCTGCAGAAGCTGGGCATTGCCTTCCAGGGCTTCGAGGCCCACGCCGATGTGGGGGGCCTCTGGAACATTGAAAACCCGCGCTCCACGGTGTACGAATCCGCGCACCTGATCTCCAGCAAGCGCATGACGGAGTTCACCGAATTCCCCATGGCCGAACACGTGGCCGACTACCCCAGCCACCGCGAGCTGCTCGAGTACTTCCGCAGCTTCGCCCGTCACTTCGACCTGCACAGGCACTACCGTTTCAACACCCGCGTGCTCAAGGCCGAGCCGGTGTCCGACGCACCCGACACGCTGTGGCGCCTGACCACGCAGACCGGTGACGCCGCACCCGAGGTGGCCGAGTACAAGGGCATCGTCATCGCCAACGGCACCTTGGCCGAGCCCAACCTGCCCAAGTTTCCTGGCGAGTTCGCGGGCGAGATCTGGCACACCGCGAACTACAAGAGCGCCACGCAGTTCACCGGCAAACGCGTGCTCATCGTGGGCGCCGGCAACTCGGGCTGCGACATCGCGGTCGATGCCGTGCACCACGCCAGCAGCGTCGACATCTCGGTGCGCCGGGGCTACTACTTCGTGCCCAAGTACGTGTTCGGCAAGCCGGCCGATTCGGTGGGCGGCAAGATCACGCTGCCGCCCTGGCTCAAGCAGCGCATCGACAGCACCATCCTGCAGTGGTTCACCGGCGACCCGGTGCGTTTCGGCTTTCCCAAGCCCGACTACCGCATGTACGAATCGCATCCGGTGGTGAACTCGCTGATCCTGTACCACATCGGCCATGGTGACGTGGGCGTTCGTGCCGACATCCAGCGGCTCGACGGACACACCGTGCGCTTCAAGGACGGCAGCGCCCGGGACTACGACCTCATCGTCGCGGCCACCGGCTACAAGCTGCACTACCCCTTCCTGGACCACGCGCTGCTGAACTGGCAGGGCATGGCCCCGCAGCTTTACCTCAACATTTTCGCCCCGCGTTTCGACCGCCTGGCCGTGCTGGGCATGGTGGAGGCCAGCGGGCTGGGCTGGCAGGGCCGCTACGAGCAGGCCGAGCTGGTGGCGCGCTACCTCAAAGGCCTGGACACCGGTGCGCCGCAGGCCACCGCGCTCAAGGCCGCCAAGCTCGGGCCGCCGCCCGATCTGTCGGGGGGCTACAGCTACCTCAAGCTCGAGCGCATGGCCTACTACGTGCACAAGGACACCTACCGCAAGGCGGTGCGCTCTGCGGCCCAAGCTTTCCGATAACAAGAGGAGACCCCATGCTGCCTGTCGACGAGATACGCCTGAACTTCAACCCCGCCTCGCTGGCCGTGCTCAACGCGGTGCTGGCCTTCCTGATGTTCGGCATCGCGCTGGACACGCGCGTGGAGGACTTCAGGCGCGTGTCCCGCATGCCGCTGGCCTTTGCCGTGGGCATAGGCGCGCAGTTCGTGGCGCTGCCGGCCATCACCTACGGGCTCACGCTGGTGCTGGGGGTGGCACCCAGCATCGCGCTGGGCATGATCCTCGTGGCCTGCTGCCCGCCGGGCAACATCAGCAACATCCTCACCCACCGTGCCAACGGCAACGTGGCGCTGAGCGTGTCGATGACGGCGGTGTCCAACGCCATCGCCATCGTGGCCATGCCCGTCAACTTCGCGTTCTGGGGCGGCCTGCACCCCACCGCTTCGTCGCTGCTCAAGACCATCTCGCTGGATCCGCTGGAGATGGCGGGGCACATCCTCATCATCATCGGCATCCCGTTCGTGCTGGGCATCTGGTGTGCCAGCCGATTCCCCAACTGGACCGCACGCTTCAAGAAGCCCATGCGCATCCTGAGCTTCCTCACGCTCATCGCCTTCATCATCGGTGCCATCGCGGGCAACTGGCGCTACTTCCTCGACTACGTGGGGCTGGTCATCCTGGCCGTGGCCCTGCACGACGCGCTGGCCTTTGGCACCGGGTGGGTCTGCGCACGCGCCTTCGGCCTGGTCGACTACGACCGCCGCGCGCTGGCCATCGAGGTGGGCATACGCAACGCGGGCCTGGGCCTGGTGCTGATCTTCAGCTTCTTCGGCGGCCTGGGTGGCATGGCCGTGGTGGCTGGCGTCTGGGGTTTCTGGGACATCATCGCCGGCCTTGCGCTGGCGAGCTGGTGGGCCAGGAAGCCGCTGCAGGGCGGCATTCCGACAGGGACAAAGGCGTGAGGGCCACGCGCATCCTGGTCACGGGGGCCGACGGCTTCCTGGGGCGTGGCCTGATCGCCGCGCTGTCGCAGCGTCCGGGTACCGAGGTGGTCATCGCGGCCGACGTGCGCGAGGTGCCGGCCGCGCGCCAGCTGCCCGGCATCACCTACCAACGGCTGGATGTGCGTGACGCCGGACTGGCTGACGTGCTGGCCGCCCACCACATCGACACCGTGGTGCACCTGGCGTCCATCGTCACGCCGGGCAAAGGCTCCACGCGCGCGTTCGAGCACTCGGTGGACGTGGGCGGCACCCGCAACGTGCTCGACGCCTGCCTGGCCCAGGGCGTGCAACACCTGGTGGTGTCGTCCAGCGGCGCGGCCTACGGCTACCACGCCGACAACCCGCCCTGGCTTGCCGAAGGCCACGCGCTGCGCGGCAACGAAGCCTTTGCCTATTCACACCACAAGCGGCTGGTGGAGGAGATGCTGGCCCAAGCCCGCGCCATCCACCCGCAGCTGGCGCAGACGGTGCTGCGCATCGGCACCATCCTCGGTGAGCGGGTGGACAACCAGATCACCGCGCTGTTCGAGAAACCCCGCCCGATTGCCATTGCCGGCAGCGACAGCCCCTTCGTCTTCATCTGGGACGAAGACGTGTGCGGTGCGCTCATGCACGCACTGGACGGCCAGGGCCCGCCCGGCTGCTACAACCTCGCGGGCGACGGCGCACTGACCATCCACGAGATCGCGGCCCGGCTGGGCAAACGCGCGCGCGTACTGCCCGCCGGCCTGCTGCGCACCGTGCTGCGCGTGGGTCATGCGCTGGGCTTGAGCCGCTACGGACCGGAGCAGCTGGACTTTTTGCGCTACCGACCGGTGCTGCTCAACACCGCGCTCAAGGAGCGTTTCGGCTACGTGCCCCGCAAGACCAGTGCCCAGGCGTTCGATGCTTTCGTGGCCGCGCGCGCGGCGCAAGGGCGCCCGCTGTGACGGCGGTGACTCCCTTTTCGCGCGGCGACGCGCTGCGTGCCCTGGGCGTGGTGGTCATCTGGGGCCTGAACTTCGTGGTCATGAAACTGGGCCTGCAAAGCCTGAGCCCCATGCTGCTGGGTGCGCTGCGCTTTGCCGCCGCGTCGCTGCCCTTTCTGCTGTTCGTTCCGCTGCCGGCCCTGCCTTGGCGCTACATCGCGGGCTATGGCCTCGCGCAGGGCCTGGGGCAGTTCGGCTTCCTGTTCCTTGGCCTGCAGCTGGGCATGACGGCCGGCATGGCCTCTGTGGTCATGCAGACCCAGGCCTTCTTCACCCTGCTGCTGGCGGTGCCGCTGCTGCACGAGCGCGCCCGCACCAGCCAGTGGCTGGGCCTCACGGTCGCGCTCGGTGGCCTGCTGCTGATCGCATCGGCCCACGGCGAAGGCCCGGGCCAGATGACGCTGGCCGGCTTCGTGCTCACGCTCTCGGCGGCCTTCATGTGGGCCGTGTCCAACCTGGTGGCGCGCCTGGCCACGCGCGTGTCCGACTACGAGCCGTTTCCATTCATCGTCTGGAGCAGCCTCTTCCCCATCGTGCCCTTTCTGCTGCTGGCACTGCTGAGCGACGGCCCCGATGCGGTCGTGCGGCAGGTGGCGGGCATGGACGCAGGGGCCTGGTTCGCGGTGGTCTACCTCGCGCTGGGCGCCACGCTGCTGGCCTACACGCTGTGGACGCGCCTGCTCAAGCGCCACCCGGCCGGGCGTGTCACGCCGTTCTCGTTGCTGGTGCCGGTGGTGGGCCTGTGGGCCGCCTGGGTGTTCTACGGCGAGGCGCCGCTCACCGCGCAGTGGGTGGGCACGGGGCTGGTGCTGATGGGCCTGGTGGTCAACCAGGCCGGGGGCTGGTGGGCGGCGCGCCGGGCGCGGGCCTGAGGGTCAGGTTCCCCGACCGTACTGGTCCTCGAAACGCACGATGTCGTCCTCGCCGAGGTAGCTGCCGGACTGCACCTCGATGATCTCCAGCGGGATGTTGCCGGGGTTGTGCAGGCGGTGCACCTCGCCCAGCGGGATGTAGGTGGACTGGTTCTCGCTCAGCAGCGTCACCTGCGTGCCGCAGGTCACCTCGGCGGTTCCGCGCACCACCACCCAGTGTTCGGCGCGGTGGTGGTGCTTCTGCAGGCTCAGGCTGGCCTTGGGCTTGACCTGGATGTGCTTGACCTTGAAGCGACCACCTTCGTCGATGCTGTCGTACCAGCCCCAGGGGCGGTGCACCTTGCGGTGCAGCACATACTCTTCGCGGCCGCGCGCGCTGAGCGCGTTGACGATGGCCTTGACGTCCTGGCTGCGTGCACGGTCGGCCACCAGCACCGCATCGGGCGTCTCGACGACCACCAGGTTGTCCACGCCCACTAGCGCCACCAGCCGGCTGCTGGCATGCACCAGGGTGTGGTGGCTGTTGGTGGTGAGCACGTCGCCCACGTGGGCGTTGCCGTCGTTGTCCTTGGGCAGCACGTTCCAGATGGCGTCCCAGGCGCCGAGGTCGCTCCAGCCCGCGTCCAGCGGCACCATGCGGATGGAAAAGGCGCTGCCCGGGCAACGCTCCAGCACCGCGTAGTCCACCGATTCGGCCGGGATGGCGGCAAATGCGGCGGCCTCGGGGCGCACGAAGGACTGGTCGATGCTGCGCCCGGCCCAGGCGGTGCGTGCGGCCTGGGCGATATCGGGGCGGAAGCTGTCGAGTGCGGCCATCCAGACCGACGCACGCAGCACGAACATCCCCGAGTTCCAGAAGTAGCCGCCTTCGGCGAGGTAGGTGCTGGCGGTGGCAGCGTCGGGTTTTTCCACGAAGCGCGCCACGGTGTGGCCGTCGGCTGCGGTCTTGATGTAGCCGTAACCGGTCTCGGGCCGCTCAGGCGTGATGCCCAGGATGACGATGCCGCCACTGGCCGCTTCGCGCACGGCCTGGCGCATGGCGCGGCTGAAGGCGGGCGTGTCGGTGATGGCCTGGTCCGCTGGTGTGACCACCAGCACCGGGTCGCTGCCGTCTTCCAGGGCGGCCATTGCAGCGAGGCAGAGTGCCGCAGCCGTGTTGCGGCCCACGGGTTCTAACAGGGTGGCGCCGGGTGCCATGTTGACCTCGCGCAGCTGCTCCAGGGCCAGGAATCGGTGGGCCTCATTCGAGACGATGCGGGGGGCGGCAACTGCCAGGCCGTCTTCGGCCAGGCCCATGAGCCGCTGCGCGGCCTGCTGGAACAGGCTGTGCTGCCCCGTGAGGCAGAGGAACTGCTTGGGGAAACCCGAGCGCGACAGCGGCCAGAGGCGGGTGCCCGAGCCGCCACAGAGAATGACCGGTGCAACGGAGATCATGGGCCGTGGGCTGCGTTGGTGGCGATGCGGCATTGTGCCGCGTTCAGTCCTCTTGCAGTCCGTCCCCCAGCACTCAGCATTCCACCTGGCCCACGCTGACCGTCACGGCCAGCCCGCCCAGGGAGGTTTCCTTGTACTGGCTCTGCATGTCGCGCCCGGTGCGGCGCATGGTCTCTATGGCCTGGTCCAGGCTCACACGGTGCGAGCCGTCGCCCAGCAGGGCCATCGAGCAGGCGTTGATGGCCTTGACTGCGCCCATGGCGTTGCGTTCGATGCAGGGAATCTGCACCAGCCCGCCGATGGGGTCGCAGGTCATGCCCAGGTGGTGCTCCAGCGCGATCTCGGCGGCGTTCTCGATCTGCGCGTTGCTGCCGCCCAGTGCGGCGGCCAGGCCGGCAGCGGCCATGGCAGCGGCCGAACCGACCTCGCCCTGGCAGCCGACCTCGGCCCCCGATATGGAGGCGTTGCGCTTGCACAGTGCGCCCACGGCGGCGGCGGCCAGCAGGAAGCGCAGTCGTCCGGCCTCGTCGCCGTCACGGAAGTCCTGGTAGTAGCGAAGCACGGCAGGCAGCACGCCGGCCGCGCCGTTGGTGGGCGCGGTGACCACGCGGCCGCCGGCGGCGTTCTCCTCGTTGACCGCGATCGCGTAGGCGCTGACCCAGCCCATCGCGCCTTCGCTGGCATGGCCGGGTGCGGTGCGCAGCCGTGTGGCCATGCCCTGTGCACGGCGTTGCACCTTGAGGCCGCCGGGCAGCGGGCCTTCGGTGGCGAGGCCGCGGTCTATGCAGGCGGACATGACCTCGGCCACGCGGTTGACGAATCCGGTGACGGCCGCCGCGCCGTGCTGGGCCACCTCGTTGGCCCACAACAGTTCGTGCAGCGGTGCCCGTGCGGCCTCGGCCTGCTGCAGCAGGCTGGCCATGGTGTCGAAGGGGTAGGGCACGCTGGCCTCGACGCCACGAGGGCTGCCCACAAACACCTCGTCGGCATCGACCACGAAGCCGCCGCCGATGGAGTACAGCTCGCGCACCGCCAGCGCACGGCCAGACGCATCGAAAGCGGTGAAGCGCATGCCGTTGGAGTGCACCGGCAGCAGCTCGCTGCGGTTGAAGATGAGGTGGCGGTCGGGGTCGAAGGCGATGGTGCGCCGGCCCAGCAGCGGCAGCTCGCGCGCCTGGCGCAGCGCCAGCAGGCGCGCCGGCACCGTGGAGGTGTCCACCTCGTCGGGCAGCTCGCCACACAGGCCCAGCACGATGGCGGTGTCGGTGCCATGGCCGTGTCCGGTGTGGGCCAGCGAGCCGAACAGCTCCACCTCCAGGCGGGTGGTGGCTTCCAGGCGGTCGGGCGACATTTCCAGCAGGAAACGCCGGGCCGCGCGCATGGGGCCCACGGTGTGTGAACTCGACGGCCCTATGCCGATCTTGAACATGTCGAACAGCCCGATGTACATGGGCGCCAGCGTAGCAGCCGCTCCTGCGGCGTGGCGCGCCGATCACAAGGATTCATGTTCCATCACCCGCGCAGAAGCTGCCCCCATAATGGATGTCATCCCCTGGCCCCTGCCACTCCTGAGAGGAGATGCCTTGCGTTGTCGTCTGCGCCGTCTGGGTCTGTTGCTGCTGTGGATGGCCGTGGCGCTGTCCGCGCACGCCAGCCACGCGCGCGAGGTCCGTGTGGGCGTCTACGCCAACGAGCCCAAGATCTTTGTCGACAGCCAGGGCCAACCCTCAGGCCTCTTCGTGGAGCTGTTCGATGCCATCGCGCGCGCCGAAGGCTGGACGCCGCGTTATGTGCCCTGCGAGTGGCAGACCTGCCTGGACAGCCTGAACGACGGGCGGCTCGACCTGCTGCCCGACGTGGCCTGGAGCGAGGCGCGCCAGCAGCTCTACGACTTCCACACCCGGGTGGCGCTGCACAGCTGGTCGCAGGTCTATGCCAGCCGCAACAGTGCGGTCATCAACCTGTTCGACCTGGATGGCCGACGGGTTGCCGTGCTGCGCGGCTCCATACAGGCCGATGTGTTCCAGCGCATGATGAGTGGCTTCGGCCTCGCGGTGGAGATGGTCCGCGTCGACAAGCTGGAGCAGGGGTTCCAGGCCGTGACGCGGGGGGAGGCCGACGCCGTCATCGCCAACCACCGCTATGGCGACCGCCACGCGCCCGAGCACGGGCTGGTGGCCACCTCCATCGTGTTCCAGCCCGCCTCGCTGTTCTTCGCCGCTGGGAAGGCTCGCAACGCCGACCTGCTGGCCGCCATCGACCAGCGGCTCACGCAATGGCAGCAGGACCCCGGGTCGCCCTACTACGAGGTGCTCCGCCGCTGGGGCGCGCCGGTGGACCGCGCGCCGGTTTCGCCGCTGCTGGTGTGGGGGCTCGTGGGGGCGCTGGTGCTGCTGCTGGTCAGCGTGGCTGCGGCGCTGTGGCTGCGCCGCGAGGTGGACCAGCGCACCCGCCACCTGCGCGAAAGCGAGCAGCGGCTGGCGACCATTCTCGACAGCGTGGAGGCCTACATCTACATCAAGGACCCGGACTACCGTTACCAGTACGCCAACCGGCTGGTGCGCGAGCTGTTCAAGCAGCCGCTGCGCCACATCGTCGGCAAGACCGACAGCGCCTTTTTCGATGCCACGACAGCGGACCAGCTGCGCGCCAACGACCGGCGCGTGATCGAGCGGGGCGAACGGGTGGCGCAGGAAGAGGTCAACACCACCGCGGGCGGCCAGGTGACTTCCGCCTACCTCTCGGTCAAGCTGCCGCTGCGCCGGGAAGACGGCAGTGTCTATGGGCTCTGCGGCATTTCCACCGACATCACCGAACGCAAGGCGCTGGAGGAGCGCCTGCGGCTGGCGGCCACGGTGTTCCAGTCGCAAGAAAGCATGGTGGTGACGGATCAGCGCCTGCGCATCCTTGACGTGAACCAGGCCTTCTCCGACATGACCGGTTACCGGCGCGAGCAGGTGCTGGGCCACACGCCGCGTCTGCTGCGCTCGACGCTGCAGGGGCCTTCTTCCTACCGGGCGGTGCGCAGCGCGGTGGTCGAGAGAGGCAACTGGCAGGGTGAGATCTGGGCGCGCCGCGCCAGCGGCGACGACTTCCCGGCCTGGCTCACCGTCACCGCGGTGCGCGCCGACAGCGGCGAGATCACGCACTACGTGGGCACGCTGCACGACATTTCAGACCGCAAGCTGGCCGAAGAGGAGATCCGCCAGCTCGCGTTCTACGACGCCCTCACCGGCCTGCCCAACCGCCGCCTCATGATGGACCGGCTGCAGCAGGCGCTGGCCAGCCAGGTGCGCCAGGGCAGCACGGGCGCGCTGCTGTTCATCGATCTGGACCACTTCAAGGTGCTCAACGACACCCTGGGCCACGACGTGGGCGACCAGCTGCTGCGCCTGATCGCGCAGCGGCTCGGCGGCCTGGTGCGCAAGGGCGACACGCTCGCGCGCCTGGGCGGCGACGAGTTCCTGCTGATCCTGGAAGACCTCAGCCCGCAGCTGACCGAAGCGGCGGCCCAGGCCGAGGTGATCGGTCGCAAGGTGCTGCAGGCGGTGCAGGAGCCCTGCACCCTCGCGGGGCAGGTGCACCACGGCTCGTGCAGCATCGGTATCGCGCTGTTCCGCGACCAGCCCAGCGTGGAGGAACTGCTCAAGCGCGCCGACCTGGCCATGTACCAGGCCAAGGCCAGCGGGCGGCACACGCTGCGCTTTTTCGATCCCGCGATGCAGACCGCCATCACCCATCGCGTGACCCTGGAAGCCGAGCTGCGCGAGGCCCTGCGCGCGGGGCAGTTCTGCGTGCACTACCAGCCGCTGGTGGTGGCCTCGGATGGGCGGCTCGCCGGTGCCGAGGTGCTGGTGCGCTGGCAGCACCCGCAGCGCGGCATGGTGCCGCCGGGCGAGTTCATCGGCGTGGCCGAAAGTTCGGGCCTGATCGTGCCGCTGGGCTGCTGGGTGCTGGAGCAGGCCTGCATCACGCTGGCCGAATGGGCCACGCAGCCCGAATTGGCGGACCTCACGCTGGCGGTGAACGTGAGCGCCCGCCAGTTCCACGACGTGGACTTCGTGCCCGACCTGCACCAGCTTCTGGACGCCACCCGGGCGCCGGCCAGCCGGCTCAAGCTGGAGATCACCGAAAGCCTGCTGATCGACGACCTCGACGAGACCACCGAGAAGATGGCGGCCATCCAGGCACTGGGTGTGCGTTTTTCGCTCGACGATTTCGGCACCGGCTACTCGTCGCTGTCCTACCTCAAGCGCCTGCCGCTGGACCAGCTCAAGATCGACCGCTCCTTCGTGCGCGACCTCATCACCGATGACAACGACGCTGCGATCGCTCGCACCATCATCGCGCTGGCCCACAGCCTGGACCTGCACGTGGTGGCCGAGGGCGTGGAAACCGAGGCACAGCGCGATGCCCTGCGCGAGATGGGTTGCGATGCCTACCAGGGCTACCTGTTCGGCCGGCCCGACGAGCGCCCCGCGCTGGAGGCGCAGGCGCGCCGGCTGGCCCCGCTCAGGGCCTGAGCGGTTGCGGCTCGGGCAGCCCGAACAGCCGGGCGCCGTTGCCCCAGGCGATGTTCCGCGCCACGGCCGGTGGCAGGCCGCCCAGCCAGGTGCGGTAGCCGCGCATCAGGTCGTCGTACTGCAGCCAGCGCGGGTTGATCCAGGTGTCGGAGCCGATCAGGAAGCGCTCGGGGTACTTGAGCACCAGGGCACGCCACTCCGGGCAGAGCTGGCCCTGGTCGCAGGTGAGGCCGGGCCGGTACGACAGCTCGCCCATGAGCAGTGGGTAGCGCGCCAGCATCTCCTCCACCCGCTGCGGCGGTGGCCCGCTGATGCCCGTGTGTGCCCATATCAGCCGCACACGCTGCCCACGCGATGGGGTGTGGGCCATCAGCATGTCCACCGCCACATCGTCCACGTGGGCCAGCACCGCCAGGCCCTGCGCCTCGGCCAGGCGCATCAGGTCGCGCGCCGTCGGGCCGTTGGCGTTGCTGCTCTCATACAGGTGGAACTCGCCCAGGCCCCGGTATGGACCGCTGGGGGTTCCCCTGGGCAGCTCGGCCTCCACCATGCGGGTGATGCTGGGGTCGTTGGGCCAGCCGTTGTAGTCGGCGCGGTCGCGGTACAGCCGCACAAAGGGCACCACGGTCACGCCGGCGGCACGTGTGGCATCCAGCGCGCTGGCCATTTCGCGGGTGCCATCGTTGGGGCGGCTGTTCACCAGCGCCGCCCGCACGCCGTTGCGTTTCATGCGGGCCAGCACGTCGTCCATGGGGTGCGGGCACGCCGCCTGGGGCTGGTGGATGCAGGCCTCGTTGTTGTAGTGCAGGTGGGCGTCGAACAGCGGGCCATCGTAAGGGCGCGGCTGGGCCAGCACCGAGCCCGCACCCAGCAGCAGGGTCCAGCACCAGGCCTTCATGGCTGTCAACCCACGTGCTGGGCGAAAAAGGCCAGCGTGCGTTCGCGTGCCAGCGTGGCGGCCGCGGCATCGTAGGAGCCGCGCTGGTCGCAGTTGAAGCCATGGTCGGCGGCGTAGACGTGTACGGTGACGCCGGGCTGGGCCTGCTGGAACGCGCGCACCGAGTCCATGGAGATGTGGCTGTCGCGCTCGCCGAAGTGGGCCATCACCGGCACGCGGGGCTGGCGAGCGGGTTCGCTGCCTACGGTGGAGCCGCCGCCGTAGTACGGCACGGCGGCGCTGATGCCGTTGACCAGCGCGGCGCAGCGCCAGGTCAGCAGGCCGCCCCAGCAGTAGCCGACCACGCCGACCTTCTTGCCCGTGGTGGCGGCGGCGTAGTCCACCGCCGCCTGGATGTCGGCCAGCACGCCGGGCGCAGGCAGGCCTTCGATGGCGGCCTTGAGCGCGACGCCGGCCTGCATGTCGTCACCGGTGTAACCGAGTTCGACGCCGGCCTTGGCACGGTGGAAGGTGGCCGGCGCGACGGCCAGGTAGCCGGCGGCGGCGTAACCGTCGGCCACCGAGCGGATGTGCGAGTTGACGCCGAAGATTTCCTGCAGCACCACGATGGCGCCGCGCGGCGCACCTGCGGGCTGGGCCACGTAGGCCGGGAAGGTGAAGCCGTCGGCGGCGCTGAGGTTGACGAAGTGGCCCATGTGTTCAGACTCCCAATGCACGTTGAAGAAAATCGAGCCGGTCCTGGCCCCAGAAGATTTCGCCGTCGAGCACGTAGCTCGGCGAGCCGAAGACACCGCCCGCGATGGCCGCGTCGGTGTGGGCCTGGCAGGCCGCCTGCACCTCGGGCGATTGCGCCTGCTCCAGGCGAGAGGCGTCGAGCCCGCATTCGGCCAGCAGCTGCGCGAGGCACTCGGCGCTGGCGATGTCGCGCTCCTCGGCCCACACAGCCTTGAGCACCGCGCCACTCAGGCGCAGCGCGGCGTCGTCGCCATCGGCCTGGTTGACGGCCACGATGAGCCGGGCCGACGGGTCGCCCGCCACCGGGAAGTGGCGCGGCTGCAGGTTGATGGGCAGGTTCAGCCACCGGGCGAAGCGCGCCAGCTCCACCAGCCGGTAGGCCTGGCGCTGCGGCGCACGTTTGGGCAGTGGCAGGCCGCCCGACACGGGGAACACCTGACCCAGGTCCATGGGGCGAACCCTCACGCGGGCGCCCGCCGTACGGGCGATGCCGACGAACCGCTCGTGGCCGAGGTAAGTCCAGGGGCTCTGGGGGGCCAGAAAGTAGTCGATGGTGCGCAAGGTCGTCTCCATGTGGCTGCAGGTCTGCGGTTCTGTTGTAATGCGCGAGCCCGAAAGCGTAGCCCATTCCCCTTGATCTTGCCGGATGTTCCGCCCATGACCCGCAATGTCCTCATCACCGGCGGTGGCCGTGGCATAGGCGCCGCCACCGCCCGGCTCGCCGCCGAACGCGGCTGGGCCGTCGCCGTCAACTACCTGGGCAACTCGCTCGCCGCCGATGAGGTGGTGCGCACCATCCGCGCATCGGGTGGTACTGCCATCGCGGTGCAGGCCGATGTGTCCGACGAAGCCCAGGTGCTGCGTCTCTTCACCCAGGTGGATGCCAAGCTGGGTCGGCTCGATGCCCTGGTCAACAACGCCGGTGTGGTGGACCGTGCCCAGCGCGTGGACGAGATGAGCGCCGAGCGGCTGCAGCGCATGTTCGCCATCAACGTGGTGGGCAGCATGTTGTGCGCGCGAGAGGCGGTGCGCCGCATGAGCACGCGCCACGGCGGGCAGGGCGGCGCGATCGTCAACGTCTCCAGCGTGGCCGCACGCATCGGCTCGGCCAACCAGTATGTGGACTACGCGGCCTCCAAGGCGGCCGTCGACGTGTTCACGCTCGGTCTTTCGCACGAGGTGGCCAACGAAGGCGTGCGCGTCAACTCGGTGCGCCCCGGCATCATCGACACCGAGATCCACGCCAGCGGCGGCCAGCCCGACCGCGCCTGGCGGCTCGCCCCCGGCATTCCCATGCAGCGCCCCGGCACGGCCGAGGAGATCGCGCGCACCATCCTGTTCCTGATGGGCGAGGAATCGTCGTACACCACCGGGGCGGTTCTTGAAGTCACGGGGGGACGCTGATGGATCTCAAGCCCCTCATCACCCTGCTGGCCATCGTCAATCCGCTGGCCATCGTACCGTTCTTCATCCACTACACGCAGGGCTTTTCGGACCTGCAGCGCCGCCGCACCATACGCATCGCGTCGTTCAGCGCCTTCGCGGTGATCGCTGCCTGTGCGCTGCTGGGTCTGCAGATCCTGGCCTTCTTCGGCATCTCGCTGGCGAGCTTCCAGGTGGGCGGTGCGCTGCTGCTGATGACGGCGGCCCTGGCCATGCTCAACGCCCAGCCGGCCGAGGCCAAGACCACGCAGGGCGAGGTCGAGAACGCGTCGGCGCGGGCGTCCATCGCGGTGGTGCCGCTCACCATTCCGCTGCTCACCGGCCCGGCCAGCATGTCCACCGTGGTGATCTACGCCGACCAGGCCCAGACCTTCTGGCAGCACGCGGCGCTGGTGGGCTATGGCGTGGTGATCGGTGTGGCCACGGCCATCTGCTTCACGCTGGCCGAACCCATCGCGCGGGTGCTGGGGCAGACCGGCATCAACGTCATGACGCGGCTGATGGGCCTGATTCTGGCGGCGTTGTCGGTGGAGCTGATGGCCTCGGGGCTGGTCAAGCTGTTTCCGGTGCTGGCGGGTTAGTACAACCCACGTCCCTGCGCAAACACCCGGGCCAGACCCATCAGCGCCGAGGTGAACTGCATGGGTGTGTCCGACAGCCGCCCCAGCTCCAGCACCGCCCCCACCAGCGCGTCCAGCTCCACCGGGCGGCCGGCTTCCACGTCCTGCAGCATCGAGGTCCTGAAGGCGCCGAGCTTGCGCGTGACGGCGTGGCGGTCTTCGGGTGACTGGTCGATCGGCAGTCCGATCCGGTTGCCCACGGCCTGGGCCTCGCGCATCACGGCCGAGATGAAGCCGCGCAGCTCGTCGTCGGCCAGCACACGGTCGGTGGTGGCGCCGGTGAGGGCCGAGATGGGGTTCATGGTCATGTTGCCCCAGAGCTTGAACCAGATGTCGCGCTGGATGCGCCCGGACACCTCGACCTCGAAGCCGCCACGCTGCAGCCTGCCGGCCAGCGCCTGCAGCCGCGGCGTGTCGGCGCCAGTGGGCTCGCCCACGATGAGCTTGTTGCCGAAATGCTGGCGTGCGATGCCAGGCGCATCAAGCGAGCAGCTCGCGTGCACCACGCCACCGATCACGCGTTCGGGCGCTATCGCACGGGCGATGGCGCCATCGGCGTCCACCGAAGCCAGCGATCGGCCATCGAGTGCGCCACCCAGACCGTGCAGGAACCACCAGGGCACGCCGTTCATGGCGGTCAGAACGGCGGTGTCTTTGCCCAGCAGCGGTGCCATCTGTGCCGCCAGGGCGGGGAGGGCCGGGGCCTTGACGGCAACCACCACCAGGTCCTGCGGGCCCAGGTCGGCGGGGCTGTCGCTGGCCCGCACCGTGGCGGCGCGTTCGGTGTCGCCCTGGCGCACGCGCAGGCCGTGCGCACGAACGGCTTGCAGCGTTGCGCCACGTGCCAGCACCGACACCTCGGCGCCCGCGCGTGCCAGCCCTTCACCCAGCCAGCCGCCGATGGCGCCAGCCCCCACGATCGCGATACGTTGCATGTTCATTGCCGGTAGCTTGCATCGGTGCGGTCCACCTGCCGCACCAGCGCGTTGAAGACATCCTGACCCGCACCGTGCGCGGGGTTGAACTGCAGCGCGTCGCGGGTGCATTTCTGCGCGATGGCCTCGGGCACGGGAATGGCCGCTCCCATGGACAGCGTGGCGAGCTGGATCTCGCAGGCGCGCTGCAGCGTCCAGAGTATGGCAAAGGCCTGCGGCAGCGTCGTGCCCCAGACCAGCAGGCCGTGGTTGCGCAGGATCACGGCGGGCTTGCCCCCCATGCTGCGCAGCAGGCACGGGCCTTCATCGGCATGGATGGTGATGCCCTCGAAGTCGTGGTAGGCCACCATGCCGTGCAGCTGCGCGCTGTAGAAGTTGTTCTGGTGCAACCCGCCCGCGTGGCAGGCCACGGCCACGCCCGCCGTGGTGTGGGTGTGCATCACGCAGTGCGCATCGGGCAGGCCGTCGTGGAGGGCCGCGTGCACCGTGAAGCCAGCCGGGTTGACCGGGTGGGGGGAGCCGTCCAGCACATGGCCGCCGAGGTCTATCTTCACCAGGTTGCTGGCGGTGACCTCGGTGTAGTGCAGGCCGAAGGGGTTGATCAGGAACTGCTTGTCCGCGCCGCTCACGCTTGTCGGCAGGCGCACCGTGATGTGGTTGTAGATCATCTCCGTCCAGCCCAGATGGGCGAACACGCGGTAGCAGGCCGCCAGCTCCACGCGGGCGCGCCATTCGTCGGGGTGCATGCCGGCGGGCGCCGCTGGCAGGTGGGCAAAAGGGTTCATCGCAGTTGTCTCCTGGGGCGGGAGTCTGGGGCCTGCGCACACGGTGGGCAAACGATGATTTGTGGTCTATTGTTCAGTTCGTCTAATCAATGGCTCATTCTCATGCCTCTGCCCCGCTTCACCCTGCGCCAGCTGGACGCCTTCGTGGCCGTGGCCGAGCTGCTGTCCTTCAAGGCTGCGGGCGAACGGCTGTCGCTGACGCCCTCCGCCGTCAGCCAGCTGGTGGGCGAGCTGGAAGCGGCGCTGGGTTTTCGGCTGTTCGAGCGCCACACCCGCCAGGTGGCCCTGCTACCGGCGGGCCAGGAGTTTCTGGGCAGCGCCCAGGCCGCGCTCGAGCAGATGCGCCGCGCCGCGCTGGCGGCCGACGACGTGCGCCACCGCGCCGCCGGCTTGGTGCGCGTGGCCGCACCACCCGTGATCGCTGCCCTGATGCTGCCGCCCGCGCTGGCCGACTACCGTACCCGCCGACCCAAGGTGGTGGTGCGGCTGGTGGACGCGTCGGTGGAGCAGCTGGTGGACCGCGTCACCAGCGGCGAGGCCGACCTGGCCGTGGGTCCCGATCGCGCCTGTGGCGAGACAGTGCGGCGCGAGCCGCTGTTCGACAGCCCCTGGGTGTTGTGGTGTCGGCCCGACCACCCGCTGGCCGCGCGCCGCGAGCTGCGCTGGAGCGCGTTGCGCGGTGTGCCGCTGGTGGCCAGCGGGCGCGACCACGAGCGCAACGTGGACCGCATGCGCGCCAGCTTGCCCGAGCACGAACGCATCACCCCCATCGAGGTGGTGGACCAGATCTCCACCGCGCTGGGCATGGCGGCCGCCGGCCTGGCAGCCGCCGTGTCGCCGGCCTACGTGGGCGTGCTGGCCGAGCGGCTGGGGCTGGTGATGCGGCGCATCACCGCACCCGAGACGGTGCGCCAGGTCTGCCTCTACCGAAGCACGCGGCGCGCCTCACCGGCTGCCGAGGGCGTGGCCGAGCACCTGGCCAGCTGGCTGAAAAGCCGGAGTTCGCCGCCGGGGGACTGAGGCTCAGGCCTCGGCGTCGTCCATCGCCTCGGCGGCCAGCTGCCCTGCCGTATCGTCGGGCTCGGGGTGTTTGACCAGCATCACCGGCACCGGGCTCAGGCGCACCAGTTCAAGCGACACCGACCCCATGAGCGCGCTGCGCACCGGGCCGTGGCCATGGGCGCCCATCACCACCAGATCGCAGCCGTGGCGTTCAGCAATCTCGATCAGCATGCGGGCCGGGTCGCCGCTGGCCACCTCGCTGGTGAAGCTGACGCCCGCTGCCTCGGCGGTCCGCAGGGCGGCTTCCAGCACGTGCCGGCCTGCGCCCTCGCTGACCTGTTCCAGCGTGCCGGGGTCGGGTGCGGTGACCATTTCGTAGAGGCTGGCCGGCTCCTGCACGTTGGCCAGCACGAGTTCGGCGCGCAGGCCGCTGCGCACCAGGTCCAACGCACGCGCCAGCGCATCGTGTGACAGCTCGGACCCATCGACAGGAACCAGGATCTTCATGGCAGGGCTCCCGGCGGGAAAGGCCCCGCCTGTGGAGCCCATGATAGGCCGGGCGCACAATATGCGCCATGCCCGAAGACCCAAGAACCGAAGCCGGCCCGCAGGCGGCCGCACCGGCCCGGATGACAGCGCTGGCGCCGTTGAGCTACCCCAACTTCCGCCTGCTGTGGACCACCTGGCTGATCGCCAACGTGTCCATGTGGATGAACGATGTGGCCGCGGCCTGGCTCATGACCTCGCTGACCACCAAGCCGCTGTGGGTGGCGCTGGTGCAGACGGCGGCCACGCTGCCCGTGTTCCTGCTGGGCCTGCCCAGCGGGGCCTTGGCCGACATCATGGACCGGCGCCGCTTTCTGCTCGTGACCCAGCTCTGGCTGGGCGCCGTGGCGGTGCTGCTGTGCACGGTGGTGCTGATGGGCGCGATGACGCCCCCGTTGCTGCTGGCACTGGTGTTTGCCAACGGCATAGGTCTGGCGCTGCGCTGGCCAGTGTTCTCCGCCATCGTGCCGGAGCTCGTGCCCCGGCCGCAGCTGCCGCAGGCGCTGGCGCTCAATGGCCTGTCCATGAATGCCTCGCGCATCATCGGCCCGCTCATCGCGGGCGCTCTTATAGCGGCGGCCGGCAGCGCCTGGGTGTTCGTGCTCAACGCGGTGCTGGCGCTGGCGGCGGCGTTCACCGTGTGGCGCTGGAAACGCGAGCACGTCTACAGTCCGTTGGGCCGCGAGCGGCTCTGGAGTGCGATGCGCGTGGGTGTGCAGTTCGTGCGCCAGTCGGCCCGGCTGCGCGCCGTGCTCACGCAGATTGCGCTGTTCTTCTTCCACTCCACCGCGCTGATGGCGCTGCTGCCGCTGCTGGCACAGGCCCTTGAGGGCGGGGGCGCCGGCACCTTCACCCTGCTGCTGGCCACCATGGGCGCGGGTGCCATCACGGCCGTATTGCTCATGCCCCGCGTGCGCCGGCGTTTCCCCAGCCACCGGGTCGTGCTGGGTGGCGCCGCGCTGCAGTCGCTGGCCATGCTGGCGATGGCGCTCACCACCAACCTGTGGCTGGCGGTGCCGGCCATGTTCGCCGGCGGCATGGCCTGGATATCGGTGGCGAACTCGCTGTCGGTGTCGGCCCAGATGGCCCTGCCCGACTGGGTGCGGGCGCGTGGCATGTCGACCTACCAGATGGCCATCATGGGCGGCAGCGCCCTGGGCGCGGCGCTGTGGGGGCAGGTGGCCACGATGACCGACGTGCATGTAAGCGTCGGCATCGCGGCCGTGACCGGGGTGCTGGCGATGGCGGTCGCCCAGCGGGTGATGGATGGCGACCGGGGCCTGGAAGAGGACATGACGCCTTCGCTGGTGTTCAAGCAGCCGGTGGCCGAGGCGCCGCCGCCGTCGGGCCACGTGATGGTGACCATCGAGTACCGCATCGATCCGGCCCGGGCGGAGGCGTTCCGTGAGCTCATGCAGGAGAGCCGGCGCAGCCGGCTGCGTCAGGGTGCGCTGGGCTGGGAGCTTCTGCGCGACATCAGCGAACCCGGGCGCTTCGTGGAGCAGATCATCGACGAGTCATGGACCGAGCACCTGCGCCGTTTTGAACGGGTATCGGCGGCCGACGTGGCCCTGCGTGACCGCAAGCTCTCTTTCCACATTGGCAGCACGCCGCCCGTCGTCACCCGCTGCGTGCTCGAAAGCACGGTCAGGCACTGAGTCGGGGGTCATTTTTTCAGGTGCGCGAGGGGCAGGGCGGCGCTGGCCTTGACCTCGCCCAGCGAGAAGCTGGTCTGGAGGTCCTTCACGTTGGGCAGGTTGATCAGGTGCTGCAGCGCGAAGCGCGAGAAGCTGTCGAGGTCTTGTGCCACCACCTGCAGTTCGAACGTACCGGTGCCGCTGATGTAGTGGCAGGCCACCACCTCGGGCAGGCGCTGTATGGCCTCTTCGAGCTTGCGGGTCTCGTCGCCGGTGTTGCGTTCGGCGTTCAGGCGCACGAAGGCCAGCACGCCCAGGCCGATCTTGTGGCGGTCGATCTCGGCGCGGTAACCCTTGATGTAGCCAGCTTCCTCCAGCGCGCGCACACGGCGCCAGCAGGGAGCGGCCGACAGGCCTACGCGCTGGGCCAGTTCGGCGTTGGTCAGGCGGCCATCGTTCTGCAGCTCGTGCAGGATGGCGACGTCGAATTTGTCCAGGCTGTTCACGCGAGCACTCCCTTGTTGGCAGCGCGTGCGCGCCACCAGGTCTCGAAAGCATCTGCCGGCATGGGCCGGGCCACCCACCAGCCCTGCAGCAGTTCGCAGCCGTGGCTGAGCAGGAAGTCGCGCTGGCTTTCGTGTTCCACGCCCTCGGCAACCACGGCCAGGCCCAGGTCGTGGGCCATGGACAGCGTGGCGCGGATGATGGCTTCGCCTTCGGCATTGCCGGGCACGTCGGCCACGAAGCCGCGGTCGATCTTGAGGTGCTTGAGCGGCAGGCGCTTGAGGTAACCCAGGCTGGAGTAGCCGGTGCCGAAGTCGTCGAGCGACAGGCTCAGGCCCAGCGCGGTGAGCTCGCCCAGCCGCTCGTTGAGATCGGGCAGGGCCTGCATCAGCAGGCTTTCGGTGATTTCGAGCTCGAGCTGGGCGGCCGGTGCGCCGGTGGCGGCCAGGGTTTCACGCACCCGTGGCAGGAACTGCGGCCGGTTGAACTCCAGCGCCGAAATGTTGACCGCGAGGTTGAGGCCGCGAAGGCCGGCATCTTCCCAGGCCCTGAGCTGGCGGCAGGCCTGTTCCAGCACCCACTGGCCCAGGGGCTCGATCAGCCCGCTGTCTTCGGCCACAGGGATGAAGCGGTCGGGCGGGATCAGCCCGCGCTCAGGGTGGCGCCAGCGCAGCAGGGCCTCGGCGCCCACCAGCCGTCCGCTGAGTGTTTCCACCTGCGGCTGGTACTCCAGGAACAGCTCGCCCTGCGCGAGTGCGCGGCGCAGACCGTTTTCCAGGAACATGCGCTGCGACAGGTGCTCGTTCATCTCGTTCGAGAAGAAGCGCCAGCCGTTGCGCCCGGCGTCCTTGGCGGCGTACATCGCGGTGTCGGCGTGGCGCAGCAGCGTCTCCACCGTGTCGCCGTCACCCGGGTAGTAGGACAGGCCCACGCTGGCGCTCACCGAGAGCTCGTGCTGGTCCAGCTGCAGCGGCTCCATCAGCGCGGCCATCACCTTGCGCGCAGCCACGGTGGCGCCTTCGCGGCCCTTGAGGCGGGGCAGCAGGATCACGAACTCGTCGCCACCCAGACGGGCCAGCACGTCGCGTGCGCGCAGGCAGCCGCGCAGCCGCCCGGCCACGGCGGCCAGCAGGCGGTCGCCCATGTTGTGGCCCAGGCTGTCGTTGATGTGCTTGAAGCGGTCCAGGTCGATGAACATCACCGCCATGGCATCGCCCTGGCGGCGTGCGGTCTCCAGCGTGGCCTCGGCCTGGTCCATCCAGTGCTTGCGGTTGGACAGCCCGGTCAGCGGATCGAAGTGGGCGAGCTGGGTGAGGCGGGCGTTGCTGCCGGCCAGCTCGGCGGTGCGCAGGTCCACCAGCTGCTGGGTGCGACGGCTCTGGCCGGTGATGACGATCAGGAAAGCGCCCAGCATGGCCACCGCGCTCAGGCCGATGGCGATGGTGGCCCAGGCCATCCAGCTGCGGTTCTGGTTGCGGTAGGCCGGCCCGGCGTCGAGTCGGAACTCCCAGAAGCGGTCGCCGAAACGCACCGGCAGCTGCAGACTCATGGCGTGCGGGGCGGGCTGGAGGCTTTCACAGCCTTCGGGGCCGGCCAGGCGCTGGTTGCCAACGCTGCCACCGGGGTCGATCAGGCACAGCCGCATGCGTGCCATGTCCATGGTGCCCAGCGCCGCCTGCAACACGTCGTCCATGCGGAACACCGCCGAGACCACGCCCTTGAGCGAGCCGTAGCCGCCGTCCGTGTTGCGATGGAACACCGCGTGGTACATCACCACGCCGCGCTGCTGGCGGTTTTCCTGGACCAGGCGCAGGCCCTGCGTCACCTCCGGTCGCCCAGAGATCTGGGTGGTCATCACGGCCTGCGAGGTGGCGGGCAGCACCAGCACGTCCAGGCCCACCACGCTGAGGTTGGTGGCCAGCGGCTCGACCAGCGTGATGGGCAGGTGGCCTGGCGCGGGGTCGGCCGCGAAGGTGCGGCCCTGGGCGTCGCGGCCCAGGATGGTGAAACCGGCGCGACCGAGGCGGCGCTGCTCGGCCTCGAAGGCGGGGCGCTCGGCGGCGGTGATGTAGGGGCTCCAGCCGAAGTTCTGGGTGCCGGTGTAGCGGTCCAGCCAGGGTGAGACGGCGGTGCGGAAGTCGTCGGCGCCGGTCTGTTCCGTCAGCTGCATGAGCTTGGCCACCGCAATCACCGCGTCGGACTGGGCATCCAGGCGGCGCTGCAGCAGGCGGGCCATCTCGCGGCTCTCCCGATCGAAACTTTCCTGCTGGTGCCGGTCTTCGGCGCTGCGCACCTGATAGAAGCTGGCGCCAGCCAGCAGCAGCGCCACCACCATGGGCAGTGCCACGGTGCGCAACCGCGGCCGCCAGGCCTCGGCGGGTTGGCCGAACAGGGCCAGCATCAGCGGGGCGAACAGCACCACGCCCAGCGCGTCGCCCAGCCACCAGCTCCACCAGCTGAAACCGGCCTCCGGGGAGGGTATGACCCCCAGGGCGACCAGCACTGGCACCGACAGGCTGGCATTGACCAGGCAGGCTACCGGCGCGGTGAGCAGCAGGAACAGCACCACACGGCCTGGCGTGTCCAGGGCGTTGGGGTAGCCCACCCAGCGCCGTGCCAGCCAGGCGCCGAGCCAGGCCTGGATGCTGGCGCCCAGCGCCACCACCGGCAGGTTCCAGTTCAGCCAAGGCATGGCGGCCTGGTGGTTGGCCAGCGCGTTGATGGTGAGAGCCCCCAGTGCCACCCCGGGCAGCACCCGCGGGCCCCAGGCCAGCACGGCGCCCAGGGCCACACCGGCTGGCACGAACACCAGCGAGATGTACTCGGGCGGGATGGCAATGTGCAGCGACACCCAGCCGGTGGCGGTGTACACCGTGGCAACGGCCAGCACGAGCAGCAGGGTTCCAAGCAGGTGGGGCGTCAAGGTGCGTTCAGGCGCTAGGGGGTGGCGTGCAACTATACCGTTTCATTTATGGGTCAAAGCAAGAAAGAATCTTTTTCGCAATGCCGTTTTGGAGGCATGAAACGCAAAGACATATCCAGGGCCCAGGCATACACTTTGTGCACTTAGCGTCCGCTCGCGCCGCCTCGCTGGCGCGTGCGGGCACCGGCTGCCCACAAGGCGGCTGCCACCCCTGGAGACAACCACGATGAACGCCCCTTTCTCGCGCGAAATGCCGGAACACATCCGCCGCGCGCTCGAAACCGTCACGCTCGACGACAAATACAGCCTGGAGCACGGCCGCGCCTTCATGAGCGGCGTGCAGGCGCTGGTCAAGCTGCCCATGCTGCAACGCCAGCGCGACGCGCTGATGGGCAAAAACACGGCGGGGTTCATCAGTGGCTACCGGGGCTCGCCACTGGGCGGCTACGACCAGGCGCTGCAAAAGGCCGCCAAGTACCTCAAGAGCCAGAACATCGTGTTCCAACCCGGCGTGAACGAGGAGCTGGCCGCCACCGCGCTGTGGGGCACGCAGCAGCTGGGTTTTGCGCCGCCCGGCACCAACCGGTTCGACGGCGTGTTCGGCATCTGGTATGGCAAGGGCCCGGGTGTGGACCGCTGCTCCGACGTCTTCAAGCACGCCAACATGGCCGGTACCGCGCCGCTGGGGGGCGTGATCGCGGTGGCGGGTGACGACCACATCGCCAAAAGCTCCACCGCTGCTCACCAGAGCGACCACATCTTCAAGGCCTGCGGCTTCCCGGTGTTCTTTCCGGCCAGCGTGCAGGAGATCCTCGACCTGGGCCAGCACGCCTTTGCCATGAGCCGCTTCAGCGGCGTCTGGGCGGGCATGAAGACCATCCAGGAAATCGTCGAATCGAGCGCCACCGCGACGATTGACCCGCAGCGCGTGGACATCGTGCTACCCGATTTCGAGATGCCGCCCGGCGGCGTGCACATCCGCTGGCCCGACAACGCACTGGACCAGGAAGCCCGCCTGTACGACTACAAGTGGTACGCCGCGCTGGCCTACATCCGCGCCAACCGGCTGAACCACAACGTGATCGAAGGCCCGAACGACCGCCTGGGCCTGATCGCCAGCGGCAAGGCCTACAGCGACACGCGCCAGGCCCTGCTGGACCTGGGACTGGACGACGACGCCTGCCGCCAGCTCGGCATCCGCCTGCACAAGGTGGCCGTGGTGTGGCCTCTGGAGGCGCAGACCACCCGCGAATTCGCCACCGGCCTGCGTGAGATTCTCGTGGTGGAGGAAAAACGCCAGGTCATCGAGTACCAGCTCAAGGAAGAGCTCTACAACTGGCGTGGCGATGTGCGCCCCAACGTGCTGGGCAAGTTCGACGAGGTCGAGGGCGACTACTCGGGCGGCGAATGGAGCATGCCCAACCCCAGCGGCCACACGCTGCTGCGTGCCAACGCCGACCTCACGCCGGCCATCATCGCGCGCGCCATTGCCCGGCGCCTCAAGAAGCTGGGCGTGAGCGAGGACATGGCCGCCCGCATCGATGCGCAGCTCGCCATCCTGGAGGCCAAGGAAAAGGCCATGAAGGCGATCGAGCTCAACACGGTGCAGGGCGCGGACCGCCAGCCCTGGTTCTGCTCGGGCTGTCCGCACAACACCAGCACCCGTGTGCCCGAAGGCTCGCGCGCCATGGCCGGCATCGGCTGCCATTTCATGACCATCTGGATGGACCGCGACACCGTGGGCTTCACCCAGATGGGGGGCGAGGGCGTGCCCTGGGTCGGCCAGCAGCCTTTCAGCACCGACCAGCACATCTTCGCCAACCTGGGCGACGGCACCTACTTCCACAGCGGCACGCTGGCGGTGCGCCAGAGCATCGCCGCCGGTGTCAACATCACCTACAAGATCCTCTACAACGATGCCGTGGCCATGACCGGTGGCCAGCAGGTGGGCGAGCGCCCCGAGGGCCACAGCGTGGTGCAGATCGCGCAGAGCATGCGCGCCGAAGGCGCGGCCAAGATCACCATCGTGACCGACGAGCCGCAGAAGTACGCGTCGGTGTCCGGCCTGCCTGCGGGCATCGAGATCCGGCACCGCGACACCCTCGATGCGGTGCAGCGCGAGTTCCGCGAGATCAAGGGCACGACCGTCATCATCTACGACCAGACTTGCGCCACCGAGAAGCGCCGCCGCCGCAAGCGCGGCACGCTGGTGGATCCGGCCAAGCGTGTGGTCATCAACGAGCTGGTGTGTGAGGGCTGTGGCGATTGCGGCGTGCAGTCCAACTGCCTGAGCGTGGAGCCGCTGGAGACCGAGTTCGGCCGCAAGCGCACCATCAACCAGAGCACCTGCAACAAGGACTTCTCCTGCACCAAGGGCTTCTGCCCCAGCTTCGTCACCGTCGAAGGCGGCCAGCTGCGCAAGAAAAGCAAGGACGCCAGACGGCCCGCGCCGCAGGAGCTGGGCGAGCTGCCGCAGCCCGTGCTGCCCGTCACCGACGTGGCCTGGGGCATCGTGGTGGCCGGCGTGGGCGGCACCGGGGTCATCACCATCGGCCAGCTGCTGGGCATGGCGGCGCACCTGGAGGGCAAGGGCATCGTCACCCAGGATGCAGCGGGTCTGGCCCAGAAGGGCGGCGCCACCTGGAGCCATGTGCTGATCGCCGACCACCAGGCCGACATCCGCACCACCCGCGTGGGCATGGCCGGCGGCGACCTGATCATCGGCTGCGACCCCATCGTCACCGCCAACAAGGAAACCCTGCTGCGCATACGCGCCGGGCGCACCCATGTGGCGCTCAACACCCACGGCACGCCCACGGCCGCGTTCGTGAAGAACGCCAACTGGGAAAACCCGGCCGAGCGTTGCGCCGCCACCATCGCGCAGGCGGTGGCCGAGCCCGGCAACCTCGGGCTGTTCGACGCCGATGCGGTGGCCAGCAAGCTCATGGGCGACACCATCTACGTCAACCCCATGATCCTGGGCTACGCGTGGCAAAAAGGCTGGGTGCCGCTGGGCCATGCGGCGCTCATGCGCGCCATCGAGCTCAACGGCGTCGCCGTCGAGGCCAACAAGACCGCGTTCGAGTGGGGCCGCCAGGCCGCCCACGACTGGGCCCGGGTGCAGAAACTGCTGGCACCGGCCCAGGTGATCGAATTCCAGCGCCGCGACAGCCTGGAGACCGTGATCGAGCGCCGCGTCGAATTTCTGACCGCCTACCAGAACGCGGCCTACGCCCAGACCTTCCGCGACGCCGTGGCGCGCGTGCGCGCGGCCGAGGCGCCACTGGGCAAGACCACGCTGACCGAGGCCGTGGCGCGCAACCTGTTCAAACTTATGGCCTACAAGGACGAGTACGAGGTGGCCCGGCTGCACGTGGATCCGGCCTTCCATGAGCGCCTGGCCCGCGAGTTCGAGGGCGACTACAAGCTGAACTACCACCTGGCGCCGCCGCTGCTGGCCAAAAAGAACGACAAGGGCGAGCTGGTGAAGCAGACGTTCGGCCCGGCCATGCTGACCGCCTTTCGTGTGCTGGCACGTCTCAAAGGCCTGCGCGGCACGGCGCTGGACCTGTTCGGGCGCACCGAAGAGCGCCGCATGGAGCGTCAGCTGATCGTGGACTACCGGGCGCTGCTGGACGAACTGATGGCCGGTCTGGACGCCGACAGCCACGCCCAGGCGCTCGAACTGGCCCGCGTACCCGAGGCGATCAAGGGGTTTGGCCACGTGAAGGAGCGCAATGCCCGCGCCGCCCGTCTGCGCTGGAACACCTTGCTGGCTGCCTGGCGCGCCCCGCGTGGCGAGCAGCGGCAGGCCGCCTGAAGGGGCTTGGGCGGGGAACTCCAGACCCCCGAATACAATCGAGGGTTGATCTTGCGTGGCCGTGCCGCTGACCGGGCGGCCGGGTCACGCGCCTGAAAAACCCTCGACAACGGAGATACCCGTGTTCATTTCCCCCGCATACGCCCAGGCCGCTGAAGCCGCCGGCCCCCAGTCCACGCTGCTGAGCCTGCTGCCGCTGGTGCTGATGTTCGTGGTGCTGTATTTCGTGATGATCCGCCCGCAGATGAAGCGCCAGAAGGAGCACCGCGCCATGATCGACGCCGTAGCCAAAGGCGACGAGGTCGTGACCGCTGGTGGCCTGCTGGGCAAGGTCTCCAAGGTCGGTGAAACCTACATCGGCATCGAGATCGCCAATGGCGTCGAGATCCAGCTGCAGCGCACGGCCGTGGTGCAGGTGCTGCCCAAAGGCACTGTCAAATAAGCCCACCCCCGCGCCGCGCCTAGGGGCGCGTCACCCCCTCAAGGGGGCGGTGCCTACGGACCGGCAGAGCCGGCTCCGTGGCACCCCCGGATTAAGGTCCTCCTCTTATGAATCGATATCCGCTCTGGAAGTACGCGATCATCGTTGTCGCGCTGCTCATCGGGACCATCTACACGCTGCCCAACTTCTTCGGTGAGGCACCGGCCGTGCAGGTGTCTGCCGGCAAGGTGGCGGTACGGGTCGACGTCGGTACGCTGCAGCGTGTCGAGCAGGCCCTCAAGGACAGCGGCATGTCGCCGGATCTGGTTCAGCTGGAGGCCAGCTCCATCCGGGCCCGTTTCGATACCACCGACAACCAGCTCAAGGCGCGCGACGTGATCGACGCCGCCCTCAACCCCGACAAGACCGACCCCAGCTACGTGGTGGCGCTGAACCTGGTGCCGCGCACCCCGGGCTGGCTGGCCGCGTTGCACGCATCGCCCATGTACCTCGGCCTGGACCTGCGCGGTGGCGTGCACTTCATGCTGCAGGTGGACATGCCCGGCGCGCTGGAGCGCCGCGCCGACGGCTTCACCGGCGACCTGCGCCTGGCGCTGCGCGAGAAGAACATCCGCCACGGCGGCATCAGCCGCAGCGGCCAGTCGGTCGAGGTGCGCGTGCGCGACGCCGAGACCCGCACCGCCGTGACCAACCTGGTGCGTGACACCTTCCCTGACCTGCAGGTGGCCGAGGGCAACACCGCCGACAGCGGCATCCTGGTGCTGAGCATCCGGCCCGAGGCCGCGCGCCGCGTGCAGGAGCAGGCGCTCAAGCAGAACATGACCACGCTGCACAACCGGATCAACGAGCTGGGCGTGGCCGAGCCGGTGATCCAGCAGCAGGGCCTGGACCGCATCGTGGTGCAGCTGCCCGGTGTGCAGGACACCGCCAAGGCCAAGGACATCCTGGGCCGTACCGCCACGCTGGAACTGCGCATGGTGGACGAAAGCACCGAGGGCCGCGCCGCCGAGCGTGGCACCGGCCCGATACCCTTCGGCTCCGAACGCCACCTCGACCGCGAAGGCCGCGCCGTCATCACCAAACGCGACGTGCTGCTGACCGGCGAAAACCTCACAGATGCGCAGGCCGGCTTCGACAGCCAGACCCAGGAGGCCGCCGTGCACCTGACGCTGGATGCCAAGGGCGCGCGCATCTTCCGCGACGTGACGCGTGAGAACGTGGGCAAGCGCATGGCCATCCTGCTGTTCGAAAAGGGCAAGGGCGAGGTCGTGACCGCACCCGTGATCCGTGGCGAGATCGGTGGCGGCCGCGTGCAGATCTCGGGGGCCATGACCACGGTGGAAGCCAACGACACCGCGCTGCTGCTGCGCGCCGGTTCGCTGGCCGCGCCCATGGAGATCATCGAGGAACGCACCATCGGCCCGAGCCTGGGCGCCGAGAACATCGAGCGCGGCTTCGACAGCGTGGTCTGGGGCTTCGTGGTGATCGTGGTCTTCATGTGCGCCTACTACCTGCTGTTCGGGGTATTCTCCAGCATCGCGCTCACCGTCAACCTGCTGCTGCTGGTGGCCATCCTGTCGCTGCTGCAGGCCACGCTCACGCTGCCAGGCATCGCCGCCATGGCGCTGGCGCTGGGCATGGCGATCGACTCCAACGTGCTGATCAACGAGCGCATCCGCGAAGAGCTGCGCAATGGCGCGTCGCCGCAGGCAGCCATCCACGCCGGCTTCGACCGCGCCTGGGCCACCATCTTCGACTCCAACGTCACGACGCTGATTGCGGCGCTGGCCCTGCTGATCTTCGGTTCCGGCCCGGTGCGTGGCTTCGCCGTGGTGCACTCGCTCGGCATCATCACCTCGATGTTCTCGGCGGTGTTCTTCATGCGCGGCCTGGTCAACCTCTGGTATGGCCGCCAGAAGAAGCTCAAGGGCGTATCGGTGGGCCAGATCTGGCGCCCCGACGCCACGCCGGCGGTCAAGAAATAAGCACAAGGGGCAAGCGTCATGGAATTTTTCCGCATCAAGAAAGACATCCCCTTCATGAAGCACGCCATCGTGCTCAACGTGATCTCGCTGGTCACGTTCGCACTGGCGGTCTTCTTTCTCGCGACACGCGGCCTGCACCTGTCGGTGGAGTTCACCGGCGGCACGGTCATGGAGGTCAGCTACTCGCAGGCGGCCGACCTGGGCAAGGTGCGCTCGGTCGTCACCGGTCTGGGCTACGCCGACGATGTGCAGGTGCAGAACTTCGGCACCTCGCAGGACGTCATGGTCCGCCTGCCGCCCCGCGAGGGCGTGACCTCGGCGCAGCAGAGCGAGCAGGTGCTGGCCGCGCTCAAGGCCGAAAGCCCTGATGTGACGCTGCGCCGCACCGAGTTCGTGGGTCCGCAGGTGGGCGAGGAACTGGTGCACAGCGGTCTGCTCGCGCTGGGCATGGTGGTGGTGGGCATCTCCCTCTACCTGGCTTTCCGCTTCGAGTGGAAGTTCGGCATCGCCGCCATCGTTGCCAACCTGCACGACATCGTCATCATCCTGGGCTTCTTCGCCTTCTTCCAGTGGGAGTTCTCGCTGGCGGTGCTGGCGGCCGTGCTGGCGGTGCTGGGCTACTCGGTCAACGAATCGGTGGTGATCTTCGACCGTATCCGCGAGGCGTTCCGCAAGTTCCGCAAGATGGACACGCCGCAGGTGATCGACCACGCCATCACCAGCACCATGAGCCGCACCATCATCACCCACGCGTCCACCGAGGCGATGGTGCTGTCCATGCTGTTCTTCGGTGGGCCCACGCTGCATTACTTCGCGCTGGCCCTCACCATCGGCATCGTGTTCGGCATCTACTCGTCGGTCTTCGTGGCCGGTGCGCTGGCGATGTGGATGGGGGTCAAGCGTGAGGACCTGATCAAGAACACGCCCAAGAAGGCCGACGGGGACGACCCCAACGCCGGCGCGGTGGTCTGAGCGCGACGGGGTAGGATGGCGCGATGGTGATGCCCGCCTCCGCCCCGCTTGCCCGGCACGCGCGCCAGCTGGTGGTGGCGCGTGTCTTCAAGGCCTTGCAGAAGGCGGTGCGCGACATCGAGGCGCGCCTGGACGCGCCGCCGGAGCGCGCAACCTCCGCAGCGGCGCAGCAGCGCCGCGACGAAATGCGTCTGCTGTGGCGCAACACCGGCCCCACATGGATCGAAATGGCCCGCCAGGTGCTGTCGCGCCCGGTCACCAGCGGCGGTGACTCGACCCGCGGAGGCGAAGGTCTGCAGCTGGTGGATGAAACCCAGATCGAGCAGCAGATCCTCTCGGGTCGCCTGGCCCTGGCCATGGAGGCCCAGGCCCAATGGGAATTCAACGACCTGCGTCTTCGCCTGCAGAGCCTGGAGCCGGGCGCGGACGCCTCCCGTCCCGACCGGGTGCATGCCAAGGTGCTGGCCGAACAGGTGGTGGACGCCTGGGTGCAGGCCGGGCTGGATCTGGACATCTGGGCCCACTGCCGTGGCGATGTCGAGGGCCTGCTGCCCCTCGCCTACGAAGAGGGTTGCCACCAGGCCAATGCCTACCTGCTGGAGCAGGGTGTGCTGCCCCACATCGACCTGCGTGCGCTGGTGCGGCGTGCGGCCTCTGACCCGGTCCGGCCGGCG